>DAOPYN010000030.1:0-51107 GCA_035352895.1 Fibrobacteria bacterium | reverse complement strand
CTCCCGAAGACTCGACCACAAGCGTGATGGAACTGCGGTGGGACCACGCCACCACCGAAACCGCCAAGCCCTTCCTGCGCGCCTGCGCCCAGGCCATCCGGTTGGCGCAAGCCATCGCCATCGATTACCGCGACCGCGAGGGCTCCGCGTCGCGACGCGTCGTGGAACCCCTGCGGCTGGTGCATTCCGGAGGCGTGTGGTACCTGCAGGCGTGGTGCCGTCTGCGCGGCCAGTACCGGCTCTTCCGGGTGTTGCGGATCGGTTCGTGGACCACTCTTGCGGACACCTTCGATCGGCTCGCGCGTCTGCGCGACCTGCCACCGTTCGATCCCCTGGAGGAGTCCCCCAGCCCCGAACCGATCCGACTGGCCCTGACCCGTCCTTCGGACGATCTCCTTTCCTTCCTGGGACAGCCCCCAGCATCTGAAGATCGGAACGAACACCGCGAGATCGAGCTTCGCTGGCCGGTGGACGGCTGGCTGGTGCGCTGGCTGTGCGGCCAGGCCCCGGAGGTGGAGGTGATCGCCCCGGCCTCGCTTCGCGAGGAGATCGGTCGCCGATTGGAGGCCGCGTGCACGGCCTACCGGAAGTCTCCTCGAGAACCCTGACAAGGGGTTGTCACCCACTTCGCGCATCCTTGTTTCCATCCAACGTGGAGAACACATCCTCCTGCGCGTGTCCCTCCACCCTGATCCCAACGGAGAAACGAAATGACCTCCACGCCAACTTCCGTCAGCGACTCCTTCCAGGTCTTCCTGCGCGAGACCCCCGCCCACGCCCACGCCTGGATGACCGCGGCCCAGGCGCTGGGCCAGGCGAGCGCCCTGGACGCCAAGACCGCGCACCTGTCCTACCTCGCGGTGCTGGCCGCCCTGGGGCTGGAAAGCGGGGTTCCCTTCCACGCGAACCTCGCCCGCGACGCCGGAGCCACCCGCGAGGAAGTGGCCAGCGCCGTGCTGGTGGGCCTGAGCGCCGCCGGCAACGTGGTGATCCGCTCCCTGCCCCCGGCGCTTTCCGTGTTCGAAGGGTAGAGCGGATCCTCGCGGATCTCGCGACCGCCGCCCTTATATTGGGCAGCAAGGAGACTCGCCGTGCCCAAAGCCGACCGCTTGCTTCGCTTGCTGGAGATCCTGCGTCGTCGTCGCGGGATCGTGACCGCTTCCGAACTCGCCGCCGCCACGGAGGTGAGCGTACGGACCATCTACCGCGACATCGACGCGCTGCGCATGCAGGGCGCGACCATCGACGGCGAGGCGGGCACGGGATACCGGATCCAGGCGGGCTACGTGCTGCCGCCCCTCATGTTCACCGAAAGCGAGCTCGAAGCCCTCCTGCTGGGAGCGAGGTGGGTGGCCGAGCGGACAGATCCATCCTTGGGCAAGGCCGCGCAGGACGCGTTCGAGCGCATCCATGCGGTCCTTCCCGCCGATCTCCGCTCCATGCTCCAGCACACGGCGCTCTTCGTCGCCCCGACCGCTCCCCCGGAAGGAAAACCTCTCGATCTGGTCGGGCTCCGCGAAGCCATCCGGGAAAGACGCCGCCTGCGGCTCGAATACCGGGACGCCAAAGGCGTCTTGACCGAGCGGGTGGTCTGGCCCGCGGCGTTGGCCTTCTACGAGACCACCCGGATCCTCGCGGCCTGGTGCGAGCTGCGTCGGGATTTCCGCCATTTCCGGCTGGACCGCATCCAGGGATGGACCGACGCGGGCGGGAAATACCCCGGTTCGCGGGCCGCCTTTCTCTCGCGATGGAAGGAGTCCATCGGGATCCTCCCGTCGGCGATCTACTGACACGCATTGGCAGTAAGGAGCGCGCAGATTGGGGATCTAACGTCATCCCGGCGGACAGGCCACGCCGGCATAGGAGAGCACCATGACCGCGTCCGCCCCCGATCCCCATCTCCATCCCAGCCAACTCGTCTTCCTGCACGGTGCAGGCCTGGGCCCGTGGGTCTGGGAATCCACGCGCGCCCTCCTTCCGTACCCGTCTGTGGCGCTGGAGGTCCCTTCGGATCGTCCGGACATGGATCCCCAACGCGCCGCCGCCGCATTGCTCGCCGACCCCTCCTTCCCCGAACGCGGCCCCGTGGTCCTGGTCCTGCACTCGCTGGCCGGCGTCCTGGAATCCGCGCTCGCGACCTCGCTGGGTGAGCGACTTGTCCACGTGGTCCACGTTGCGACCGTGGTCCCGGCTCCCGGAAAGAGCTTCGCCGCGACGCGGGGCTTCGCGGCCAACCTGATCCTGCGGGTTTTGTTTCGCACCCACCCCGAGGGGCTGCGCCCGAGCCCGGCCATGATCCAACGCGAACTGGCCGCCGACCTGGACGCATCGTCGTGCGCCACGCTGGTGGAACGCTTCCGCCCGCAGCAGGGAGGCCTGTTCCTCGAACCCGTGTCCGCGCGACAAACCAAGGTGGACAGCTCCTACATCGTCTGCGGTCGGGATCGCAGCGTCGCGCCCGCCTTGCAACGTCGGATCGCCGCAAGGCGAGGATCCCGGATCGAGGTGCTGGAAACCGGACACCTCCCCATGCTCGCGCAACCCACCCTCTTGGCCGATGTGCTGTCGCGCATCGTCGGCTGAGCGCGGCCCCCGCCAACCGGTGGACATGTCGCCGTTGTAGGGGCAATTCATGAATCGCCCCTACAACGCGGCAAACAACTGTGGCGTAGGCGTAGGCTGCAAGGATCTTCGCCGACGTCGAGCGAGGCGTTTCTACCGGCGCCTGAATGGGATGCGACCTTGATCGGGCCCGGGCGGCATCCGGACGTGGGTTGGGGTGGGATCGGTCCGCCGTGCCCTGGGACCATCGTTCGATACGCGGCATTCGAGCCAACAAGGCGTTTGGATTTGGATTCCCCTACGTGGGATGGTACTTTCGATCCATGGCAGCCATCCCGAAATCCAGCAACATGTCCGAGGCGGTGCGCGAGAACCTCGAAGCTCTCGAGCATTTGAAGGAACGTGCCAAGACGGACAAGGGTGCCATCCAGCGCGTGTTGATCGGCGCAAAGATCATCACACGCAGCGGCAACTTGGCCTATCCCTACTCCGGGAGAGCTCGCGGTAAATGATCGTTCCGGCCCATTCGATCGCCATCGGGTACCACGGATGCGATCGGAAGATCGGGGAATCGCTCCTTTCGGGCAAAACCGCCATTCGCTTCAGCGAGAACACTTACGATTGGCTCGGGCATGGGGCCTATTTTTGGTGCACGAAACGAGGAAAGCCGACGGCCGATCTGGTTGCACGACCGTCCGCGGAGTCTTCTTCGAGGGCGGTGAACTGTACCCTGGATCCGGATTCCGCGAGCGAAACCACATCCAAATCTGCGTAAGGGACCTTTCCGGGATCCTCGGATACTTCAGACCATCGGAGTGACATTTTCCGTCTTGGCAGGAAGTCTGCGCAGGAATGCGGCATCGCACCCTTGATCAGAATCCGCTGCGAACATGATACGTCCCTCTGCACCTGACCGGATAGGGGTACGGATCGACAACGATTTCGATCCATTCCGGGCGCCTCCCCGCCGTGGTCCAAAACCGTTCGGTTGCCATCGTTCAGGGACGCAAGATTTTGCGTCCCTACGGTTTTGGACCACGGCGGGGCCGGGCTGCCTCCCTTCGACAGGCTCAGGACAGGACCGGGCCACGGCCTGCGGCCGGGGTCCCGGGCCTTGCGGCCGGCATCCCTGGCGCGGGGGCTTCAACGCGATGACGGGATTTGTCTATTCGTGGAATTCATCGCCGACCCATCGATCAGGGCGCATGTGACAACCGATGGTCCACGCGCGAGGTGCGACACCGCCCATTCGCGGAGGTCGCGCCGGTTGCGCTTGTCGCGCTCCACGTTCGCCGCGAACTTGTCTTGCCAGAAATCGGCATTGCTCTTGGGGGTGGTGGCGCCCTTGCAGCGCGGGTGCCTGTGCCAGAAGCAGCCGTGGACGAAGACCACCGTGGAGTGGCGAGGCAGCACGATGTCCGGCGACCCGGGAAGATCGCGCCGATGCAACCGGAACCGGAACCCCATCCGATGGAGCAGCGACCGCACCACGAGTTCCGGCTTCGTGTCCTTGCCCCGGATGCGGGACATGAGGGCGGAACGGGCGGAGGGCGATAGGGTGTCGGTCATCTTGGAAACGAGTAAAAACCGGGAATGCCCCTCAGACCACTCGAACAGCCAAAAGCCACTATTGGATGCAATTTTCCTCTATGCTGCCACCGCTTCTCCGCATGGCCATAAAGGCTGGTTCAACGGAAACGGTGAGATCCGCCTTGGACCATGGTCTTGATCCGAATCTCCAGGACGCGGAGGGAAATTCCATACTCCTCTGTGCACTCAGGGCAAAGCAGTTTCCCATTTGCCTCCTTCTCTTGGAACGGGGTGCAAACCCAGGATTGAGGTCCACTGCAGGCATCTCGGCGCTTGATCTGGTGGCTGAACTCGATGGATCCAACATCCTCAAATTGCAGAAGGCTCCCGAAGCAGTGCTTGCTTCAGCAAATGACATTCCTGAGGAGGAAAGTGCTTGGATTTCCGAAGAGTCAGTATCTCTTCCGGACTCGGACATCGAAATCGCAATCGAGGCAGAAAAACGACAGTCGATCCTCGAGACATGGTCTGCAATTGATCACGACGACAGCTGGGACGACATTGAAATCTGCCTCCCGTCCCTTGTCGACGCGGCTCGACTTGAGAAACCTCTTTTTAAAATTGCCATTTCTCTGGCCAATATTGCAGATCAATTTGGCGTCATTGATCCTGCAACAATCATCGACCACCTCCAAACTGGCCAGATTGACGAAGATCATTTCGAGGACACTTTTATAAAAATTGAGCACCTCATCCACGCCTGCGGCTTCGCTGTTGAATGCTGCCTTTCCGATGGATATTCTTGGAGTGAATCGAATACCGGCTGGGCAAATTCGGATCGCGATTTCCATGAATTAATCGAGGCAACACTTTCAAACCCAATGACAAGTATTGGGCTTTTTCAAAAAGCTCTATCAAAATGCCACCCAATAACAAGAGATGAGGAGAGAGCATTATTTGGAAAACTGATCTTAGATCCTGGAAATCATGAGATAAGAGAGCGCATCATCCTTTCGAATTTGCGTTTCGCCTACCAGAGGGGCATAGCCTTCTCGAGAGAAAACAAGGGCGTTGGCCTTGAGGATCGAATAAGCGAAGCGGTCTTTGGAATCTTGATCGCCATCGACAAATTTGACATCAGCCGTGAGTTAAAATTCATTTCTTATGCGGTTCACTGGATGCGCCAGCGAATCCAGAAAACGATACAGGACAATGCACAGAACATCAGGATTCCACCGAACAAACTAACATTGCTCAGTAAATTCCAGAGAACCCTTCTTGCATCTGGAGGAGACATCAATGCTGTTTTGGCAATGGAAGAATTCAAGGAGGAAGCTAGGGAGCTGCAAAAATTAGTCGAGCTATCGGAAGAATTATCACTAGAAGACCTCCTTATGGAATCTGACGAAGATTTCAGTACAAGCGAAATCACCGCAGCCATTGGGGTCCGAGAAAGCCAAGATTTGGAATCCGAAGGCGAAGAGCTTGTAAAAATGCTTTCAAAAATAATTGATGGCAATTTAACCGAACGGGAAGCCATGATCCTTCGAATGTACCATGGCATCGATTGCGCCAAAGAATTCACTTACGATGAGATCGGTCGGGAACTTCGATTGACAAGGGAACGCATTCGTCAATTGCACAACAAGTCTTTGAATAAGCTGAAAAAGAACCGAGATGTTCGTGACATTCTTCTCCCATTCCTTCCAGAGGTACAAGAAAAATGAGCCTTGGAAACAGGCACGCACCCCCCAAGGCTTCCATCCTACTTGAAGCACTTCGAGGACTAGGGTATTCCTGCGCGACAGCGATTGCCGATATCGTCGACAACAGCATCGCAGCACAAGCGAAGATGGTCGACATCAGGTTCGTTTGGGAAGACTCGAAGTCTCGCGTGGAGATCCTCGACGATGGCATTGGCATGGACGAGCAAGCCCTGGAGCAAGCGATGCGGCTTGGCGGCAAGAATCCCCTGGAGAGACGCGCAGCCCAGGATCTTGGTCGATTTGGCTTGGGACTGAAGACCGCCTCCCTTTCCCAATGCCGCTCCTTGACCGTGGCCAGCCTGAAGACCGATTGCTCCGTCTTGAGATGGGATCTTGATGCCCTCGCATCCGGGACAGGTCAGGACTGGATCCTGCAGGAAGGGGCAAGCGATGAAGCGAAGGAAGCTCTGGATCGCCTGAAACACCTTCGAAGCGGCACCCTGGTGGTTTGGGAAAAGCTCGATCGGATTGTCACCGAAGGCTTCACCCAGCAGCATTTCCTGGACCTGATCGACGTGGTCGAGCAGCACTTGGCCATGGTTTTTCATCGGTACCTTGAGGACGGGGAGGTTCGAATCCGGATCAACGGCAGGAGAATCGCCGGATGGGATCCGTTCCTGACCGACCACCCTGCCACCCAGCATTCCCCCATCGAACGACTTCCATTCCGGGGAAGCCAGGTTGAGGTTCAATTCTTTGTGCTGCCCCACAAGGATCGCTTGGACGAGGCCGCCGTCAAGAAGACTGGTGGCCCTGATGGATGGACCGCCCAACAAGGCTTCTACGTGTATCGCGGCAGACGACTCCTGGTCTCTGGAAGTTGGCTTGGGCTGGGGCGTGGGCAATCCTGGACGAAGGAGGAGGCCCATCGTCTGGCCCGCATTCGGATCGATCTGCAGAACGACATGGACGAGGACTGGAAGATCGATATCCGTAAATCGACCGCGCGCCCCCCGGTTCCTTTGCGGGAGAAATTGACAAAAATCGCCGAACAGGCGAGAAGGCAAGCTCGTTCGGTCTTCGCGTACCGTGGTTCACCGACCGGCAGGACTTCCAATCAACCGATCGCTCCGCTCTGGGTCGCCGCACACACGAAAACGGGCACGAAGTACAGGATTTCCCTGGAGCATCCCCTGATACAACAGATGCTGGAAGACGCGGGCGCGATGTCACCGCGACTGAGATCGATCCTCCGGATCCTGGAAGAGACCGTTCCCGTCCAGAGGATCTGGCTGGATACCGCCGAATCGAGAGAAGCACCCCAAAGCGGTCTCCAAGAGGCGAATCCGGCGGACATCCTCGCCGTCATGCTGCCGATGTTCCGGAACATGGTGCGACTCAAGGGCCTCACCGCTCAAGCCGCCAAGGACCGGCTTCGGCGCACCGAGCCATTCCAATCCTTCCCCGACCTCGTCGATTCCCTCGACGATTCATCCGTTGCCAGATAGACAGGACGCCCATGCCGCAGGAAAAAGTCGTCAAGATCGCTCAAGAAATCCTGATCGATGCGGGACAAGGCGCATCGATCACTCCGGCTCTCATCAGGGAAGCGGTCGATTCCGTGCTGAAGATGCGACCTTCCTGGGAAGCGGTCGTCGACAGGTCATCGGTGGAATCCGAACTGATCCGTCGATTCAGCGTCTGGATCGGAAAGGATGCGACCCTCCGGAACATGGAGGGCCATGTCGATTGGTTGGATGCCGAGCGGAAGAACGGCTGGGCGTACTGGGAGCGATACAGGAACTGGCAGGAGCGGAAATTGTCATGGGCGGCGATCGAGGGCCTCGACGCGTCAACCGACAGGATCCTGGAATTGCTCGAGGACCCGAGGCGCGAGGGTCCATGGGACCGAAGAGGTCTGGTGGTCGGCCATGTCCAGTCGGGAAAAACCGGCAACTACATCGGCCTGATCAACAAGGCGGCGGATGCAGGATACAAGATCATCATCGTGCTCGCCGGGCTGCACAACAATCTGAGATCCCAAACACAGATCCGACTGGATGAAGGCTTCCTTGGATACGAGACGACTCCGAACAAGCCTGGGAACTCGATCGGAGTCGGTGAATTCCTTCTGGACCCCACCATCCGCCCCCCGAATTACGTGACGAACCGCACTGAATCCGGAGACTTCAAATCCGCGGTGGCGAACAACCTGGGCATCCGTCCGGAAGAAGCCCCTTGGCTGTTCGTGGTGAAGAAGAACAAGACCATTCTCGAGCAACTCTACCAGTGGATCCGCAATCATGTCGCGCAAACCACCGAACGAGGCACGGGAAGGAAGATCGTCACGCATCTTCCTCTTCTCGTCATCGACGACGAGGCCGACCAAGCCTCCGTGGACACTGGTCTCCAAGTGTTCGATGCGGAAGGAAACCCGGACGAGGAGCACAATCCAACCGCGATCAACAGTCGGATCCGCAAGATCCTGAACTCGTTCTCGCGCTCGGCGTATGTCGGCTACACCGCCACTCCATTCGCGAACATATTCATCCACGACCAAGGCACCACCAGGGACGAAGGCCCGGACCTTTTCCCGGCGTCCTTCATCATCAATCTCGCCGCTCCATCCAACTATATCGGACCGGCCAAGGTGTTCGGAAAGTCGACTTCGGACGGCCGCACCCCGGGACTGCCGCTTCTCAGAGAGGTCGACGACACGGAAACTTGGTTGCCAGCGAAGCACAACAAGGATTTCAGGCCAAGGATCCAAGGGGAGGACCTGCTTCCACCCTCCTTGATCCATGCCTTGGATGCTTTTCTCCTGACCACAACGGATCGCAAACTTCGTGGGCAAGGCAATCAGCACAGCTCCATGCTGATCCACGTCACCCGCTTCAACGCGGTGCAGGCCAAGGTGGAGGAACAGGTATCGGAGCACTTCCGCCGACTGAAGCAACGGATCTCCCGGGGAATCGATCAACAAGCCGTCATTGCCCGGCTTCGCGGGACTTGGGAAAACGATTTCGTTCCCACTTCGAACCAAGTGGCATCTCTCGAGCAGAGTGATGCTTCTGGCTGCATTCAAACTTGGGACCAGATCTGGGCCGCCCTACCGATCGTTCTTGAGGACATCCTCGTGAAAACGATCAACGGCACCGCAAAAGACGCATTGGATTACGTGGCGAACGAAAAGACGGGATTGAAGGTCGTCGCCATCGGAGGCGACAAGCTCGCGCGTGGATTGACCTTGGAAGGCCTGTCCGTGAGCTACTTCCTGCGAGCCTCGCGCATGTACGACACACTCATGCAAATGGGACGCTGGTTCGGATATCGTCCGGGCTACCTTGATCTTTGCCGCCTGTACACGACCCCGGAACTGACCGAATGGTTTGGACACATCGCCGACGCCTCCGAAGAGCTTCGGGAGGAGTTCGATCTGATGGTCGCCGTCGGTGGGACTCCAAAGGACTACGGGTTGAAGGTCGTCTCCCACCCCGTCTTGATGGTCACATCCAAGATCAAGATGCGGAACTCGCACAAGCTACGACTGTCTTTCAGTGGTCAACTTGTCGAAACGGTCGCTCTAAGAAACAATCCGACCGACATCCAATGGAACTTCGATGCGGGAAAGAGGCTGATCGACAGTCTCGGAGAACCTGCGGAGAAGGACCCCAAGCGCGAGCGAGGCTCAAAAACCGAAAAATGGTCCGGAAGCTACTTGTGGCGAGGAGTCCCCGCCGACCTGGTGGTGCGATTCCTCACGGAATACCGCACGCATCAAGACGCGTATCGCGTGAACAGTACCGTACTCGCTTCCTTCGTTTCCTCGATGGCAGCAACGGGCGAGCTCGTCGATTGGACGGTCGTCATCATCGGAAAGGAGAGCGCTGCTCGATCGAAGGTCTCGGATGCCATCGAACCCGGATTGCTTCGCCGGAAGAGGAATCAAGAGCGGAGCGATCGGTATTCCATCGGTAGACTCATGTCCCCTCGAGATGAAGCGATCGACCTGACGTCGGATGAATGGATTGCTGCAATGAGACTGACCTTGGATACATGGAGGACAGACCCGTCTACTAATCCCTCTGATTCCGAGCCTACAGCACCCAGCGGCCGAGCGGCAAGAGAGATCAGAGGTTTCGGCGCTCCCGGGATCATTGGCCATCCGGAGAAGGGGCTTTTGTTCCTCTACCATCTTGACCCCATCGAAGCTGGATTCGAAGAGGGCTCCACTCCCATCCTCGCTTTCGCTGCAAGCTTTCCAGGTAGCGATTCTAGCGTCAAAGTCGACTATCTGGTCAACAACATCCTCTGGGAGCAAGAATATGCCCTCGGCGATTGAAATCCACGAGCTCCGGTCCGCTTGGTCCGCTCTAGCCTCAGCCGAAGGCACTTCTGGTTGGCGTTCGATCTCCATCGACTCACACCAGATCCTTCCCATCAGAGCTGCGCGCAGGTTTCCCGATGGGGAGCGAGCCATTCTTGTTGGCGCACATCGCCCCTCGCTTCCGCCTCCTGCCAAGCTGCCCAGCGCGAATGGCTTCCGATTGGAGCAACTCGAAGACCTTCCCGAAGGTGATTCCCTGGTGTGGGTTGCGATCACCTTGCTGGACGACAAAGAGCAAGCGATTTTCGAAGCGATGGTCCTGGATCTGCTGAACCTCCTCAGGATCCAGAATCCATCCAGCCAGTCAGTGAAAGGCGCGACGAGCCATTTGATCGATCGGATCAAAGCCTGGCAGCAATTCATGGATCGAGACGAAATCGGGCTCCTTTCCGCCTCCGAGGAAATCGGCTTGGTAGGCGAACTTGGTTTTCTCCAGAGGATGCTTCATCTCGGGCTGGATCCCCTGATCGCCATCGTATCCTGGAAAGGTCCATTCGGCGGTAACCAGGACTTCCAGATCGGAACGGGTGCGGTCGAGGTGAAGAGCTCCCTGTCCGGAGGAGCGTTTCCAGCAAGGATATCGAACCTCGCTCAACTGGACTTCTCGCAGGTATCGCCTCTATTCCTCGCCGCACTCAGACTGAAGCAAGCTCCCGAAGGAGACACCTTGGGCGATCTTGCGGCGGCCATATTCTCAAGCCTATCTCACAGCATCCATTTGGAAGTCAGATTTCGTCTTGCACTCATGAAGGCCGGATACCTTGAAAGCCATTCGGAAAAGTATCACAGGAAGTTCGTGGTGGAGCGCTGCCAGGTGTTCCAGGTCGACCAGGACTTCCCGAAACTGACAAGAGAGAATGTCCCTCTGGAGGTCGTCCATGCCTCCTACACGATCGATCTCGAGCGAATCTCCCGGCCACACCTGGAGATCCGGGAAGCATTGCACCACCTGGGAGCGAACTGATGGAACTTCAAGAATTTCTCACACAAACGAAATCCGATGTCCGCAACCGGATCGACCAGAGAACCCTGGAAGGCGCCGATCCGTTTCCCTTCGAAGAGGAAGTGTTCACAGGAATCGCCATGGAGCACATGTCCGAGCACGGACTTTGCCACGACCCCGAACAGCTCCATTTCGAGCGGAAGATCGGCAATGCGACCTTGAAACTCAGCGGGTACGCGTTTTCCGAGGATGGCGAACAAGTCGACCTGTTCGTGAGCCTCTACGGAGGTGTCGAAGAGATCCAGATCCGACCGGAGTCGGACGCGAAGAAATCCGCCGAGCAATGTCTCAGGTTCCTCGCGGAATGCCTGGAGAAGGGACTGCAGTCGAAGGTGGACAAGAGCGATCCCGTCTACGATTTCACCTGCGTTCTCAAGGATATTTTCCCCAAGCTGGACCAGGTTCGCATCTTCGTGCTGACAGACTCCGTCATCAAATCGAAGACGAAGAGGTTCCAGGACAGGATCGTCGATGGCAAGACCATCAAGCTCGAGATCATGGATATCGAACGGCTCTACCACCACTGTTCGGAAGGCCGTCCGAGGGACGAGGTCATCGTGGATTTCCGCGAAGTTTCCGGTGGTTCTGTCCCATGCGTGTACGTTTCCGGAGGCGATTCCGGGTTCGACTACGCCTTGGCCGCGATCCCGGGCAACGCATTGAGGTTCATCTACGAGAAATTCGGACCGAGGCTCCTCGAAGCCAATGTCCGATCCTTCCTCAGCTCGACCGGCAAAGTGAACAGGGGGATCCGCGACACGCTCAGGGATGCCCCCGAGCGATTCATCGCCTACAACAACGGGATCGTCTTGACTGTCGACGAGATCGTCCTCGAGAAGAACGAGGCAGGTGGCTCGGGAATCGTCGGACTGAAAGGGATCCAGATCGTGAATGGAGGGCAGACCACCGCATCCATCTACTTCACCCATCGCAAAGAGCCGGGAATAGACCTCGGGAAGGTGTTCGTTCCCGCGAAGATCGTGGTCCTCAAGAGCAGCGTCGGCGAAGACGAAGAGGACCTCATCGCCGACATCTCCCGATTCGCCAATAGCCAGACCGCCGTCAAGGCATCCGATCTGGCGGCGAACAAGACCTTCCACATCGAACTGGAAAGACTTTCGAAATCCGTCTATTGTTCCGATGGCACCTCTCGGTGGTTCTACGAGAGGGCTGCGGGAAGCTTCAAGACCTTGCTGCTGAGGGAAGGCACCACTCCCGCGAAGCTTAAATCGCTCAAGGACAGCTACCCAACCACGCGCAGGGTCAACAAGACCGAATTGGCCAAGTACCTGGTCGCATGGAACCAGAAGCCCCATCAGGTCGGAACGGGAAACCAGAAGAACTTCGAGAAGTTCATGTCGGAAATTGGCGACTTGGTCCCGGACTCCACCTACTACAAGCACTCGATCGCCAAGGCGATTCTTTACCGGCAAGTCGAAACCATCGTGAGACGCACCCAGATCGCAGCGTTCCAGGCGAACGTGGTGGCTTATCTGGTCTCCCTGCTGGCGAAGACGAGCTCCGATGCCATCAACTTCGACAATATCTGGATCAACCAGGATATCCCATCAGCGTTGAAGGAGCGGATACGCTCGCTCGTCCCCGTCGTCGACAGGGCGTTACAAACTACAGCCAAAGGCCGAATGATTTCCGAGTGGGCGAAGAAGCCGGAATGCTGGGAGGAGATTTCGAGTATGAAAATTTGATACCGCATTTTTCGCCATTCGCTTTGATCAAGGGGGCATGAAAGTCCAGATATCCTTTGCGAGAGCGATTCAATGAATATGAATACTTTCTCCACATGCACTTGTCACAATCAATACCAGCGAATCACGCCAATGGCAGCAGATGATTGCCAAGCCTATTTGCATGATTTGCTAATTTCGATTGCACATCAGCAGCCAGAGACTCTGTCAACAAAAATGCTGGAGCCTTACTTTTACTCTTGCTAATCCAGACCGAAGAAAGTGAGCCGAAGTGAAGAATCATATATTGCGGTTTTTTCTTACCCGTAAGCAGAAATGGGCCAAGTTGAAATTGACTTTCAGACTTAATGATTAATTGATTGAGTTCTTTCTTTGTTGGGGCTTGGAAAATCAAGCCATGAAGTAACCGAAGGAATATTTTATCATTTTCTTTCAAAAACTTAGCTTGGGCTATATCACATGGCGGCGCAACCACAACACTGCAACCTTTCACACTTTTGGGCACTTTCCCCTCGTTAAACACAGCCCGGATAATCGCATTCTTTGTTTTGGTACTGCAGTGCGAGAAATGGACAGATCCATTTTTGATCGGCTCAAAAGAATGCTGATCTATTGATAGCTGAGCATTTAATTTGGCCACTACTTCTTGGGATATAGATTGATCAACAAGAGCATGGCTCTTTTTTTTGAATATCGTTTGAACTTCCCGATCCAAAATACTGACGTGCGTTTTGTTAAGCAAAACTGATGCGCCAATTGTGTTCTCGCTGTGATCAACAGAAAGTTGTTTTTCTCCCGAATGGACCTTATAAAGGTTAGCTAGAATTTTGAAACATTCAACTGACCACTCATTGGCAAGTTTCTTTTTCGGGACAATAGAAATCATCTGATCCACAACTTGAGAACCTGATCGTGATATCGCTGATTCCCATTGCAGAAAATACTGGAATGCTTGACACTCATTTAAGGCGCTATTTAGAGCTTCCTCAATTGTTGATAAGTCGAAAGCTCCGTCCGATAGATCTCTTGCACTTGGCTTGTTCATTTCAACATACCCAAGTGGAGGGAATTTCTTAATATACTTCAACACATCAGAAATGACCTCTTTATGACCGGTCCAAAAAACAATAAAATATGGACTCGGCATTTCGCCCAAAATCATCCGAAGTCTTGATGCTAGGGCTGATGCCTTATTTTTTGTGCTTGCACCTATTGATTGTGCAAGTTCAATATCAAGGAATATGACTCTAACTCCAAAAATAGGGCTTGACGGAAGCCTACTTGGATCGCCATCGAAATATAGAAAACCAGATCCGGCTTTTGAAAGTATATCGAATAAGGGTCTCACTTCTTCAATGTGATCATCAATAATTACGATTTTTCCATTATTTGGCATCATTTTATTTTGCCACCTTTTTGAAGGCGAGAGCGACAATCGCTCCTCCTTTGTATTCCTCAGGGATTGCGAACTCCCCCCAATCTGGAAATAAAATTTTCCCCTTAAGAGCATTCATGATCTCGCCAGTCAGGTGCAATCCTATTCCAATCCCGCCGGGTTTTGCAGAAATAAACGGTTTGCATAATTGCTCTGTCGGGATAGCAAATCCTGGCCCATTGTCTGCAAAAATTACTGTCTGATAACCCGGCATCTCGGCAGAGATATCAATGTATATTTTTGGAGTTTTAATTTTGGAGTATTTTAGCCACCAAATTGAATTATCAAACAAATTTAGCAGCGCGGCAGCAACGTGTGACTCTGAAAAAACCGCATTAATCACTTGCTCTTTTTTAGGCAAAACGAGATCAACGCCGTGATCCTCAAGCCTGAAGCTCGCATTGAATGATGCATCCTTGATGGCTCCGGCTAAATTTCGACTCTTGATTTCGCTCTTCCGAACAAGAATGCTATATCCTTCCACCAATGCAGATAATTGTTTCACCTGCTCCTCTAATTTTTCAAGCGACACTCGCCCACGGATTCCAGATAAGATGTTTTTTATTATTTTTTGCATTTGATGAATAACAACCGTGAGGTTTAAGCCTGCACCAGCACTTTTAATCAAATTTGCGGTTATCGTTTCGTAATCTTGTTGAATCCGTTCTAAATACCGAGCTATCTCCTCACGCGCAGATTTATCCTTAACATGCCGATCTACTACAATCTTCACTTCTGAAAGAGAATGCAATACCGGCTCGCTCTTTCTTGATGCCCCATAATATAGGCGCAACAATTCCTTGTCCTTTTCGCGCAAAAGCTCAATGCGTTCTACTAAAAATTTGCATGCCTTCACAAAACACGAAAAATGCGAATTTGACACAAAACCTTCGCGATTAGCTTTCTCAATTAATCCAGAGCTGCTGCTGCTGTCAAGATATACTGCGCCTAGTATCAAGTTGTTGCTTAGCTTGAATGATGGCTTGTTAACTCGCTGAATGTCTAGCTCAAGCCAGTCATTTCCTTTTTCTCCATAGTCCCAAACCCTCATTTTGTCGCGAAAAACTCGCACACCACCATTTTCACGCAAATATTCCTTTAATCCGGCTTTATCTTGAACTCCCGCCGCTAAAACTTTCGAGCTCAGGTCAAATATAACGCCTTTGAAATTGATCGTCCCAATTTCATCTGGGTCAAGGTGTATTTCCTTTCCGTCGTCGACGCCAACCATTCTTTGAAGTGGTTTTATGTCATCTAGCCCGAGGGATCGAGGAGCGAGATGGGGCATAGTAGGGAATGGCGTAAAGGAATATGCAAATTTTGATATCTCGTTACCTGAAATTGTGGCATCAAAAGAGAATAGTTTGAATTGCTCGATATCTTGAAATGTGGCGATCCCCTCTAGCCAATCAGAGCCAGGAACGCTTAGGCTTGCCTTGAAGGCGCCGACCTCATCAAATGGGGAGTTAAGCGAGTTGACTGCTCTGGCACATTCTCGAACTGATCTTCGCGTCCATTCTCCTTTCAGTCTGCGGATTATTATTAGAGTCCCTGAAGCATTTTTAAATTCTGTTGGCTCCCGATCTTCAATGGTTACAGGAAGATCTTCGATAAATTGTGAAGTGTTGATTTTATCCCAATTTATAAAGAGCCTGCATTCGGCGCGTCCTTTCATCCTTGAAATTATCTCAATTTCCTTGCCAAGACGATGGGCGCCTAGTCGACCAATCCCTTTTTCACCAAGAGGAATTCGATGATGCACTTCGCTGCGGGAATTTGTTTCTTTGGCTTCCGCTTTGTGGCTTGTCCCAATTTCAAGCCAGATTTTTTCCAAGATGTCGGAGTCCATTCCGCTGCCGTCATCCAATATTGTTATCACGCCATTATCCGGATCTTCAATCGACTTCATTTCAATCAAGCAATTTGAGGCGTCGGCATCATAAGAATTCTTTATTAGCTCAAGAAGGGCAATTGATTCGTTTTTGATTAATTGCTCGCCAAGCTGATTGAGAAGCCTTGCTCTAGTGCGAAAACGTGGACTTACCATTACCATACCTCATTTAATCGTTCAGCAATTCTCCTCGCCAACATCACTGGCACTGCATTCCCGATTTGCCTGTACGCAGGAGTTCGACTCGGTGGCGGAAGCATGCTCTCGAAGTGGTAGTTGTCAGGAAACGTCTGGATCCTCGCCGCCTCGCGGGGGGTGAGCGATCTGTTCTGCTTTTTATCCGGATGGATGTAGTAGTGTCCGTCACGTGCGATGTGAGCTACGACCGTATGCGACGGCTCGTACTTGGCCACGACCTTGAATCGGTCCGCGAAATCCGTGGTGTTCTTATGGAACCGTAGATGTGCCGGCAATTCCTCGTAGCGCAGCCTCTCGTGATGCTTTTCCCAGTGCTCCACCACGATCCGGTAGATCTCCAAGTCTTCCTCTCGCTGGGGTCGGGACCAGAAATGGGTCACGGGAACCTCATCGTCGCGGATCCAGTCCTTCGACAACAACTTCAATGCGTCCGGCTTCAGGGTGCATCCCCAGGGATCTCCGCTGTTCGCCTTGATGGCCGGAAAATCCTGAAGAAAATCCCATGCATACCTGGGTTTCGCGACCTTTTCGGGCATGGGGTAATCGAAGGCCTTCGTGGTCCTCTTGCCCACCAGGATCACGCGGGTCCTGAACTGCGGAACTCCATGCTCCTCGGCCTTGAGGATTTCCAACTCGGTTTCGTAACCGCATTCCTTGAAAACTGCACGCATCTTGTCGAGGTACCGGATTTTGTCAACATCCTTGGCGTTCAGCAACCCGGTCACGTTTTCGAAGACGAAGTATTTCGGCTGGTACCTCTTCAGGAATTCGCCGTAGTAAAGAAACAGGTAGTTTCGCCTGTCGCCGATCATTCCGTTGGGAGACCGCGACCTCCCCACGATGGAGTAGGCTTGGCAGGGAGGCCCCCCCACGATCAGATCGAGTTTCCTCCCGTGAAGTTGGGCATCGATCCGTTCGAAAATGCCAGGAAGGGTGTCGTCTCCGATTTCCGAATGGATGACGGACTGGATCACCTTGCCGGGTATCTTCGAATAGAACTGGGGTCGACTCAACTCCTGCCTCAGGTAGGCGATGTAAGGATCGAGATCGCCGGCCTTGCGAAGGTGGTGGTAGGCCATACGTGTTTTCAACGTGCAGACCGCTGCCGGATCCATCTCCACATGGGCGACGGGTTCGAATCCGGCTTGGATGAAGCCTTCCGAGAGTCCTCCCGCTCCTGCGAACAGATCCAGAAATCGAAGAGTCAATGCCTGCCCTCATGCCTGACGTGGAAAACCCTTGCCAATCCGAACCGGAATCCTTCCTGCAATGAGGCAACTCCGTGCTGGGGACCTGAGGGAAAAATAGTGGACTTGGCATGTAGTAGGGACCCAAAAACGCCTCAACTTGCCATGCCCCCACCACACCTTTCGTAAAGACGCCCGACGGGGCCTCTCCAGCATTGGGCCTGCAAATCCCGGTCATGCCACCAGATCCAGTAAGGCTAGGCAAGATCAGCAACCCTTCGCGCCAGGGACCGCAACCCACATGGGCGCGGACCCCGCAGGCCTTCGGCCGAGGAAGCCGCGTGCCGAAGGCATAGGGCCCGACGGGCCGCGCCTCGCGGACCGGGGCGCCCGTCAGCTTCGGCTCAGATCGTCCCAATCATCCATCCGCAGGAAGCGCCTCAGGTGCGCGAGGGAAAAATCAGCCTCGCTAACGATCAACGGAGACCGTTGCAGCTCCAATCCCTCGCAACGGCCCAGCTCCTCGCTGACCTTCTCGACCAGTTCCTCGACAGCATCGAGGGCCTGAGGCGCGATGCCGTCCTTCACGGTCGCCCATAGCACGATCTTGTAGGGTTCGTCCTCCTCAAGCTCCGCAACGATGCGGCCGTAGGAGGTCATCCCGTTCGATTGCTCGTCGGGGGCCAAGGCGACCCACAAGCCTTCCAGATCCGCGCTACCAGGACCCTTCAACAAATCCCGTATTTCCTTTGCCCTTCGGGAACGCCGCGCATTGAACGCATTGGGAAATCCTGAACGATCGTACCGACCGGCCATCCACTCGGCCAGGATACGTCGGAAATTGTCTTCCAGGACGCCCGAAGGCTCCTGATCGACAAGCGCCGTGCGGTCGTCGAACCGGCGATCGTTCATGCTCAGCGACAGATGGGCACCTTTCGGACCGACACCCTTGAAGTGGAGCTTCCGGGAATTCCTGCCGTTGAGGAAGCTTCCGTTGACCGCCCCCACGATCTCGGCCAAGATCCACTCGAACTTCGGCTCTTTTTCCCGTGATCCGTTCGCGAGGTCGCAGTCGTGACTGACGACCACTCCCACTTGGCGATCCGCCCATTCTCCTAGAAGTTTCCCCAGCAGATCTTGAGGGAGGAAAGCCCCCTGGACCCACGCCCGGGACAGCCGCAGGTCAGGCTCCTCGGCGAGCATCCCGTCTCATGGATCGGATGTTGTCGGCAAGCCGTTGGGCTTTTTGGAGTCCGGTGGATGGGGCCGATCCCAGTTGGCGGTCGATCTCCTCCACCGAAGGAATCTTGGACCGGCGAGCAGCGATCCCACTTTGCTCGGCAAGGAACGTCGCCCATAGGCTGCGACCCGCCTGCGAAAAGGCGCTAGCCTCGGCGACCGACTTGAGAAACGCATCCGTCCAGGACGTCGAGTCCGGTTGCCGAGAAGGCCAACCCTTGGTCCACTCGTCGCTCCAACGCGCAAGCTCACGCAAGTTCGCGAGGTTGGCGTCTTCCAAGGATTCTCCGCGCTTCCAGCCGTGCACGGCCTGCCGAGTCTTCCCCAGAGCGCGGGCGATTTGTCCGATGGTGAGCCCCAATCCTGCCTGGATGGACCGGACCAGAATCTCTGCTTCCGGGTGCGCTTGCAACTTCAGACTCGTGAGGTCGCACTCCATTTCGGGGACCTGAACCAAGCTACCTGTGCCATCCAGGTGAGGCCAGACCGGAGCTCCGGCTGCAACCGTGCTCGTGCCTGTGACCCGGAACATCTCTTCGACGCTCATGGAAGCTCCCTTCTGCCCCAGGCCTCCATCGCGTGCTCGGTGGTGACCTCGCGAAAGAGAGTGTCGGCAGCATCGTGCAATCCATCCGTCGAGGCGACGATGGCATCCGGATGGAAAGCGGAAATTTCCGAGGTCGAATGATCGAAGTCCACGAACACCGCTCCGTCGGTCGGCTGACGAAATCCCTTGAGATGGATTCCGTCCAGGTCAGGCGGAATGGGTGTCCGTGCAGGCGAAACGCGAACGAGCATCTGTCCGTGTGTCGAGCGAAGCACCATCGCCGCGGTGTGGTAGGACCTTTCGAGCCCTGTCCCCGGTTGTGGCTCGTAGCCGGAGAGCTCGGGGACCAGGTAATCGGACACCCGCTCCGTGGCTTTTGGCTGGATCAGATCCACGTAGCGCAAGCCCAGCCGTTCAACCACCGGAATCTCCAGGCAGTTTGCGGCTTCGAGCACAAGCCTCCAACGCTCCAGGAATTCCTCGAAGACGGGATACTCGGTGGTCTGGAGCATCAAAAATTCCGGCGCCAGGATGATGTTCCAGCGCTGGCTCCTATCGAGAAAATCCCAGCGCACAGCATCCACGGTATCGGACGGCCCGACCCCTCCCACATTCACCGTCCGGATCCGCCCAAGCCGGAAGACCGGATAGCCCAGGTCCTCGCACGCTTTGCGGAAGGCAGGCAGCTTCTCCTCCAGGTCCATTCGCGGCGAAAACCTTGCTTGCACGAGGACCAGGACCAACGGGGAGCGGTCCAGCTTCACTCTGGGTAGGGAGCGTGGCATGCCTTCAGTTTACATCCTGGTTTACATGTCGACCAGGGAGAAATCGCCCATCGCGCCAGGGACCGTCACCCCCGCCGCGCCGGCGCGCGCGCCGGAGCGGAGGAACGGGGGCGCGGACCCCAGAGGCCATCGGCCGAGGAGGCCGCGTGCCGCAAGCATAGGGCCCGACGGACCGCGCATCGCGGGCCGGGGCGCCATCGCCAGGATCAGAGGAAGCGCACCTCCACCACGACGTCGTCCGGGCCGGATCCTGTCGCCGCGCGAGCCAATGTGCAGGCGAGCTCCAGACCCGATTCGCGTGCGCGGAGGGCGCCGTCGGAGACGACCTTGCGGAGGTAGCCCACGAGCTGGCCTTGGAATTCCAGGCGCACGGCGCGTGGATCGAAGGCGTTGGAGGGTTCCGGCACAGGCCGGAATGCGGTTCCGGCAGGGATGCCGGGGAGCGAAACAGCTCCTTCGTAGTAGCGGAACCCGGCCACCGGAGTCAGGAAGCGGGTCCCGGCGAGGGGACGCAGGACAGGCAAGAACTCGAAGGCGTCGGTGACCAGGCGTCCACCGGTGGCGCCCAGCAGGACGAAGGGATCGGATTCGTCGGGCGCGACGCCCCAAAGCCCGAGAAGATGCTCGCGATCTGGACGCTTGGACTGCGGAAGACGGGCGCGGAAGGCTTCCATGGAACGACCGTTCCAGACGGGCGCGTGGTCGACAGACATGCCAGGGTAGCCCTGGAATCCGAGCCGGACGGCTTTTTCGAGATCCGCGCCGTCGTAGCGGAAGGAATACGTGTCGCCTTCGCGGGTGGATGTTCCCACGACCAACCGTTCTCCCGCGCTGGCAGGCCTCCACGCCAAGCGCAGAACCTCGATGTCCATCCGACAGCGAATATCCGTGGTGGTCACGTCAACCTCTCCAGAAGTCTCGCGCGGCGTTCCGCGAGCACGTCGAGCAAGATACCTTCGCGCATCGGGGAAATCCCGGGCTCGACCCCCGAATCTCGGGCGAAGACCGCGATCTCGTGCACGGCTCGCTCGACTTCCTCCATGCTCGAGGCCAGCATCGAAGCTGCCGTTTCGCGGAAACCCGGCTCCGAATCGGCGCACAGCCGGAACAGATCCAGATGCGGGATCTTCCGTCCCGCCTCCCAACGGATCTCGGAGCTCGAACGCGCGATGTAGCCTTCCCGCAAGAACGGCGTTCCCACTTTCCTCCGGAGGCTCTCGTCCGACGACATTTCCCGCAGCAGGCTGCTTCCGTTGTCGAAGATGTCGGCGAATCGCCAATGTCCATCGGAGTTTTTCGCGAATCCCCAGTTTTCGTGGTGGCGATCCTGGTTTCCGATCCAGGCGTCGAAGACGAGCATCCGATGGAATGCCCCGGGATCCGCGTCGCCCAGCACGGTGGCCATGGCTCGACGGCACAGCACCACCGTTTGCCGCTCCCCTTTTCCCCGGCGTTCGTAGGCTTCGTCGAGCCCGGCCATGATGTCCGCCGCCTCGACCAGCTCTTCTCCGGGCGCCAGCAGCGATTCGGCCAAGCTTCCTGCCATTTCCTCGTAGATGCCCAGATGCGTCCTGGGAACCGGAACGCCCATTTCGGCGCCCAGTCGGCAGGCGAGGATCTCGGACCAGAATTCGTGGGGATACTTGTCGTCGACACCTTTCCAGAACCAGCCCGTGGCGTCGGCCAGCCCTTCCACGCTCCCTCCACGGAGACTGCAGTACTTCTTGGGACGATTCCCTTTGGCGTTTTCCTGGAACGACCAATCCGCCTCGTCCAGGACGATCTTCCGGGGCAGGAATCCGGGTTCGGCGGGCATGGGAACGATCCTCGGTCGAAAGTTGGGCGGGGGGAAGGGATGCCAAGCTCGATCCCCGATCCATCCAAAGGTACCGCCACGGACGGCATCTTGGGGATACCCGTCCAAAAATGCAGGACACATCCCGGCCTCGCTGGACAGGCATGGGGCCCGACGGACCGCGCTTCGCGGGCCGGGGCGCCTGTACGCTCCAGCTCTTCCGAAGATGCGGCCCGAAGAGGTTCAGCCGACGGGGTCGTATTTCGATAGAACCGTTTTCCGAAACCACGCTGGGACGGAATCCGTCTTGATTTCCAGATCCGACCCGGATGTGATCTCGGCGACCCAGTTATGCCGACCGTTTTCGGAGGAATCGAAGAGGTACGCCCGCGGAGCGAAGGCGCTCAAACCGTTTGCTTCCGTACCATCCGCGCACCGATCCGCGAGGGAGTTGGTCGCTCCGACAACTCCTTCAGCGTCTCCCGGGTTCCGTTCGCATAGGTTCGAACGAGCTTCCCGTCGATCGCTTCCACCACCGATCCACTTGTGGTCAATGCTTTCAGATAAGCGTGGCGAAGGGCATCCACCGCAAGCTCGGGAATGCATGATTCCAGAGCGTCCAAGGCATCTTCGCCCAGAGGTGGATTCGATTTGGCGTCAGGCCCATCGGTCATGCCGACCAAGATACCTTCCCCCGCCTCCCTCAGGCTTGTCTACCTTCCAAATCTCATCGTCCAGACGCCCCTGCAGGGCGTATCCACCACCTACCTTTCCCACCACCACTCCTCCCGGAGCCCACATGCTCTCCACCCTTCTGGCCTCCATCCTCGCCTCCGCCACCCTCCCCCCAGGCACCTGCACCCTGATCGCCGACAGCGCGGGGAAGGTCGTGTTCGAGCGCGGCAGCGGATGCGCGGAGAGGACCACCCCGGCCTCCACCTTCAAGATCCCGCTGGCCCTGATGGGCGCGGACGCGGGATGGATCCTGGGCGCGCACCTCCCCAAGCTCCCCTACCAGGAACGTTACCAGGCATCCCTCCCCGCGCACCGAAGAGCGACCGATCCCGCGCTCTGGCAGACGGAATCCGTCGTGTGGTACAGCCAGGAGCTGACCGCCGCGTTGGGCATGGAGCGGTTCCAGTCGTACGTGGAGCGGTTCGCCTACGGCAACCACGACGTCTCGGGGAATCCGGGCAAGTCCGACGGACTCTCGCGTTCGTGGTTGTCCAGCTCGCTTGCCATCTCGCCCGCCGAGCAGATCAACTTCCTGGCACGGGTCCGCGGTCGCAAGCTGGGGGTTTCTCCACGCGCCCACGAGATCCTGGATTCCATCATGCCGCGGTTTGCGGGCCCTTCGGGCTGGACGGTGGCGGGCAAGACCGGCAGCAGCAACGCGGATTCCGCCGCGCAGGAATCGCCGGTGGGATGGTTCGTGGGCTGGATCGAACGCGACGGAAGAGCCCCGTACCTGTTCGTGCGCCGCGAAATCGGGCAAGTGCCGCGGGGGTCGTTCGGCGGAGGAGCGGCCCGCAAGTCGTTCCTGGACAGCCTGGGCGGATGGCTCCCCGCTTTCGATGGGACCAAACCCGCCCCCCAACGCATTCACGACCCGCATGGGCGCGGCCCCCGCCAACCGGTGGATGTATTGCCGTTGTAGGGGCGATTCATGAATCGCCCCTACAACGCGGCGAACAACCGTGGTGTTGGCGGAGGCCGCGTGCCGCGGACATCGCTGCCCACCACCCACCCAACCGATCTTCCCGCTCATGAGCCGCGCAGCCACCACCATTTGCGTCTTGGCTCTGTTCTCTGGGGGATCCGGCGCACTCCGTTTCCCCGCTACTCCTTGGTGGAAGCCTCGGACAGGCGGACGACCAGCATACGGACCACACCCCGGATCCGGGAGGCCAAGCCGACCAATTCGGACTCCGGCAGGACCGGTTGCAATTCTGCACGCAGGCGATCGTCGTCAAGGTCGCTCACCGCTTCCACGAGGGACGCGCACAGTCGATCCAGGCTCCGGACCTTGGGCGATCCCTTCCGCCCTTGGACCGAGTTCAGTCTCTGTCGCAGGATCTCCATGTCCGGCATCACGCCCTGGACCCCATGCCAGTAGAAGATGTCGTAGAGGTCGCGCATCAATCCCCGGTCCATCCAGGCGCCGAGCTTGTGCGCGAGGGCGACCTCGAAGCGCATCACCCGCACCACACGCGGCAACTCCCGGTGTCGCGAGGCAAGCGAACTGGTGGACATCGGAACCGAGGGGCATTCCTCCGCGACCGAAGCTTCCACCTGCGCCACCACCTTGCCTTGGTGGACGCGGGCCCGGATGGCGGTGGAATGCGTGGCGATGTCCATCCGATCGCAGGGGAAGGACTCCAGGATCCGCCTGAGCCGCGGGGCCGCATCGCGTTTGGATCCGTAGGGCACCAGCACCAGGTCCAGGTCGTTGGTGCGTCGCGGGCAGTCCAGCAGACGGAGGACCATGCCCCCCTTCACGACCCCCTGGGCGGGCAATTCTTGTCCGACATGGTGCAGGAGGCGCACCAGAAGGGCTTCCAGATCGTCGTGGTCAGACGCCATCGATCACCCCCCTGGCGAAGGCGCGGAACCGGAGGTTGGGATACCGTGGGATGAGCTCGTCCAGGACGGGCTTGGAGAGCGCATCCACGTCGATATCCTGGGGAACCGCGAACGGAAACTTCCGCCCGTGCTGGTGGTGGAACAGAGTGTCCAGGAACGCCTTTTCCGGACAGGCCACGCGAATCGAGCCCTGCCACTCCCAACCCAGGTCCAGCAACTCGGGATCCTGGGTCCAGGCATGCACCGCGATGCTTCCGGATCCCACCTCGCGCGACCGCCCCGCCCGAACGCACCACACCTGCTCGCCGGTCGCGGTTCCCACCAGGGCGTGTCGGGAAAGCACCGAGACGGTCGATACCACCGCATCCGGATACATGCGAAGCGCCAGCGACCATGGCTCGAACTTCTTAGCCACATAGACACCCCGGCAGACACGCCGCAAGGTGCCCACCGCGATCCAAGCTTGGATCCGATCGTGCAGGATCGTCGCGTTGCGGTTGCCCCAGAAGGCTTCCAGATCGGAATGCAGGAGCACTCCCGACTGGAGATCGAGCAGATCTTGAAGATCGACATGAGCCTGAAGGTCCGCAATCATATGAACCAATAATACGTAAATCGCATATTATGCGTCATTATGAATTCCTTCGAGCCACGCTTCCACGGTAGCGTTGCCGCGAGGCAGTCCAGACCCCTCACACGATCTCCCAGCTGACGGTCACACCCACTCAGCCCTCGTCGATCACCAGCTCTCCGTTTGGCGAGAAGGAAAACATGGGACCCCAGGCGACTTCCCAGGGATGACCGTCGGGATCGGCGAAGTAGCCGTGGTGCCCGCCCCAGAAGGCGTCCTGGGCGGGCCGGAGGATGGTGCCACCCGAGCGCCGGGCCAGCTCCAGGACTTCCGCGACCTCCTCGCGCCGTTGCACGTTGTGGGCCAGGGTGATGCCTGCGAACCCGGGCGCGGGGATCGGAGTGCCGGGCGCGATGTCGTCGGCCAGACCTTGGAGGGGATACAACGCCAGCCGTGTTCCGCCGGTGCGGAAGAAGGCGATGGGGTCCCCTTCCTTGGCGCGGGTGGGAAACCCGAGTCCATCGCGGTAGAAGCGCAAGGCGCGATCGAAGTCCCGTGTGCCCAGGGTGACGATGGTGATGCGAGGGATCATGGTTGGGCTCCTTGGCTGGATGGAGAGCGATCAGCCAATGGTAGTCCGTCGGCACTGACACGACTTTGCGCGAATTGCACCTTTCGCGACGACGCTCCCCAATGGCCGGGCGGAATCGAGTCCCCTGGACGATTCCGCGGATCCTTTCCCGACGGAAACCGAACATGATCTTCGCCTTGCTTCTATCGCTTCTGTCCGGGAGGGAGATCGTCTGGTCCGACGGCACGCTCGGATCGTCGCCGATCCGCAACATGGTCGACTCGAAGCCCAGCAGGATACGGACCTTGGCGGAACTGGTGGCCGTGATGGAGCGTTCCATCCTCCGCAAGGAAACGGATCGTTTCCACCCAAGCGACTCGCTGGTCCGGCGTTTCCAAGGCGAGGCTTGCAGGATCGGGATCCTCGACACCATGGATGGCGTGAGGTACGCGCTGGTGGATTGGAGGAAGGATGGGGTGGGGTTCACCTACATGGTGGGATTCGGAAACGACAGCACCGAATTGCTCGACTATTTCCACGAGCGACCCACGGCGTACCTGGACGATGGCGAGAGCGTCAGGCTGGTGTGGACCTATTCCGGCGGCAAATGCGCACCCTTCCCCTACCAGGCGATCCACCGCAACGGCGAGTTCCGCTTCGATCCGGCAGCCACCGCCAATGATTTCAAGAAGGTGTGCAAGGACCGGACCGCCGGCAAGCCGTTCGAGTCCAGGCTAGCGCGGGAGCACGGCCGCCGCACGGATCTTCGATGCGACGTCTTCGAGCTGTTCCCCTCGGTGGGAGCCTGCTGGGAGTACTCCGATGACGAGGTCGACACGGAGCAGCCTTGAGGTCGCCTGCGCCCCCAGTGCAGGGACGGTGCCGCCGTCCGTATCAGTCTTGCGGAGTCTGGTCGAGTCCCGCGATGCGCCCGCGCTCGTAGCGGAGCACCAACCACGCGAGCAGGGTGGAGGCCGCGTCGGAGAGCGGCAGCGCCGCCCAGACGCCGGACAGGCCGAAGAAGATGGGCAGGACGATCAGACCCGGCACCAAGAATCCGATCTGGCGCGACAAGGTGAGGATGATCGACAGCTTGGCGCGTCCGATGGACTGGAAGAGGTTCGCCGTGGCGATCTGGAATCCGGCCAACGGCACGCACAGGAAGGACCAGCGCATTCCCTGCACGGCCATCGCCCGCAGGGAAGTGTCGCTGGTGAAAACGCTCGCGATGGGCCCGGGGAACAGCTGGGTGGCCGCGAAGCCCGCGCAGGCGACGATCGTCGAGGCGACGATCGCGTGGCGCAGGACCCGCATCACCCTCCCGTACAGCTTCGCTCCGTAGTTGAATCCGGCGATCGGCTGCATGCCCTGGGCGATCCCCAGGATCACCATCACCATGAGCATCAGCACGCTGTTGACGATCCCGAAGGCTCCCACCGCGAAGTCGCCTCCGTGCCGGACCAGTTCGCGGTTCATGACCACCGCCACCAGGCTGGCTCCCACCTGCACGAAGAACGACGACATGCCGATGGCCAGGATGTCCCGGATCATGGCGGCGTGCGGGGCGAAGATCCCCCGCTGGAACCGTATCTGCCGTTTTTTGTCGGCAAAGTGCGAGACCACCACCACCAGGCCCACCAGCTGGCTGGCGACCGTGGCCAGCGCCGCGCCCCGGATCCCCCAGCCGAACACGAAGATGAACAGGGGCGCCAGGACCAGGTTCACCCCCACGGTGGCCAGCGTGGTCGCCATCGCCTTGGTGGGGTGCCCCGAGGCGCGCATGATGCCGTTCAGGCCCATGTAGGTGTGGAGGAACGGATTGCCCAGCAGGATGATCCGCAGGAAGTCGCGGGCGTAGGGGATCGTCTCGTCGCTGGCCCCGAACAGGCGCAGGATCGGATCGAGGAACAGGTACATGAGGAGGGAATAGACGGTGCCCAGCACCACGTTGAGGAACACGGTGTTCCCGAGGATGCGGCCCGCCTCGTCGCCGCGCCTCTCGCCCAGGCGGATCGAGACCAGCGCCGCCGCGCCGACCCCCACCATCGCCCCCAGGGCGATGGCCAGGTTCATGACCGGAAGCGTGATGGCCAGTCCCGCGATGGCGTACGGTCCCACGCCCTGGCCGATGAACACGCGATCGACGATGTTGTACAACGACGACGCGGCCATCGCGACGATCGCGGGCAAGGAGTAGCGTACCAGGAGCTTTCCGACCTTTTCCTTCGAGAGCTCCGCCTCGACCTCGTCTCGACCGCGCACTGCAGACATCCTTTCCGGCTCCCAGGCCGGACAAAGCGTCAAATCAAGAATTTCTCGGACCGCGTGGCTTCGGTGGAACTTGGACGGAGACTCGCATCCACCTGGGCCAAGGGCTCGGCGGCATTGTCGAAGCGACAAGTCGATATCGCCGAAACCGGGCGCGGAATCGGCAAGCCGTCCCCTAGCTTGAAGAGGAACGATCCGCCCACGGGAGTCCTGGTGAAACGACATCTTTTCCTCCTGATCGGCGTGGGAGCCGTCTCGTCGCTCTCCGCCCAGACCTTGAACCTCAAGGTCGCCGGCGCGAACCGCACGACCCTCCTCTACGCGCCCTCTGGGCTCTCCAAGCCCGCCCTGGTCTTCGTGCTGCACGGCCTGGGCGGCGACGGCGCGGGAATGCGCAGTTCCACCCAGATGGACAAGGTCGCCGACCGCGAGAAGTTCGTGGTCGCCTACCCCAACGCGGTGGGCGGTACCTGGGACTACGCGGGCGCCAAGAACGACTACGCATTCCTGAAGGCGATCATCGATTCTTCGGTGGCCCGCCACGGGGTCGACCGCGACCGGGTGTACGTGACGGGTTTCTCGCAGGGCGGAGGTGAAGCGGTCTACGCCGCGTTCAGTTATCCCGACGTCTTCGCGGCCGTCGCCCCCGTCTCGTCGGTGGGAAGCGGCGCGCCCACCCCCAAGCGCCCGGTCCCCATCCGCCTGACCTTTGGCACCAAGGACATGTATCCGTCGTCCACCTTCATGGCGTCGGTCGCCGGTTGGGTCAAGTTGGACAGCTGCACGGGAAGCCCCGAGGTGATCCGTCCGTATCCCACCACCAACGCGAAGTCGACCGTGACCCGGATCCGCTACGGGAAGTGCGCGACGGGTGTCGAGATCGAAATCGATTCCACCCAGGGCGGCGGGCACGAATGGCCCAACAACACCGCGACCAAGATCAACGCCGCCGAGGAGGTCTGGGCCTTCTTCAAGAAGTTCACCTTGAACCGCGGTGCGACGTCCGTCCGCCGGGACGCGGTTTCCGGCCGGCCGTTCGCGGCGGTCTGGCGCCAGGATGCCCTGCGCCTGGAGGGGTGCGACGGAAACGATCTGGTGCGTGTGCGCGACGCCGGAGGTCGCCTGCTTGTCGCGGGGAGGGCGTCCGAGGGGCGTTTCGCTTGGTCGGCTCCCGCGCCGGGACTCTACGTCGCGGAGCTGGCCGACGGACGCACTGCGCGCGTGGTGGTTCCCTAGGCGGCAAGGAAGGGGGCGTTTCGCCAAACCTTGCCGAAGTCGCCTCGCGAAGCCCGCAGGCATTGCGACGGAATTTGTCTCGACTGGTGGATTCCTCCGCCGTCCGTCCTCCGGGAGATCGTGGATGCATCCCTCCGTCCGCGCAGGTATCTTTCCCGTTCCCTCCGGAAAATCGGCTCGTCCGGGGGGGCCTGGCGGCTGTCCACCGACGGCGGCGCACGGGGCGAATCCTTCTTCCATGGGCCATGGACGCGATCCACCCGATGCTCATCCTCACCATCGACCTGCTCGGTACCCTGGCCTTCGCCCTCACCGGAGCGTTCCGGGCGGTCAAGCACGAACTGGACTGGCTGGGCGTGGCGGTGCTGGCCTGCATGACGGGGATCGGCGGAGGTCTGGTGCGCGACGTCCTGCTGGGGAGCACTCCTCCGGTGGCCCTGCGACAGCCGGTCTACATGGCGGTGTGCCTGGCGGGGGCGGCATTGACAATCGTGGCCAAGCGCCGCATCGCCACGCTCTGGAACTGGGTCATGGTCGCCGATGCGCTGGGCCTGGGCTTCTTCGCGGCGATCGGTGCCGCGCGGGCCGATGCCGCGGGGGCCAACCCCATGGTGATCGTGCTGCTGGCCGGACTCACCGCGGTCGGCGGCGGGGTCATCCGCGACCTGCTGGTGTCCGAAATCCCGCAGGTGCTCAAGAGCGACTTCTACGCGACGGCGGCCTTGATCGGCGGGGGCGTCTTCTGGGCCCTGGGCCTGTGCGGGCTGGCCCACACGCCGCGGCTGCTGCTGACCACCTCCTTGGTGTTCGGATTGCGCCTGGTCGCGATGCAGCGGCGCCTGGAACTTCCCAAGATCCGGCGGCTGCCCGACAACCCGACGCGGATCGCGAACCCCTCGCGAAAGGAAGACTGACCCGCCGGAGCGCGATGCGCTCCCGGGACTGGGAATAGGCGGTCAAGGAGAAAAGGCTATCATCACCGCATGATCAAGCCGGCTTCGAAGGCGTTCCTGCTGTTCGTGTCCATCGTCGTTTCGCCTTCGCTCGCCTTGGCGAAAACCATTCGATTGGATTCCACCCAAAGCTACAGGAAGGCGGGAACCGTTGCCGTCGTTGCCGGCGACACCATCTGCATCGCCGCCGGGCGGCGATCGTTCCAGTATCTGCAAGGCATCACGGGCACCGCCGAACAGCCCATCGTGATCACCAATTGCCCGGAAGGCCGTTTGTCCATCGGGCCAGGGGATCGCTATGGCTTGTGGCTCGACAGCGTGGCGCATGTGCGCATCACCGGTGGGCTCGATCCCTCTGTGGAATACGGCATCCACATCGACAGCACCATCCTGGGGAGCGGGCTCGGCGTGACGGGCAATTCCCACCACGTGGAGATCGACCACATCGAGATTTCGGGGACCCACTTCGCGGGCATCATGGCCAAACAGGACTACGGCGAATCTCCGCCGGAACCGTGGCCGGTCTTCACCGGTCTGCACATCCACCACAACCGCATCCACCATACCGGTGGCGAAGGGATGTACCTGGGCGAGACCAAGAGCCCGGGCCAGTACTTCAGGGAAGTCTCGATCCACCACAACCTGGTGGCGCACACCGGATGGGATCTGATGCAGGTGGCCAACATGGACGGGGTGGACATCGCGCACAACGTGATGATCGACGGCGGCGTGTTGCGCGAGCCGGTGCAGCAGAACGGCTTCCAGATCGGCGACAACACGCGCAACCTGCGGTTCCACCACAACGTGGTCATGGACGTCGGAGCGAACGCGGCGATCGTGATGGGCAGCGGGAACATCGTCCTGGATTCCAACTGGTTCTCGGGAGCCAGGATCGACCAGGCCCTGTTCATCGACAACCGCACCTTCGTCGACACCGCGACGCCGATCGTGGTTCGGGACAACTTTTGGCAATCCGATTCCGTGCCGCGGATGTGGAGCGTCTACAACGAACACAATACCGTGCTTCTGGAAGGAAACCACCTGGCTCCGGACACCAACCTGATCCGCTACGCCAGCGGCGCGGGACCCGCCAACGTCACGCTCCGCGACAACTCCTTCGCGCAGCTGGTCCCCCTGGCCTTCGCGGACACCGCCAAGGGCGACTACCGGCTGGTCCACGGCTCCCCCTACGCCGCATGGAACTTCGGGTTCGGAGCCGCCGAAGCCAATTCGATCCGTCGCGGGAGCCGACCTTCGCCCGAATCGACCAGCCTTGGCGTTTTCGGATTCTCGTCCTGGGGTCTACCGGTGGAGATTCCGCACCCTCAGGGCCGCAGGGGACGGTAGAACCGCGCAGGAACGGAAGGACCCGACATCATCCCGATCGCGTCCGTTGGGCAAGATCGGCTGGGACACCTTCCACGCCCTGCACGCGTTCGCGGCAAAGGAGAGATGAAGGAGGAGAGGAGCCCCCTCTCCCATTGCAATGAACGGATCCCGTAAAAACGCACTACGGAGGAGGAACTTCCTCGGACATCGCCTGCCGAGTAAATTTCCAGGTATCCCTCGCGATTCGTTTCGCGTCCAAGCTTAAGGGAAGCCTGCCGGTTTCCCGTCTCTGAACAGACATCCTCGAAATCGAATCACTGGAGATCATCCCATGAAAGAACTGAGCTTCCGCGACCTCGAACTGGTCTCGCTTGGCGCCGCCATCGCCTGCAATTGCGTGCCTTGCATCGAATTCCACATTCCCGCCGCCCGCAAGGCCGGACTTACCGACGCCCAGATCCTGGAAGCGATCGCGAAAGCCGACAGCATCAAGCAGGTGCCGGCCCGCAAGATCCTGGAAACCGCACGTGCCATGCTGAACACGAGCTCGGAAGCCTGCAGCGATCCCGACTGCGGTTGCTCCGCGACGGGACCGAAGGCCACGAACGCCTGCTGCGCCTGACAAGCGGCCGCGCTACCGGCGAGGCGATACCATTTTTTGGCGTCGCCCGCCCTTTTCGAATCCATGCAGGAGGACACTTGCCATCGCCTGAACATCGTCGATTCCAGGAGGTCGCGACCGAATTGTCGCCCGCCCTGGCGAGCTATCTGCGAAGATTCGTCGGAGACCCGATCCTCGCGGAGGATCTCCTGCAGGAAACGCTCCTGCGGATCGAAAAGGGACTCGGCGGATTCGAAGGAAGATCCAGCCTGAAGACCTGGTCGTTCACCATCGCATCGCGTGTGGCGGCAGACCACTTCCGCGCACCCGAGAACAGCCTGTACATCGTCGACATCGATTCCACGCCGGAGGTGGCCGACCTCGATCCATCGATCCACGAGCGCATGGTCGTTTCCGAAATGAACAGCTGCGTGCGCCAGGTGATCGACAGCCTTCCCTCCGATTTCCGCACCGCCCTTGTCCTGCACGATCTCGAGGGCATGAGCGCCAAGGAGGTCGCCGCGATCTGCGAATGCTCGGTGGCCGCCGCGAAGATCCGCATCCATCGAGCCCGCGCCCGCCTGAAGAAGCGATTGGAACGCAAGTGCGATTTCCAGTACGACGATGGCGTGCTGCGATGCGACCGGAAGACCTCGTGAGCCGATCGTCGCACGGGGAAGTGTCTGCGGGGCACAAGCCCCGCAACGCCCCTACACCTGCACAAATGAGTAGCTATCGCCTGTATTTTGAAGTAGATTCAGGTCGTTCTCCCAAACACCCCAAACCGCCTCCAGGGTGTTTCCAGCCTTCGAGCTCGAAATCTTTTGATCTTTGGACCCAACATGCCTCGGACCGATCTGATCATCGACCTGGTGAAATCCGCCTCCCGGGGTGACCAGCGGGGATTGAAAGCCACCGTGGAATCGATCGCCGCCGAAGAGCGCTCCAAGAACCACGGCATCATGGCCGATCGATTGGTCCAGGCGATGCGGTCAGGCTTCAACGAAGCGGCTCGGACCCCTTCGGTCTGGGACAAGGCGCAGCGCGTCCCCGACCCTGATCTCTTCTTCGAGATCATTCCCGAGCGCAAGCTGGAAGATCTGTTCTTGCCCGAGTCTGTCCGCAAGGTCACCGATGAACTCGTGGAAGAACACATGCGGCGCGATCTCTTGCGTTCGCATGGATTGGAGCCACGCCACAAGATCCTGTTGGCGGGCGCGCCCGGCAACGGCAAGACCACCTATGCCGAAGCCTTGGCCGAGAAGCTGATGGCCCCCCTGTACGTGGTTCGCTACGAGAACCTGATCACCAGCTACCTGGGCGAAACTTCGGGCAAGTTGCAGGAGCTCTTCGACCAAGTGCGCTCGCACCACTGCGTCCTGTTCTTCGATGAATTCGATGTGCTGGGCAAGGAGCGCGGCGACAGCCACGAGACCGGCGAGATCAAGCGTGTGGTCAGCACGTTGCTCTTGCAGATCGACCGCCTACCCAGTCAAATTATGACCATCACGGCCACCAACCACCCGGAACTGTTGGACCGCGCGGTATGGCGGCGATTCGACTTGCGTCTGGAGCTTCCCACTCCAACGGCGGCGCAACGCGGCATATTCATCAAGGCGTTCTTCGAACGCCGCGGGCACAAGGCTCCCAAGACCAGCACTGCCTTCCTCCAGAAGATCGGTGCGGTGAGCTACGCGGAACTGGAACAGTTCTGTCTGGATATCCTGCGCAAATACATCCTTGGCTTCGAACAGAAGCCCCTCGACACCCTGGCGCAGGAAGCGCTGGCGAGCTGGCAGGAGAAGTTCACCCTCCCTCTCGCAACGACAATTCCTGTCTTGTCTGAGCAAGGGAACTGATGGCAGACTACCCCAAAGCTGCGGCAAAGAACCTTGCTGACGCAGTCGTGCTCCTTGAAAAGGGACGCTGGGATGGCGCGGCCTATCATGCTGGTTTCGCAGTGGAATGCACTCTGAATGCGCTTCTTGTGGCCAATGGTGGCAGCACCAGCCTGGGACATAATCTTTCTCGACTTGAGAGCTACATCGCCAGTTCCGCCCAGGGCCCCCGTACAAGGCGACTCTCACCGACCCAGTCGCAAATTTTGGGCAACGCCAGGATCCAGCGCTGGAGTCCGACGGGAATTCGCTACGAGGCTGAATTCGTTCATGACGCGCTTGTTGCCAACACCTGGTATCAGGCTGCAAAACGGTTCTACCATAGTGTGAAACCATGAAAACCTCTGAATCACCGCTCCATCTTGACGTTGCTGTCGCCAATTTGGCTCATGTGCTCGAGTTCGCGGAGGAGATCGATCACGCTCTCCTGATCGAGGACACTGTTGGTCGCATCTCCGTGGGAATCTGGAGTGACAATGCCTGCGCCGTCTCCGAAGAAGTTCTTCGCGAGGCTGGCGGCTCCTTCTTTTCCGGCTCGATTTTCCAGGCCGGGGATGCGGCAAGCTCCATCGTCGGTCTTGAAGAGGCTTGGACTGCATCCTTGCCGGTCTTCCAGAACGGTCAGGAATTGTCCAAGGTCAGGCGAGTCGTCCGATTCCGGACCTTGACCAGCTGGCAATATCAACAAAACCCGCTTTGGGGATTCGACGACGGCCCGGCTATCGTAGTGTTCTATTCGTACAAGGGCGGCTTGGGGCGCACCACCACCTTGACCTCCTTCGCCATCCAACGAGCCCGCATGGGAGATCGCGTGGCGATTCTCGATCTCGATTTTGAGGCACCGGGTCTTGATCTGCTAGGGAGGCATTGCGAGCCCACCCCGAGCTACGGAATTGTCGACTACCTGCTGGAAGTGAATCAGTTGGAATCCGCGCCAACTCTGGCCGACTACTCGGCCACCGTCGCCCACCCGGATCTTGTCGGCACTGGCAGCATCACCCTGTTCCCCGCTGGTGATCAAAATACCGAATACCTCGGGAAGGTTTCACGTATCGATCTGGAATGGGAATTGGCCCGCGAGTCTGGCTTCAAGCATCCATTGGAACGTCTGTTGATCCAGCTCAAGGAGGAGCTACAACTGGACTGGATCTTGATCGACTCACGCACCGGCTTTTCTGAAGTCTCTGGGCTTTTGCTTTCGGGATTCGCCCACCTGCATGTTTTGTTCGGATTGCAGTCCCAGCAAAGCTGGAGCGGTCTTTCCCGAGTGGTTGCCAAACTCGGCGAGGAGCGATTGGAGCGGGATCTTCCCCAATCCGATGCGTTTCTGGTGCAGGCCATGCTCCAGGACAAGCCCAGCCAGGATCGGTTCGAAGAAGAAGCCGAGATCGTCTTCACGGAGCATTACTACGTCGGATCGGAGGATGATGACGACTCGGAGTTGGAAGCCCACGAGCCACACGGAGTCGAGGACATCGATCTTCTGGACTTCGAAAGCGATGACGCTCCACACAAACCCCAAGGCATCCCCTACCTGCCTGCCTTCTCGCAGGAAATCGATTTGACGGATTCTGTCAAGCTTCGCGCTTTGCTGGGCGGCGAATACCGGGAGGTCGCCAGCCGCATCGCAAGACGTACCGGGAGAAAGGAACAGGATGGCCAAGATTGATCATGCTCAACTCCTAGAAGAGCTGACCCATCTTTCTGCGTATGCAGAAGGCGCGGATTCCGATCCGGATCGTTTTGCCCGCGGGTTTCATGTCGTTCCCGAGCACTTGAAGGCGTTCGATCCTTCCGTGTTGCTTGTGTTGGGTAGCCGCGGCAGCGGAAAATCCTACCTGTTCCAAGCCGTGACGTCCCATCAGCTTGCTCCCGACCTGCGGCGCATCGCACCCTCCGCGAAGATCCCTGAAAAAGCCCTATGGATCGAGGGCTTCACCAATGCCGGAAAAGAGCGGCCCGCCGTCAAGGATTTGATCCGGCACTTCTTGAAAGATCCCGAATCGGCCCAGGACTTTTGGCTTGCCGCCTTGGTCAGATCCCTACGAAAGGAATTGCCCGAAACGGACGATGCCGTGCGGAGTCTTCTTGGATTGTCCGGAGCGCAGATCGATCCTTGGCTGAAGGTCGTCTCGGATCATCGACAAAAATTGATCGACCAGTTGGATAAATTGGACGAGCGCTTCCTACGGGAGGGAACGACCGCCTTCATCGGTTATGACGAGCTAGACACCCTGGTGGACGACGATCCGGATCGCAGCGGTCATGCTCTCACCGGTTTGATCGCGTTCTGGGCCGGATTGCATCGGCGCTGGAAGGCGCTCCGCCCCAAACTGTTCCTGCGCACGGATCTGTACCGCAAATATTCCACCAAAGGCGGCGCCGATCTCGCGAAACTTTCGGCCAATCGCGTCGAGATCCGTTGGAACGACGTCTCGCTGAATGGCGTGTTGTTCAAGCAAATTCTGAACCTTGGCAGCGACGATTGGCTCAGCTTTCTCAAACTGAAGGCCTCAGGCACGGACAGTGGCCGTCTGGGAAAACTTCTAGTCTCGAAAAATGCCAAGGAGTTTGAGCCCGCCTACCTCAATTTGGTTGGCAAGTACATGGGCGAAGGCCCGCGTAAGGGACTTGCCTCCCGATGGCCGATCGAGCATGTACGCGACGGTCTGGGAAGCGCCCATCCGCGCGCATTGATCGCGTTGATTCGGCGAGCCGCCGAGTTGCAAGGCGGGAAACTACCTCCTCGATTGAAGGTGGGCGAAACCTCCTACCAGACGTTGTTGCAACCGACCCACATCCGTCGCGCCCTGAGTGACGTTTCCTTGACGCACGTCAATGATGTCACGGATGCGTGGCCGTGGATTCCCGGACTCAACGCGGTTACACATGGCCAATCGACACCGATGGATCGCAAGCTATGGCTGGAGATGATCGAACGTCATTGGAGCTCCTGGACACCACGCCCCAACAAGGATGCGGAAAGTTTCCTCGAGGAACTGCTCGAAGTCGGGGTGCTCCGGACGCGCCCGAAAGACAAGCTCGACGCGTCCGAGCTCTACTCGGACGGCCTGGGGTTGCGTCGCAAAGGCGGCGTCCAACGCAAGGAAAAGAAAAGACTCAAGCCGAAGGCTCCCTAGGCCGGAAGACAATTTCTGGCTGACTCGGCGATCAATCCATTTCCTGCAACCAGATTTGTCCAGGGTTTCGCATCGCATCCAGAACACATTCCACTTCGTTCAATTGGATCCATTGCTTGTACCGCCAGAATACTCGCTGGGCGATTTCCTTGTCGGATCCGCCCAACCTCATCGAGGTCTCAATTTCCACCTGAAAGTTCTGGTAGAATTGCCGCAGCTTATTTGCCATATCCTCAATCAGGAACTCGGGAATCTTCCACCAGGATATTTTGAATTCGAGAGTTTCCTGGCAGGGTTGCAGTAGCTCGTCCGGGATGCGCACCTGCAACACGTTCGCGGCGCATCGATCTCCCAATCGGCAGAACACTCCATCCATGAAATCCTTCAGTTTGGAGACGGGAACGAGCCAAAATCCAGGAAGAGGTCGACCGTTGGACTCCCGTTCGGCAAAAGCGATCCAGACCTGGATTCCAAGGATCCTCTCCAGTTTCCACAGCCCCTCGATTTCACCAACCCCCAGAGAGAAGGACATCCGGTCGTCGTCCGGAAAGCCAACCCTCCTCCGGACCTTCACATCGACCAGAATATGTCCAAGATCCGCGAAACTTATAAGGAAGTCAGCCCTCTTGGCTCCTGCATCGCGCTTGAGGGTTTCGGAAAGGTCCAGCCCGAAGGGACCCTGGCCGATGTACAGAAACGGAATCCCGCACCTCTCCAGGAGGGACTTGAATAGCTCCTCGCCCAAAGCCCCGGCATGCTCATATTCAGCCAGAAATCTTTCGATTTTCACACAGGCATCGTGCCTTCCCTTCGATGCATGCGAGATGCCGACGGTGGTGGTCGCCTCTGCAGGCAGCTTTTTCCATTCTGCCGCCTTGGTACGGCCACGAACCGCGTAAAGGGTGTTCGTTTCGGGTACGTATTCGTAGAAGCTCATGCGAGTCCATTCTGAAGGATTTTCTTCTCTTCTCTCATTGATCACATCCGATCAAACCTGGAAAACCCCGCAAACCGCCAAACACCTTACTTGCAGCCGCCTACACTTGGAGAGTGGAGCGGATCTTGGCCCGAACGAAGCTGGTGAACGAGGCGGTGGAGTTGTTTCGGATGAGGTAACTCTTGCCAGACAGCTCAGCCGAATTCAGGACAATCACATCCTGTTCTTGCAATCCTTGGCTAGCTCTGGTATATTCAATTCAGCTCATCTGCCGTGGTGTAGAAGGAGTTACGGGGTCCCTGGCAACGGGGACCCTTGCTTTTTCCAGGATTCGTACGCCGCCAGAAGCTTGCGGTGGGAGTGCTCCTGGGCAACCGGGTAGGCCGTCCAAGGAAGCAGATAGGCCTTGCCATCCTGCCCTTGACGAAGCGCCAGAACCAAGAGGTAGCGCTCTTCGGGGAAATAAATCTGGATGCGCAGGTCATTTTTAACCTCCTTGGTCCAAATCAGAAACTCCTTCCGCTCCCCTTGGGCCAAAATCGCTCCTGGCCAGCGGATTCGAGCACATCGCGCCAAGTCGGGAGTGCGTTCAGCTTCGTTCCCGCCCTCGGAAACCATGTGCCAGAACGTCGCCTCCTTGTCCTGGTCGACGGGGTATTTCTTGAGACCTAGTCGGAGTCCCCTCCATTGCAATGCGCCGGAGCGGATCGGTTTCGCCAATGTTGCTTGGAAGGCTTGGTAGACAACCTCCAGGTACCGTTCCCATTGTCCATCCCAAGCTGAGCCGGGCTCGTTCAGCTCCAGGAGCGGAGGTAGCCAATCAGGTGTCACGGCTTTTCCAGAAAAACAGGTTGAATTTCTTTTCGCTGGGCAGGGTGGTTTTCTCCAAGGTCAATCCACTGCGCACGCGGATGCGTTGAACGACTGCCTGTTTGGCCGTGCTGGTGGTCAAACCCCTCGTGTGATAGGTCAACGCTCCGATCAGGAGATCCACCAATTGCAGAAGTCCAACTTGATGGGAACGAGCCAGGTGAATGGAACGTACGATGCTCTTGTCGAAGTCGTATCGGTCGTTGGAGAGGACCTCGTGGAGTTTTTCCACCTTGCGCGACCCAACCGTGTCCTTGTAGTCGAGGTAGACACGGAACCGATTCTCGCGCGTCAGGATCGCCCGCAAGAGATAGAAGAACATCTTGTAGTACCACTGGTCGTGGTCCTGTCCGAAGTCGCCGTGGCGAAGCTTGGACTTGTCGGGAATGACCAATCCCCTGAAGCGCAAATGTGGGCAGTCAAAGAACCAATCGACCAGCTCCAGATACAGCTTTTCCATCCGCGGCGACAACTTGGTCCACTTGATTTCCATCGTTTCCGGAACGCCGTGTCGCGCCAGGATTCCGCGGAACTCCTCATGCAGCCGCTTCACCTGCGACTGTTCGACCCAGATCGCACCAAGGGCCATCGCCTGGATGCCGTCGTGCTCGAGATGACAACTTTCGTCACAATAGATCGCGTACTCGGTGGGATCTGCCGGGGGAGCAGGCGTATTCATGGGAATGCCACCTTGGTTGCAGGGATTGTGGTTTTGAGAGGGTTCACAAGGACGCCTTCCCAGGCCTTCCCCGCTTCTTGGGAGCAGTCGATTCCGCGGCCATCAACACGCTGGAATCAGGTGCAGAGGAGGCCTTCCGCCCCCGCTTGCCATTACCGCTGGCTTCGGCTCCGCTCAGCCCGCGGTCGCGTGCCGCACGGATGCGTTCCAGCAACGCCGCAGCGGAATTCTCGCCGCTCACCAGCTCGGAATGCGCCTTGCGCCACTCCTCGGTGAGCTCACCCCGGAATGCCTTGGCCAGAATGCTCTGCGTGAGATGCTTCACCCGAGCGGTGGCCTCCTGCACCCGCGCCTCGATCTGGTCGGCAAAGGCAAAGAGGGACTCGACGCGACGGACGATTTCGGTTTGTTCGCTTTTGGTTGGGAGCGGAAAGTCCATGCTTCCAAATCGACCTGCTCCAAGGTGGGCAATATTCGTGGTAATTGTGCCTTCCCCTCGAAATTTGCCCGAATGCATATAGTTTCGAAACACATAGAGGGCAAATTTTGGCATCAAGTTCGGAGAAGCCTGAAAGCGGATGAGCGTATTCGTAAAGCAGGCTCCCGGAATTTCACCTTGGTACATTGCTGGTCGGCCCAAAAATTCCGGACTCTGCCCCTCATTCAGGAGGATGTCTCCGGGGTGAAGCAGGTAGCGTTCAAAGTCTTCTCCAGGAAAATCCATCTCCATCACATCAGAAAGGTCTAGTCGATCTTCGTAAACATTCTGCACTCTTAAATACGGGCGCATATTGTTCCCAGCGTGAAATTTGGGAGATCTTTGGCGGCCGAGCTGAACTTTACCTGCTTCCGAAATGAGAACGGTTTTCCATTCTGTTTTCTTCGACTGAAGACCCCGCCACTCCTCCGTCAGCTTCCCGCTCACCGCCGCGGAGAGGACGGACTGGCGGAAGCGCTTGAGGATTGCGGGAAGCGCGTCAAGGCGCGACTGGAGCGTATCCACCTGGGCCAGCAGCGCATCGAGCTTGTCGGCAATGACCTTCTGCTCGGCGAGGGGGGCGAGGGGAATAGAATATGACAGTACGAAGTCTTTCGGGACACGCTTCAGTCCAACAGAACCCGTCATGTTGGTAGCGCCACTTCGAAGAAACCTTTCTGTTTTCACAAGTCCTAGCAAATACTTGGGGCTAATTCCACCAAGTGGTCGGAGGACAAACAGCTCTGTACTTCCTGCGCCACAGCCGTTACTAAGTCCATTAACAGCAACAGCCTTCCCGTTCTCAAAGCAAGGAGTCACCTTCGCGAAGAGTGTGTCTCCATTTTGAAATGGCGTGTAACCCTTCCGAACATCTCGCCATTTCCTTGGTTCGGATTGAATACACCCCAAGTAATTGGTTGGCACTCCCGACATCGGGAGGAAACTGACTTCAATTTCATCATCCAAAATCATGTTTGGATTGATGAGGCTGACTTCATCGAAAGTTGTCTCTACCCACCCCTCCGGCAGCTCGCTCATGCTTTGGCCTCCCGTTCCCTTCGGCTCCGCTCAGGGAACGGTGCGTTGTGGGGCTCAGGGAACGGCGTGTTACCCGTTGGCTGAGCTTGGCCTGTGCCCTGCCGAAGGGCGGAGCCGAAGCCAACACCTTCGGCCCGTTGGGTGAGCGGAGCCGAACCCAACGATGGCTGTCCAACAGCCGAAGCCAACGTCTCGTTCGCGCACCGGGCCAATTCGTGCAATTTCCCCTCGTTTTGTTCGATTAGGGCCTTCTTCTTCGCATGAGTCCAGCCTTGGACCTGCTTTTCCCGTCGGAATGCGTCATCCACGCGGTCGTACTCTTCGCAGTGAACGAGCTGGACCGGCAAGCGCTTCGCGGTGTGGTTGGCCCCCATCCCGTTCTGGTGTTCCCACAGACGACGCCCCAAGTCCCATGTGCTTCCCGTGTAATAGCTGCCGTCGGCACATTCGAGGATATACATGTGGGGCATCAGTCTCCCCGATCCGTTCGATCGTTCCCTTCGGCTCCGCTCAGGGAACGCGACGCATGGTTGCTCAGGGAACGATCATCGTTGCTGGTCGTTGGCTGAGCGTGGGCCGAGCACCGCCCGCTGGCTGAGCTTGGCCTGAGCCCTGCCGAAGGGCAGAGCCGAAGCCGAAGGGCAGAGCCGAAGCCAACAGCGTCTCCGCTCACGCCTTCGCCTCCATCCCCATCGCCTCTGCCAGCAAGTCGCGCTGGACCTTCGCTTCATCTCCACAGCCCAGAGCTTCCATCAAGCCGTTGAGCTCGCGCAGGGCTTCCGTGAGTTCGCCCATGGCTTCGGCGGCCAGCACCCCTGGTTCGGGGAGGCTCTCGGCATCCACGCTGTCGGAATCCTTGATCCAGGAGATTTCCAAGGAGTCGTTTTTTGTCGTACGGATCCATTCGCGGGTGAACTTGCGCCAGCGGCTGGATTCAGGGGTCTGCTCGGCACCTTCCGGGAGGTGGCTCCATTCGCCTTCCTTCCGGGGGCTGGTGCCATCGGACTTATCACCGTATACAGTTTCGAAGGGCTTGAGGTAACCTTCGTGGAATGGAGTGCGCTTGCCAAAATTCGGCATGTTGGAGCGCAGGTCGTACACCCATACATCCTGGGTGCAGCCTTCGTCTTGGCGGGGTTTGGCTGGTGTACCACGCGTGAAGAACAACACGTTGGTCTTCACGCCCTGGGCGTAGAAGATGCCCGTGGGAAGGCGCAGGATGGTATGCAGACAACATTTGTCCATCAAGTCGCGGCGGATGTCGGTGCCCACGCCACTTTCAAACAGCACGTTGTCCGGGAGCACCACCGCTGCGCGTCCGCCGGGCTTGAGCGCACGATAGATGTGCTGCAAAAAGGCCAATTGCTTGTTGCTGGTAGGGAACGTGAGGTCGTCGCGGGTGGGGCCACCGCCGCCCTTGGCGGTGCCAAACGGGGGATTGGTGAGGATCACGTCCACCGGCGTGCGCGACAGGTCTTTGCCCGCATCGCCCAGGGTGTTCCCCAGGCGCACAAAGCCCTCGTTTTCGTCGCCCTCGATTCCATGCAGCAAGCCGTTCATCAAGGCCAAACGCCGGGTGGACGGCACCAGCTCCATCCCCACAAAGGCCTTGCGACGCTGGAATTTCCGTTCCTTGGCGGGAAGGTCAATCAGATTGTCCGTTGCTGCCTTGATCTGGGCATCGGCGGCGATCAAAAATCCGGCGGTTCCGGCGGCCGGGTCCTGCACGGTCTCGCCGGGGCGCGGCTTCATGCAGCGGATGATGCTATCGATCAACGGCCGGGGCGTGAAATACTGCCCGGCGCCCGATTTGGTTTCGCTGGCGTTCTTTTCCAGCAAGCCTTCGTAGAGGTCGCCCAGCCCGTCGCGCTTGGCGCTGAACCAATCGATGCCGTCCAGACTCTTGATCAATTGCTCCAGGTGGCGCGGCTCGCGCAGCGAGGTCTGCGCGTCGGTATAGATGGCGCGGATCAGTGGATCCGAGGCGTAGGACAGATCCAGAAGCATCTGCTTGTAATGGGCCAGCAGGTTGATCCCCGACTTGTCGCGCAGATCGGGCCAGCGCTTTCCTTCCGGAAGGGGATGCAGGATTTCCAGCTCCGCATCGCGATTCTCGTGCTCCATCTTGATGTACAGGAGCAGGACAAGTTCCGTCACGTAGTCGCTGTAGTTGATGCCGTCGTCGCGCAGGACGTCGCAAAGGTTCCAGAGCTTTTGGACGATCTCGTTGGTGGACATGGAAAACCGCTATGGGATGGAAGTTCGAAGGTCAAAAGCCAAGCCGACCAAAATGCAAATCGAAGGTTTCCGAGGACGGCTTTGGATTCCCGGGGGGAGTCACCCAAAGCACCTGGGTCCTCAAGCCACCCAGAGCCATTCCGATAGGCGCTCGAGCACTTCGTCCAGGTGCTTGTCCAGGCGGGCATCGATCAGTTTCGCTCCGCCTTCCGTGCCAAACACGTCGTTCACCAAGGCCCGATCGATGACCGTCTCGTGCGGGAGCTGCTTGGCGATGCGCTTGAGCAGGGTGATCTGGGAGCTGGACCACGGCCGCATGGCCACGATTTTCTCGACAGCCCGATCCACTCGCACATTAAAGGGCAACAGATCCTCCCCCAAGGCGGCTCGGCGCACGAATCCCACGATCCCTGCGGCGATCTCCACGTTGGTCTTCTTTCTCCAGGCCACCTTCAAATTGGCTTCGGAGTAGCCCTTTTCGCTCAGAAACAATCGCAGTTCCTGCAGCCGTGCGCGGGTCAGGTCGCGCGGACGGTTGACCACCACGGACAATGCCACGGATTCGTTGATCGATCGCCGGACGAACTCCTCGAAGCTTTCCAGATAATCGTCGGGACTGTTCCAGCCTGCAGCCATCTGCTCCTTGCCCAGCAATTCATCCTTGTGGGTGGAAATCACCGGCGAGCGGTCCGTTCCCACCAGATCCGCCAGATCCGCCAACTGGCTCTCCAGTCCGCGATTGGTCCTCAAAAATTCCAAGGCGCCATCCGGACCCAGCCGGGCCAGGTGGGTATGCAGGTGCGCGGGCGGAACTCCCCAGAGCGTTTCCAGTTCGTCCAACCGCTGCCTGACCGCCACGCGATCGCGGGCCTTGTGGGTGGCGCGGCGCAGGATGCGCATCACCCTTTGCCCCAGCGAGGCCAACACCTCGTCGGCGTGGCTGCGGCCGGGTATGCTGCCTGGCGCCGTGCGCGAAGCGGGGTCGCCCAATTCGTCCACCAACTGCGAAAACGGAATGGATGGATTCTGCACCAGGGGCTTCATGGTGTCCACGTTTTCCAGGCTCGCGTACAGATCCACCGGGTCGTGGATGCGGAACACGGTCTTTCCGATCCGGTCGCAGCGACGGGTCGCACGCCCCTTCATCTGTTCGTACAGAATGCGGGACCGCACCCGGCGCAGGAACACCAGATGTCCGATTTCCGGAACATCGATCCCCGTGGTGAGCAGGTCCACGGTCACGGCCACGTTGGGGTATTTCTCGTTCTTGAAGCGCCGGATGACCTCATCCACCCGGTCCGTCGCCCCGGTGATCTTCTGCACGGACGACGCCTTGTGCTCGATCCCGAATCGTTCGAAGAACGCGTCGTTCAGAAGCCTCACCACCATGTCGGCATGGAGGTTCGTGGCGCAGAAGATCAGGGTCTTTTCTTCCCCCATCGGATCCAGCTCGGAGGCCAATTCCCGGCAGATCACCCGGTTGAAGTCCTCGGTGATCACCGACCGATTGAACGAATCCACCTCGAAATGGAGGTCGTCTTCCAGCTCCGCCGTCTCGATCTCGCCGGTTCCCGATCGGACCACCTCGACCGCCTCGCCTTTCACGAAATCGATGCCGTTCTTCGAAAGCAGCGTGGTGTAGCGGATGGGAGGTTCGTGGTCGATCAGCCAATCGTCGGCCACGGCCTCGCGGTAGGAGTAGGTGAACACGGGTTTGCCGAAGATCTCGGTGGTGTGCTTGGCCGGAGTGGCGGTCATCCCGAGCTTCACGGCATCGAAGTGGTCCAGGACGCGCCGATAGGTGGACAAATACTGGCTCGCATCGCGCATCTCGATCTCGCCGTCGGTCATCTCCTGGTCCAGCGTGTAGCCACGGTGGGCCTCGTCCACGATGATGCAATCGAAGGCATCCACCCCGGGTGGATCGTCCGCATGGAAGAGTCGTTTCACCATCGCCTGCACGGTGGCCACCTGGATGCGGGTTTCCGCTTCGTGGGCCATGTCGCCGAGCAAGGCGATGTTGTAGACCTTCGAGATGGGGAGGTTGGCTTCCAACAAGGCGTCGGCGAAGGCCTCTTGCGCCTGCCCCCCCAGCGAGGTCCGATCCACCAGAAACAGGATCCGTCGGAAGCGCTCGGCTTTCAGCAGGCGGTACATGAGCCCGATGATGGTACGGGTTTTCCCGGTTCCCGTGGCCATCGCAAGAAGGCATTCCCGCTTGCCCTCCGCCAGGGCGCCTTCCACGGCGCGGATCGCCTTTTCCTGGTACTCCCGCAAGCCCAGGTAGTCGAACGGCTCCGCCTCCAGACGCGTCTTGGCCTTGTCCATGTCGCGGCGCAGCAGATCCAGGAGCCCATCGGGACTGTGGAAGGTCTCCAGCGGACGCGCCAGGTTGTGACCAGCGCGCAAGTCGCGAAACCACGTCCCCGATTTTTCCGCCAATTGCTTGTGGAACGACCGGCCGTTGCACGAGTACACGAACGGGATCCGGAACGTCCCCCCCTCGCCATCGCTCCACGCCTCGGTGCAACCGGATTCGAGCCATGCGGGCGTCCATCCCTCCTCCAGGCTGAATCCCCGGGCGTAGCGTTCCGCTTGCGAGATCTTCCCGGCCACATCCACGTTCGCGCGCTTGGCCTCCACCACGGCCACTGGCACCAGCCCGGCAAACAACACGTAGTCGGCGGACTGTTTGCCCCGTGTCGGCCATTCCGCGATCGCCTGGTTCCGCCCCTTCTGGGGACGAGCACCTTTGGCGTAGGTCAGTGTAGCCGTATCTACCGTCCATCCCGCTTGCGACAACTGCGCATCGATCAGTTTCCGCGTGGCGGCCTCGTCCAATACCACCATGCGCGAAGCGGCGCGACCAGACTCCACCAAGGTGTCGATTTCCGACTTCGGCAACGCCTGGGCCTGGGCCTGCCACTGGGCCAAGCGGGCTTCCAACGCCCCCTTGTCGGCTTCGGCCTCCTGAGCCAACTGCTCCCAGACGCTCCGCTCGTCGTCGGTTTCCCGCAAGCGGATTTCCAGGCTGGTGAGCCGTTGGGCCGCATCCTCCTTGGCTTCGCGCTCGGCCAGCGCGATGGCGCGCAACCGCTCCAGCTCCTGGCGCAGCTCTTCGCTTTCGTCCTTGGGAGCGGAAGGCGGCACAAAGGGGCCGGATTTGAAATCCGCCTTCCCGAAAGTCCGCTGAAACCAGATTCCCAATTGGGTCGCGTGCTTCAGAAGGTTCAGCGCCGCGCCATGATCGTCGCGGCCGGCGTGGTTCGCGTCGTTTCCTGTCCGGCGGATTTCCTCGAACAGGTGGAACACCTCGCGGGAGACCACGCCCGCGTCCCGCAGGCGGCGCAAGAGATCGTATTGGGTTTCCGCGGCGGCGGTGTGGATCGCCAAGCGCGACGCCGCCTCCAGCGCCAGACACTCCCCGAACTGGCGCACCTTCATCATCGAGGTGTTCGCATCATCCGCGAAATACTTCTCGGCGAGCGCACCCAACCGCACCAATTGGACATCCAGGGGTGCCAAATGGGAGAAGTTGCTACGGATCTCTCCCGACGATTTTGGAGGCTGGCTGCTCATGGTCTCTCCGACGGCGGCTCGGAGGAAGGAATTCAGGGCAGCGCCCTCGCGCCACCCGGTTTACTCGCCGTCTCTGTCCCCTGGAAACTAGCTCCGAATTGGCCCGACGGAGGGGATGGTCCGTCATCCATTTCGCTGGGATCGCCATCGTTGGAGTCGCTTTTCGCATTCCTCCATCGGGAGTCGGGCGCCCTGCGCCAACGCCGCCTCCAATCTTTCGGCTAGAAGCCCCGAGGACTCCCCTGCTTCCAAAAGCCGGTCCATGATCCACAACAACCCACGACAATCGATCCCATCGCGCTCCGCCGCTTTCCGGAGAACCCCATCGCCCGTGAGAAGCGGAGCATGGAGCTTCCCTGCCAAATACAGTGCCGAGGTATCCTGGAGAGAACGTCGCCGCGAATGCTTGCCCAAAAGAGCCCACAGTTCCAACATTTCTGTTCCGTCAAAGGTCGTGACGCGAAAGACGCCGGACCTGATCCAAGGGTCCAGGGCCTGCTTGACCTCTCGCAAGACTAGGTCTGGAACATGCGTGGTCCATCCCAGTTTCGCGTACGAGGGGATCAATCCCGATTTCGCCAAATCGATCAGGATGTTCGCGTCGTGGACGCAGACGATCATTCCGCGCCTTGGAGCCGACAGCGCAACTGGTCCATGGGGATCCCCGAAAGTTCGGATGCCTTCGACAGGGAGATGTAGTCCTCGACCAAAGCCCGGAACAGGAGGCGATCGAACCGGCAGATCGTTTCGGCGACCACCTCACCGGGTTCAGTGCGGCGCCAACCCCGCCTGGATAGATCTTTCGCGAATCCCGTGTAGGCGGCATCCGACAGGATCCCCACTTGTTGGGCACGCTTTCCGATGGCAGCCATGCTCATGCCCCATCGCCGCTTCAGACTCAACAACTCGGGCATGCTGAGATGAGTCCGCTTGGCACGCAGTTCGGTCCGACAAGCCTCGGCCGGAAGCAGGAACGCCCCCGCGAATCGATGACAGGCTTTTTCTTCGTCCAGTTCTGATCCAAGGCTCAGGATCAAGTGACCCAATTCGTGCAATGCCGTGAACCGAATCCGATCTGGTGGCTGACGTTGATTGATCACAACCACGGGAATGGACCCGGATTTCCCGGAAAACCCATAAAAATCGTCCGGACCATCCAGCAGATGGACCTTCACGCCATGCTGTTCAAGCAGTTCCAGAACGTTTGGAATCGGGTCATGCCCCAGCTTCCATTTCGACCGAACCAACATGGCGGCGTGGTCGATCCCAGCTTCATCGATGACTTCCGGATGGGACAAAGGGTTGTGGAACTCCATCCGTTCACCGCAAAGCTCTTCCAGCTCCAGGTATCGCTCGAAATGCGCCGATGCCTCTTCGCGAACCCTCGCGATTTCCTTTTGGCCAAGCTTTGCCTTCTTGCGAAAATCGATCCCATCCAGGCGCACGGAAAACGGGCGGAAGAAGTAATCGAGGTCTTGCCCAAGGCATTGTGCCAATGCCAAAAGCACCTCCGACCCCGGAACCCGAGTTCCCTCTTCCAATTGACCCACGGTGGTATGGCTCACAAGTCCATGGAGCTTGTCCGACAAACCTCGCAGCGACAAACCCCGCATGACCCGGGCTTGCCGGAGTCGTGCCCCGAAGGTTTCCGCAGGAGTGGAGGAGCTCATGTTTACAACATCAAAGATTCAACCTCATTTGTAAAGCGGCATTTCCCCCGCAGATTTCTAGCGTGCTCGCCAGAAACCACCACACCCGCGTTCCCCGCCCCCGCCCCCGCCCAAATCCCCAAAGAAGGAGCCAGCGCCCAAAGGGCGCGATGCTCCCCACGAAAAAGCCCCGCCCCGCCAAAGCGAGACGAGGCCCATATTTCTGCACTGACCCGATTCGCAAGGAACCAGCGAGCCCAAAGGGCGAGCGAAGTTCCCAGCCCAACGAAGACAGCGCCTCGAAGAGGTGCGCCGCTCCAGGGACTTGGCCCGAAGGAAACCAGCACACCGAAGGTGTGCGAAGTTTCCCCACCGGCAGGGATCAGAACCTAAGATCGAGCGAGCGGGATGCAATCGAAGTGACCCAGACCCGAAGCCGTCCGCATCGGGACGGCGACGGTCTGGGGAACGAGAGTGCGCCCGCGCAGCCGATCTTAGTAGTCCATGCCGCCCATGCCACCCATGCCGCCGGCCGGCGCCGCAGGAGCCTTCGCTTCCTTCTTCTCGGCGATCAGGCACTCGGTGGTCAAAAGCAGGCCCGCGATGGAGGCCGCGTTCTTCAGGGCGGTCTTGGTCACCTTGGCGGGGTCGATCACGCCAGCCTTGATGAGGTCTTCGTACTCGCCGGTGCGGGCGTTGAAGCCGAACGCGTCCTTGCCTTCCTTGACCTTGTTGACCACCACGGAGCCTTCCCAGCCGCCGTTGCCGGCGATGGTGCGGAGAGGCTCTTCCAGGGCGCGGCGCACGATGGAGATACCGATGTTCTGGTCGGCGTTCTCGCCCTTGAGGGCTTCCAGCACGGCGATGGTGCGGATCAGGGTCACGCCGCCGCCGGGAACCACGCCTTCTTCCACCGCAGCGCGGGTGGCGTGCAGGGAGTCCTCGACGCGGGCCTTCTTCTCCTTCATCTCGGTCTCGGTGGCGGCGCCCACATTGATGACGGCCACGCCGCCGGCCAGCTTGGCCAGACGCTCCTGGAGCTTCTCGCGGTCGTAGTCGGAAGTGGTCTCCTCGATCTGCTTGCGGATCTGGCCGATGCGTCCCTGGATGGACTTGGTGTCGCCGGCGCCTTCCACGATCGTGGTGTTGTCCTTGTCGATGGTGACGCGCTTGGCGCGGCCCAGATCGTCCATGACGGTGTTCTCGAGCTTGAAGCCGGTCTCCTCGGAGATCACGCGGCCACCGGTGAGGGTGGCGATGTCTTCCAGCATGGCCTTGCGGCGGTCGCCGAAGCCGGGAGCCTTCACGGCGGCGATCTTCAAGGTGCCGCGGAGCTTGTTCACCACCAGGGTCGCGAGGGCTTCGCCGTCGAGGTCTTCCGCGATGATCAGGAGCTGGCGGCCCTGCTGGGCAACCTTCTCGAGGATCGGGAGGATGTCCTTCATGGAGGAGATCTTCTTGTCGTGGATCAGGATGACGGGCTCTTCCATGACCACTTCCATCGTGTCCGGATTGGTCACGAAGTAGGGCGAGACGTAGCCGCGGTCGAACTGCATGCCTTCCACCACGTCCAGGGTGGTCTCGATGGACTTGGCTTCTTCCACCGTGATGACGCCGTCCTTGCCGACCTTCTCCATGGCGTCGGCGATGAGGTCGCCGATGGAGCTGTCGTTGTTGGCGGAGATCGCACCGACCTGGGCGATTTCCTTCTTGCCGGCCACCTTCACGGAGATCTTGCTCACGTTGGCGATGGCGGCTTCCACGGCGAGATCAATACCGCGCTTGAGGTCCATGGGATTGGCGCCGGCGGTCACGTTCTTGAGACCTTCGCGCACGATCGCCTGGGCCAGGACAGTGGCGGTGGTGGTACCGTCGCCGGCGACGTCGGAGGTCTTGGAGGCGACTTCCTTCACCATCTGGGCGCCCATGTTCTCGTAGGCGTCTTCCAGTTCCACTTCCTTGGCGACGGACACGCCGTCCTTGGTGATGGTGGGCGAGCCGAAGGACTTGGCCAGCACCACGTTGCGGCCCTTGGGTCCGAGGGTGACCTTCACCGCGTCGGCGAGCTTGTCCACGCCGCGCTTGAGGGCTTCGCGGGCTTCCTGGTTGAACGAGAGTTGCTTTGCAGCCATTTGGTATCTCCTATGAGAGGTTTGACGAAAATTGTCTGTTCGTGATCGAACGTCCATATCCGCCGTTCCCTGAGTGCCGCCGAAGGCGGTGTATCGAAGGGCAGCGGATCAATCGAAGTTCGGCCTGACACTTTGGGGAAACGGAGCGGAAGTCTCCGCCGGTGTCCCCTGTGGGTTCTTAGATCTTGGCCAGGACGTCGGCTTCGCGCATGATCAGCAGATCCTTGCCGTCCACGCTCACCTCGGTGCCGGCGTACTTGCCGTAGAGCACCTTGTCGCCAACCTTCAGCTCCATCTTGATCACGTTGCCCTTGTCGTCGGTCTTGCCGGGGCCCACCGCGACCACTTCGCCCTTCTGGGGCTTTTCCTTGGCGTTGTCGGGGATG
>DAOPYN010000029.1:0-51331 GCA_035352895.1 Fibrobacteria bacterium | reverse complement strand
TGGAGCTACATCCCGCACTTCATCCACACTCGCTTCTACTGCTACGCCTACACCTTCGGGCAGCTTCTGGTGCTGGGCCTCTACCAGCGGTGGGTGGAGGAGGGGGACTCCTTCGTGCCGCGCTTCCTGGAGCTTCTGGCCAAAGGGGGAGCGGAGGATCCCGCCGAGGCTTGCGCGGCGGTGGGCATCCAGCTGGACGAGGACTTCTGGCGCGCGGGACACCGCGCGATCGAATCCCTGGTGGAGGAATTCGAAGCCGCGGTGGGGTGAGAGGTTCTTTTCCTACTTGCGGATGCCCGCGATCCGTTCCAGGTCCTCGCCGGAAAGGTCGCCGGTCACGGCCAGTACGAACGGGCCCGATTTCCGGAAGACCACCACGCGCCCCTTGAAGTCCTTGCAGCCTCCGCTGGGGCAGAACTGGGGCGGTTCGTCGGATCGTTTCCAGAAAAGGGACACGCGCTGCTTGCCGTTGGAGTAGAACACCTGCGCCGCCTTGGAGCCGCGGATCTCCACCCATGCCCAATCGCGGGCGGTGAATCCATCGGGGATCCAGGCCGGCTTCGGAATGGGAAAGCCCACTGCCTTGGTAAGCGCCTCTTCCGAGCCCACTTCGTGGCGGCGAGGTCCTTCGCGGCGTGTGGGGTCGCCCCGCTTGCCGGAGCCTCCACGACCTCGCGAGTAATCGGATGGGATGGAGAAGGAGCCGACGGGGCATCCCACCCCGGGCTGGATGGAGAGAAAGTTCCTCTGGGGAGGGGGCTGCCGGGGGGGGCGGTCCGGCGGCCCCGGGGGAGGATGGCTCGCCGGTTTTCCGCTCGAGGTGGTCTTGAGGACGGCGGGTAGTGCGGTGTCCACCCAGAATCGTAGAACGGAGCCGTCCGGCGGGGCCATTTCCAGGATCAGGACATCCCGCCCCAGGATGCGGGCTTTTCCAACCTGCTTGGGGCCGTCCGGCGGGGGAGGAGGGAAATGTCGGGGGGTGAGGCGAACCTTCCTGCGCTCGTGGTCCAGTTGGACGATGCTGTCGCCGGCCATCAGGATGGAGCGGTGCGCGAAATCGAGGCGTTCGGAGGTGCCTTCGCGGCACACCCGCACGGTATCCAGTCTTCCGCCTGGGCGCTCGATGGTGGCCACGGCGCTCCACGACGATCCGTTCCGGCCATGGAAGGATTCCCGAAGCCAGTCGTCCGGCCCCGTGCCGGCAAGAAGGGTCAGGGCGGCGAAGAGGATCATGGCGAAGACTCCTCGATGGGGTCCGCCCAGGGATCGATCATGGACTCCGACGCGTAGGCGTCCTGATGGGCAGCCACCCAGGTGCGCAACTCGGCACCGCTTTCCGAGGCGACCACCGACCTGCGACCTTGCAATGCCTGCCAGAACCCGAACGCGAAAAGCACCGCCAAGCAGGCACCGACCCAGCGGAAGGTGGGGGCGGCCAGGCGCAAGCGGGAGCGGATGGAGCGCCGACGGGAGAGTCGGTCGCGCAGGTCCGGCCAGTCGTCCACGCCGGTCAAGGGAGGGAGCGAACGCAGGGCGGATTCCAAAGGATCGGAGGGGGTGTTCATGGATTCACCTCGGAAACGGGGGCCAGCGACAGGCGGAGCCTGGCCCGGCCTCTGGACAGTCTGGAAAGGATGGTCCCACGCGGGACATCCAGGATGCGGGCGACTTCCTCGACGGGGAGGTCGTCCAGATAGTGGAGCACCACCGCTTCGCGAAAGGGTGGCGGAAGCTCTCCGATGGCACGCCGCAACGTGGAGGCTTCGCAATTGGATTCCCAGAGAGCCAACGGGTCCGGTCCGGGGTCGACGATCGCTTGCGTGGAGTCGTCGTCGGGGACCTCCACCAGATGCCGCTCGCGACGCCAGTGGTCGTGGATCAAATTGACGGCGATGCGCCTGAGCCAGCTTGCGAAGGAGGCGTCCTCGGCCAGATCGGAGAGTCGTTCCCAGGCGCGTACGAAGGCCCGCTGGACGATCTCTCCGGCAAGACCCGGTTCCACCAGATGGGCGACCGCGTTGAACAGGCGCGGTCGGGTGGCCGAATACAGGCGATGGAAGGCGTCCTTGTCGCCTTCGCGGGCGAGAGCCACCCACCGGATCCAATCGCTGGCGCCCAAAGTGGATCAGTCCTTCGGTTGCGGCATCGCGTGATGCCGGCAGGGTGGGCGGGTCGAGTCGTCCAGCCTGGGGCAGGGTGGGCGGGGAGGTTTGCGTCCACCGGCGAGCATCGGCGGCGGCAGGTGGGCCAGAAGATCCAGCGAGACTTCCGGATCCGCCGCCTCCAGGCGGGAGATTTCCGCTTTGAGGGCCTGGATGCGCGCCCGTTCTACAGTCAGACTGCGGGGCTCGGCGCCTTCCCCGACCTTGCGCGCGTAGTCGTGGAGGGTCCGTCCGAGCGAATCCTGCAAGGGCCGCAAGGCCTTGGCCAAGGCTTGCTCCGGAGCGCTCAGGGAGGCCAATCGCTCCTCCATCATCCGATCGATACGGTTGCGGGGATCGATTCCGCGGCTGCGATCGCCCTTTGGCCAGGCGAACACCGCGACCGCGGTGGAAAGCAGCACCAACACGATGGACATCGGAAACGGTTTGCGATTCATGTGACCTCCTTGGGACGGGAGCCAACCGGCTCCATGTCGGTCGGACGAACGAGCAGGGTTTCGGATTCCCCAAGCACGGCGAAGTTCTTCCATGCGCCGGAAGCGAAGCGGAACGCCCAGGCCGTGGCGGTTGCCAGGATGAACACCACCGCCAGGATCCATGCCGCGTGGTAGCCTCCGGAAAGATGGTCGTTGATCCACAATGCACCCAGGAAGATCAGCGACCCCAGACCGTAGGCCTTGGCGACCCATCGCGTGTCCCCGGTCGCGGAAAGCACGGAGGAAAGCAGGACGTTGGAAGCGTCGAAGAGGCAGTACAACGCCACATAGCGCAGGGAAACGGTCACCAGATCGACGATGGCCGCACCTTGGGGGCCCGGGGTGTGGAACCATCCGGAGAGCCATGGCCCTCCCCAGACGAACGTCGCGGCCAAGACCAACATCCATCCTTCGGCGAGCGCCAACCCTTGGAATCCGATGCCGGGAACCTCGTGGTCCCGGCCTGCGCCCCGTGCCTGCCCCACCAGGATGCCCGTGGCCTGGGCCAGGCCCATGGCGGGAAAGAACGCGATGGAATTGATCCGGAAAGCGGCGGTGGTGGCGGCCAGTTCGAGGGTTCCCATGCGTCCCATGAAGACCAGGAACACGGTCCAGGCCAGCACCTCTCCGGAAATCCGCAGTCCCCAAGGCAGGGCAAGCTCCAGGAAATGGCGCATCTGGGCCCAGGTGACACGGGGCTGGACGGATTTAAAGCCCCCCATTCCCGCGAAGATGGCCAGGTACAGCAGGGAAGCGAAGCCCTGGGAGGCCACGGTGGCCCACGCGGCGCCTTCCAGGCCCATGGCGGGGGCCCCGAAGCGACCCAACACCAGGATCCACGCCAGGATCGCGTTCACGAGGAAGCTGCCCAACGTGACCACGGTGACCACAGGTGTTTTGCCAATTCCTGCCAACCAGCCGCTCAAGGCCGAGGAAAGGACCGGAAACAGCGAGCCGGCCAGGCAGATGCGCGTATAGAGGATCTCCTGTTCCAGAATTTGGGGGCCATGGCCGGCCCAACGGAAGATTTCCGGCAGGAACAGTGCAAGCACCATGCCGATCAATCCCGAAAGCCAGGAGGTGTGGATGCCAAGCCAGGCCGAGCGGAAGACGCCACCCTGGTCGCGCGCGCCGTGGTGGTGGGCGGCGAAGGTGCCGCAGTAACCGGCGGTGCCGAACAGGACGCCTTGCACCAGGACCACGGCCATCGACGATGTTCCCAGGGCGGCCACCGCCTCGGCGGAGTGGCGTGCCACCACCAGGGCGTCGATCACCTGCATGGCCGTGACCGAGGTGGAAGACAGGATCAGGGGGGCCGCGAGCCCAAACAGCGGACGAAGATGGCTGGCCATGGTTTGTACATGCAAAAAAGCAAATGGCCCGCGCACGGAACGCAAAAAGGCTACTTTTCCGGCCCCATGAGTCCAGTTCCGTCCAGGAACCAGTGTCGAGGGAAGGCCCAGAGTTTCGAGGCGATTCTCGCCAAGGTCCAGGTGCGCTTCCCAACGGCCCAGGCTGGTTCAGCGCCCAACGGGGCCCGGTGGATCGCGGTGCAACCGCTCGATATGCTCGAGGTCGCCCGCTTCTTGAAATCGGATCCCGAATTGTCCTTCGACACCTTGTGTTGCCTGACCGGTGTCGACCTCCTCAAATACCCGACCGAGGACAAGGACGCCGCGCCATGTACCGACCTGGCCTGCGTCTACGACCTCGCCTCGTCTGTCCATGGTCACGAGCTGTGTCTGAAGTCTTCTACGTCCCGGGCCCTGCCCGAGATTCCATCGGTCGAGTCGGTCTGGGGCGTGGCCTCCTTCTTCGAGAGGGAGGCTTTCGATCTCTTGGGGGTTTCCTTTCCCGGCCACCACGACCTCCGCCGCCTGTTGATGCCCCCCGACTGGATCGGACATCCGCTGCGCAAGGACTACCTCTACCCGGAAAGCTACGGAGGGGTGGAGCTCAAGCGCGAGGGGCAAACCTTCGAATCGGGGCCCTACAAGTGAACATCGAACGCGAAGGCGATTTCATCACCCTGAGCATGGGGCCGCACCACCCGGCCACCCACGGGGTGCTGCGGTTGGAAGTGACCACCGACGGCGAGGTGATCGCCGCCTGCAAGCCGGACATCGGGTACCTCCATCGAGCCATCGAGAAGATCGGCGAGAACCTGGAATGGTTCCAGTTCGTGCCCTACACGGATCGCGTGGACTACGTGTGCTCCATGAACTCCAACCATGCCTGGGTGCTGGCCGTGGAGTCGCTCCTTTCCACCAGCGAGGAAACCCGGCTTCGGATCCCCGAACGGGCCGAGTACATCCGCGTGCTGTTCGCCGAGCTCAACCGCATCTCCAGCCACATGGTGGGGCTGGGCTCCATGACCATGGACATGGGGGCCTTCACCCCGTTCGTCCACGCCCTGGGCCAGCGCGAGCACATCAACGACATCTTCGAGAGGACCTGCGGCGCGCGTCTCACCTACAACTACATGTGCGTGGGCGGCGTCAATCGCGACCTCCATCCCGGCGCCGAAGCGGAGATCCGCACCTTCCTGGACGGCCTGGAGGCGGCCATGAAGGACTTCAACCGCCTGATCTCCACCAACAACATCGTCAAGGGGCGCCTGGCCGGGGTCGCCGCCATCTCCGCCGAGGACGCCATCTCCTACGGACTGGTGGGCCCCAACCTGCGCGGATCGGGCGTGGATTTCGATCTGCGTCGCGACCGTCCCTACGGCGTCTACGACCGCATCCAGTTCGACGTTCCGGTGGGCCGCTGCTACGCGGGAGCCAAGGGTCGGCTGGGCGACAGCTACGATCGCTTCGTGGTCCGTCTGCTGGAAGTGCTGGAATCCATCAGGATCTGTCGGCAGGCGCTGGACCAGATGCCGCCTTCCAGCGGCAAGGAAGACGATCCGGTGGGCGGATGGTGCGTGTCCAAGGCGGCCCAGAAGGCGCTCCGCAAGCCTCCGGTGGGGGAGGTCTACTTCCGCTGCGAGAATCCCCGCGGCGAGACCGGCTACCGCATCGTCTCGGACGGCACCAAGTTCCCCTACCGCATCAAGATCCGCACCGGATCCTTCACCGCGCTCTCCATCTTCGAGAAGGTCGTTCCCGGCCTCATGATCGCCGACGTGGTCACCCTGATCGGCTCCTTCGACATCGTCCTTCCCGAGGTGGATCGATGACATTTTCCGTTGGACCCGTTTCGGATTCCATCGCATCCTGGATCGCCGGACTGGGGGTTCCCGCCCTGGCGGCCCAGATCGTCGCGGTGCTGTTCGTCTGCGCCGCCCCGGTGCTGGGCATCGTGTTCCCCATCGCGGGAGTGGCCCAGTACTTCGAGCGCAAGGTGGCCGGGCTCGCCCAGCGCCGCAAGGGCCCCATGGTGGGGGCCACCGGTCTGGTGGACTTCGTGTTCGACCTGGCCCTGTTCTTCCAGCCCAAGTGGCGCCGCCGCCAGACCGCCCGTCGCTTCGAGCGGTTGCCCGTGGTGTCCACCGTGCTGGGCAAGGTGCGCATGTGGGGCCTGGGGTCCATCGCCGCCGACGGCGTCAAGATGTTCCTCAAGGAGGACATGGCACCGGCGGGTGCCGACAAGCTCCTGTTCCACGGATCCACGTACCTGGCCATGACGGGGGCCTTCCTCGCCTTCGCGGTCTTCCCGTTCAGCCAGTGGTTCCACATGGGCGATCCCCCCGTGGCCGCCCTCTACCTGGGCGCCGTGACGGGTCTCGTCGCCGTGTCCGTCCTCAAGGCGGGTTGGAGTTCCAACAACAAGTGGTCCTACTTCGGCGGCATCCGCTCGGTGGCCATGATCGTCTCCTACGAGACTCCCATCGCGTTGTCCATCGCGGTGGTGTGCATGTGGTCGGGGACCATGAGCCTCCAGGGGATCATCGCGGCCCAGTACCATCCGGGATGGTTCTCCATCGCCGGGTGGAACCTGTTCCAGAGCCCGTTCCTGGCCTTGGTGGCGTGCGTCTACTACGTGGCCGCGCTCGCCGAGTGCAACCGCGCGCCCTTCGATCTTTCGGAAGGGGAGTCGGAACTGGTGGGTGGTTTCCATACCGAGTATTCGGGGCTGCGGTGGGGTCTGTTCTTCATCGCCGAGTACTCCGACATGATCCTGGTGGGAGGGCTGTTCGCCACCATGTTCCTGGGAGGATACCAGTCCCCGGTGGGCGAGGAATGGATCGTCTCGCTGCCGCCGGTCGCCGAGGCCCTGGTCCACACGGCCATCCTGGTGGCCAAGGCGGTCCTGTCCGTGGGATTCATGATGTGGGTCCGCTGGACCTTGCCTCGTTTCCGCATCGACCAGGTGATGCGCCTCTCCTGGACCAAGCTCGTTCCGCTGGCCTTGGTGTCGCTCTTCGGCCTGGCCGTCACCCAGATCCTGACCGCCACCCGCACCGGGGTGGTGGAGATCGCCTACGGACGCTATTCGTCGGCACCCGTTGTCCGGCCCGACCTGTTCTCCTGGATGGTGCCGTGGGCCGTCGTCGGCGGGGCCATGGTGGCGCTGGTGGCGATGGCCAAGCGCTGGGGCGCACCGCCCGAACCCATCGAAATGCGCCGGTTGACCGGCAAGGGGGCTCCATGAGCATCCTCGGCTGGGTCCGCGAGATCGTGGACGGAGTCCAATCGACCACCACCGGACTGGGTCTGACCGCCCGGTTCATCTGGGAGAACGTGACGGACAAGAAGGGCCATGGCAACGCCATGACCATCGACTATCCGGTCCAACCCGCACACGTTCCCGACGGCTTCCGGGGACACCTGTTCAACGACGTGGATCGCTGCACGCTGTGCAAGTCCTGCCAGAGGGCGTGTCCCATCGACTGCATCTCCATGGAGGGCGAGCTCAACGAGAACGCCAAGTTCCGGATCAGCCGCTACGACATCGACCTCTCCAAGTGCATCTACTGCGGGCTGTGCACCCAGGCGTGTCCCACCGACTGCCTGACCATGACCAAGGGCTACGAGCTGGAACCGAAGAACCTCGTGAACGGTCGCGGTGGCAGGTTCCTGTTCCGCATGCGGGCCGACCAGACGAAGGTGAAGCTGGACATGCTGGAGGTGGAGCGCCTGAACCGGCTGACCGCCCAGGATCCCTCCGCCTGCACCGACGACGACCGTGCGTTCCTCTCGCGGATCGAGGATCCGGAGAAGGGACAATTTTTGTTCGCGCGCTACGGGATGGGGTACTACACCCCCGAGGAGAAGGCGAAGGTCGACCAGGCCCGCGCCGACAAGAAGAAGGCGCGCGAACAGGCCGCGGCACAGGCCGCGCAACTTGCGGCCGAGCAGGCCGCCCAGCAATCGGACAAGGCTCCGGGAACGGCGGGGACGTGAACGCGGCGATGTTGCTTTTCTGGCCCATGGTGGCCGTGGTCCTGGCCGGTGGGGCCGGCGCGGTCTTCGCGCGCAATCTGGTGTACGCGGCCCTTTCGCTGGGTGTCTGCCTGGCCGGACTGGCCGGACTCTACCTGTTCCTGCAGGCCGAGTACGTGGCGGTCATCCAGATGATCGTCTACGTGGGAGGCATCCTGATCCTCATCCTCTTCGGCGTCATGTTCAGCCGCGACGTGCTGGGCAGAGCCACTCCGCCATCCCTGGGGGCCCGCATCCTGGGCGGATTCGCCGCCACCGCGGTGCTGGCCTCGGCCGGCCGCCTAGCCTGGCTGGTCTCGAGCCTGGAAGGCACGGGACTTTCCACCACCCGGACTCCGACGTCCACCTGGCAGGGGCAGATCGCGACGGATGCGAAGTTCCATCTGGGGCGGCTCCTGCTCGACGGCTGGTTGGTCCCCTTCCTGGTGGTGGCGGTGCTTCTGACCGTGGTCCTCCTGGCGGCCCTGGGACTCGTGCGAAAGGATGCGACGTGATCGACCTGTTGATGGCGGGGCCGGATCGGCTCCTCCCGTACCTTGCCGTCTCCGCCGCGCTCTTCGCCCTGGGAGCCTTGGCATGCGCCATCCGGCGCAACGCCGTGGGCTACCTCATGGGAATCGAGCTCATGCTCAACGCGGCCAACCTGAACTTCGTCGCCTACGGTCGCTTCCGCGGTCCCGAGGCCGCGGCGCAGGGCCAGGTGGCCACCCTGTTCGTGATCGCGCTCGCCGCCGCCGAGGCCGCCGTGGCCCTGGGGCTGGTGTTCGCGGTCTTCCGCACCTTCCGCGATGTGGACCTGGAAAAGGTCCGCACCTTGCACGGAGACTGAGATGGATCCGATCTCCCTTGCCCTCCTCTGCCTGGCCGCGCCGCTTGCGGCCGCCGTGGTCGGGGCCTTGCTCTGGCGAAAGAGCCGCCACGTGGATCTGGTCTCCATCGCGGCCCAGGCCGTGGGAGCCGCCGCTTCGCTCGCGGTGGCCTTGGGCGCGGCGGCCCCGGTCGCCCGGAGCATCCCTTGGCTTTCCTTCCCCGGCGCGCGGATCACCTTTTCCTTGGGCATCCAACTGGACGCCCTTTCCGTGCCCATGCTCCTGGTGGTCCAGTTCCTGTCGCTGGGAGTGTTGGTGTTCTCCCGCTGGTACCTGGGCGACGACCGCTTCTACGGTCGCTTCTTCGCGAGCTTCAGCTTCTTCGTGTTCGCCATGTCCATGGTGGTGGTGGCTCCCGGACTCCTGCAGGCCTTCATCGGTTGGGAACTGGTGGGTTTGGGTTCGTATCTGCTGATCGGCTACTGGCACGACAAGGCGCCCGCTTCCGAGGATCCCGAATACCAGGCTGGCAAGCCCTTCCACGCCACCGGGGTGAACGAGGCCAAGCTCAACCCCGCCATGGCGCAGCTGAAGGCCTTCGTGGTCAACCGCGTGGGCGATTTCGGATTCCTGTCCGGTCTGGCCATGCTCGCTTGGCTGGTGTCGTCGCTCCCGGGCTTCACCGGTGGCGACCCGTTGGCCTGGACGACGCTCTTCGTCGCGGCGGGATCCGTCGCCGCCTCCAAGGTGGCCTTCCTTGGATTCACCGGAGCGGCCCTCCTGACCCTGGCGGGACTCCTGGTGTTCCTGGGAGCCATGGGCAAGTCCGCCCAGTTCCCCTTCCATGTATGGCTTCCCGAGGCCATGCAAGGCCCCACCACGGCGTCCGCCATCATCCACGCCGCCACCATGGTGGCCGCCGGCGTGTTCCTGACCGCCCGCATCTATCCTCTCCTCACGCCGGATGCCCTGGTGGCCATCCAGTGGGTGGGAGCCGTCACCGCGTTCGTGGCCGCCACCATCGCCTGCGTGCAGTGGGACTACAAGGCCGTGCTCGCCTACTCCACCATCTCCCAGCTGGGCTACATGATGCTGGGCCTGGGCGCGGGAGCGGCCGCCGGTGGCTACGGGGCGGGTGTCTCGCACCTGTACACCCACGCCATCTTCAAATGCATGCTCTTCCTGGGAGCCGCCTCCGTGATCCACGCCCTCCATGGCGTGCAGGACCTGGGACGGATGGGAGGGCTCGCCCGCAAGATGCCCTTCACCGCCATCGCCACGGGCATCGGCACCCTGGCCATCCTCGGGGTTCCGGGCTTTTCCGCCTTCTGGTCCAAGGACGCCATCCTGGCGGCAGCCCAGGCCAAGATGGTGCTGGCCCAGGCGCACGGCGCCGGGGTGATGGCCGCGAAGATCCCCTGGATCCTGGGGATGGCCACCGCCGCCCTCACGGCCTTCTACATGAGCCGCCAATGGCTGGTCGCCTTCGTGGGCAAGCCCCGCGACCGCCACCTGTGGGAGCACGCCCACGATCCCGACAAGCCCTCCATCGCGGTGCTCATGGTCCTGGCCCTGTTCTCCCTCCAGTTCGTATGGACAGGATCCGTCAATCCCTTCGCTTCCGGCAGCTGGCTGGACGGTGTCCTCCAGTCGCCCATGGCGGTGGGGGAACTCCCCGAGGAGCTCGCCCACCACATCCACGCGAGCACCATGGGGTGGACCATCGCCCTCTTCTTCCTGGGGTCCGGCGCGGCCTTCTGGCTGTACGTCACCAATCCTCTCCGCGGTGGATCCGCCGCCACCTGGTTGCGCCGCGATCCTCCAACGAATCTTGTCTGGAAGTTCCTGGCCAACCTGTGGTTCGTGGACAAGGCGCTGGACCTGGTCTTCGCCGAGGGCATCGGCCGCCGTGGAGGCGAGCTGGTCGCCAAGGCGGATCTCGGTTCGGGCCTTTCCGTGGACGGCACGGTGGACACGGCCGCTTCGCTGGTCCGGTGGACCGGCCGGTTCGCCAACCTGTTCCAGACGGGTCGTTCGCTCGCCTATGCGGGCTGGACCCTCCTTGCCTTGTTCGGGGCCCTCGCCCTGCTTCTCCTGTAAAGGCTCTCGATGGACGCCCTCCTCCTTTCCACCGTCATCGCGATCCCCGCGCTGGGAGCCTTGGTCTCCTGGTGCGCGCCCGAACGCCCCGAACTCCACAAGCGCATCACGATCGGGTTTTCGGTCGCCATGCTCGCGCTCACCGGCATCCTGTTCTGGGCGCAGGCCACCACCGCCACCACCGGATTCCTGCTGCGCGAACGGATCCCGCTCCTGCCCCAGTGGGGCGTCGCCTGGCATCTGGGAATGGATCGGCTTTCCGCCACCATGATCCTCCTCACCGCCCTGGTGCAGTTCGCCGCGAGCCTGGCCAACGCCCCCAAGGTGCGAGTGCGTTCCTACCACGCCATGTTCCAGCTCCTGTTCGTGGGCGTGTACGGATCGTTCCTGGCCCTGGACATGGTGTTCTTCTACTGCTTCTGGGAGATCATGCTGATCCCCATGTTCTTCCTGGTCGCGGTGTGGGGCGGCGACGATCGCAAGCGCGCGGCCGTGAAGTTCTTCCTGTACACCATGTCCGGGTCCATGGCGATGCTCCTGGGCATCTTCCTCCTGAACGTGTCCGCCCCGCGCGAGTCGGTTCCGGTTCCCGTGCGCATGGAGGAGGTCCGCGAACACATGACCACGGGAAGCACCGGCGAAGCCATCCTGTACGGACTGCCCGTCATGACCGGTTCTCCCGACGGCCACCAGACGCTGGTGCGTTCGGCGGACGTCGCCGCCGGGCGCAGGATGCCCATGTACGTCCCGCTTTCCCGCAGTTTCGACATGCTCCACTGGAAGCTCCTGGCGCCCTGGTGGGCCCAGCGCAAGGTGCTGGGGATCGGGCTGGCCGGGCTCTGCCTGGGGCTTTTCTTCGTGGGCTTCGCGGTGAAGGTGCCGTCCTTCCCCCTGCATGCCTGGCTTCCCCACGCGCACGTGCAGGCTCCCACCGCCATCTCGGTGGTGCTGGCCGGCATCCTCCTGAAGCTTGGCGTCTACGGATTGCTGCGGGTGGCCTGGCCGTTGTTCCCCGGCGCGGTGGCCCAGGCCGCGCCCCTGTTCGGATGGATCGGGACCATATCCATCGTGTGGGGCGGTTTGGCCGCCCTGGGCCAGAGCGATCTGAAGCGTCTGGTCGCCTATTCGTCCATTTCGCACATGGGGTTCTGCCTTCTTGGATTGGCTTCCGGCACCGAACAGGGAATCGCAGGCGCCACCTTCCAGTGCGTGAGCCACGGATTGTCGGCATCGCTTCTGTTCCTTCTGGTCGGGGTGGTCTACGATCGGGCGCACCATCGGCGTGTAGACGGCTTCGGGGGGCTCGCCCAGGTGATGCCCCGCTTCTCGGCGATTTTCCTCTTTTCCGCCCTGTTGGGCGCGGGACTTCCGGGTCTGGCCGGTTTCGTGGGAGAGCTCGGCGTCCTCCTGGGGGCCTGGAGCGCCTCGGCCACGCGCATGGCGGGCTTCATCGCCGCCACCGGTGTGATCCTCTCGGCGGCCTACTTGCTGTGGACGGTCCAAAGGGTGTTGTACGGTCCTCTGCGGCATTCCGAGCAGGCGGGTTTCGCCGACCTTACCCGCACAGAGATGGCCGCCCTCCTGCCGCTGGCCGCGCTTTCCCTGCTGCTGGGAGTCTGGCCTTCCCTCCTGCAGGACGTGGTGGGCCCCGCCAGCGCATCGCTATCCGGCCACATGGCCTGGCTCCAGAGGCCTTGGTGAACCCATGAACGAAACCTTACTGCAAATTCTGTCTGCCATCCCGGTCTCCCTGCGGGGATTGTTCCCCGAGATGCTCGTGGCCTCGGCCATCTGCCTGGGCCTGATCCTGGACTGGACCACTTCCACCGACGACAAGCGGTTGGTCGTCTGGTTTTCGGCCATCGCCGCCTTCGCGGGCATCCTGCTTTGCTGGGTGGTGGGCGTGCCCAGGCCGGGTCTGCTGGTGGGCGGCACCTACGTCCCCGACGCCATCTCGCAGTTCGTCCGCCTGTTCTCGCTGACGGCGGCATTCCTGGCGCTTCTGGCCTTGAACGGATCGCGGGCCATGCACCGCCGCGCGGAGCTCGGAGAATCCGCCCTCCTGATCCTGTCGGTGGCCCTGGGCGCGATGCTCCTGGCTTCCGCCAGGCACATGGTGGCGATGTACATCGGGTTGGAATTCCTCTCTCTTTCCAGCTACGGCCTGGCGGGGTTCCGTGCGAGGGATCCCAGGGCGAGCGAAGCGGGCATCCGATACGTCCTGTACGGAGCCGTGGCCTCCGCGGTGGCCGTCTTCGGCATCAGCCACCTGTGGGGCATCACCGGGACCTTCGACGCGATGGACATCGGCGCTCGCCTGGTGTCCACCCCGTCGCCTGCCGCGGTGGCGGCCGTGCTTCTGGTGGCCGCAGCCTTCGCCTTCAAGCTGGGGTTGGTGCCCTTCCACTTCTGGAGCCCCGACGTGTACCAGGGCTGTCCCACGGTGGCGGCCGGCTTCCTTTCCACGGTTCCCAAGTCCGCTGGATTCGCCGCTCTCCTCCACATCCTGCCCGCGCTCCTGCCTGTCGCCCTGCCAGGGATGGCTCCCGGCAAGGTGGCGACGGGAATCGTCGCCATGGCCGTGCTCTCCATGGTGGTGGGATCCGCCACCGCCATGGTCCAGAAGGACGCCAAGCGGCTCCTGGCCTTCAGCTCCACGGCGAATTCCGGCATCATGCTGTTGGCCGCTTCCACCTGGATCACCTTGGATGCGGTCTCCGCCCTGGGGCTGTATCTGATCGCCTACCTGGTGGCCAACCTGGGCGCATTCCTGGCCCTGGACATCCTCTCCGGCGACGCCGACACCAGCTTGGCCAACCTGAACGGCTCCTGGAAACGACGTCCCCGCGTGGTGGCGGCCCTGGTGATCTGCGTCGCGAGCCTTGCGGGCATTCCTCCGTTGGCCGGGTTCGCTGGCAAATGGGCGCTGCTCTCCGAAGTCGTCCGGACGGCGACGGAGGACGGATTCGGTCCGGTTCTGGTCCTGGGAGTCGCCGTCGCCCTGGCCGCCTCGGTGGCCCTGGCCGCCGCCTACCTGCGCCTCCTGCGCGCCACGGTGATCGACGAGGACACCGCAGGCGTGGTCCACACCCACGTCCCCCCCGCCTTCCTGGCGGAGGTCCCCCTGCTTCTTTGCGCGGGAGCGAGCGTCGTCCTGGGCGCGGGTTTCCCCCTTCTCGCCGTTTTCCATTCCTGCCTCGTCGGAGGTTGAGATGACAAAGACCGTCCTGGTGCTGATGGGTGGGTATTCCACAGAACACGACGTTTCCCTCAAGAGCGGCACCGGCGTGGTGCGCCAGATGGACCCGTCCCTCTACCAGCCCTGGCCCGTCGTGCTCACCCGCGACCGGCGCTGGCGGTTCCCGCCGCGCCCTCTGGCGGCATCCGAACAGCCCGCGTTCGAGGGAGGACGCCACGATCTGGCCGCTGGCGATCTTTCCGACGGCTGGTCGGAAACCTCCGGTCCCGCCCTGGAACGGCTGCCCTGCGACGGAGCCTTCCTGGCCTTGCATGGCGACTGGGGCGAAGACGGCCGCATGCAGTCGCTTCTGGAGTTCCACGGCGTCCACTACACGGGATCGGGGGTGCTGGGTTCGGCCACCGCGATGGACAAGTCCCGCACCAAGGAGATCCTGGCCACCCGCGACATCCCCATCGCGCCCTCGATGGAACTTTCCACCGACATGGGGCCCGAATCCTTCGCCGAGCGGGCCTTCCAATGGGGAGAACTTCCCCTGGTGCTGAAGGTGCCCACGGGGGGGAGTTCCATCGGCGTGCACATCGTCCGGACCGAGGAACAGCTGGTCCAGGCGGCGGTGAAGCTCTGTGCCGCCGAAAAGCGCGTGCTGGTGGAGAAGTTCGTGTCCGGACGGGAATTGACCTGCGGGGTCCTGGAAGGGCACGCGCCGCTTCCTCCCACCGAGATCCGCCCCAAATGCGGCGAATTCTTCGACTTTTCCAGCAAGTACCTTCCCGGAGGCTCCGAGGAGATCACTCCGGCCGTGCTCCCCGAGGAGACCACCCGGCAGATCCAGGACCTGGCCAGACGCGTGCACGAAACCCTCCGTCTGCGCGCCTACAGCCGCACCGACTTCATCCTGGGCGAGGACGGCCCCATCGTGCTGGAGGTGAACACCCTTCCCGGCATGACGGAAACCAGCCTGATCCCCCAGCAGGCGGCGGCCATCGGGCTCTCCTACCGCGACCTGGTGACGGCCATCCTGCGGGCCTCGTGGGACAAGCCCTGAACCTGGGCCACAGGGGATGATCCTGGCCCTGGACGCGGCCACCTCCACCGTGGTGGTGGGACTGGCGAACCCGGATGGCGCGATCCTGGCCGAGCGCAAGCTCCCCGGGGCCCGCGGGGACGTGATCCCCGCCGCCGTGCGGGAACTGCTCGCCGACACCTCGCGCGGGATGGACCAGGTGACGGAAATCGTCTGCGGGGTGGGCCCCGGATCCTTCACGGGCATCCGCATCGCGCTGGCCTTCGCCCACGGTGCCGCCTTCGCGCGCGACCTGCCGCTGGCGGGTGTGTCCAGTCTGCGGGCGGTGGCGTGCCATCCGGACCTGGCGGGTTCGGATCCCCTGGTGCTCCTGGACGCTCTGCGCGGGGAGGCTTACGTGGGGGAGGGCGATGCGCCCGACCGGCGCGCGACCTTGGCGGAGCTCGGGAGCCTGCTGGATGGACGGTGCGTGGTTGCAGAAGGCAAAGCCGAATTCCTCGCCGGGATGCCGGACGGATTCCGGCGGATTGGGGAATTCGTTTCCGTGGCGGGCTTGGTCGCGCTTCGCGGCACCGGCGGGGCGCCGCTTCCCAACTACCTGCGCGCTTCAGCTCCCGAGGAGATGCGCGCGGGGAAGTGAGTCGCGCCGGAGCGCCTTCCGCGAGGCAGGCTTCTCGACTCCGCACTTCGACCAACCTCAGGGCTTTCGGACGGGTAGCTCCAGCGGCCCGATGGACTCGGATCCGGAAAAGACGTAGACCGATTGGAAGTCGCTGTTGGCCATGCCGGAAAAGAGCCGATCCAGATCGATCTTCGCATGGCCCCGCAAAAGCTGGTCCGGGGCGCCGCCCACCACCGGGAGCAGCACCTTTGCGGGTTGGAGGTAGTCCTCCCCGGTGACCACGACATGGATCCACTTCACGGCGTCCGGTGGACGGTTTCCGGAAGGCAGGACGGCGCCGGCCTCGAGGTGGAGCCGCTCGCCCCTGAGCTCGGGGAGGGCGAAATCGACTTCCAGGAAGTGGATGCCGGATTCCGTTAGCAATGTGGCGCGAAGGCCTTCGCCCAGGGAGGGCGGTGCGGCCAATGCCCTCCAGGGAAGCGTTTCCTGCATCAGTTCGGCCGGGATCGATCTGCGATCGAGGATCGCTTCGAGCGAGGAAGCCAAGTCCTGCGAAAAAGTGGAGGGAGAGCCACCGAGGTCGAATGCGACAGGGGCGGTGCTCTGCAGCGGAAGGATGGCCTGGAGCCGGTATCGACCTGTGGTCTGGGCGAAGTCCGGGAAAAACCGCGCCGCCAGGTCGAAGGGCGAGGTGCTCGTGCCGTAGGGAGATCCTGTCGGCTGGCGAGGCCCCTTCGGTTTCGGCTCGGCGGGCGAGTCGTCCGCGTCGTCGATCCGCACCAGACCCAACGTGTTGCGGTCGATATCCACCAGGGCGAGATATCCGTCCTCGGCGAAGGAGCCGTTGCGGAATTCCTCGAAGGGGCCGGCTTGGAACAGGTAGCAGGGGAGAACCTTCACCTTGGTGCGGTCCGCGTACCGGGGCATCAGGAATTCCCGCGCGTGGAGGCCCTCGTTGACCAGGTGGTTCTGGAGCGAGGAAACCCAGGTCGATCCTGACCAGAAATCTTCGGGTGCATACTTCGAGAGTTGACTCATGGGTGGATCCGTTCGTGGTAGACGTGTCCCTGGTGTGCCCAGGCAGGAAACCAGCAGGAAGGATGCGAGGATGCGTCGCATGTCAGAATCTGGTGTTCCATATGTCGCGGATGTTCGTCAATGTGCGGGATTTCAGGGTGGAAAGGCAGGCGCCGCAGAAACGGTTGGTTCCGGGGACCCCTTCGCCGAACATGATGCACCAGCCCTTCTTGCCGCTGAACTGGGCGTGGGCAAGGTCGCTTGCGGCACCCGCGACGGGGACCGCCGGCTCGTCGGGCACCCCGGGGAGGTTCGCGACCCCGGGATCGCCGGGGATGCCGGCGGCGCAGTGAGGTCCGCGGTGGAGGCCTCGCCGACCAGCACTGCCCACTGGACTTGCGTCGAAATACGCGCGCCCGCCGTTGTCCACGTGCTTTGGAGCCGGCAGTCCGGGAATGGGAGCACAGCGATTCTGCGTCCCGTTGTTGAACGCCGTCAGACCCATGCTGTGTCCAAGCTCGTGGCTGAGGGTGGCGGCGACCTCGCCAGGGGTTCCCTGGGTGACCAGGATCACGCTTCCTCCGCCGGAGCTGCCTAGGATCTCGTAGGTCCGTGCGACCCGCGCGCTCCAGCGCACGGGACAGTGGGTGGCGGAAAGGGCCCCGGCGAAATCTCCCGGCTGGAACGGGTCGTTGGGGCTGGCACGGACGGGAAGGACCAGTCGGAGCTGTCGGCTGGTGGGGTGCGAGAACCATGCGGCTTGGAGCGCTCCATGCCTGGGGACTCCATTTGGATCCAGTCCAGGATGGTAGGCGACGTTGGCCTTGCGGTTGTCGAACTCGTTGGTCGAGGCGGTTCTCCGCGCGGTTTGGCGCGCGGCACCGTGGGGGTCCGCCGCAGGATGACGGATCCGGATCCGCGTCCTGGTGGCCATGGAATAGCAGAAGACACGACCGAGGCAGTGGACCACGGAGTCGACGCAAGCGGTCACCGCCCCACCGGTTGGGACGGAGGAACCAGACGCGAAGGTGAAGGGGAATGCCTGCGCGACGTTCCCTGTGGGGCCGATGACCTCGATGCGGTACGCGTCGACGCCCAAGGCGGGATCGGGGGCGGCATCGATGACCAGGGTCGGCATGACCTGGTTGGCGGCCGCGGTGACCTGAGCAGTCCATTCCAAGCCGCCGACATCCACCGAAGGCGAGTTGTCCCAGGTGGCTGTTTCGAAGCAATGTCGACGCTTGTCGGGAGCGACAGGAAGCGCGTTCACGGCATAATCTGTCTGGCGCGCGACGGCTACCTGGACGACAGGATCGTTGACGACCGCGTTGGTCACGGGGTCGGTCGGCCTCGTGCTGGAAAAGGACCGGTGGCACAGGGAGACCTGGTTGGTCCGGGCGTCGGGTGCGGGATCGAAGGCCACTCCCGTAGGCCTTGGCCAACCGCTGGCGTAGATGTACCGATCGCCCCCGACCTCGCCGACGAAAGCAGCCGGAACCCACGTGTTCGCTCCGGCGTTGGCCTGGGGAAAGTGGTGCGAGGCCAAGACGTCGAACTGCACGAAACCCATGGACATCTGCTGGTCGAGAGCGTTCTTGACGGGGGCGCCGAAGTCCCAGAGCGCCGGGTTCGTCGTGTTCATGCTGGCCTGCATGCAGTCGGGCAGCAGCACTTCGTAGAACAACTTCCGCCAATTCACGAATCGCACGCGCGCCGCGTCGTACGCGTTGGTAGCGCCCACCTGGACCTCGCAGGTGTCGCCACCGCACAGGCCCACGTCCAGTTCGATTTCCACCATCTTCGCTGCGGCCGTGTTGATGGTCGCCGTGTATTCCCAAGGGGCTGTGGGAGCGGGCTGCCAGCCGCCTGCGGGGTCTCGTGTGAGCGTCGCCGGCGCGGGGGCGGCAAGCCCGACCAGATTGGCCGTGCCCACCAGCTGGAAGACGTTGTCGGCGGAACTGCGTGGACTGCGGCGAATGTGGCCTCCATCGCCGGAAAAGACCACCTTCAGGAACACCTGATCGGGAAGCGGCTTGGCGTTGGCTTCGTCGCGGATCGCATCCCGCGACCGGATCCGCAACTTGATCTTGCTTCCCTTGCCGTCGCGACCGTCGTCCTTGGTGGTGAGGTTCACCCACTGGCGGATCTCCACCACCTGTCCGGATCTTTCCACACGCATGGAATTCGTGCCGGTTTCCGTCACCTCCTCGGATGGATCGTAGGTTTCGATCACCGGGACGGCGCGGTCGGGAGGAGGCAGGGCGGCCCCTCCGGCGGTGCGGACCGCAAGCTTCTCCTTGCGGTACTTGGCGGGGTCTTCCAGGGGGACATCCGCGAGAACCAGGGCGGCGGAATCGACGGGGGTGGCGAGCACCGGAGCGTCCGACGGGTGGAACAGGTCCAGCTCGGCGCTGCGGGTGGCGGGTGGGAAATCCGCCCCGCAAGGGTAGGCACCCTTCCCTGCAGGGTAGTGCCAATCCGGCACCTGCCAGGCGGGAAGTGCGGGGTCGGCGAAGGCGGGGTCCAGTTCCTTGGCGATGAGCGCGCAAAGGGCGCGGTGGATCCCGTTCCAGGTCTTGCGGCCGCAGATGCCGTCTTCGGTCAATCGGACCTCGCCAGGGAGCGGCTTCCCCTTCGCGTCCTTCTTCAGGTACCTCGCGTTGTATTCCTTCTGGAACCCGTGCACGCCCTTGGCGGTGTCCGGGCCCGCGATGTCGTCCACCTTCCCTGGATCGCAATCGAAGGCGAAGGCCGCGTGCAGATCGGACAAGATCTGCTGCTTGTCGCGGACGGCGACATCTCCCCGGTGCTTCTCCCACAGGGTGTTGTCGCGGTCCAGGAGGGACTTGAGGATCTCCGCGCGCTGCAAAGACAATTTGCGATTGCGCTTGGTGTCGGGTTCGGTGTGCGAGAACCCCAGGACCAGCGCCTTGTCGGCGGTGGCGGGGTCCCGCTCGGCGACCTTGTGCAGGAAGGCCGCCAAGGCCCGGACCAGGGCTCCGTCGGGTCCCAGGCGGGGGACGAGGGAGTGGTCGGGGTGGGAAATGTCCGGCTCGCCCACGAAGGAGGCCAGTTTGACGTACTTGAGGCTGACGGCGGCACTTTCCTTGGGTGTCGCCTGGTTGTTGGTGGCCACGCAGCGATAGAAGACCTCCGCGCCGAACGCCGGCTCGGGGTTCGGGGTGGACAACTGCAGGTCCGCTTCCACCGTCTGGTTGGCGGTGGTGGCGGAAATGCTCCGCGAGACCACCTCGGGAAGATCCGTCCAGGGGCCTGTCGCGCTGGTGGCATGCTGCAGGCGCAGACGCACGGAGAGGTCGTCGGGCTTCTTGGGCAGCAGCACCTGCAACTGGCAGCGGGCATGGGCGGGTCGGTCGAACTTGAGGTCGGCAACCGGGGTGGTGATGTCGCAGGCCACCAGGGTGACCTTGGTTTCGTGGCGGTCCTGGAAGGCGTCCTCGTCGGGCCAGGGGTCTTCCTCGCGCAGCTGCTCCATGTATCTGCTGGTGTCGTAGACCGAGGACTTGCTCGGGGCGGCACCGCTCTTCTTGGGCGCGAATCTCGTGAAATCGAGATCGCCCGAAGGCGGGCGCGCCTTGGAGAGGCGCATCAGTTCCGGATCGGTGGCGCGGCTGGGCTCGGTGGAATCGTTGGACATGCGCAGGTCCTCGGCCGAATGAGGGTTTGACGAGCCCCAAAAGGGTAGTGAAATCCCGCGATCCCGTCTCGGAGCCGGCATCCGGACGCGCCGACCCGGGATCGATGGACTCGTATCCCAGCGGGATCCACGAAGTCCGGAAGCCACCACCACGATGGGACATTTTCCGGCATCTTCCGTGTAGCTTGATCCTGGGCGACAGAAGTCGTCCGAAATTTCTCAAGAACGCACAACGAAAGCACAACCCATGCTTGCATATTCGCGCGCGGCCTCCAAGGTCATTTCCGTGGCGCTCGCCGTCGGATCCATCGCTTCGGCTCGGACCGGCATCATCGACATGAACGGCGACGAATACGCCGACATTCCCCTCGCCAAGAGGGCGTCGGGATGGAGTTGCCTCCCGACCATGCTCGGTGGCCCTTCCTCGATGGCCTATTCATGCATCCCGCTGGCCTCGGGAAGCCAGTATTCCATTTCTGAGTTCCTCAGCTGGGGGAACCACCTAGGTACTGCGTTCTTCCCGGTCCGCAATTCCTATCCGAACACCACTTCCCTTGCCTGGGCCGGTGGATTGAACTGGCAGACAATTCCTGTTGCTTCCGTCACCAATTCCAGCATCAAGGTCGAGAACAACAACTGGGATGGCAACAAATCCTGGAATGGAACCGCCAAGAAGATTGCCGGATTGTTCAACGGGGACCAGAACACCGACATCCTCTATGTGAAGCTCACCGACGAAAGCGCGACGATGGCCTTCGGATCGAGTGTCGCAAGGTTCACCAGCGCCCAGCTCAATCTGCCAGCGGAAATGGCTGCCGACCTACGCCGATCGGGAGCGAAATGGTTCGTCGGAGATGTCACGGGTGACAAGCTCGACGACATCGTCATCGTCGATTCCACGGTCAATATGGGGTACGTGGGGGTGGCGATTTCCCAGGGTGGAGGAAATTTCTCCTACAGGAGATCCGACGCGGGGCAGGTCCAGACGAACCTGGGTGGCACCTCGGTCAAGAACCTGTGTTTCTTCGGCGATTTCGACGGGGACGGCAAGAAGGACCTGGCGGTAATGGATTCGCGGGACAACAGCACGATGCCCATCGCCTATTCCAATGGCGAGGGAGGCTTTACCGTGGTGCCCTCCCAGGTCGGAGCGATGAACTACTACGCATCCTTGACGGGAGCCCGTTCCATCGTGGGTGATTTCAACGGCGATGGTGTGGAGGACATCGCCCTGGCCGGTGGAGCCGGTTGGCGGAGCATTCCGGTGGCTTTCGGCGCCGGGAACCGGGCCTTCACCGTCACGAACAATGCCATTTCCGGGATGACCGACCTGTTCGGCGACGTGTACGGGACGCTTGTCGTGGGCGACTTCAACAAGGACGGAAAGAGCGATATCGCGGTGGTCGCCGCCACTGGCAGCTCCATCTTCGTCGCCTCGTCGCTCGGTGGTGGGAACTTTTCGCATTCCGCCTACAACGTGCCCGAATTCCAGACCTACGCGCACGGATACGGTGTGTTCCCGGTGATCGAGGTTCGCTGAGAGGAGCGAAGGAAGAGCGGTCATCGATCCGGTGCGGTCTGGCCACGGGACCCAAGCTATCTTGGGTTCCCGTGGCGGATCTTCCAGCAGACACCAAGCTCCCGGTGGTCTTCGAGTACGACGACTACCATCTCTTCCTTCGGGATTGGGTGGCCGCGCGTCGTGCCAAGACGGCCGGGTACAGCTTCCAGTCGCTGGCCAATCGGGCGGGACTCAAGTCCAGGTCATTTCTGCGCCTTGTCAGCCTGGGGCAGAAGGATCTCGGATCGGTCACCGCCCTGGCGCTCGCCGAAGCCATGGGCTTGCAGGGGCGCGAAGGCGAGTTCTTCCAGTGCCTGGTGGCCTTCAACAACGCCACCGACCTCCGGGAGAAGGGCCTCCATCTGGAACGGATGCGCAAGGTGGGCAAGCCCTCCCGGAGCACCGTGCTTTCCGTACAGCAGTACGACCTGTTAGGGAAATGGTTCGTGGCCCCCATCTGGGAGCTGGTGACGGTGGTCGATTTCGGCGATGATTTCCGCAAGCTGGCCAGCCAGCTTCGGCCCGCGATCACCCCCGCCGAAGCCCGCTACGCGGTGGAGCTCCTCCTGGGGCTGGGCCTGATCGAACGGAGTGGATCGCTCTACGTGCAGAAGGAGTCCAGCCTGCGCACCCGCGACGACTTGAAGTCCCAGGCCGTGAAGGTCTTCCAGGAGGAGACCATGGGATTGGGCATCGAAGCTCTCGATCGATTCGCCTTGGACGAACGCAACATCGGAACCCTCACGTTGGGGCTCGATGGGCCTTCGTGGCGGGAGTTGAGGCAGAAAGTGAAGACGTTCCGGGAGGAACTGGTGGATTTCGCCCACCGGGTGAAGAAGACCGACCGGGTGTACCAGATCAACTACCAGGTGTTCCCTCTCACGAAAGGCCCGGTGGATTCATGAATGACAGGGGAGTCCGTGCGTTGAAGACCACGAAGACCCGGGAGAATGGATGGCTGCGGCTTCTCCTGGGCTGGGCGATGGTTCTGCTGGCCGTATGGGGTTGCGACAGCGGCTCCGCTCAACCGACCGAGCCGCGCCAAGCGGGGGTGATCACCACCGGCAACACCGGGCGGGTACAGGGGAGGGTGTTGGCCGGCGGGTGGGGTGTGCCTCTGGATGTCCGCCTTCTGCAGGAGACGGTCTCGGGGCCTCAGGTGTGGGCCGTCTCGAATTCCGACGACTCGGGCGTGTTCGCATTCTCCTCCGCTCCTTCGGGGAGGTACCGGGTGGAAGCCTGGTGGCATGGCGTCCTGAAGGGACGGAGCGGAACGTTCGTGGTGGACGGCGACGTGTCGGGAATCGTTGTGCTGGTGATCGGTCCCACCCGACTTTCGCTGGATCTGAAGGAACTGGAGCCGGTGGATTCCGTCTTCGTGGACTACCCGTCCAATCCCGGTCGCCGGGAGGGAAGCCTCTGGAGCGTCCAGGTCCTCCGGGACAGCGCCTTCGTGCTGCACACCCATCGCATCGGTGGACGATGGGAACAGTGGGAGGTGGTCTCGCAGGCGGGAGGAACCATCTTCCGGAATCTGTCCGACCATCGATCCCTGGATTTCCTTCGCAAGGTGGATACATCCGCCTACCTGGTGGAGCCTCGCACCGTGGCGCTCTGGACCTTCGATTCACTGGACGGGACGGGAGGTTTCCCGGATCTGAGCGGTCATGGCCACGCCTTGCAGGTCGGTCGGGCGGCCCTCGTTCCATCGCCGCACGGAAAGGCCTTGGACGGAGGTGCCCTGGAAGAAGGACGGATCGCGACCACCGCAGGCTCCACCGTGCCGCAACTTCTGCGATGGAGCGCCACGCTCATGCAGACCATCGAGATCCGGTTTTTCCTGGAGTCCATGCCGCTTTCCGGCATCACCCTGGTGGGGACCAAGATCGGGCCGCAGATCATGGTTTCCCCGATGGGTGCGCTGAGCGTGGCCCAGCAGGTGGTCCCTGCCGGGCAATCCACCCCGGCTTGGTCGGTGTTCAATTCATTGCCTGGAAAGATCCCCACCGGGCGATGGATCGACCTGGTGGTTTCGATCGACGCTGCGGATGCCCAGATCTACGCCTGGATCGGCGAGACTCCGCTGGACCTCTACGCCGAGAGGGCGGGAGGCGGAGTCGAATCCCTGGTGGCGGGTGTCGATGGTTCCTTTTCCGTTGGGGGTCTCCTGGACGACTGGCGTCCCGGCAGGTATCGGATCGACGAAATCCGGGTGTCGGACACCTTGGTCTTCGGGAAGGGAAATCCCATCCAGCCCGTCTTCGAATCCACCGTGACCACGGGATTGACCATGGGTGGGGTGGCGAAGATCGCGGGAACCCGGGATCTCTGCGCCGCCTGCGCCCTGGTGGAGCTGGGGATGGATTCTTCCGGGGTGGAACATGCCGCCTATGTGAAGCTCGCGATTCCCTCCCAGCTCAAGCGGGCCAAGGTGATCGTGGCTAACCTGGCCATCTGGGCTGATGTCGCGGAGGACCGCAGCTTCGGAGTCTATCCTCTGGCCCAGCAGTGGAATGCTTCGGTGGTGGATCCAGGCGGAAGTTGGAATCGATCTTGGATGGATTCCCTTCCGAACACGGTGGGGCCCCTGTTCTCCGGATCCACCGGCGGGATCGTGATGAACATCACCGATCTTCTGCAGAAATGGATCGACGATCCGTCCTCCAACCATGGAATCCTGATCCGGTCCGATCGACTTGATCGCCAGGGGCTTCGCGTGAACACTCCTGTTTCCGGTGCAAGGACTCCGAAGCTGTTCGTCAGCTACCGCTGAGAGCCTCTGCTGGCATCTCGTGCCGATCGATGGTTCTGGTCGGATCCAGATCCTATCTTGCCGCGATGTCCGACGCGTCGCCCTCCATCCAGGTTCTGTCCGTGGTCAAGCGCTACGGTTCCCTCGCCGCGGTGGCGGGAGTCGATCTTTCCATCGCCCGCGGAGAGTCCGTCGCGCTTCTGGGCCCCAACGGAGCCGGGAAGACCACACTGGTGGAGATGATCGAAGGATTGATCCACGCCGACGAGGGCGAGATCCGCATCGACGGGCTTTCCTGGAAGACGCAGGCGGGAGCCATCCGCGGGAAGCTGGGAACCTGCCTGCAGGACGCCAAGCTTCCCGAACGGCTGCACGTGGAGGAAATCCTGGAGCTCTTCTGCTCCTTCCACGGGAGGGGACGCGATCGCGTGGAGGAGCTCCTGGCGATGGTGGAGCTTTCCGATGCCCGCAAGCAGATGGCGGGGAAGATCTCCGGCGGCCAGAGACAGAGATTGGCATTGGCCACCGCCATCGCCGGCGAGCCCGACATCCTGGTCCTGGACGAGCCCACCACGGGCGTGGATCCGGCCGCGCGCCGCCAGATCTGGACCATCCTGGAAGGGCTGCGCAGCCGAGGCGCCACCTTGCTTCTGACCACCCACTTCATGGACGAGGCGGAACGTTTGTGCGATCGGGTGGTCCTGATGGAAGCCGGACGGATCCTAGACCAGGGGACCGTGCCGGAACTCCTGGCCCGGGGCCAAGCCTCCAGCCTGGACGACCTCTTCCTTCGGTTGGCTGGACGGAGGATCGTCGAATGAGGTCGCTCCCCCCCAGGGCGCGCCTGCGCGCGTTGTTTCTGTTCACCAAGGCCCATCTCCTGGAGTTCTTCCGCGAACCGGGAGTGGTCTTCTGGGCCTTCGGGTTCCCGCTTCTGCTCTCGTGGGCGCTGGGGCTGGCCTTCCTTTCCCCCAAGCCGCTGGGGACCGAGCTCGTGGTATCCAAGGCGGATTCCGTCGCCGTGCGGTCCGGGGTCGCGGATCCTTCGGTGCGGCTGCGGGTCCTGGAAGGGGAAGAGGCCGTCCGCGCACTGCGCCGCGGCGAGGTCTCCGGCCGCATCCTCGCGGAGGCGGACGGAATCCGTCTGGAGGTGGACACCGCCTCCCAGGAAGGGGTCATGGCGAGGCTCCTGGTGGAGCGGTCGCTGGCCGGCGACTCCCGCGGGGTGGTGGTTTCCGCTCCGGAGGCGAACGCGGGCAACTACGCCGACTTCCTGTTCCCCGGCATGCTGGCGCTGGGGCTCATGAACGGTTGCCTCTGGGGGATCGGGTTCGGGCTCATGGACCTCCGTCTGCGGAAGCTTTTGCGCCTGTTCGCCTCCACGCCCCTGTCGCGGGTGGACATCCTCCTTTCCGTCGTGCTCGCGCGCGTGGTGCTCCTGCCCATCGAGAACACGCTCCTTTGGGGCTTCGGGATGCTGGTGTTCGGGGTCCACATGCACGGAAGCCCGGTCCTGTTCGTGGCCGTGGCGGCAAGCGGCGCGGTGGCCTTCTCCGGGATCGGCGTGCTCGCCGCCTGCCGGGTGGGCCACAACCAGGCGGCCTACGGGATCATGAACGCCCTCACCATCCCGATGACGATCGTTTCGGGGATCTTCTTCTCGTGGACGCGGTTCCCCGCCTGGCTCCATCCGGTGGTGGAGTGGCTCCCCTTGACCGTGCTCGCCGATCTGTTGCGGGCCATCAGTTCGGAAGGGGCCGGGATCGCCCACAGCCTGCCCCGCATGCTGGTGCTGCTCGCCTGGGGAATCGGGTGCGCGGTGGTGGGCCTGCGCGCCTTCCGCTGGCGCTAGATCCGCTTCAGGAACCGCTTCAAGGGACGCGCGAAGGCCTTGTGGTGCTTCAGCAGGCTCGCGTGGGGGACGGGCTCGCCCTTCTTGGTGTAGATCCAGTGGATCTCCGCCGACGGGAAATGTCTCTCCGCCAGATCCGGCCGGCACAGGGTTCCGGTGCCCGGGCCGTCCATGTCCAGGGTGTGCCGCTCCTTGGATCCCCACAAAAGAAGGGTGGGGGCCTTGGTGAGTCCGTCCTTGGCCTTCTGGCCGGTCTCCAGTCCGGGCAGAAGGCCCAGCGCCTTGCAGCGCTGGATGGCGCCGTGCGGCGGGATCCGTTCCAGGGTCCGCTCGATGCGCTCGCGGATCGGCGCGTCGGCGAGTTCGGCGATGCCTGCGGGGGTCAGGGTGGCGAAGATGCGCTTCCATCCCTGCGTTGCCGGTTTCTGTCCGGCGGATTTGGAGGCCAGCTGCCGGAAGAAGCTGCGTCCCTTCTCCAGGGCCCGCACCGGGTCGCCCGAGTCCGAGACGATCGGATCCCACAGGCGCTTCAGGAGGGGGGAGATGTCTCCGGTGCAGACCAGCGGGCTGACCAGGATCAGCCCCGCGAGGTCGGGCGAGGCGCCTTCTTCTCGCATTCGCCGGAGGTATTCCAATACGATCCCTCCGCCCACGCTCACCCCCACCAGCACGGGCTTGCGGCGGGCCAGGATGGCGTGGTCCACGAACGCGGCGATCCCCTGGATGGCCTCGTCCAAGGAGAAGAATTCGTCGGGCCAGTTGGCCGTGCTCACGTCGCCCTTCGACAGGAACATTGCCTTCTGGCGAAGGAAGGTTTCCGGTCCGTCCGGGACCAGTCCGGGAACCAGCAGGAAATGGAAGGGCCCCGTGCCGCGGGAATGGTCCAGCTTCAGTCCCGGGAGAAACGGCGAGGTGGGCGAAGCGACGATCATGCGCAGTGTGTCCTGTCGTGGAGGGTGAGGAGTTCCGCCCAGGTGCGGTCCGGCCAGGCGGTGGGCACCTTGTGCTGGCCACCGAGCCTTCCCCGCGAAGCCAGGGCGCGATGGAAGGTGCCGGGCGAGACCACCCGCACCCGGGGTGGCAGCAGCTGGACGTCGCCTTCGCGGTGGGCATCGTAGTCGAGCACGTTGCGTCGCAGGTGGTCGTCCAGGCATCTGGCCAGGACCGAGGTGTCGGCAGGTGGACGATCGAACTCGATCCACCACTCGTGGGCTCCCCAGGGGGCTCCCGGTCGGGGAAGGACCGGAGCCACGTGCCATTCGCGGACGACGGATCCCGTCGCCAGGCTCGCCGAGGCCAGGGCTTCGGCTAGGTGCGAGCCTTCCACGTGCTCGCCGAACACCGAGATCCTGGCGCGGACGCGTCCCGCGAAGCGGATGCGTCCCGGGCCGCGGCCTTCGACCAGGTCGCCGATCTCGTAGCGGAGCAGTCCGCCCGGAGTGGTGACCAGGATCCGGTAGACGCAACCGGGTTCCAGGGCTTCCGCTCCGACGGCGCGGGAGGGATCCGTCTCCGGTTCGGGAAGGAATTCCAGGTAGGTCCCGTGGTTCAGCAGGAGATCCAGGTCCGGCGGGTGGCCCTCGGAGGGCGACCAGGCCCGCGATCCCACCGCGATGAAGGCCTCGCTCGATGGATACACCTCCATGAGCAGGCATCGTTCGGGAAGGTGTTCGGCCAGGAGCGGCAGGTAGGTGTCCACGGAGACTCCGCCGTGGACCATGGCGGAAAGCCCCGGCCAGGCGTCGCGCAGCCGGTGGACTCCCCGATGCTGGCAGACGGCCTCGAACAGGACCAGGCACCAGCTGGGGATCCCGCCCACCAGGCTCACGTGCCGGTCGGCGAGGCGGTGGGCGATGCGTTCCACCTTCCGGCTCCAGATCGATTCCAGTGCCAATTTCCGCCCCGGCTCGTAGAGGCCTTCCAGGAACCAGGGGATGCGGTCCACGGTGATCCCGGAAAGATCCCCCACGGGAATGCCCGCGTCGTTTCGGGTCAGCGCTGTGCTTCCGCCCAGCATCAGCAAGCGGCCTTCCAGCGCCACGGGGCCGGTGGCGTCCAGGACCCGCGCCAGCGCGGTGGTGGCTCCCCGCGCATGGTGGCCCAGGAGGACGTCCGTCTGTGGGATCCATCGCTCGCCCGATCCTTCCGCGGAGGTCGTGCCGCTGGTCTGCGCCAGGGCGGCGGGGCGGCCGGGGAAGAGGATGTCCCGTCCGCCGCGGCGGATGCGTTCGATCGCCGGCGCCAGGTCCCCGTACCGGCGAAGCGGCGCTCCCTCGCGGAACGCGTCGGTCAGTTCCCGTCCCGTCAGGATCTCCATCGGCCCGAGGGCAAGGGCGGTGTACGCTTCGGATCCGCGCAGACCCCTGAGGATGCCCGCGAGCTGGCGGGACTGGGACCGGTGCATCTCGAAAGGGGTGCGGGGATCTTCGGGGGCGCGCCAGCGGATGCCCCCGGCGATCGCCCTGGACAGGATGCCGCGCAATGGGATGTGTTCCAGGAGGGCCATTGCGGACCAAGATCGGCATCGGGTCGTGCGTCGTGGTTGCGTCGGCGTTTCCGCGCCGTTTCCGCCAAACCTCTCGCAAGGCGAAGAATGGTAGGATCGAAGGCCGGAAAGGAGTTCCTGGATGCGCCATGGCAGGGTCGGTAGGTGGACGGTCGCTCTGGTCGCGGGACTCGCCACCGTCGCGCCCGCGGCCAAGAAGAAGGACAAGGTGGTCTTCCCTTCGGACGTTCCGGCACCCAGGAGCGAGGACATGGTCCGGATCCCCGCGGGTTGCTTCGTCATGGGATCCGAGGATGGCGATCCCGACGAACGCCCGGCCCACAAGGTATGCCTGTCCAGCTTCCGGATCGATCGCCTGGAGGTGAGCCAGGCACGGTTCCAGGCCACCATGGGATCCAATGGACACATGGATGACGGCTCCTGCTCGGTGTTCGATCTGGCCGACCACAGGTGGGAGGAGGGCGGAACGGTGGGGCCGGGGTTCCGCGGCAAGGACCGGCCGGTGGTGTGCGTGGACTGGCAGGAAGCTGTCGAATTCTGTCGCAGAGAGGGTCTCCGGCTGCCCACCGAGGCCGAGCACGAGTACGCATCGCGTGCCGGCGGCACCACCCGCTTTTCGTGGGGCGACGATCCGGACCGGGGGTGCCTCTACGCCAACGGTGCCGACCGCACGCCGCTGTCCAACGGCTGGAGCTGGGATCGTCGGATGGAATGCAGCGACGGGAGGTCCGACGAGCTCGCTCCCGTGGGCAGCTACCGTCCCAACGCATGGGGTCTGCACGACATGACGGGAAACGTCCTGGAGTGGGTTTCCGACTGGTACGGCGAGGACTACTACGGCCGCAGTCCGCGGAAGGATCCGAAGGGGCCTTCTTCCGGGTGGTTGCGCGTCTACCGGGGCGGGGGATGGATCGATCTTCCGGATTTCCTGCGCTCGAGCTACCGCAGCCGCCTGGTGCCGGGGGCCCGCAACCACTTCCTCGGATTCCGCTGCGCGGGCCCCTGAATCCTTTCGGGTGGTTGTTTCCGCGATCCGCAACGGTGGTTTACGGAGATCCTTCCCCCGGCCAGGGGAGTCCGCGCATGGCCAGGATCTTCCTGCCGGCCTCGGCGACCGCCCCCAGGAGCACATTGGACGCATCCTCCTGGCCGGACAGGGCAAGGACGAATGCGGCCGCTTCGGCCGACGACACGCGGAATCCCTCTCCTCCCCGACGCACTCCCCAGCGTCCCTGGATGTCCGGGGGAAGGCTCGCCACGGGCAATCCACGGTTGTGCAGCACGTTGGCGATGCGCGAAGCCTGGGCCCAGGTGGCATCGGGGATCACGAGGGTCCTGGGGCGTGCCAGCTCCTCGCCCTGGAGGATCCGCGCTCCAGGCAACGGGTAGAGCAGAAGCGAGTCGGCGGGAAGAACCGGTGGACAGGTCCGGTTCCAGGTTTCGCATCGCGCATTGGAAAGGACGCGGCAGGCCAGACGCGCGGTGTTGGTGGGTTTGCGGATTTCCGTGGAGTGCTGCAGGAAAAGGAAACGGGTCGGTGGATGGAAACGGGGGAGGTCCACGCAGACGCAATCGGAAAGCAGCGTCCCGCAGGTGGGGCATCGATGGGAAAGCTGGGTGGGATCCACGCGGCGCATGAGGGGACCAAGGTAGTCCCGTGCGGTCGACCTACCGTCGGACTACCGCGTCGGAAGGCCCCTTCCGCGACCTCGACGGAGGTTTATTATTGGGTCCGCGTTCCGATCGCCCTCACAACCTCTTCCTCGAGGAGAACTCCATGACCTGCACCGGTCTCCGTCGCTGGGTTCCGGCTCTCGCCATCCTGTTGGTCCTCTGCGGATGCGAGACCATCGGTTCCGACACGGACGGTTCCACCAGCCTGCCCGTGGGAACCTGGGTTCGCACCGACGGATACGCCGACGAGACGATGGTCTTTTCCAAGGACGGTTCCGTCTCCCTGGATTCCCTGGACCTGTCCGGCGGATTGCGCTACCAGGGAACCTGGACGGGATCGACCGCTTCGGGAAAGGCCGTGTGGAAGGAATACGCCGAACCGACCTCGTCCGGGAAGTGGGGCGTTTCCAAACTGTTGCCCAAGCTTGTGGCAGCACCTTTCGTGATCGATGCCGGAACCCTCGTCATGACCTTCCCCGACGGCGAGCGTCGGTTCGCCCAACCCGACACGTCGGAATACTGACTTCAATTGCAATTTTCCCATCCATTCCTTGCCTGTCCCGTCTTAAGGAGCGTTCATCCGATGATCCGTACACTTTCAAAGACTCTCGCCGGCTTCCTGGTCCTCTTCGGACTGCTGGTCGGTTGCGACACCAACGATTCCAACGGCGGAGGCGGAGGCGGCCCCAGCGCGCTGGAAGGCGTCTGGGTGCGCACCACCGGGTCGTCCACGGAAACCGTGACCTTGTCCCCCGGGGGCGCCGCCAAGCTCGACTCCGTCGCCGTGGTGGGGACCTCCACCCGCTGGACCCGCTACGAAGGGACCTGGACGGGCAGCGGCAACACCGGGTCCGTCACCTGGAACTCCATGTCCAAGAGCACCGATGGCGGTGTGACCTGGTCGGAGAAGATGCCCATCAACGACGGATCGTATGCCGTCGAGGTGAACGGGACATCGGTCGGGATCGCCGCCGTCCACGGAGTCAAGCGCGAGTATACGAAGGGATCGGCCACCGCCGTGTCGCCGGTTTCCGAAGTGGTGGCGCCCACCTTCTCCGTGCCCTCGGGAACCTATTCCACCAGCCAGTCGGTGGTCGTCGTCACCGCCACCATCGGAGGCACCATCCGCTACACCACGGACGGAACCACGCCCACGATCTCTTCCGACCTCTACTCGGGTCCGATCGCGGTGAGCGCCACCACGACCATCAAGGCGATCACCCTCAAGGACGGGAAGATCAGCCCGGCGGCCTCGGTGTCCATCACCATCGACGGCGGCTCCAAGTCCGGCACGGTCAATCCCGCCTTGCTCGCCAGCTGGGTCAGCATGGGGGCCACGACGTTCCAGACCTACGACTTTTCCCCCGACGGGAAGGTCTACCGAAGCGTGCAGTCCAGTTCCAGCTACGAGTTCTACCAGGGAACCTTCACCGCCACCGCCACGTCCATTTCCATCACTTGGCTGGATGCCCGCAAGGGAAGCGATCCAACCGCGCTGTCCCCGGTGTCCATTCCTTCGCCCACGACGGCGACCTACTCCATTTCCGGCGACGAGCTGAGCCTCACGATCGCCGGGAAGACCACGGTCTATTCGCTGGAAACCGAGGGTCCCGACGATCCCGTCGAACTCGTCGTCGATGCCCCGTCGATCTCGCCCGATGGCGGCGCGTACGCCTCCTCGCAGTCGGTGAAGATCACCGCCCAGACCGGCGCGACCATCTACTACACCACCAACGGATCCACTCCCACGACCAGCTCCTCGCGCTACACGGGAGCCATCACCGTGGCCACCTCCAAGACCATCAAGGCCATCGCCGAGCTGGACGGGGTGACCAGCGAGGTCGTTTCCGCCACCTTCACCATCGGTGGTGGCACACCCAAGGATCCCGCTTTGGTGGGAACGTGGGAGGTCGACGACCCGACCAGCTCGGGCGGGATGATCTTCGACGCCGATGGCGTCGTGTCCTTCGTGATGGGGGATGAGCTGGACAATGGCGACATGACCTACATGAAGATGGAAGGCACCTACTCCGTTTCCGGGAATACGCTGACCATTAACTTGTTGCGCCAGTACGAAAGCGACGACGGCGTGACCTGGGGGGCCGCCGTTTCCCTCGGGGGTTCCCCCAGCACGGCGGTGACCTATTCGATCTCCGGAACCACCCTGTCGATCACCAGCACGAACTCCGACGGATCCAAATCCGTCGAGACGTTCACCAAGGTCAGTTCCCTCTTCTGAGGCCACCAGGGATCGTTTCCGCTTCGACGGACACCGCCCCCCCCGGTGTCCGTTTTCCATTCTGGGAAAGTGCCAGGGACCCTATTCCCGTTGCTTCCATCGGTGGGAAATGCGAAGTATGTTGCAACCATCCGATCTTCGGATCCGATCCCAACAAATCCTCAAAAAGGACTCCTCCCCAATGTCGAGAGCCATCCTGCGAGCCGTCCTCGCTTGCGCCGCATCCTTGGCGCTTCTGTCTGGTTGCGACGATTCCAATCCCTCCAGCCCCGGTGGGGGCACCGACACTCCCGTCCACGCGGATTCCACGTCTCCCGCCATGGTCTGGAGCCGCACGGTCGGGGGGGCCGTCGAGACCGTGACGCTGGGAGCGGACGGCAAGGTCACCCTGGACTCCCTGGCAATCACCGGCTCGGTCACCAAGGGAGCCCGCTACACCGGGACCTGGTCGGGGACCGCGGCGAGCTTTTCCGTGACCTGGTCCGGATATGCCACCACGGACGATGGCACCACCTGGTCCGCGTTGATCACCTTGCCCTCCATGACACCCTATCCGTTCACGATCACCGGAAACACGGCCACGGTGGTGGTCGACGGGGTGACGCGCATCTACACCAAGGGGGCGGGCACGCCTCCGATCGTGGATCCGTCGGCACCGGCGGCTCCGATCATCACGCCCGCGGGTGGCACCTTCCCGAACTCGCAAGGGGTCCAGATCGCTTCGCCCACGCAGGGTGCGGACGTGTACTTCACGCTGGATGGTTCCGATCCCACCACCGCTTCGTCCAAGTACACGGGTTCGATTTCCGTGAGCGCCACCAAGACCGTCAAGGCGATCGCCGCCAAGGACGGGAAGACGAGTTCCGTCACGGTGGCGACGATCGTCATCGGTTCGTCGGACAAGCCTCCGGTCAAGACGATCGACACGTCCTTGGCGGGGGCCTGGTTGAACCTCAACGCGGCCACGATGGCCGGGGCCAGCTACCAGCTCGAGCCGTCGGGCCAGGCCATCTTCATCCAATCCGAGGGGTCGGGCAAATCCGGCCGCATGTACATGGGGACATGGACCGCCTCCAACGGCACATTGGACATCACCTGGGTCATGGCCAGGAGTTCCCCCGATGGAGAGGACTACACCACGATCATACCCGTACCCGGGCCGTTCCAGGGAACCTACACGATCGTCGGATCCACGCTGACCGTCGTTTCCGGAGGCACGACGACCTATTTCCAGAGGGCCACGAGCCACAACGTCCCGCCCCTGTCGGCGCCGACCTTCACACCGGATGGAGGCTCCTACTCCTCCGCCCAGACCGTCCGGATCGCCGGGCCGTCCGGTGCCAAGATCCACTACACCACCGATGGATCCGATCCCGACGAATCTTCTCCGGTCTATTCCTCCCCCCTCGACATTTCCAGGACCACCACGATCAAGGCGATCGCGATCGGCGACTCGGGGGAAAGCGAGATCGCGTCGGCCATGTTCCGGATCTCCCCCGGTCCGTTGGCATTGGATCCCGCGGTGGTGGGATCCTGGAAGTCCATCACGGATTCGCAATCGGTGACGTACACGTTCCAGGCGGGGGGAACCTACTCGGCGACCATGTCGATGAGCGTTCCCGGCATCACCTATTACGGTCGCCAGTCGGGGACGTGGTCCACCGCGCAGGGAATGCTGACCACCATCCAGCTGACCTCGGAAATGTCGCAGGATGGCACCAACTGGATGGACGAGCCGGACTTCACCCCGGAAACCATGTTGGTCGAGTATTCCGTGACCGGCAGCAACCTGCTGGTCGACCCCGACGGCGACGCGCTGACCTTGACCAAGTTCGTTCCGTAGTCCCTCGCCTTCAGGCGATCCCCTTCCCTCCGAGGCGTCCGTTCCATCGCGGACGCCTTTTTCCTGCCGTGGGAAAGGGGCGCGGAGTTCAGCGGAAGCGTGCGACCAGGCTGACGGAATCCGTCCCGGGAACCACGGTGCGACGGGCCGCGGTGGAGCCGTCGCTCCAGTCCACGAAGGTCCGACCCGCCGCGGGCAGGGCCTCCACCAGGATGGGCACGCCCTTGAAGTGGGGGGCGGTGTAGGACGCGCCCACGGGCATGTCCTCGATGCGGATCTCGCCCCCGGAGGCGGAAAGCGAGATGTCCATGGGCGCTTCCAGGCCGAACACCGATGCCATGGTTTCGCGCAGCGAGGCGCCGCGGTTCGTGATGAACTCGCGGATCTCCTCGTCGGCGGTGGCCAGCTTGGATGTGCTCAGGCTCCAGCGCGCGACGTCCAGGTCCACCTCCCCTCCCAGGTAGGTCCGCACGCTGTCGTAGGCGCGCATCGCGGTGGCCGCCGAGAAATTGGTGGCCATCTGCACCAGCATGCGGTTGAGGAACCGGTCGCGCAGGACCTTCCTGCCAAAGATCCGCCGGGCGATCACGGTGGCTCCCTGGCCGTTGGGATAGTCGTCCCAACCGGGGGTGGAATCGATCATTCGGCTGAACGGGTCCTCGGTGTGGTCGCCGCCGTAGGATCCCATCCCGAAGTCCATGTCGAAGACCATCATGCGCCACTTGGTGGCCGGGCCGTTGCGCCGCCAGCACCGGACGTTGTTGGAGGGCCAGTCGGTGTTCTGCCAGTAGAGCTGGGTGGCCAGGTAGTCCATGGAGTTGTCGATGTCCAGGCGTTGGGCGATCTTCGCCCATCCGGCCTCGTCGTCGGAAGCGAGCTTGTCCATGGCCAAGCGCAGGTCGTTCCAGTCGGCGATGGAGCCCGCCTGGACTTCGGAGTTGTTCTTGATCAGGTCGACGTTCTCGGGGGCGATCCCGTGTCGGGTGTCCGCCCAGTCCGCGTCCAGCTTCTCGCGCAGGTCGTAGATGCCCTGGTAGCGGCCGTTGATGTACACCACCACGTGCCGGGAAAGCTGGTAGTCCTGCCCGCGCGGCTCGGTGAGGCTCGCCATCAGGGCGTCCCGCACGTAGTCGTTGCCGTAGTTGCCGCCGTTGTTGCGCAATCCGAAGCCCTTGAACTTGGTGTACTGGGGGTGGTGCGGGAACAACGGATGCTTGAGGTGGGTGGGGCCGTACGTCTCCCGGAACTGGACGGAAAAGGATTTCTTCGGCGCGGCGCGGGAGTAGTTGCCGAAGATGGAGATTCCCGACCGCAGCGCGAAGGCGCGGCCTCCGTTCTCGAACAGTTCCACATGCGCGGGGATCTCCTTCTCCTTCCAGAAATTGGCACCCATGTAGGGGTAGAGCGTCGATGCGTTGGGGCCCTTGGTGGTCATTCCCGTGTCGGTGTCGTAGAGGGAGGCGGAATCGGCGGTGATGGCGATCACCCCCAATCCCTTGGGGGTGTCAAGCAGGAACGTGCCCGTGGCGACGGGGCCACGGGTGCCGTCGGGCGCAAACCCCGCGCAGCTGACCGCGTTGGAACTGTCCAGTATGATTCCGGCGTCGGCCAGCGGCGAGGCCGCCGTGGGGAGCGCTCCCCCCAGGGCGCAGCGGATCTGGAGCCCCGCGAGAGGTTTCACCCGCACCGGGAAGGGCGCTGTGTGGAACCCGGGAGCGGTGGCGAATTCGGGAGGCTCCAGCACCGTGGCGCGGGTGGCGGGAGGGTTGGGGATCCCCGGCGTTCCCTTCTCCAAGAGCCCCCATTTGCCGGTGGCGGGATCGCGTGCCCAGGACGCGTCCCCTTCCAAGGCGGGGAACTTCACGGAGTCGTGGATTCCGCGGGTGGGTTCGTGGAGGACCAGGGTGGCTCCGTCCCGATCGAGCTTGAACCCGGCATGGGGGTGGCTTCCCGAGGTGTAGAACCCGAATTTGGACAGGGTCAGCCGGAAATCGCCGATGAGGTTCTTGGGTGGGGTGAACCGGAACCCGCCGGAGCGAGCGCGGCTGCCCTTGAACTCCGCGAGGGCGAAATCGTACCGATCCAACCGTTTGCCGGTTCCCACCAGGGTGTGCTGGGGCGCCTTCCAGCATTCCACGTCGTCCTGGCAGAGGCCCACGAGGATGGGCTGCCCCAAGGGGATGGTCGCCTCGATCCACACCCGGTCGCGGGAGCTCAGATCCAGGGTGGCGAAGTTCACGGTGACCTCGGCGCTGGACCAGTCCAGGGGGACCTTCTTGTTGTCGCCGAGGAACAGGGTCCAACTGTAGGCGAGAGTGCTGTCCGGAGGAAGATATCCGTAGTACTTGCCGGATCCGTATTCCCAGTTGCGCACCCGACTCAATCCCGGGGTGGGAGAGGCGTCGCCGTCGGCCCAACGCCCCGAACTGGTGATCTTGGGGGTGATGCTGTCCGAGGCGGGAGTTTCCTGGGCCAGGTCTCGCCCGGATGCGAAGATGATCTGCCGGGCACCGGGCGGAAGCTTCAGGGAGGGAAGCTGCCAGCCGGCGGTGTCCTTCGCCTTCCCGCTCAAGCGGTACCTGGAAAGGTCCACGGTGTCCGCCGAGCGGTTCTCCAGCTCCAACCAACCGGGGTCCTCGCCGAATTGGTCGACCAGACTGGTGTTTCCCGCACAGATTTCCACGACCCGCACCGCGGTGGTGTCCTGGATCCGTGCCGGAGGAACGGTGGGTTCACCGGAAGACGGCGAGTCTTCGTCGGAGTCGGAGTCGAAGCATCCGGAGGTCAGGACCGCGAGTGCCGCGAAAGCGGCGAGGGATGTCTTTGTCATGTGGGTGGCGCTCCGTGGAGGATGTCCAGCGATGGCGTGGAAACGGAAACCGATCGGTCTGCTGGAAGTGTCGCGCAACGAGGCTGGCAGGTTGTGGCGGAATCGGTGGTTTTTTTTGTGGTTTTGCGACAAAGCAAGGAAAGGTCAAGGCCTTGGCCGGAAAATGCAAAGCCGGGCCGGGCGAAGATTCCGCTCCCGAAGGGGTGGCAGGGGGCGATCTGCCCTTGCATCCACCTTTCCGGATACTGGGGGGTTTGTGCATTGCCGGGAATTGCAATTACCGTTGTTGCGGCACCATCCATGACGACAGACATCGCCAGCAGGTTCGCACAGGAAATTCGATCCCAGCAAGAGGAGGGTCGGCAGTTCGCTCGGGAATACCCGGAAGCGGCCAAGTTCCTGGATTCGGAGAACGTGGACGATCGCGATCCGTACGTGGAACGCCTCGTGGAGTCGTTCATCTTCTTGACTTCGCGGGCCAGGGAGTCGTTCGAAGCGATGGGTGATGGTCTGGAACCGCTCTTCCTGGAACTGGTGGGTGCCGACCTGGACGAGCCGATTCCCGCGTTGATGACGGTGGAATTCCTGCCCAGGCGATCGCTGACCGGGTCGGCGCGCATCGAGCAGGGGATTGCGCTGGAATCGGGGGCGGTTCGCGAACCCATCCGCTGGTCCCTGTTGGCCGACCACCACGTCCATCCCCTGGTCCTGCGGTCGGTGCAGGTGCGGAACCCGGACCCCTCCAGGAGTGTCCTGGAATGGACGATGGAATGGTTCAGCCCCTCGACGCCGCCCCGTTGGCCGGACTCCTTGAGACTCTACCTCCATGGGGACGCATCGGTGGCGTGGGCCTTGCGGTTTGCGCTGCTGCGGCGGTTGGTGCGCGTGGAAATGCTCGACGACGATGGATCGTGGAAGCTTCTCGACCAGGTCCGGTTCCGGCCCGCCGTTTTCCCGGGGTACTGCTCCCGGGGATCCACCAGCCATCCCTTCGCGATGATGCGGGATTTCCTCTGCGCCGACGAACAATCGAGGTTCTTGGAACTGGAAGGTCTGGACGGTTTCCCTTTCCGGTCGCCGCTCTCCCTGCGATTCCATCTGGCGGAATCGATGCCGCGCTTTCTGGCCAAGGCGGTGCAGGCGGCGAATTTCCGCTTCCACGCGGCGATCGCGATCAATCGCTTCGGAGAGGGGCACTGCACCTTCCATTGCGATCACACCAGAAGCGAAATCGTCCTGCGACCGGAGGGAGGCGGGGACCGCGAGATCCTGCGGGTGATCACCGTGGACGGGCTCGAGAACCAGCCCGTTCCCACTCGGGTGCGCTACCAGCGCCACGACCTGTTCCGGCACGGCACAGGCGAGGGAAGATTCTTCCGAACCCGGAGGGGAATGGATCGTGCAGGCCAAAGCCACGTCTTCCTTTTCATCGCCCATCGACGGCCGGATCATCCGCTCCAGGATACCTTCCTCACGGTGACCGCGCAGTATTGCGATGGGAACCGGCCCTACCGGACGGGCACCGTACGGGACCTCCGGGCCAAGTCGTTGCCAAGAGGCGTCGGTGTCATGGGACTTTCCCGGCCCGGGATGCGGTTGATGCCCGCGGAGCATCTCCCGGAGGTCGCGAGGCTCCTTCCCTTGGCGGCGGCCCATTTCCAGGGGATCGTGGATGTGGGACGGTTGCGGGATCTCCTGAAGCTCTGGCTGTGGGACCCGGGCCAGTCCAAGCTCGCCTTGGTGGAGTCCATCCAATCGGTGGAAGCGCGGACTGGACATGTCCGGGTCGGAGGCGTCGCCTTTCCGCTCGAGACCATCCATCTGCGTCTGCGCGACACCACCTGCGCCCCGGATACCTGGGAACGGCTGGGATTGGTGGATGCGTTCGGAGTCGCCTTGGCGGAATTGTTCGCCGAGCGGGTGCCTTTGGGATTCCGCTCCCGATTGCTCCTGGAAGTGGAGCCCTGCGGCATCGTATTGGAGTTCGGGCAACGCTGTTGACGGGGACGCCAACGGATTCGGGCGTCTTTGTGCACCGCGATCGGATTTGTGAGAATAAACTGGATGTGTGCCCGACATCTTCCAGCATACCGATTACCGCACCTTCCTGAGGGAGTGGTTCGAAGAGTCCAAGAAGACCCAATCCTTTTTGTCGTACCGGTACCTGGGCCAGAAGGTGGGCGTGGATCCTGGGTATCTGGTCAAGGTCTTCCAGGGCGCGCGCCACCTTTCGGAAGATTCCATCCCGGCCATCCAGAAGGTGGTGGGGATGGATTCCCGCCAAGCCGCCTATTTTTACGAACTTGTTCTCTTCACCAAGGCTCGCGGCGAGCGGGCGATCCGGGAACGGTTCCAGAAGTTGATGGCCTTGCGCGATCTCCAAATCCACGATCTGGCTCGGGAGCAGTATCGCTTCTGGCTTTCCTGGAAGCACACCGCGGTGCGTCTGCTTCTGGCGTTGGAGGATTTCCGGGACGATTGGGCCCGGCTTGCCGAGCGACTGACCCCAGCGGTCAGCGTCCAGGATGTGCGCGAGTCGGTGCTTCTCCTGGAAGAGCTGGGCATGATCCGCAAGCGGGAAGAAGACGGAGTCTGGGAGCTGAAGGACGACTTCATCTCCACCGGCGACAAGTGGAAGGACCTGGCCGCCCGCGAGTTCCAACGCCAAGCGCTGCAACTTGGGCTGGAATCGCTCGAGCGCCACAAGAAGGAAGACCGGGCCATTTCCACCTTGAGTCTGACCATCCCCCACGCCGAGCTTCCCGCTCTCAAGGAAATTTCCCGCCAGTTCCGGTCGCAGGTCATGCGTTGGGCCTCGGCCCAGGTGGATCCGGACAGCGTCTACCAGCTGAACCTCCAGATCTTCCCCCTGGCACTTCCGGGAGAACACTCGTGAAAACCCCGCTCTGGGTTTCCAGTGGACTGCTGATTGTCGGGGCCTCCTTTCTGTTTTCCTGCGGAGGCGACGAACGATTGGTCGCCGGCAAGCCCGCCGGCAGCGAAACGTCCGAGGAGTTGGCGGCGCGGGTGCTCGATTCCGACGGCAACCCCGTTGCAGGTGCCAGCGTCCGTCTGCGTCCCACGGGTTTCGTGGCATCGGATTCTCCCTCGACGGCGTTTGCCGATCTGGTCTCGGACAGCACGGGAAAAGTGGTCTTCCCCTCCGCGCCCGCCGGCGATTGGTGGATGGAGATCCGCGGCGATCGGAAAGGTCTCCTGATGCCGTTCCCCTCCCGATTCGTCGCGGGGGGCGAGCCTCCTTCGTTTGTCCTGCGCCCCTTCGGAGGCATCCGGGGGAAGGTCGACCTTCCCTGGGGATGCCGTTCCGCCCTGGTGCGGCTGGTGGGAGTGGATCGCGTGGACACCACCGATACCGCCGGGAATTTCCATCTCCAGGACCTTTCCCCTTCCGACTCCTCCATCACTTTGCGCGTCACCCGCCAGGACGACGAGTCCATGATCGCCGAGACGCTTGTCCAGGTCAAGCCTCTGGAAACCCTGGAGCTTGGCAAGACCCGCACCCCCACGATCCTCCTGTCGGATTTCGAGCAGGGAATGCAGTTGGGACTGCCTTGGCCGGATGCCCGGTGGTATCTGGATGTGAAAGCGGCGCTTCTGGATGGCAAGGCCGATACCCTCGCCAAAGGACACGAGGGCAACGCCATTCGAGTGGCCTTCCTCGGAGGATATCCCGGGGTGGCGTTCCTCCACGCCGACCTCCACGGGCCGCGGAACCTTCTCGGATTGGATTCCATGGAGCTCTGGGTGAAAGGCCGGGGAGGGGTGAGCGTGTATCTGTCCACCACGATTCCAGCCTGGAAGCCGCTCATGTTGGATTCCATGTCCGTCAACGACACGGGATCCTGGAAGCGGTTCGTGGTCAAGCCATGGGCTCCTTCCGCTTGGCGCGTGACGTTCGGGGACAAATTTTCCGAAGCCGCCGCCCTGTCCATCAAATTCGAATCCAGCGGGTTCGGCGAGGACATTTCCCTCGACGATGTCCGCCTGTACGGGGTCTCGCCCCGGGATTGGCACTGATCTGGTTTTCTTGGCGTTGCGCTCGGGGGCTTTCGGAGCGGGGGATCCCGAGGTAACATGAAGACATGACGGATCTTCCCAACGTCTTCGCCTATTTCGACGCCCGACGCTACTTGCGGGAGGCGCAGAAGGCCATGAAGCTGCGCAAGCGCCACTTCACCCTGGAGCACCTGGGCGAAAAGGTGGGCCTGAAATCCAAAGGCCATGTTTCCCTGGTCCTGCAGGGGGGAAAGAACATCCCCGAGGAGAAGATCCCGCTGTTCGCCCAGGCCTTCGAGTTGGAAGGGCGCGAAGCGGTCTTTTTCGGGCATCTGGTCCGGTTCACCCAGGCTCTGACGCACCGGGACCGCAAGATGCACCTGGATCGCATGGTGGCCTGCATGCGGGTGGCGGATCGCAAGTTGGTTTCCTCCCAGTACGCGCTGTGTTCTGCCTGGTACCATCCCGTGGTCCACGAACTCCTGCGGATCATCGAGGTTTCCGACGACTGGGAGCGATTGGCGTCTTCGCTCCGGCCGGCCATCACCGCCCAGCAGGCCAAGGAGTCCGTGGCTCTCCTGGAGGAGATCGGGTTGGTGGCCAGGGACGCCCAGGGGATCTGGAAGCCCACCGACGTGGTGGTGACCTTCGGGGAGGGCTGGAAATCCGTAGCCGTCCGGGAGTTCCAGCGCCATGCCATCTCCCTGGCGGAAAGCGCCATGGAAGAGGTTCCTGCGGGGGAGCGGGACGTGTCGCACCTCACCTTGAGCATCGGCGAGGATTCCTTCCGCGAGCTCAAGGAACGACTGGCCTTGTTCCGGAAGGAGGCATTGACCCTGGCCCGTCAGGAACGCAACCCTGATCGAGTCTGCATGTTGAACCTATCCTTGTTCCCCGTGGGGGGGCGGCGATGAAGGTGATCGGGGGACGCTTGTTCCAGCGGTGGGCGGGTGTCCTGGGGATGGCGATGGGGGTCGCAGGGTGCGGCCAAGGCGAGGTGGGCGGCGGAGGGATCGAGATCCCCAACGGCGTCGACCTGAAGGTCACCGTGTCCAGCGGCGAGGGGACAGACCCAGCGCAGGGCATGCGGGTGCGGCTTCTGGCGCGGGATTCCTGGGCCCAGAGATGGTCGGACGGCAAGCCCGTGGTCTTGGACAGTGCCCTGACGGACGCTTCCGGTCAAGTGCGGTTCTCGGTGCGGTCGGACGAGGGGTATTGGGTGGAGGCGATGGACCAGAAAGTGGGGGGGCGCCTGAACGTGGACGCTCCCGGCGAACGGTCCTTGCGCTTGGCTCCCCTGTCCTCCCTGGAAGGAACCATCGATTCCGTGCAGAAGGCGGGTGTGGTGGTGCGGTTGTGGGGATCCACGCGCACGGTCCGCACCGACGAAAACGGGCGGTTCAAGTTCGATTCCATTCCCCAGGGCCAGTGGTCCCTGGTGGGCCAGGGCGATGCCCAGCCCCGGATCGCGAGCTTGGGACGCGTGGATGTGGGGCGGGAGGCCACGGTGGCGTCCGGGCTCCAGTTGGACACGTCCACCCTTCTTCTGGACGACTTCGCCGACAGCAACTCGATCTGGGCCCTCGATGGCCAGTTCGGCAACGGCGGTTACTGGTGGGTGAGCTCCGAGGCTCCCGTCAAGGACGTCTTCGGGGTGGACGGAGCTTGGCAGTCCATCACGGGAAGCGGATCCGACCGACGGATTTCGGTCCGTCCGGATTCCGCCCTGGTGGCGGGCTCCTGGGCCAACGTGGGCCTCAACTTCGGGTCCAACACCAGCGTGCTGCCGGACTTTTCCCGAGCCCGCGCCATCCGGGTGAGGGTGCGGGGTTCGGGAGTCTGGAGCGTCCGGTTGGCCGAGCGGGTGGGAGGGGAGCTGGTGGTCTGGCAACGGAACATGTCGGTGACCCCCGAGTGGACGGATGTCGTCCTGCCCATTTCCTCGTTCAAGGGGCAGGAACCCGACTTCGCCGGCCAACGCCGATTCATCCGGGAGCTCGTGTTCCAGATCCAGCGCGAGGGCCTTTTGGAGATCTCGCGGCTTTCCGTGGACGGGCTGGCGCTTTCCGACTGGGGGCGCTGAACCGCCAAGCCGGATTTCGTCGATCCAGAAGAGTGCGGATCGGATCCTGTCAAAAGCAAAATTTTGGCAGAATTTGACCGTTTCTAATTGACTTCGCTGCTGTCCTTATGCGAAAAATAACCTTGGGACTTGCCCGATTTTCAATCAGATTCCTTTCTGGATGATGAGTCGGGCCAGTTCGGACCGCAAGGTCCGCTCGAGGAAAAAGGAGTTTCGCATGGACAGACACCCGTTTCTGGAAGCATGGAAGAACCTTCCGATCGGAACCGCCCTCTTCGCCGCCGCCCTGGCCGCGATGGTCGCGCCTGCCAACGCCGGACAACCGCAGTCCATCCGGTTCGATTCCCTCCCCATCCTGACGGTCCAAGGCGAGGAAGTCTCGCCCGGCGTCGCGGCGACTTCGCTTCTGGCCGTGACCCTTTCCAGTTCCGACACCTCGGTGGTGGAGGTGGTGGATGGGCGGCTGCGGGCCAAGAAGGCGGGTTGGGTCCGCTTGACCGCCAGCCAGTCCGGGAACGCGCAATTCGATCCGGCCGCCGATGTGAGTCAGCTGGTGTGGGTGGCGAATCGGCCTCGGAAATTGACGATCTGGGGAGGATGGGATCCGCCCAACGCGAGCCAGAAGTTCCAGCTGCCCGATTCCCTCCGCAACGACGTGGTGCAGGTCTCCGCACAGATGGGGACCCTCGCCGGGGTCAGACAAGGCGGGCGCATGTTCGTGGCCAGCGCGAAGTCGTACTTCCCGGGACTCGAATCCGTCGGGATGCCGGGTTTGGTCAAGGTCCGCGTCACTTGCGGCGGCAATTCCCTGGTGGCCATCCGCAAGGACGGATCGGTTGTGGATTACGGAGAGCATCGGGAATCCTACCCATCGGGAGCGGGTGGGCTCGTTCCCGATTCCCTGAACCGGGACATCGTCGACCTGCTGATCCTGCAGAACTACTCCATCGCGCTTCGCTCCGATGGCACCACCTTCGGGATCGACAACGCCACCCGTACGGCGTGGCAGACCCCTTCGGTGGTGGGCGCCGGGGTGACGGCCATGGACGTTTCCTGTGTGGGAGACGACTCCCGCGCCCAGATCGGCTTCCTGCACGCCGACGGCTCCCTGGTGAGCTGGAACCGGGATTCCGGTCTGACCCGCATGCCGGATTCCCTGAAGACGAGCATCCGAAGCATCGCCGCCGGTTGGGATTATTTCCTGGTGGTGGACAAAAACGGCAAGGCCATGGAGTGGAGCGGAACCATGAAGCGGGGCGGTTGGGCCGTTCTCCCCAAATCCAAGCTGTCCAGCGGCGTGGTCCACGTGGCCGTGGACGGCGACTACGGCGTGGCCATCAAGCAGGATGGTAGCGTCGTCACCTGGGGTGATTTCGGAGGGAACCTTCCGCCTCCGGACAGCCTGGTGGGCGGTTCCATGGATGTCGTCGCCTCCGACGTCTGCGGGTTCGCCGCTCTGGGGCGGCTCAAGCCAAGTCTTTCCTTCACGGCGCCGGCCAAGGTCGACTGGGGCGATGGCGACATCGAAGCCGGATTGGTTCTCCAGCCGGGCCGGATTCCCGTCTTCGCCTCGTCCAATACCCAAGTGGCCGAATTCAAGGAAGGCCGGATCCTGATCAAGCACGCGGGCACCACCACCTTGAGCGTCACCTATCCTCCCGATTCCCTGTGGCTTGAATCCGCCCCTGTCGAGCGCACCTTGTCGGTGCAGCCGAAGCGGATCATGGTGCAAGGCAAGAAGCAATCCAAGACCTTCGGCGATCCCGATCCCGTCCTGACCTACACCTGCACCAACTGCGGGGCAGCGGATGTCCTCACGGGTAGCATTTCCCGGGATTCGGGGGAGGCGGCGGGGACCTATACGCTCCAGAAAGGGAGCCTGAGCGCATCTCCCGACCACGAAGTGGTCTTGCTGCCCGAGGGATTCACCATCGAGCCACGGCGGATTTTGGTGGTCGCGGATTCCGTCACCAAGCCGGTAGGGGCGCCGGATCCCGCCCTGACCTATTCCGCCTCTGGATTGCTTCCGGGCGACATGCTGGAGGGCAGCCTCGCGAGGGATATGGGCGAGGATCCGGGAATCTATCCCATCCGGCAGGGCAGCTTGGATGGCAAGGGCAACTATGTGATCGAATTCCAGGGGTCCAAATTCCAGATCGCCCCCACGTCAGGGCTTGGAACCCGGTGGTCGCGCCCGAAAGGGGATCCGACCGTCCATGCCAAGGTCCGCCAGCCGCTCATGGACCGTACGCAAGTCGGCCTGGGAAGGACAGGTCTGGTGCCGGAGGCCGACGCACGGCGAGCGCAGGCGGTGCTGGACGTGCTGATGCCCGGTGCGGGCCGCGTGGATGTCGCCATTTTCGACAATGCCGGAACGCCCGTGTGCGCCTGGTCGGGGGAGATCACGGAGTCGCAGTGGCGACTTCTCGCACCCTCGGGAAATGGACGACGCTCCCTTCCCATGGCCTGGGATCTCCGCAGCGACGCTGGCATGCCCGTGGCGGCCGGAGTCTATCTCTTCAAGGTCTCGATCCGGACGGATTCCGGGCGACGCCTGGAGGAGATCGTGCGCATCGGCGTCCGTTGATCGGGAGGATCGGTTTCCGACGCCAGGATTTCTAACCTTGCGCGGGTGCGTTTCCACCTCATCGACCGCATCGAGGAGATCCGTCACGGGCACCACATCGTGGGCGTGAAGTGCGTCAGCCTCTCGGACGACGTGTTCGGCGAACACTTTCCCGGGCATCCCATCTTTCCCGGCACCCTGGTGCTGGAGGGCATGGCCCAGTTGGCCGGTTCGTTCTTCGAGATGACCATGCTCCACCAGGGGCAGGAGCCGCGCCATTGCATCCTGGCCATGGCAAACCGCGTGAAGTGGTCCAAGCCGGCGGAACCGGGCGATCGGATGATCTATCGCGCCGACATCCTGAGCTTTTCGGAAGAATTCGGGGTGGCGCGCACCCGCGCCGAGATCGACGGCGAGACCAGCGCGAGCGCCGAACTCACCTTCACCTTCGTGAAGCTGGGCGACGGAACGCTCCGCGCCAACCGCGAGGAACTCTACCGCATGTGCACCCGACGCACGCGATTTCTGGACGATGGCGACGGCGCGGTTTGAATCCTGGCAGGCCCAGGAGCCCATCCCGCTGAAGGAATACCTCCGCCAGAGGAAGTGGGCCAAGTACTACGATCGCCGTTCGGCGGGCGCCCTGGTGGTGGTGGCGAGGCTCCTGGACGGTCGGGCGGTGGAGGCGCGGACCCCCATCCACTGGGCGCTGGGCGACCTGGAATTCCAGGACTACGGACTGGAATCCATCCGCGAGCACAGCCGGGATTCCCGGGGGATCTGGAGCGCGGAACGGTTCGCGCTGGAAGGCATGCATTCGGTGAGTCCGCTCACCCAGTTCAAGGTGCTGTACAACATGCCGTTGTGCCTGGCCTCCATGGAGCTGGGCCTGGTCGGTGAAAATTCCGTGACCCACGGCCTGGACGAAGGCCTGCTGGTGTGCGCGGCCGCGAGCCGGTGGGAAGGGGAGATGATCCTGGGTGCCACCCGCTGCCGCGCCGACGGCGGCATCGATTGCGTCGCGGCGCTGGCGCGGCGCGACGAGCTGGACCTGTCGCGACGGGGCGACATCCTGGAGATCCTCCGCTCCCTGGGCGGAGCGGATCCGGAAGCCTCCCGGGAGGTGGTGCCGTGAGTCCGCGGGTGTTCCTGTGCGGCACGGGGGTGGTCTCGCCCATCGGGTCCGGCTGGGACGAATTCCGTCAAGGCGTGATGGAGGGGATCCCTGGCAGCGCGGATCTTTCGGTGTTCGATGGAAGCCGGCTTCCGGTCCACCATGCCGCCGAGGCGCGCCGGGGCGGGAAGGTGATCCCCAGCGACGATGCGACCGACCGCAAGTCCATCTTCCTGGAAATGGCCGCACGGGAGCTGCTCTCCGGGCATTCGGGGTGGCGGAAGGTGCCGTCTTCCGGACGCTGGGCCATCCTGGGAGGAGGCATCGAGCATTTCGATCTCGCCGGCTACACCGGCGATCCGGATCCCGACTGGAGGGTCTACCAGGGACGCTACCGGATCGCCGTGGACAGGATCTGCCAGGAGTTCGGGGTGCTCGGGCTGCGCAGCGTGAACGTTTCCGCCTGCGTGGGCGCCACCCAGGCGTTGGGAGCGGCCTTCCGGCATGTGCGGGCCGATCCCGGCCTGGCTGTCCTTTCCGGTGGCGCCGATTCCATGCTTTCGCCGCTGCACTACATGGGCTTCCACCATCTGGGGGCGCTTTCGGAGTGGAAGGGCGATCCGGCCCGGGCCTGCAAGCCCTTCGATGCCGACCGTTGCGGAATCGTCCTGGGCGAAGGATCGGGCCTGACCGTGGTCCAGTCGGAGCGGACCGCCGAACCATCCGAGATCCTCGCCGAGATCGTCGGCTACGGGTCCAGTCTGGACGCCCACATGGTGACCGATCCGGATCCGGAAGGAACCCAGCTGGCGAGGTGCGCCCTGGATGCCCTGGAGGATGCCGGAATCCGTCCGGAGGATGTGGATTGCGTCCACCTGCACGGGACGGGAACCCCCAAGAACGAGCCCGCCGAGGCCAACGCCATGCGCAGGATCTTCGGGGCGCGGGCCAAGGACGTTCCCGTCTACTCCCTCAAGGGGCAGGTGGGCCATCTGGTGGGAGCCTGCGGGGCGGTGGAGACGCTGGCCGCCGCGCTGTGCCTGCGCGAGCAGGTGGTGCTGCCCACGGTCAACTGCCAACGACCGGATCCCTCGCTGGGGCTGCGCGTGGTGATGGGCGAGCCCTTGCGTATGGACATCCGCCACGTGCTGAAGCTCAACGCCGCCTTCGGTGGCCAGAACGCGGCGCTGCTGCTGCGGAGGTGGGAATGATCGATCCCTCCACGGTGGTGGTCACGGGCGCGACGAGCGCCATCGGGCGGGCCATTGCCGAGCGCTTCCTGAGCGATGGACGCCCCCTGGTGCTGCAGGGGCACCGCAACGTGCGGAATCTGGACGACCTCTCCGATCGCGCCCGGGTCGTTTCGTGCGACCTGCGGGACGCCCGGGCCGTCGACGAATTCTGTTTATCCGTGGAAGGCGCGCTCACCGTGGTCCACGCCGCCTCCGTGGTGGGGGCGGACCTGCTGGCCGAGCTCTCCGACGAGCGCATCGACGAGATGCTCTCCGTGAACGTGCTGGCCTGGGTGAAGCTGTGCCGCGCCCTGGTGCGGCCCATGATGCGCGCCCGGAAGGGGTGCCTGGTGGCCATCTCCTCCGTGGTGGCGCGCCGCGCCGAGCGGGGGCAGAGCGTGTACGCCGGGACCAAGGCGTTCCAGGAAGGGTTCGTGCGCGCCCTGGCCGCCGAGGTCGCTTCCCGAGGCGTGCGCGTGAACGCCGTGGCCCCGGGGCCGGTGGACGCGGGAAGCCTGCGGGGACTGTTGAGCCAGGCTCCCGACGAGGTCCGCGCTTCCCTGGCCTGCGGGAGGCTGGGCACGCCCGACGACATCGCCAAGGCGGTGCATTGGATCTGCTCGGAGGACGCGTCGTTCGTGCATGGACAGGTTCTGTCCGTGGATGGCGGGTTCCAGAGGGGGGTCGGATGACCGGAGAGGATTTCCTTTCCTTGTGCCGCGCGCGCAGGAGCAGCCGCGATTTCCTGCCCGTGCCGCTGGAAGCCGGACAGGTCGAGGTCCTCCTGGAGTGCGCCAAGTCCATCCCCTACGCGTCCTCCCGCAAGGGCTGGGACGTGGTGGCGGTGGTGGACCCGCTGCGCATCGAGGAGGCCGCCCAGGCCGTGGACCGCGCCGCCTCGGAATGGGCCGGCCGGATCCGCGCCGACCTGCGTTCTGATTGGGACGCGTACAGCCGCAATTTCTCGTCCTTCCGCGGTGCGCCCGTGGTCTTCGCCACCGTATTCCGGCCTTCGCCGGGGCTTTCCGCCATGCTGGAGGAATCCCACCCCTGGGCGGACCGGTTCGATCGCGAGAACCACCTGAAGTCCATATCCAACGCCACCATGGCCCTGTGCCTGGCTGCCACCGCGATGGGCCTGGCGGCCTGTCCCATGACGGGGCCGCTCCTGGCGCGCGAGGATCTGGAACGCATCCTCCAACTCCCCCGTGGACGGGAACTGGCGGCCTTCGTGGCCGTCGGCGTTCCCGCCGCCGCCGACCAACCCTCCAACGGAGAGCCCTGACATGGACCATCTCACGCGATTCCGCGAACTTCTTCTGCCCGTCTTCTCGCTGGATTCGCTTGACGAGGTCCCTCCGGGAGCTTCCCTGGTGGCCGATCTGGGCGCCGACAGCCTGGACTTCGTGGAGATCGTCTACATGGTGGAGAAGGAGTTCGGTGTGAAACTGTCCACCAAGACCGTCTACCTGGAGGGGCGCGAACTGAAGACGGAGGAGCTCTTCCTGGAGGGCGTGCTGGATCCCGCCAAGGTGGACGAGCTCAAATCCATGCTTCCGCGCTATGCGGACAAGATCCGTCCCGGCATGGGCCGGGCCGAACTCTTCGGACTGGTGACGGTGGAGGATCTCGCCGAGGTGGTCCGCCAGCGCGTGGCGGCCGCGCCATGAACGACCTCGCCGGAAAACGGATCCTGGTCACGGGCGGCACGGGACATCTGGGCGAGGCGATCTGCCGCCGCGCCACGGAACTGGGAGGGCGCGTGGCCTTCACCTGGACCCGCAACGCCGAGAAGGCGTCGGCCCTGGCCGCGTCCCTGGAGGGAAGCCTGTCGCTGGAGGCGGACGTGCGGGACGCCGCGGCGGTGGAACGGGCGGTGAACGCCGCGGTGGCCGCGTTCGGCGGTCTGGACTGCGTGGTGAACAACGCCGGGATGAGCCAGGTGCTTCCCCTTCCGCTCCTCGAGGAGGAGGACATCGACCTCGCCGTGGACGTGAACCTGAAGGGGCCGCTGCGGGTGACGCGCGCGGCGGTGCGCCACATGATCCGCACGGGAGGCGGTTCGGTGGTCCTGATGGGTTCCATCGCGGGGCACAAGCTGTTGGACGTGCCGGTCACGTACGCCATGACCAAGGCGGGACTGTCCGGGATGGCCAAGGCCTTGGCCTCGGAGCTCAAGCGATTTTCCATCCGGGTGAACAACGTGGTGCCGGGCATGGTGGACGGCGGCATCGCCCGCGGGATTCCCGAAGACCACCGCAAGGCGTTTCTGGCCCACTGCGCGGCAGGGCGACCGGGCACCGCCCTGGAGATCGCCGAGGTCGTGTGCTTCCTGCTTTCCGACCGGTCCTCGTACGTGAACGGCCAGGACATCGCGGTGGACGGCGGATTCTGACATGACCTCCGAGACCATCCTGGGCAACACCCTGGCCTGGTGCGTGCGCTGCGGCCGCGCCGAGACGGCGAGGACCGTTTCGCGGGAAGGCGGGGTGTTCCTGGAACGGCTGTGCCCGGCGGGTGAGGCCCAGCCAGTGCTGGTGGCCGCTTCGGAAGCGTGGTACCGCGACCGCGTCCTGCGTCCGCGGTCCGTCCACAGGCCGGGCCG
>DAOPYN010000028.1:0-51949 GCA_035352895.1 Fibrobacteria bacterium | reverse complement strand
GCCAGATGGATGGCGGCCACCAGACCCGCGGGGCCGGCGCCCACGACCAGGAAATCGCACTGTTCGGGGAGCGGATCCAGCCAGGTCGTTGGGTCGGTCATCGTAGAGGAGCAATCTAGTGACTTCGAGGGGGTGGAATCATCCTCGTCGGGTTGTCGGGGATGGATCTCCGGCCTTCTGCCACGGGCTCAGTCCCAGCAGTGGGCCTTCTGGTCGTCGATGGCCACCCAGAACCTTTCCGCCACGGGGAGGCCCGCGGTGTAGGCGTAGAAATTCCACCCACCCCGGTCCTTCATCGCTTCCGTCCAGAATCCGTGGTGGTACTGGCGGGAACTCATGCCGTTGATGTACCAGCCGTCATGGTGCTCGGCCATCCGCCAGCCTGCGCCGAGGGACTCTTTGCAGATCTTGTCCGCGTTCTTCCACGATCGCAGGGTCGTTCCCTCCACTGGCCGACTGAGTGCCGCCGACCCTTCCAGCCAGCCTCCGTAGTAGGCCTGGTTGTCCTTGGCGGGATACCGGATGTCGTAGGCGGGGCGCGGGGAACCGTCCACCTTCACGCACAGGATGGGCAGCGCGCGCGAACAGGGGGTGTCACCTTCGTAGGCGTTGCAGCCGATCGCGGATCCATCGCGTCCGTATGCCCAGCATCCCAGGAAGTCGATCCCCAGAGCGGTGTCGCGGTAACGCAGGCCCCAGGTCATTCCCTTGCGTTCCGCTGGGGATTGGGATGGCCTGCGATCCGATCGATCCGCAGCCCGCTCCGTGTCGGTCCTTGGCGAAGACCGATGCGAAGCTGAGGAGGAAGATCGTTTCACTTGCTGCCATTGCTGGAAGGCGATGGCGGTCACCGAAAGGCAGAACAACAACAGGCAGAATCGGTAGACGGGGCTTCGCAGATGATTCATGGATCAAAGATGCCATCCATGGAAACAAAAACGCCACCGTTCCCGGTGAAGGAACGATGGCGTTGGATGTCGGGAGCGCCCCAGGAAGGGGAATCCTCTGATCAGCCCTTGAAGCGTTCTGAGGCCTTGGCCCAGTTCCAGATCTCGAACAGGCTTTCGGCGTACTTCTGGCGCAGGTTGCGGTAGTCGATGTAGTAGGCGTGTTCCCAAACATCGATCACCAACAAAGGTTTGCCGGTGGAGGCGATCTGGGCGTTGGAGGTCTTCTCGATGGCCAAGGAGCCATCCGCCTTCTTCACCAGCCAGGTCCAGGCGGATCCGAAATTGCCCACGGAGTCGGCCACGAACTTCTTCTTGAACTCCTCGAAGGATCCGAAGGCCTTGTCGATGGCCGCGGAAAGCTCGGCCGACGGCTTGGAGCCTCCGGGAACCAGGGATTCCCAGTAGAAGGTGTGGTTCCAGACCTGGGCGGCGTTGTTGTAGATACCCGCCTTCTTGGCTTCCGGCCACTTGTCCTGGGCGGCAAGAAGCTGGTCCAGGGTCAGGTTTTCCAGGCCGGTCCCTTCCAGGAGGCCATTGAGATTGGTGGCGTAGGCAGCGTGGTGCTTGCCGTAGTGGTAGGTGATCGTCTCCTCGGAGATGATCGGGGCCAATGCGTTGGGGGCGTAGGGGAGGGCGGGAACGGTATGTGGCATGGTTTGGCTCCTTGGGTTCAAGTTGAGAATTGGTATCAAGCTTTACTGGTAACATACATCCCCAATCCCGAACCAGCCAACCCGCCGCCAGGCTTTGGACACAAATGGAGGGATCGGTCAGCCAATTCGTCGGCAAAGGGGTAGGTTACGGCCATGTCGTCCAGAAATCCCATTTTGTTGGATGCCCACCTGTCCGCGGCCATGGAAATCGCCCTCGAGGCCGGGGAGGAAGTCCTCAAGTTCCAGAAGGAAGGCTTTTTCGTGAAGGAAAAAGGCCATCTGGACCTGGTGACGGAAGCCGACGAGGCCGCCGAGGCCCTGATTCGCTCGGCTTTGCTGGAAAAATTCCCGGAAGACGGCTTTCTGGGCGAGGAAGGCACGGACATCCCGGGGACCTCGGGGCTGGTCTGGGTGGTCGATCCCATCGACGGGACGGTGAACTACTCCCGAGGACACTCCGAATACGGGGTGTCCATTGGGTTGCGCGGGCCCGACGGCCATCCGGAGTTGGGGGTCATCCGGTTTCCCGCCTTGGGGAAAACCTATTGGGCCACCCGTGGAGGCGGGGCCTTCTGCGACGGGCGCCATCTGCAGGTGAGCTCCACCGACCGGCTGGACCGATTCCTTGTCCACGAAACCGACATCTGCCGTACGGAGTCCCCGGCCCTCTACCAGAGAAAGATCCTCAAGGCGCACCTGCCGCTCCTGGAAAAGGTGATGCGCTGGCGCATCAGCGGGGCGGCGGTCCATGACCTCTGCATGCTGGCCGAAGGCAGGATCGATGCGTTTCTGATCGACCAGTTCCACGAATGGGACGTCCTCGCCGGCTGGGCCATCCTGAGCGAGGCCGGAGGCGCCCTGATGACTCCCGCGGGCGAGGAAGCCACTTGCCAGAATCCGTCTCTGGTGTTCCACAACGGCAAGTGCGGCGCGGAGATCGCCAAGGTCCTGAAGCACGCTTCGCGATCCTGAGCCCTGTACTGCCGATCCGGAGAGGGTGTGCATGCCGATTCCTAAGGATGGCTCCCTTCCTGCATGATGGATCCAATCCCTTTTCATGCTTTGCCCGGGGATTCGATGGAGTCTTTCCCTTGGTGAGCGCTTTTTCCCCCGCCATGGTTGAGAACCCTCTTCGCCAATGCTACCATGGAAGCCAACAGGTGTCGGGGATTGTCCGATGCCTGACTTCCAAGGAGACCATGGGTGAGCGAACTCCAATATCCGGTTCTAGGTAGCCTCGACATCCACTTGCATGGCGAGGGAAATCACGAACGGATCTGGGAGAAGCTCGGCGCCCATCCCTGCTCGTACCAGGGGCGTTCCGGCGTGGCCTTCGCGGTGTGGGCTCCCAACGCCCGTCGCATCGCGGTGATCGGCGATTTCAACGACTGGCACCCGGACGCCCACCTGATGGAACGCCAGGAGGGCGGGGTCTGGCAGTGTTTTGTGGAAGGTGCCCAGGTGGGGCAGGCATACAAGTACCATCTGGTGAGCGAGGTGAACGACTACTGGGTGGAAAAGTCCGACCCGTACGCGTTTTCCGCCGAGGTTCGGCCCGGCACCGCCTCGCGCATCTGCAGCCTTGACTTCCAGTGGAACGACCAGGTCTGGATGGAAGCGCGCAGGTCCATCGATCCCCTGCGGCATCCCATCTCCATCTACGAGGTCCACCTGGGGTCGTGGGCGCGGGTCCCGGAAGAAGGTCACCGCTTCCTGAACTACCGGGAGATCGCTCCCAAGCTCGCCAAGTACCTGAAGGAGACCGGCTTCACCCATGTGGAGCTTCTGCCCATCACCGAGCATCCCTTCGACGGTTCGTGGGGCTACCAGGCCACGGGATATTTCGCTCCCACCAGCCGGTTCGGTTCGCCGGAAGATTTCCAATACTTCGTGGACTATCTGCACCAGCAGGGTGTGGGCGTGATCCTCGATTGGGTCCCGGCGCACTTCCCCAAGGACTTCCCGGGGCTGGCGTTCTTCGATGGCACGCACCTGTACGAGCACGCCGACCCCCGCCAGGGCGAGCACCGCGACTGGAGCACTCTGATCTTCAACTTCGGGCGCAACGAGGTGGCCAACTTCCTGATGGCCTCGGCGCTCTTCTGGATGGAAGCCTACCACATCGACGGTCTGCGGGTGGACGCGGTGGCTTCCATGCTGTACCTGGACTATTCGCGCAAGGACGGCGAGTGGGTGGCCAACCAGCACGGCGGACGCGAGAATATCGAGGCCATCGAATTCTTGCGCAAGCTCAACGCCCGTATCCACGCGCTCTTCCCCGGAACCTTCACGCTGGCCGAGGAAAGCACCGCCTGGCCGGGAGTGAGCCGCCCCACCTACGTGGGGGGATTGGGCTTCACCTTCAAGTGGGACATGGGGTGGATGCACGACACCCTCGCCTACATGAGCAAGGATTCCATCCACCGCAAGTGGCACCACGACCACCTCACCTTCCGCATGCTCTATGTATGGTCGGAGAACTTCGTGCTCCCGTTGTCCCACGACGAGGTCGTGCACATGAAGGGCAGCCTGATCGGGAAGATGCCCGGCGACTGGTGGCAGAAGATGGCCAACCTGCGTCTGCTGTACGGCAACCAGTGGGGCAATCCTGGGAAAAAGCTCCTGTTCATGGGCGGTGAATTCGGGCAGTGGCGCGAGTGGAGCGAGGCGCGCTCCCTGGACTGGCACCTGTTGGATTTCCCCACGCACGAGGGCCTGCGCCGTTGGGTGGGCGATCTGAACACCCTCTACCGCCAACTGCCCGCCATGCACGACCAGGACTGCGCGGGCAAGGGATTCGAGTGGGTGGACTGCTCCGACAGCGAGCATTCCGTGACCAGCTTCCTGCGCCGTTCGGCAGACCCCTCCCAGCCTCCGGTGTTGTTCGTGTTCAACTACACCCCCGTTCCCCGCCACGGTTACCGCGTGGGGGTTCCCTGGGACGGATTCTGGCAGGAGCGATTGAATTCCGACGCCGAGATCTACGGCGGATCCGGAATCGGGAACATGGGCGGCAGGGATGCGGTCGGCGATTCCTGGCAGGGGCAGCCGGCGCATCTGGTGCTGGATCTGCCTCCGCTTTCCTGTCTGGCCTTCGTACCCTCGAAGGTGCCGGAGCCTGTCGCAGAGGCTTGAGCGGGGGCGGGTTCCCGCTCCCACGATGCATCGAAGGGGCTCCCGATAGAGCTTTGGAATGGGGCAGAGGGTCCTTTGACCTCGATGGAGATCGTTGCCTGATTCCGGTGACATCCTCGTTTCCGGATTAGATTGCGAGTTCTCCAATTCCTGTGTCTTCATGTTCCAAAGGATGATGCGCCCATGACGGCTCGCTCCCTTCTCGCCCTCGCGATCGTCTTCTCCGCAGGTTTCGCTCGAGCCCACTCGATCTGCTCGGACAGCCTGCTGGCGCTTTCCGACAAGGTCAAGCTGGGGCACGGAGTCCAGTGGACGGGAACGGTTGCCCGAACTTCCGATCCTTCGCGTTGCCAACTGCCCCGAATGAGTCCCATCCCAAGAGGAGCCTTCACCGGTATCCTGGTCCAGCCGGGCAGAACGATCCGCATGGACACGGGCTTTCATGGATTCGTCCAAGTCCGTTCCGGTGGGAAGCTGCTCGTCGCACCGGGCATCTACAAGATCGCCAACCTGGATCTCCATCGTGGGGCCGTGCTGGAGGTGGATACCTCCCTCGGATCGACCACTGGTCGCGCGTTCCCTGGCGTTGAACTCTGGGTCGGAGGAAATGTCCAGTTGTCCGAGGGCGTGACCATTCGGTACCCGGGTGTTGCGGACAGTCTGGCGGCCAGCCGGATCGCGTTCTATGTCGCTCGGGATGCCGAATTCGGCATGTGGAGCTCGGTCCGGGGACAATGGGTGGTGAAAGGATCTGTCAAGGTCGGCAATTGGAGCGTCCTGCACGGTCGCATTCTTGCGCATGACATCCGGTGGGGGTATGGCTCCAGGGCAGTCTTCGCCGCCAATGGTCTTCCTCTCAGTCCCGCATTGGTGCACGATGTGGGGATCCAAGGGGCTCGCCGGTTCTGGACCCGCGACACGTCCGTGGAGGTGGTTTGGACGATCGATGGCGTTGGGCAGGACACGCAGACGGTGGAACCGCTTGCGATCGAGGGGCCCCACTGGATTCGGCGAAGTTTCGGGACCAGTTCCGACAGCGTCCTGGCCATGGTCGACCGAACGGCGCCGGATGTGTCCATCGTTTCGCCGATTGCCGGATCCATTCTCACAAGACCGATGATTCCCGTGGTCTGTCTTGTGGATGGAATCCTTTTCACGGATACGGCGATGCTTCGAAGCGGGCAAAATTCGCTCTTGCGGTCGTTCCAGGATTCGGCGGGGAACTGGGCTTCGGCTAGAGTGCAGTTGGTCGCTGATCTCGAGCCGCCGATGATCCGGAAAGGATCGGTGCCGAACCCGATCCAGATTCCCTTCGAACAGAGCAGTCTCCGGCTGGAATGGTTCGTGTCCGATGATCTGGCCGTGGTCGCGCTCGAGGTGAATGGCACGAGACTGTGGGCCCAAGAAGGCAGGGTGAGTTTGGACGTCCGGCCATCCGCTGGGGATAATCGCTATGTGCTGACGGTCTCCGATCCGGGCGGCCACATCGCTCGCGACACGGTGGTGGTGGTTCGCGAGCTGGATCGGATTGTCCCTCGCCTGTTCCCGAGCGCGGGGCATGGTTCGCAAACGATCACGCGCAACGACGAGTTGTTCGAACTGGTCTGGGGAGTGACCGACAACGATTCGATTGTCGCCGCGAAGGTCAACGGCGTGCCGGTCATGTTCCGAAATGGAAGAATCGAGAGCCTGCAGCGTCTTAATGTGGGACGGAATGTGTTCGTGGGGGAGGCGACGGATCGATCTGGAAACGTCGGTCGGGACACGGTGGTGATCGTGTGGAGCCCAGATCTTTCTGCGCCGGTGTTGAGCGCCCGCGCTGGGCACGGGTCCCAAACGTTGACCCAGAAGAATCCATACTTCGAATTGGTGTGGAATGTGTTCGACAACGATACGGTCGTCTCCGCGAAGGTGAACAACCAATCGGCGATGTTTCACGGGGGACTCCTTGAACAAATGGTGCGCCTCGAGTCCGGTCGGAACGTGTTCGTGGCCGAGGCTACGGACCGCTCCAGGAACATCGGACGAGATACGGTCGTGATCGTTTGGAATCCCGATACGTTGCCTCCTCAAATCGGGGTTTACCCCGGCACGGGCTCGCGGACGGTGGGATTCGATTCGTCCGCGGTATACGTGATTTGGAGTGTGTCCGATCAGGTGAAGGTGGGTGAGGTGACCCTGAACGGTAGAGTCCTGACAACTGGATCCCGCAAGCCGCCGGCATACAATCCACCCTACGAGGTTTGGAGATACCCCACTTTCCCGACTCTACAGGTTGGTACGAACGTATTCGTTCTGGAGGCAAGGGATGCCGAGCGCAACATCGCACGCGACACGGTGGTGATCACCCGGCAGTCTCCACAGACTGTTGTATCGGAGCCGAAATTTCCACGAGCTCCGGGTGGGGCTCCGCTCCAACCGAGCTACTGAGGTCTCCTTACAAGCCGGAGCGTTTCAGCAGTCGATCCGACACCGCCAGCGTTCCCATCCACGCCAGCAGTCCCCCTCCCGCAAGGAGCGGGAACGCCCCCTGGTGCGCCTTCAGGATTCCGCCCACCCAGGGCATGGCCAGGGCAGCCAGGAGAAACGCGCCCATGTAGGAGATGGAAAACCCGTGGTCGCGCAGGTGGCTTGGCAGGGCGTGGGACAGGATGGAACTGGTCGCACCCAGGTACAGGCTGGAGCAGACGCCTCCCGTGCTCGCCAGGGCCAGGAGCGTCCAGGAAGCCGGATGCCTCGCGTACAGGATGACAAAAACCAGCTGGATGGCCAATCCGACCGGGGCCAGGGCGCGCATGCGCGACTCGGAGAGCCTGGGAATCACCAGGAGCGTGCCCACCAGGAGTCCGATGCCGGCGGCTTCGTTCATCAGGGCGGGCATGCGGACTCCCCGAGCGAGGTGTCCGGTGAGGAAGATGGGCAGGAAACTGGACCAGATCTGTGTGAACACCCACTGGCTGGCCAGCGCCGCCCAGGCGGCCAGGTAGGGCCTTGACGCCGCCAGCGTGCGGAGGGTGGACAGGAAGCCCCGTCCGACGTTTTCTCCCAGTCCCTGAAGGTCCTCAAGATGGCGCCAGCGCAGGAAGATGCCCACGGAGATCGATGTCGCCTGGAGTAGGAAGAGGATGCGGACCGCGGGAAGGAAATCGTGCCCCGCCACGAAGGCACCGGCGATCCAGGGGACCACCACCGTGGGGGCGATGTTCCACAGATGCATGAAGGCATAGGCCTTGGTGCGGCGCTCGGCGGGCATTCCCTGCACCAGCAGGCAGTTGTAGGGCGTGCTGGAGAATGCGTTCAGGGACGTGCAGAGGACGGCGACAAGGATGTGCCAGGGTTGGGATGCCAATCCGAGAATGAGGTAGGGCAGCACCCAGGAAACGATGTCTCCAGCCACCAGCATCCGCTTGGCGCCGAACTTCCTCATGAAGAATCCGGAAAGCCCCAACCCCGAGGCGCGCACGACCATGTCCATGGCAAGGAGCAGCCCGATCGACCGGTTGTCGTATCCGAGTCTCTGGAAGAACAGGCTCTTGTAGGGGTCCGTCGCGGCCAGCATGGTGTTCCAGAAGCCGCCCGACAGGATAAGGAATCGGGTGTTCGCCAAGGGGGCCTGGTAGAGCGTTCCCAGGTTCTCCAGGATCTTTCCAGTGCTTCTGCCGATCGGAGAGGTCCATTCCGAGGTCCGGAATCTGGGTCTCGGATCGGAGGTGCCGGAGGAAGTTTCGAGCATGGGAAAAGAGTCGTCGATTCCGCTGAAAGGGTTCAGCACTTGGTTCTTGGGAGCTCCGCGTGGGCGCCCCCCGATGGGCAAAGGTATCTTTCGTGGGTGGTACCCCATTTTCGGTCCTTGTCGTCGTTTTTGCAATACTGCGGCTCCCGGGGGGAGCTTGCGGTGGTCGATCGCACCGTGGATCCCCACCTGGAGATCTGCGAGATCGCCGACCGGGTGATGCGGCAGGACGGGGGTGGCAAGGCTATCCTGTTCAGGTCCGTGAAGGGCTCCGCATTTCCCGTGGCGGTGAACATCCTGGGGTCGGCGAACCGCATGGCTTGGGCGCTGGGGGACGAATCCCTTTCCCAGACACAACGGCGCGTGGAAGCGGTCACGGAGCTGGAGCCGCCGAGTTCCCTCGCGCAGGGATGGAAGTTTCTCAAGGCTCTGGCCGGACTCCGCCACGCTCCTCCCAGAAGGGTCCGACGCGCTCCCTGCCAGGAGGTGGTGGAACCGTCGGTGGATCTTTCCAGCCTGCCGGTGTTGACCACTTGGCCCGAGGATGCGGGGCCGTTCATCACCTGGCCGATGGTCTTCTCCCAGTCGCCCTCCGGAAAACCCAACTGCGGAATGTACCGGATGCAGGTGTTCGATCGGACCACCACCGGCATGCACTGGCAGCGCCAGAAGGACGGTCGTCGCCACCTGGACGAGGCCTCGCGACGCATCCCCGTGGCCGTGGCCCTGGGCGGACCTCCGGCTCTCGCCTGGGCCGCCACCGCGCCGCTGCCCCCGGATCTCTATGAAATGTTGCTGGCGGGTTTCCTGACCCGGCGGCGCGTTCCCATGGTCCGCTGCGGAGTGCACGGCATCCAGGTTCCCGCCGAGGCGGATTTCGTCCTGGAGGGGTGGGTGGATCCGGACGACCTCCGCCGCGAAGGCCCCTTCGGCGACCATACCGGATACTACTCGCAGGCGGGCATGTATCCGGCCTTCCATGTGGAGCGCATCACACGGCGTCGCGACGCCATCTTCCCGGCCACCGTGGTGGGAGGTCCCCCCAAGGAGGACGGTTTCATGGGCCTGGCCACGGAACGGGTCTTCCTACCGCTCCTGCGTCGGCTCCACGGGGAGATCTCGGACATGAAGCTGCCGCCGGAAGGGGTGTTCCACAACCTGGCCCTGCTGTCGGTGAAGAAACGCTTCCCCTACCATGCCCACAAGTCGTTCCATTCGGTGTGGGGAACCGGCCAGATGATGTTCACCAAGGCCGTCGTCGCCTTCGACGAGGGGACGGACCTGTCCGATCCGGAATCCCTCCTGGACAGGTTGGACAGGAATTGGCATGCCCGTCGCGACACGGTCTTCGCCACCGGTCCGGCCGACACCCTGGACCACGCCGGAGAGGCGGACTTCGGAGGGAAGATCGGACTGGACGCAACCACCCGCACCAGCGGCGAGTGGACGGGGGAACGGTCGGGACGCGACGGCAAGGGGCCCTTCCGCGGCGAGCCGCCGTCGGGCATCCTCCGGTGGCGGACCGCCGACGCCAAAGGGCGCGTGCTCCTGGTCCTGATCGAGAAGACCACGGCTGACCGAGGTCGCGAGATCCTCCGCGCCCTCCAGGGAAGCCTGGGACCGGATGTGCTGTTGGCCGCCGTGTTCGACGACGACTTCGCCCTGGAAAGCCCGGCCAACGCCATGGTGGTGGGCGGGGCCAACCTGGATCCGGCCCGCGACGTGGTGGTGCTGGACACCTTGCGGCCCGGTCTGGCCCTGGGGTTGGACTGCACCAGGAAGCGTCCGGACGAAGGCTACGAGCGCGGCGAGTGGCCGGGATGGATCCGCCAGGACCCCGAGGTGGTCCGCCGCGTGGACGGTTTCTGGAAGGAGATGGGGTTGTGAGCGAGGCCATCCGGCAGATGTTCGACCGCATCAGCGGCGGCTACGACACCTTGAACCACGTGCTTTCCGCGCGGCGCGACCTCGCCTGGAGGCGCAAGGCGGTGGCGATGCTTCCCCGACGCCGGCAGCGGATCCTGGACCTGTGCGGCGGCACCGGGGACTTCCTCCTGGCGGCCCGGCGCGATGGGATCGCCATGACGGATTCCGTCGTCGCCGACTTCTCCGCGGGCATGATGGCCGTGCTTCCCGCCAAGGGACTTCCCGCGGGCGTCCAGGCCGACGCCCTGTCCATGCCTTTCCGGGACGGTTCCTTCGACACGGTCCTGTGCGGTTTCGGGATGCGCAACCTCGACGACCTGGCGGCCGGGGTCCGGGAGATCCGTCGGGTGCTCAAGCCCGGCGGGACCTTCAGCACCCTGGAGTTCTTCCGCCCCCACACCTTGGTGTCCAGGAGCTTCTACGGCGCCGTCGCTCCGGTGGCCATCCCCTTCGTGGGGCGGGCCTTCGGATCCAGCCGGGAGGCGTACGAATACCTGGTCCGTTCCATCCGGAGGTTCCGTTCCTCCGGCGAATACGCCCAGCTTCTCGCTTCCGAAGGGTTTTCCGACGTGAGGGTGAAGGAACTGGACTTCGGGCTCTGCACGGCCATCGCGGGGCGACGGGTCTGAGCCTGGATCCCGACGTCGTCGTCGTCTGGGGGTTTCTCCTCGCGGTGGTCGCCGGCGCGATCTGGATCCTCCGCTCGTCGCGGCGCCGCCGCATCGCCGACCGCGCCCTCCTCTCCCAGTCGCTGGATCCCGACCAGCGCCGGGTCCTGGACCGCGTGGCTCCCCTCAGCCGTTTCCTGTCTCCCGACCAGCGTCGTCGATGGGAGGGCGCGGTCCGGCTCTTCCTGGAACGCAAGACCTTCGTTCCCTGCCAGGGAGTGCGCGTGGACAACGACGTGAAGCTTTCTGTGGCCGGCCAGGCCTGCCTCCTCCTGGCGGGCAGACCGGACCTGGACGTCTTTCCGGAGCTATCCACCATCTACCTGCACCCCGCAACCTACGTGCGCCGGGACGACCGCGCCCTGGGCGGGGGCGCCATCGCCACCGACGAGGAAGCCGCCTTCGACGGCGAATCCTGGGACCACGGAGCCGTGGTGCTTTCCGTGCGGTCGGTGCGCTGGAGCTTCCGCGACCTGGACGGTTTCAACGTCGTGATCCACGAGTTCGCCCACCAGCTGGACGCCATGGCGGGCGGATCGGACGGTTGCCCGCCCATGCCCGCGCACCGGTTGGCCCAATGGCGGAGCGTCCTGGATGCCCACTACCGGGAACTCTGCCAGGCGGATGATCGGGGCGAGGATCCGTTCCTGGACCCCTACGGCGCCGAAAGTCCGGTGGAATTCTTCGCTGTGGCCGTGGAGGCGTTCTTCGAGCTCGGTCCCGAGTTCGAGCTGGAACACCCCAGGTTGTACGCGGCGATGCGCGAAGTCTTCGGGCTGGACACCGCGAGGTGGTGAGGAGCCGCGTGTTTTTCAATCTTTGGGGGCTAACATGAACATCAAGCAAAGCCGTTTGGGCACCTACCGTCGCCTGACCCTCGAAGTGGCCGTCGCCGACCGGCGCATCGGCGGGAGAAATCCCGTCCTGGTGCAGTCGATGACCACCACCCTCACCAAGGACATCGACGCCACCGTGGCCCAGACCGTGCGTCTGGCCCGCGCCGGCTGCGAGCTGGTGCGCATCACCACCCCCACCCAGGCGGACGCGGCCTGCCTGGAGGAGATCGCCCGCAAGGTCCGCGCCCAGGGCGTGACGGTGCCCTTGTGCGCCGATATCCATTTCCAGCCCGCCGCCGCGTTCGAGGCCGTGAAGTGGGTGGAGAAGGTCCGCGTCAATCCCGGGAACTTCGCCGACGCAAAGACCGCCTACGGGTTCCAGAAGGACTTCGACGACGCTTCCTACGAGCGCGGCCTCCAGAAGATTTCAGACAAATTCCGTCCCCTGGTGAGGATGGCCCGCGAGCGCGGCGCCGCGCTGCGGATCGGTTCCAACCACGGAAGCCTCTCCGACCGCATCCTGTCCCGATGGGGCGACACCCCGGAAGGGATGGTGGTCTCCGCCCTGGAGTACCTCGCGGTCTGCGAGGACGAGGGGTTCGACCAGGTGGTCTTCTCCATGAAGTCGTCCAACCCGAAGGTGGTGCTCCAGTGCTACCGCATCCTGGTGGACAGGCTCGCCTCCGGAGGCCACAAGCCCTATCCCATCCATCTGGGTGTCACGGAAGCGGGCGAGGGGCGCGACGGGCGGTTGAAGTCGGCGGTGGGGATCGGATCGCTCCTGCTCGACGGGATCGGAGACACCATCCGCGTGAGCCTAACGGAGGACCCCGTCCTGGAAATTCCCGTCGCCAGGAACCTGGTGGATGCCTGCGCGCGTCCCTTCGAAGGCGATCTCCGCGACTTCGCCGGCGGGTCTCTGCCCTTTTCCGGGGTGGAGGAACCCTCGGATCCGTTCACCTACCAGCGCCGACAGACCCATCCCCTCCGGATCAACGAGACCGAGGCGGGAGCTTCGCACCCGGTGAGGGTGGGAGCCGCTTCCCTGGCCTCGTCGTCCGGCAAGGATCGTCCAGTGGAATGGACGGATGCCGGCGGAAGCGGATTCCCCCTGGTCCGATTCGACATCGCTGGTGCTTCCGTTCCCGACGGTGTGGCGGATTCCGTGCGGGCGGGAGTTCCGGTGGAGCTCCATTTCGTCGATGCCAAGGCCCTGGAGGCGGTCGGAAGCCTTCCGGCGTCCAACCTGTACCTGGTCTCCGCGGCTCCAAGCCTGGGGCCGTGGGGAGTGCGGGCCCTCTGCGCGCGCCTGGAGAAGGCCGGTTTCCGCGCACCGCTGGTGCTGCGCTGGAACCTGGACGGCACCGAACCGGATCTGCTGCGGATGTCGGCCACCATCGGGGGGCTCCTGTGCGACGGTTACGGCGACCTGGTGCGGATCGCGGGTCCCGATGGCGACGCGGTGGACCTTTCCTACGATCTTCTCCAGGCCTCGGGTGCGCGGCGCTCCAAGACGGAGTTCATTTCCTGTCCCAGCTGCGGGCGGACCCTGTTCGATCTGGTGACCACTTCCGCCCGGATCCGCGAGAAGACCGGACACCTCAAGGACGTGTCGATCGCCATCATGGGCTGCATCGTCAACGGTCCCGGCGAGATGGCCGATGCCGACTTCGGCTACGTGGGCGGAACACCCGGCACGGTGAACCTGTACGTGCGCCGCGACTGCGTGCGCCGCGGTGTCCCCGAAGCCGATGCTCCCGATGCCCTGGTGGCGCTCCTGAAGGAACACGGTCGCTGGGTCGATCCCGCGTGAAGGTCCTGGTCCTCCTGGATCTTGACGGCACCCTCCTTTCCGCCCGCGGCGAGGGGCGGGAGGCGTTCCTGGAAGCGCTGGGCAAGGTCCTTCCCGGCAGGAGCTTTCCCGAGCTCCACATGGCGGGGCGCACGGATTACGGTCTTTGGCAGGAACTGGCGGGTCCGGGAAACGACGCGGGATGGGACGAATTCCGTCGCATCTATCCGCCCATCCTGGAAGGGCGGTTGCGCGCGTGTCCTCCGGTGCTCCTGCCCGGCGCCGTCCAATTGTGCGGCGCACTGGCTTCCGACGGCCGCTTCCAGGCGGGGGTGGTGACGGGGAATCTCGGCGAGGGAAGCCGGATCAAGATCGAAGCGGCGGGATTGTCCGCCTGGCTTTCCGGAGTTCCCGGAGCCTGGGGGGATTCCGTGCCCGACAAGAGCGGACAGGCGCAGGTGGCCGTGGCACAATGGCGGTCCTGTACGGATGAGCCTTTCCGCACCGTGGTGGTGGGCGACACCATCGCCGATCTCGACTGCGCGCGCGGCGGAGGCGCCGCCTGCCTGGGTGTGCTCACGGGGGGAGGAAGCCGCGACGACTTGTCAGGATGCGACGAGGTGGTCGCCGACCTGTCCTCGACGCAAGACGTCCTGGAGTCCCTCTGGAGGATCGCGCGATGAAGCAGTTCCGCTACCGCCTGCACGGGCTGGCCATGGATCCGCGCGACGCATCCGATCCCGTCGAGAAGGCGCTTCGCGAATGGCGGATCCCCTCCGATGCGCTGGTGCGCGCCGAGATCGTCCGAGAGAGCCTGGACGCCCGCAAGCCCAACCGGCCGTTGAGGAAGTTCACCCTCGAGATCGTCACCACCCGACCGTTCCATCGGCACATGCTGGAGCCGTTGGCGGACCCCAAGCCGGATCCGGACGATGCGCTCCGCGAGACGCTCCGCCTTCCCGACCGCATCCACGTGGTGGGATCGGGCCCATGCGGGATCGCCTGCGCGATCGGACTGGCCGAGAAGGGATACCGGGTGGTGCTCCACGAGCGCGGCGCCGACCTGGTGGAGCGCAGTCGGCGTGCCAGACAATTCCTGACCGGAGGGGATCTGGACCGCGAAACCAACTTCCTCTTCGGGGAGGGCGGGGCCGGGACCTTCACGGACGGCAAGCTGACCACCCGCACCCGCAACCGCCTGGTGATGCAGGCGTTGCAACAATGGGTGGATTGCGGCGAGGACCCTTCCATCCAATGGCGTTCCAAGCCGCACCTGGGCACGGACCGCATGCGCGTCCTGGTGGCCGCCATGCGCCGGAGGTTCCAGGCCTCCGGCGGAGAGGTGCGGTTCCTGTCGCGCCTGGACGATCTCGAAGTCCGCCAGGGTCGCCTTTCCAGGGCGAGCTTCTCGGGGGTGTGGGAAGATGTCGAGGCGGTGGTCCTGTGCATCGGGCATTCCGCACGCGACACATGGAAGATGCTGCACGATCGAGGCGTGCCCTTCGATGCCAAGGATTTCGCCGTGGGCGTGCGGGTGGAACACCCCCAGGAGCTGATCAACCGCCGCCAGTACGGGCCGCGCGTGGATCCCAAGGAGCTCGGAGCCGCCGAATACTTCCTGGCCTGCAAGACGCCCGACGGCCCTGGTGCCCACTCGTTTTGCATGTGCCCGGGGGGGGAGGTCCTTCCCACCACCACCGATCCGGGGGAACTCGCCACCAACGGCATGAGCTTCAAGGCGCGCGGGAGCCGCTTCGCCAACGCGGGGCTGGTGGTGCCGGTGGGCGCCGAGGCGCTCCGCCGCTGGTCGATGCGGCAAGGGCATCCCGACGACATGTGGAACGGGGTTCGGTTCCAGACCGCACTGGAACGTGCGGCCTTCGAGCTCGGAGGAGGTGGTTTCCGGGCTCCGGCACAGAAGGCTTCGGATTTCCTGGAAGGGCGCGTCGGCGAAAAGCTAGGCGATACCAGCTACGCCCGCGGGTTGGCTTCCCGCGACCTCAACGAATTGCTTCCGGATTTCATCGCGGGTCAACTGGCTCAGGCGTTGTGGGACTTCGACCGGAAGATTCCGGGATTCGTCCAACACGGTCTGCTGATCGCGCCCGAGACGCGCACCAGCTCGCCGCTTCGGGTGCCGCGCGATCCCGACACCCTCCAGGTGCCCGGAATCGAAGGCCTCTACGCCCTGGGCGAAGGGGCGGGTTGGTCCGGAGGGATCGTCACTTCGGCCGCGGACGGCCTGAGGCTTTCGGATCGGGCGGTTTCGGGGGCTGGGCGTTCCCGGGTCGCGCCTCGGCCAGCCAGTTCCTGACCACTTCCGCGGCCACGTTCGGCTTCGGCTTCGGCGACGGGTCGCTCAAAATCCGATTCCCACCCTGGCCATCCAGTAGCGGTTCTCCTTGTCTCCGGTGAAGTGCCCGCCTTCCTCCGCGTAGGTGAGGAGGTCGCCCCGGAGGATGGAGAGCAGGGTGACGGAGGTTCCGAAAGTCGGGTAGCCGCCCATGAGACCGCCGCTCAGACGACCCGCGAACACGTACGGGATGAAGGTCATCTCGTACTCGGCACCCATGTTCAGCTTGGAGAGGGGCTTGTAGCCCAGTGTGTCGTCCAGCAGGTTGTCCAGGCCGATCGCGAAGTTCAACTTCCGGCTCCAGGCGCGGTTGCTCTGGATGAACCGGGGGGACCAGGCTACGCCGACGGAGAGGTTGGGCGTCAGGAACTGTCCGTGCTGCTTCATTCCCAGGTTCTGCAGGGAGGCGCCGTAGCGCAGGCCCGGCTTCTGGAACCACAGCACGCCCAGATCGATGCCGTGCCCCCATTCCTCGGACTTGCGCAGGTCCGAGGAGGATTCCTCGTACAGATCCCTCCCGTTTTCCTCGAGTGCGGAATCGGAACTGAGTTCCATGATGTCGTATTCCCGGGTCTGCCGGCTGATCGAGAGGATCCGGTATCCGAAACCCAGGCTGAGTCGATCGTCGAGGAAGGCCCGCGAGGTCGCCAGTTCCAGGGCGGTGGTGGAACTCAGTTCGACCGCGACCTTGGGGGTCAGGGCGCCGCGGTCGAATTGGAATGTGAAATCGTCCTGGCTCCACAGAGCCACCCCGTAGTTGCGGAAGGCGAGCATCAGGTCCAGGTTGGTGCGCAGGGGAATGGGCAGGCGATCGAACTGGTAGATCTCGTTGAGGAATTGCCTGTCCTTCAGCAGGGCCTTCTGGTCCTTCTCGCCGGCGGAGATCGTGCTGTCGTTGCGGTCGTAGAACCGGTACGCCTTCAGGAGGGTGCGTGGATTGGGGTCCATCCCGAGGCCCAGGATCCAGCAGTCCACCCGGTTTCGTTTGTAGCCCAGGGTATCCAAGGGCTGAAAGGTTCCCTTTCCTCCCAGCTGGGTCAGTCCCGCCGGATTGAGGTGGAGCGCTTCTCCGTCGTCGGCGATGGCGACACCGGCGTTTCCCATGCCCAAGGAGCGCCAGGAGCGGGCTCGAGGAGTGGCATCGGCGGTCTGGGCGAGGATCAGGAGGGCGATTGCGGCCCCGAGGGCCTGCGGCAGGTGGTTAGGGTTCGGTGACATTGTTCCAGCATCCTCCCACGAGTTTGCGTCCCAACCGGATCCTGTCGATCGGCTTGGGAACGGCCAGCACCTTCTTGCGGACTTCCGCGATCGCCAGGATCAGGAATTCCTGGTAGGACTTTCCTCGCAACGCCAGCGTGTCCCGAACCACCTGTGGAGACCAGGTGGTGTCCAGGTTGTTCTCCCGCATCACCCGGTGGTAGATCGAGTCGTTTCCGGATGCGTGGTCGTCCCAGCGAACCCACTTCAGCCCCTTGAAGGGCTTGAGCAGTCCGGATGTGTCCGCCCACACCATGCTGCCCGTGGCGGGCAGGGGGAAGGGGGAGTAGTCGTCGTTGCCGACGGCGAAGACGAGGGTGTCCGTCCGTGCGAGGAGTCTGTTGTTGAGGATGCCGTCGTCCGGTGTCAGCATCGCAAGGGAGTCCGCGGTGCGATTGCCGCGGCGCAAGCCGATGCGGCCGTCCTCTTCGGTCAGGCTGTCGCCGTCGTTGTCCAGACTGTCGCCGTAGATCTCCTCGCTCACGCAGCCGTCGCCATCGTTGTCCAGGCTGTCGTTGACCAGGAAGAATCGGGTGGAGGAGCCCAGCTTCTGGAGGAAGCTGCGCGCGTCCTGGTTCATGCTGGAGGTGGCGCTGGACGAATTCGTGCCGGAACCGGAGGAAGAATCGCCCATGGAGCCCATCAGCTTGTTGAAGGTCACCGAGTCGTCGACGATGTTCGCCACGTTCGAGAAGATGGTGTTGATCTTGTCGCGGGTGGTGTCCGGCAGGGCTCCGGTGGTGGAGTCCATGCCTCCCTGGTTCGACAACTGGTCGGCGTTGATCCCCAGGGAGCCGGAGGCCATGTCCATGAGCTCGAGCGCCGCCAGTTCCGCCCTCTGGATGATCGTGTCCCGGTTGGCGTCCATCAGGTAGAAGTACACCTTGGAGTTCAGGATGGCGTTGAGCTCCTCGCGCACGAGCCTGGAGGAGAAGACCTTGTCCGTTCGTCCGTTGGTGTCGCGGTCGATGAATCGCTCGTAGATTTTCGCCACCCGCATGATGGGCAGGTAGATGTTGGTGAGCCCCGTGTCCCCTACGGCGATCAGACTGTCGAGCTTGGCGGAATCCGGTGCACCCTGGAGTCGCTCGCCGAGCGTAACCAGTTCGCCCACGTCGAAGGGACTGCTGGCGAGCGAGGCCTTGGCCAGACCGTGCCAAGCCAGGGACTTGGTGGAATCCAGCGCCAAGGCCCTGGAAAAATCCTGATAGGCGGTTTGGAACCGCTGTTCCTGCATGGCTTCCTGGCCTTCCTCGATCCAGTAGTCCGCTTCGTCATCGCGGGAGGGGCCCGAGCCCGAGGGATTGAAGAAGTTGCATCCGGCCAAGAAGGCGAGTGCCAGCCAAAGGCGCAGGCCGATCCGGTTGCGGAGAAAATCGATCATGGTCTGTTCTCCTGTACAGGCTACATTCTGCCAATTCCCATTCCGTTCTGGCAATCGGAATCGCCAGGAAGTCTACCAAGGCCGGGACCGGGAAGCATATTTGGGGGGTGACCGGATCCGCCTCCCACACTCAGACCGATGCCAAGGTCCTTCTGGCGTTGACAGACCAGCCGCAGGTGGTCCAGGTCCTGCGCGAGATCCTGATCGGTTTCGGGCAGGTCCTCGAATCCACGTCCGATGTGGCCGCCTTCCAGGACCTGGTTTCCAGACGCGACCCGGACCTGTTGATCGTGGATCTAACCTTGCCGCACGCATCGGCCGCCCTGCGTTCCCTGGACGATGTCCATCTCCACCGACCGGTCGTGGCCTTGGCCGATCCTTCCCAGAGAGCGGAGGTGTTCGAAGCCAAGCGATTGGGTGTGTTCGCCGCGGTGCATCTTCCGCTCGATCCGGACGAGGCCACTTTCCACATCGGTCACGCCCTGACCACTCTCGCGGAACGGTTCGATCCTTCGCGCCTTGGCTACCAGGAGCGCCTGATCACCATGGGAAACGACTTTTCCCAGATCACACCGGTCGCGCTGTCCATGGTGGACAGCACTCTCCAGCAAGGGGATCCCCGTCGCACTCCGGTCTCGCTGGGGCTTGTCGAGATCCTGACCAATGCCATCGAGCACGGGAACCTGGGGATCTCCTTCGAGGAGAAGCGGGAAGCCCTGAGGGGATCCGTGTTCTACGATCTGGCGCGGGAGCGGTCGCGGAAGGATCCCTGGAAGGATCGCCTGGTCCGAGCCCGATGCGTTGTCGATCCGGCCGCCGGGTTGGTCCGCTACGAGGTGGAAGACGAAGGTGATGGATTCGATTGGCGGAATCTTCCCAATCCCTTCCATCAGAACAACATCGGAGCGCGCCATGGACGGGGGATCCTCATGGCCCGGCACGCGTTCCAGACGCTTTGCTACAACGACAAGGGCAATCGGGTCCAGCTGGAAATCCCATTGCCCATCCCTTCGCTGGAGGATCGATGAGCTACCAAGCCATGGCGCGCCGTTGGCGCCCGAGGCGCTTCGAGGACATGGTGGGGCAGGAACACGTCGCCCGCACCCTGCGCAATTCGCTGGTACGGGGCAACCTCCACCATGCATTCCTGTTCACAGGAACCCGCGGGGTGGGCAAGACCACCTCCGCCCGGATCCTGGCAAGGATGCTCAACTGCGCCGACGAGGATCCCCAGAAACGCCCCTGCGGAAATTGTCCAAGCTGCGTGGAGATCGAGAAGGGTTCCAGCATGGACGTGCTGGAGATCGACGCGGCCAGCCACACGGGCGTGGACGACGTCCGCGAACTGCGGGAACAGCTGAAGTACGCTTCCTCGCACGGCAAGTACCGCGTCGTGATCCTCGACGAAGTCCACATGCTTTCCAAGGCGGCCTTCAACGCGCTCCTGAAGACGCTGGAGGAACCGCCTCCCCATGTCGTGTTCATCCTCGCGACCACCGAGGTCCACAAGGTTCCCCAAACGATCCTCTCCCGGGTGCAGCGGTACGATTTCCGTCGTCTGACTCCCGGACAGGTCCGGGACCGGTTGGCCCACATCTGCCAGGTGGACGGAATCGAAGTGGAACCCGAAGCCCTGGACATCGTGGCCCTGCGGGCGGATGGCTCCATGCGGGATGGATTGTCCCTGTTCGACCAGGTCTACGCCTACGCCGGCGACAAGGTCGCGGCCGAGGACGTGCGCAGGACCCTGGGGGTTCCCGACCAGGCGTCGCATGAACGGCTGCTGGCCGGCCTGGTGGCCGGGAATGTCGCGAGTGCGGTGGGGGAAGTGCATCTCTCCCTGGAACGCGGAGTCGATCCACTCGAATACATCCGAGGCTTCGGCGAATTTCTGCGCAACGTCCTTTTCTGTCGTCTGGACGGGTTGCCGGAGGGCTCCCTCAGCTTGATGCCCCAGCGGGTGGCCCAGCTCCGCGAAGCCACCAGGACAGTCGCGGAAGGCGACCTCCTGAGGTGGGCGCGGATGGTTTCCGATGCCACCCAGCAGATGCGCGACGCCCACAATCCGCGGCTGGCGCTGGAAGTGGCCTTGGCGCGGATGGCCGCGCTGGACAAGGTGGCGGACCTCCGTCGCTTGATTTCCGGGCAAGCCATGCCACCGGTTTCCGCGTCCGCGATTCCAACCCCGGCCGCGATGCCTTCGGCTCCCCCCATGGCGCCCGCTTCGCAGGCCAGACGGCCCGAGCCGGATCCGCGCGCCAAGGGGCCCAATCTCCAACAAGCAGTCGAGGGCGATCCCGTGCTGGGAAAGCTTCTGGACACCTTCGACGCAACCCCCACCTCGGAATGATCCCATGAACAACATGAACGCGATGATGAAGCAGCTCCAGCAGGTCCAGAAGAAGGTTCTGGCCGCCCAACAGGAGCTGGAGAATTCCGACTTCCCGGGCGAGGCGGGCGGGGGCAAGGTGAAGGTGGTGATCACCGGCAAGGGCGAACTCAAGTCCATCAAGCTGGATCGGTCGGTGGTGGATCCCGAGGATGTGGAGCTGCTGGAAGACCTGATCCTCACCGCGTTCCATCAGGCCAAGGAAGTCATGGCCCAGAAATCGGAGGCGGTGATGGGGGGGGTCAAGATCCCCGGCATGCCTGGCTTCCGGTAAAATCGGCTGCGCGGGCGCATACTCGCCCGCCCTCCCCTCGGCGTACCTGGGTACGCCTTCGGGTCGGTCGACCTTCGTCTGCATCCCGCTCGCTCGATTTTTCTGACTCCCTGCGCGGGATTTGGATTGGAATGCCGATTCCCGGCGCCGCTTCGCTGGCCGGTGGGTGGGCGAATGGGGTTGGGTTGCGCTTCAGGACGGACGTGGGCTGGGTGGGGTGGTGCTTCGAGCGCGACCGGGAGCGAGGGCCATGCTCGGAATTTGTTTGGATGCCGATTCCCGGCGCCGCTTCGCTGGCCGGTGGGTGGGCGGATGGGCTGGGGTGGCGCTTTGGGGCGGACGTGGGCTGGGTGCTGAAGTTTCGCCGCCGTCGCGACAGGGCGATGCAGGAGCGTTCATTGGAATGCCCTGGAGATGAACACCGAAAGAAGGCGACCATGGCTGCGCTGGGTTCCGCCCGGGGTGGTGGTTGACCGGACTATTTTTTGGGTGTTGCGAGCCCGTAATCTCCGTTTCGTCGAAAGGTGCAAGTCGTGAAGACGTTTTCAGTCCTCTTGTTCGTTACCGCCTCCGCCATCCTCGCCAAGCCATTCACCTTCGAGTCGTTGAAGCCCGCGAAGGCCGAGGAAGTCAATGCAAATTTCGATTACTTGGAACAGGGCCTCAAGTCGAAAGCGACCCAGTCGGGTTTGGATTCCCTGAAGGCATCGATGCCTACTCTCGCGCAATGGAACAACCTCGCCACCCAGCCCCAACTCGCCGACAGCTTGAAGTCGATCCGCAAAAGCCAGGAGGTCTTCGCGAAGACCTCCGACCTTTCGGGGTTCGCTAGGGACACCTCCATTTCGGCACTCGGGAAGAAAACCCAGCTTGGATTGGATAGTTTGAAATCCGCCTTGACTGCGAAGGCGGAAAAGTCCGGGACGCTTGCAATCAGTGCTGACGGATCGATTCCTCTTGCCTCCACGAACCGGTTCGTCTACGCTTCCCCGGCCGGAACATGGTTCTACGGGACCTCCAGTCTCGGTTTTCAGGGCCAGGGCGGCACCATGACCTCCATCCAGGTCAAAGGAGGAGGGCTCGAGTTGGCCTACAACAGCCGCGGTGTGGAAAGTTCCATCTTCACCACTTCGGGTTCTTCGATCACGTTCCCCAACGCAGTTTCCGTGACAGGTACCTTGAATGCGCCGAATATGATCGCCACTGGAATCAAGTCGTCCGATGTTGCCGATTTCGTGTTCGAGCCGGGCTACCGGGTGATGCCGCTTTCTGAGATCGAGGCCTTCACCAAGGTCAATCGCCATCTTCCCGAAGTGCCGAGCGCATCCGAGATCGAAGCCAATGGAATGGATGTCGCGAAGATGAACCTGGTCCTCTTGAAGAAGGTGGAGGAGCTGACGCTCCATGCGATCGCCCAGCAGAAGGAAATCGGTGAGCTGAGGGAAAGCTTGAAGGAATTGCAGACGAAGTAGAGGGGAATTCGGTCCCATAAGGAATCGGAAAACCAAAAACCCCGCCCCCCGGGTGGTGGGGCGGGGCCATGGGGCCGCGAAACAGCTGCCGGGCTGGTGTCTTCGGAATCAGGGAATCGCGACGGTCCGGCTTCCCGCCTTGCCCGCGTCGAGGATCCAGACGCCGGAACGGGGGGCCACCAGCGTGGAGGGGGCGGTGCTGACGGATTCTGTCTTGGCAACCTGGCGTCCCCCAGCGTCCAGGAGGCGAACCGTTCCCTGAAGTCCTTCCCAGCGGATGGTCCGGCCGGACAGGTGGAGGGGAAGCGTCCCGGGAGACTTGGGACGGATGCCGTTGGAAGCCAAGCCGGGCGAGCCGTAGGCCTTGAACTTGCCGGACACGTGCAGGAGAGACATCATCTGGATCAGGCCGTTGTAGTAGCGCCACTGGCCCGACGAGATCGGCTGCTTCCAAAGAGCCTTCACGAAGTCGAAATCGCGCGCCCTGTCGGAGGCCAGGACCGCGACCGCGTTCGCGCCGATCTGGCTTTCGCTGGGTCCGTAGCTGGAACGGGGAGTTCCATCGAGGAGATAGGTCTGGGTGTAGGTCTCCACGCCCTTGCCGTACAGGAAGTCGAGGAACCGCTTGGTGTGGACCACGATGCTGGTGTCGGACTTGAACCAGGCCCAGTCGAAGGCGTAGTTCATCGGGGTCCGGTGCGCATCGGTGGCGTATTTGTTCGCATCCGTGTCGTTGTTGGTGCCGCGGGGCATCGGAACCCCGTCGAAATCGGTGAACTTGGGGTTCAATCCGGTGGTCGGGTGCCAGGAACGCGGCAGGAAGGCGAGGGAGGTGTCGGCCATCCGCTTCCACAGATGGTTGTGGTGACCCGCGTATTCGGCCCACATGCGGTAGAAACCCGGCAGATGGTAGGAGGGATCGGTGTAGTTCACGTCGGTGATGAACAGGATCTGCGACCGGGTGGTGTCGATCATGGGGCCCTGACCCGAGCGGGCGGGGCCGGGAATCATGTAGTGGAGGATGCTGTCGGCCTGCTGCTTGTAGTTGAGGACATTGGCCACTCCGGCGGCGCTACCCCAGCGCTTGTCGGCCAGGTACAGGGCGGTCACGAAGTATTCCTCGCCGTCGGGTGCGGCTCCGTTGGCGCGGGTGGTGAGATCGCTCACCTGCACCTGCCAGCTGAAGTACCCACGCCCGGCTCCGGATTTGAACTGCATCTTGTTTTTGGTGAAGCGCCACAACTTGTCGAAGACGTCCTGGCGATCCATCATCACCGCGATCATCATCCCGTAGCTCATGCCTTCGGTGCGGATGTCCTTGGAGTCGATCGCCTCGATGTAGGCTTCGTCCGTTCCCACCGTGCGGTAGATGGCCTCGGTGGAGGCGTCGCCGAAGAACAACTGCTGGAAGGCTCCCGAGACCTTCGCGTCGATTTCGGTGGTGGTCTTCCCGATCTCGGCGAACAGGTTCCTGTAAACGCCCGTGTACCAGGCGCCCTTGGCGGGCCAGACCATCGCCACGGACTGGTTGGAGGAGAGCGTGTCCAGGACGAAATCGTCGAAGGTGTAGGTGCCCGCCGCGGCTCCCACATACAGGTTGAACCGCACGGAGTCCACGCCGGTGGCGGTGGAGGTGTATTCCACCTCGTACTGCTTCCAGGCGGTGGACAGTCCGAAATCGAATCCCTTGATGTACTTGTACTCGGAGGCGGCGCCGCCGCCGATCCCCAGGTGGATGGACCGGGACGCGTCGGCCTTGCCCCAGAAGCTCAGCTTGTAGGTCTTGCCCGTCTCCGCTTTCCAGGTCTGCGGGGTCTGGAGCTGGATGTGCCAGTTGCTGCCCGCATCCGCGGCGGGGGTGGTGACCTTGACCTCGATGGCGGCGGTGCCGTCGTGGCCGGCTCCGGCTTTGGCCGTCGAGGTGGCGACCACGCTCGAGGAGTTCAGGTAGAGGGTCCAACCGGTGGTCCCGTCCTCGAAGCTGGGGTTGGGGAACAGGTTGGCGGCGCTTGCGGCGGAGCCCAAGGCCGTTACTAGGGCGATCGTGGAAAATCTCATCGACATTCTTCCTCCCTCGGGCGGTCGTCCCGAGGGGATCAAGATGGTCGCGGGGATTCCCGAGTGTTCGCCAGTTCGGTCGGGAAGGTTCTGCGGAACTTGCTCCAGCGCTCGGAAACACGTTTTGCAGAGCAAACGCGCGCCTTTTGCAGATTCACGCGGACTCTCCGGAGGGTTTCCCGGCTCTGAAATCGCTGGGGGAAGCCCCGTACTTTTCCCGAAAGGCCCTGCCGAAGTGGGAGAGGTTTTGGAATCCCACCGCGAAGGCGATTTCCGATATGTTGGCTTGGGATTGCTTCAGAAGCCGCGCGGCCTCGGAAAGGCGGAGCTCGTTGAGCGCTCCCTTGAAATGGAGTTGGGTCGCCTCCTTCAGGAGCGTCGCCACCAATCGAGGGGACATTCCCTGCTGCGAGGCGAAACTCTCCAGGCTCAGTTCGGGATCCGCAAAGCCCTCGCCCAGTGCTTTGAGCAATTGGGCTGCCTGGCGGGAGCGCGGATCGTCGATGGTCACTGGCTGGGGAGCCAGGTTCGAAGCGGGTGGACCTTCCGCAGGAGGGTGTCTTTTGGCGATCGGAAGGAGAATCAGGAACAAAAGGATCAGACCCGATCCGAGCATCACCCTTCCCCCCCAGAGGAAACGAGGATCGGGCCGGACCAGATCGAGGATCTGGATCTCCACCGTGGCGCTGTCGGTGCCGTTGGGCGAATCGCCGCTGTGGAATTCGATGGCTCGGAACCGATCGAGGAGCTCGAGCCGTCGGAGATCCGCTCGCGAATTCTGGGCATTCCACCAAGCCGGAACGGAGAAAGTCGGCCACCGGAACGTGGTTGTGGATCCGTCCGGGATGTATTCCAGCACATGGTAGATGGGATGTTCCGCGTCGCGGCGATCCCTTCCAGGGGGAAGATCGTCGGACAGCAGCTGGATGCGCATGGCCCGTGTCGGCGTGCTGCGGGCGCGGATGTCCAGCCGCTCCCATCGTTGGAGATCGATTCCGGAAGCGGTATCCCGAAAAACCAGTTTGATTCCCGCCCAAGGGTGTGGCCAATCCGGCCTGAGCGCGTAGACGAACCGGAGATCCGTCCTGGTCGAATCGAGGTCCACCCGCGAGGACCCTCCGAAGAGCCGGTCCGAGATGGTCTGCCGTGCCCGGATGTGGGGGAACAGGGATTGCCTCTGGTCGGGGGGGGACCACCACAGAACGCTCCCGATCAAGATCAGGAGCCCCGCCAGGATCGGAGCTTGGAAGCGCCTCATTCGAACGGGGTTCCGCAGGCGGGACAGACCCAGGTACGGGAGTGTTCGTCCAAAGCGGCGAACCGGAGCCCGGTGTCCAGGCCGGGTTCGTCGTCGGTGACCACCACCAGGGAAAGATCGGCCAGTTCGTCTTCGTGCAATCCGCAGGAAGGACATTCCAGCAATTTCCGTCCGGCTTGGAGAGTGCCCAGCATTTCCGCTTGGTCGCGGTAGCGCTCCACCTGGCGTGCCAGGTCCTCGAGAGGGCTGGATCCCTCGGGGCGGTTCGGATTATTTCGTTGCGCCATACCCGTTTCCCACAGACAGATAAACATTTTCTTGGACCTCGGCGGTGCGATCGGTTTTTTGGATCGCCCTCGAAGCAAGGAGGCCCTCGTGCGCATCGGGAACACAACTTGGTCGGTCTTGGCGTTGGCTGGAGCCATCGGGGCGCAAGCCCCCCTTCCTTCGAGCGGGCCCCAGGCTCCTTCGGGAACGGTCGTTTCCACCCCCCCGGCTTCCCCCACGGTTGCCCCGACAGCGACCATTCCCCCGCCTGCACAGGTCCAGGGCAACGCGGACACCGCCCAAGCGCAGAAGCCCACCGCCAAGCCGGCGGGTGGCGCTTCCGTCGCGAGCCCCTCCGGCGCGGACGAAGGGTTCCAGTTCCATCCTGGCCTGAGCTTCGGGACCCTCACGGTGGATGGCAAGACCTGGACTCGGCTGGCCTTCACTCCGGAGGTCTCGTTCGGGAAATTGGGAGTGGGCTTCAACATGGAGCTGTTCCTGGACGAATCCCAAAATCTCGCGACCAAGGGTTGGGAATTCGATACCCCCGAGCAGACCTTGGAAAGCGTGCTTCGCAAGGTGGACTACGTGCGTTGGGCGCACCCCAAGGATCCGCTCTACCTGAGACTGGGGACCCTGAACGGAATCGATCTCGGTCGAGGGCTCGTGGCATCCGGTTACGGCAACATGGCCAGGTATCCGGACTACAAGCTGCTTGGCCTGCATGCCCAGATCAACGACGTGACGTCGGTGGGATTGGACCTGGAGGCGGTGGTCAACAACTTGCAGGATCTGGACAACGGAGGCCCCTTCACGGCTGTCCGCGCCGGATTCCGTCCTCTGAAGCCCAGCGGAATGCCGATGTTGGGCGGACTTGCCATCGGGTTCGGTGCGGCCTACGACTGGAACCAGTACGCCGGACTCCGCGATCTGGATGCCGACGGTTGCCCCGACGGGGTCGACTGGGCTCCAGACGATGACGCTTCCTGCGTGGCGCCGCTGGACCAGGCCGACTACAAGAATTCCGCTCTGCTCGACCAGACGCTTCCGCTGGGCATCGCCAACCAGAAGGCCGATTCCATCCGGCATTCCCGCGAGGGAGCCCTGAAGGATCGGTATTCCGCATCGAAACCCTTCGCCATCTACTGGGCCGAAGCCTCCCTTCCCATCATCACCACGGAGGTGTTGGGGCTGGATGTGTACTCGGTGTTCGCCAAGCCGCAGACCAGCGATCCGCAAGCGGTGGATGCCGGTTGGGGCATGATTCCGGTGGGTGCGGGCTCCTGCTTCGGTCCCATCCGGATGATGGCCGAGTATCGGTTGTTCAACGCCCCCTTCCAGCCTGGCCATTTCAACGCGAGCTACGATGCGGACCGGGCTCGATTCGTCCAGGGGAGCGCGGTCACCAAGGAGATCGCGATCTACGGCGACGGCAATGCCCAGGAAGGCTGGCTCCAGGGGTATTTCGCCGGAGCGCAGTGGGATGTCTTCCAATTCTTGACGTTGGCGGCGGACTACTCCCACATGTTCCCTTCGCGTTCCTCCCAGGAAGAGCTCCGTTCGGCGGGGGGGCGGATCGCCTTGGGTAAGGCGGGCGCAAGCCTGCTGCGCAAGATTTCCACCGCCGAGTTGTATTGGCGCAAGGACCGGATCGGGTTGGACCAACGTCCCGTGAACGAGGGTGGGGTCGTGAGCCTGAAAGGCGATGCCTTCTTCGACAACAGCCTGTACACCCTCTACGGGGTGCGTGTGGGCAGCCAAATCGCACCTGGGCTGGAGCTTGTGGTCGACCGCCAGACCTCCTTCAACGTGGATCTGGATGGGAGCCTGAAGAGGGAACACCAGATGCGCGTGGAGACTCGATTCGTGTTCTGATCCGCTGTCATTTCCGGGGGCGGCGGCGGGGATGGTTGGCTCTTGACAATGTCAACCGTCCGGGAACCGCCAGTCTTCCCCGGACGAGGATGTTATCTTCCTCAGGGCCCCACAACGAGCGAAAATCATTACTGGAGGACGAAGATCATGAAGTCAATCCGCCCAACCACAGCTCTAGTCGCGACGCTGGCCTTCCTGCTCGCAGCTGCTCCCGGTTTCGCCCAGAAGAAGAAGGGGAGCAAGAAGGTGCAGGAAACCGCCCAGGCTTCCCAGGTCGAGGAGGCTCCGAGCACGGGAGACACCGCGAGCCCCACCACTGCCTACAAGGGCGAGGCTCTTCCTCCCATCAACCCCGACGACACCGCATTCGAGCCCTCCAAGGGCAAGCCCGAGCGCGGCGGCAAGGGTCAGCTCGTGATCAATACCCGTCCCTCCGGAGCCGAGGTCTACTACGCCGACGAATACCGCGGCAAGACTCCCATCACCATCGATGCCAATTCCGGTCGCGACGATCTTTCCATCGACCTGGACGGCTGGAACCTGTACAAGTCCCGCGTGAACGTCTGGAACGGCCAGACCACCACCTTGAACATCGAACTCAAGCTTCCACTGGGCAACCTGCAGATCACCACCAATCCCGGGAAGGCCTCCATCTCGCTGGACGGCAGGCCGATCGGCAGCACCCAGGGTGCGGCCTTGAACGTCGCCAAGGTTCCTGCGGGCAAGCACAACATCTGCGGAACCGGCGGCGGTCGCAGCGGATGCCAGAGCATCGAGGTGCCTCGCGAAGAAACCCTCAAGGTGCATCTGAATCTGAAGTGAGGTCTTGACAGAGAGCAGGGTCCCTCCTAAATTTTGCTCTCTGTGCCGCGCAGATGGCGGAACTGGTAGACGCGCTAGATTCAGGTTCTAGTGATCGAGAGGTCATGGAGGTTCAAGTCCTCTTCTGCGCATGAAGCCCTCCGGATGGAAACGTCCGGAGGGCTTTTTGTTTGTCCCCGAACGGTCACGGGATGGTGACCAAACATCGACGCCATCTGTCGGAGGTTCCACCCGATCTTTTGGGGGTGAGCGCGGCCGCGGATCTCCCGCGGCAGGCTCCAACCGGAGGTGTCCCATGTCTCGTTCCACTCTCCTCGTGATCGCTGTCGCCGGCCTTGCCATTTCCGCCACCGCCCAGAAGACGGAAAGCGCCACGGCATCCGCCAACGACGCATTGGCGACAACCCGCCCTGCGCAGCAGGTGAATCTGGACGACATCGACGTGAAGGGGCACCTGGGAGATCCTTCGAGCGTCGTGGTCGACCAGGATGGTTCCGCTTCGCCGATGGTTGCCATCGATCTTTCCCGCGATTTCCTCGCGGCCGTCCAGGGCAATGTCGATCGCGAGCACATCGAACGCCAAAACGGCGAGAGCCGCTGAAACTAGATTGCTCCTACCATGAACTCTTCTTCGCTTCTCCGGGCCGCGGCAACCTTCGCGGCGGCCTCCTTTGTGGTTTCCTGCTCTTCCTCCAAGCCTCCCATCGAAAGCATCGATGTCGTTTGCAAGCGCAAGTTCGACGATGCGAAGAAGGACTTCACGAAGGAGCGCGATCCCGATGCGCAGACCAAGCTGCGCGACGTGACCGTCTCCTGCGCCCAGTTCGATTACGCCGAAGAGGCGCAGTACATGCTCTCCCAGAGCCACTACCGGACCGAGCAGTGGTTGGAGGCCGAGACGGAATTCGGCATCCTGGCCTCGAATTGGGAGCGCTCCAAGTACCGAGAGGAGGCCTTGTGGAAGGTGGCGCGTTCGGCCTGGAACCAGGCGCCGACCTGGGATCGCGATCCTTCCCTGATCCAGAGGGCCATCGAGCGCGAGGAGATCTTCCTCGCCGAGTTCCCCAAGGGGGAGCGTTCCGATTCCGCTCGACGCGACTTGGGCGACCTTGTCAACCGGATGGCCAATCGCCGCTACGAGACCGCCCGTCTGTACATGAAGATGGGCGAACCCCAGGCGGCCACCATCTACTTCCATCTGCTGTTCAAGGAGTACCCGGAGTCCGATCGCCTCCCCTTGGCTCGCCTCCAGCTCGCGCGCGCCTATTCCGAACTCGGGCAGTTCGATCGCGCCCAGGAGAACCTGGACAGCCTCGGCCTCGATTCGCTCCACGCCAAGCGGCTTTCCAAGGATCTGGAATCCGCCAGGAAGGATCTGGACAAGTCCCGTCGGAAGTTCGAGGCTCGCAAGGCCCGCGAAGCGGCGGAGTCGCGCCAGGAAAAGCTCTGAACCAGGCTCCGCTGCGCAACTGGGTGAGCGTCAAGTTCGCCTGCCATGGCGGACTCCTGCGGCTGGCCCTTCCCGCGGACGGATCCACCGTGGCGGCGAAGTGTCCGGTCTGCGGCAGGGAAGCCTTCTTCCGGCGCGGAACGGGAGGGTCCTCCTCCACCTGGTTCGAGGTGGGGCCGTGAGATACCTGGTGCTGGGAGACAGCCTGTCCGACGGGATGTGGAAGCGGGATCCGGTCGGAGTTGGCTCCGCTTGGCCATCGGGGTTCCGGAGGTTGGCGGTTGGGACGGAAATCGTCAATCGCTCCCACGGAGGCGACCGCAGCGTGGAAACCCTGGCGAGGGCTCGGGCGCTCGGCGCACCGGAACTCGAGGTGGACGCGGCTCTGGTGCTCGTCGGTGCCAACGACCTCTGGAGGCGGCATCGTCCTTGGCAGGGGCAGGATCCGGTCGACGAAGACGACTACCGGAGGAACCTGGTCCGCATCGGTCGGGCTCTGGGAGATGGCGGCATCGGTGCCATCTGGCTTCTGAGTCCATGCGTTCTGGATGCGGATCCTGACCACGAATGGAACAGGGAAATGGATGGATACCGGGAGGTCTGCCGGGCCGTGGCCGCATCGGAAGGCTGGGGTTTCGTACCGGTGGGCGAGGAATTCGTCCAGGCGATGCGGGATCTTCCCGATGTCAAGTGGACCTACGACGGAGTGCATCCCCGCCCCGTGGGCCATGAACGGATCGCATGGACGGTCGCGCATGGTCTGCAGGCGGTGGATGCGCTTGCTCCCGGGGATCTTCCTCCGGCTCCGGAAGGATTCGCGAGGTCGTGGCCATGAGACTCGGACCCGTCCTGGGGACGGATGGGCTGGAATTCCATCTGCTGGCCCCGGAGGCCACGCGGGTGGAACTCTGCGTGTTCCTCGATTCCGGCGATTCACGGCCGTACGCGCGGGTGTCGGCGGGGCGCAGCCGTGACGGAATTTGGCGAGCCTTCGCGCCGGGCGTGGGAGTCGGGTGCCTGTACGCCTGGTCGGTGGACGGTCCGCGGAGCATTCCCTTGGCGGGATTCGATCCCGGGAGATTCCTCCTGGATCCGGCAGGATGGCAGATCGAGCGGGCCGTGGCATCGCACGGCTTGCCGGCGATGTCCCGGGTGGTGGAGCCTGGATTCGATTGGATGGGTGCGACCCCGCCGCGGATCGAACCCCATCGGAGGGTGGTCTACGAGGCGCACGTCAAGGGGTTGACCCGCCTCCATCCCGGAGTTCCCGCCCCGCTGAGAGGGACCTTCGCCGGCCTGGCCAGTCCGGTGGTGGTGGACCACCTGGTCGCGTTGGGGGTGACCACCCTGGAGCTGCTGCCGGTCCATGCCCACCTGGACGACGATTTCCTGGTGGAGCGGGGCCTGGTGAACTATTGGGGATACAACACCCTTTCCTGGTTCGCCCCCCATCCATCCCTGGCCTCCGATCCCCGGCGGGCGGTGGACGAATTCCGCGAGATGGTCCGGACCTACCATGCGGCGGGGATCGAGGTGGTCCTGGATGTGGTGTACAACCACTCCTGCGAAGCCGGGCCGGCGGGGCAAGTCCACGGGCTCCGTGGCCTGGGGAGCTGGTACCGCATCGATCCATCGGATCCCATGCGGTACCAGGATTTCACGGGGTGCGGGAACACCCTGGATTTCCGCCTGGCCCACGTCCGGGAATTCGTTCTTGCGAGCCTCCGCCACTGGGTGGCCTTGGGGGTGGACGGATTTCGTTTCGATCTGGCGTCCGTCTGTGGCCGCATGGAAGCTGGATTCGATCCTTCCGCACCGTTCTTCGGCCAGCTCGCCGAAGATCCCGTCCTGGGAACGCGATGGATGGTCGCCGAGCCTTGGGATGCCACCATGGAAGGGTATGGGCTGGGGAAGTTCCCTTCTGGCTGGTCGGAGTGGAACGACCGTTTCCGGGACGATGCGCGCCTGTTCTGGAAGGGGGATGGCTCCGCGCGATCCTTTGGATTGCGCCTGGCGGGCAGTCCCGATCTTTTCCCCCAGCGGGGGCCGCAAGCCAGCGTCAACTACGTGGCCTGCCACGACGGCTTCACGGTTCGGGACTTGGCGACCTACGCGGGCAAGCACAACGAGGCCAACGGCGAGGACAATCGCGATGGTTCCGATTGGAACCACTCGGACAACCTTGGCGACGAGGGCGAATCCACCGATCCGGGAGTGGTTCTGGACAGGGTGCGCAGGGTGCGCAACCTCCTGGCATCCACCCTGCTCGCCAGGGGCGTGCCCATGCTGCTTGCCGGCGACGAGACCGGGCGGACCCAGGGCGGCAACAACAACGCCTACTGCCAGGACAACGAGCTCTCCTGGGTGGACTGGTCGGCGACTCCCCCCTGGCCGGATGCAAGCTGGGTGGGGAGGCTGGTCGAGTTGCGCTCCCGGCTTCCCGCCACGGGAACCTGGGAGTGGATCGAAGATCCCTTGGATTCCGACTCCGTCGTTGCGATCCTGTTGGTTGCACCGGAGCGGACCTGGGCGATTCTCGCCAACCGCGGCGAGGAGAGCGGATCCGTGCGTCTGCCTTCCGGGAGATGGCGGGTTCTGCTCGATACCTCCACTCCGGACCTCGGTGGGAACGCCGCGCTGCTCGCCGGGTCGGTGGAACTGTCCGCCGACTCGCTGTTCCTGCTGGAGAGGGAGTCGCCTCACGGCAGCGCGCGGTAGAGGTCAGGTGGAGCCTCTTGGTACGACATTCCCTCCGTGGCGAACGATTCCCTGGAGCGCGGTTCGTTCCCGGCGGTGCGAAAGGATGCCGTGGACCATGGACCGTGCCATCGCGGCCGTATCGAACCGGTAGCTGGTCAGATCCAGGCGAAGGGCTTCCGAGCTGTCGTCGAACCCCGCCAGACCACGCGGATGCCCCCGACGATCCGCCATGGAAGCAAGCCATTCGCGGGCGATGGCGGCTCCCATGTCGTTGGCGGCCACCCAGGCGTCCGCCTTCCATTGCCTCGCCTGCTCCAGCTGGTCGGACCAGGCATCGAGGATCATCTTGCGGCCCAGCTGCTGGGCGGCTTCCGATATGACCGGATGCGATCGATGGTCGGTGCAGCGGTCCAACGCGTCCACGTCGAGGATCGTCCTCAATCCTGGATCCGCCCAGGCTTTGGTGAGGTAGTCCCATTGGGAAACCGCGGGCAGCGTGAACGACTCCACCTGGGCTCCCGCGCTTTCCAGGACGGTGCGCAGCCCCGTCTCCCGGGCGCGCGACCACGTGGATGCGTGGAACGGAGAAACCCATGCGACCCGACGGAATCCCCGTTGCAGCAGGTGAATGCCCATCGCACGACCTGCCTCGGCGGAAAGGGCGACATCGTGTAGCCTAAGCCGCGGATGGGCTCGCACCACCTCCTGGATGGGGCCGGTCCACCCGTCCAGCCAGGTCCGTACCGGAAGCCCGGACAGGCGAGTGGCCAGAAGCAGGTCCCGACCGTCGTTGACGTGCCAGGTGGACACCACGATCCCGAGTGCTCCACGAGGCACCTCGATTCCCCGTCCCGCCCAGATGAAACGGGACGTCTCCAGGCCGTTGCGGGCCGCTTCGTTGGAAATTTCCCGCCAGTACTCGATTTCCCGGTCGGTGTCCATCCGCAATCGTCCCCGCTCGTCGCCGGCCCCCACCAACAGGATGGTGCCATGCGGGCTGGATTTGCCGGAACGCGGCCGGCTTCTGCGCCACGACCGACCGGACCGTTCCAGGAGCCCGTTGGCCTGGAGGATCGCCAAGGCGGCCCGGGCGGTCTGGGGGTGGCAATTCCATTCCGCCCCGAACGATTTGGCGGGGGGAAGGCGTTCGAAAGTGGAAAACCTCCCGGCCAGGATCTCCTTGGTCAGCTGTTCGGCGAGTTTGGCGGGGTCACGGCGGGGGGGGGGCGCAAGGCGGGTCTTGGGCAAGGATCCCTTGGGCCAGGTTCCGGATCCTGGACGGGTTTCCACGAGTCCCTGGTTGCGCAGTTCCTTGATGGCCCGGACCACATCCCTGCTGGAAATCCCCAATTGGGCGCTCAACGCGCGAACCGTGGGCAGGCGTTGCTCGGGGTGGAATTGGATCAGATCCCGCAGATGTTTGGAAGCAGAAAACAGTGGGCCTTCCATCATCTTGAATACTGCACCTTGTTGGGCGGAAATGCCATGAAATTCACCGCTGAAATCACTGCTTTTCCAACCTGGAGCACTCACCCATGAAACCCATTCTTTGGCTTCCTTCCAGCCTTCTTCTTGCCTTCGCCGTGTCCGGACATGCGGCCACCAACTGCGTGGGTGCGGAACTCTACTCCCGATCCACCGTGAAGTTCGGTCGTTGGGAAGTGCGCATGAAGGTCGCCGCGACTCCTGGATCGGTCTCCTCTTTCTTCACCTACAACAACAACTCCTACATCGGATCGCCCCACCCCTGGCGCGAGATCGACATCGAAGTGCTCGGCAAGAACACCGGCTCCTTCCAATCCAACCTGATCACCGGCAACGCCAGCAACAAGGTGACCTCGGAGAGCCTCCACGGCCTGCCGGGTCTGGCCGACGGCTTCCATACCTTCGTCCTGGACTGGACGCCCGACTCCATCGTCTGGCGGTTGGATGGCAAGGTGCGCCGCAAGACCGGTTCGGACGACCAGCAGGTGGTGGATCTGCGCGACAGCGCCCAATCCTGGCGCATGAACCTCTGGGCCAGCTCCTCGGTCGACTGGGTCGGCGCTTTGGACCTGAACAAGCTTCCCGTGGCCCAGGTGGTGAATTGGATGCGCTATTCCCGCTACACTCCGGGCGCGGGCCCCGACAAGAGCAACTTCACCTTCGAGTGGCTGGACGATTTCGACCGCCTGGACAAGACGCGCTGGTCACTGGGCGATTGGACCTTCGATGGAAACCTGGCCCAGCTCGATCCCGCCAACGCGATCACCAAGGATGGCTACCTGGCCCTGCTCCTGACCAAGCCCGGACAGGAAGGCGTCGTCGGCTCGCTGCCCTCCGATCCGGAAGGCAACAAGTATCCGACCGCTTCCCTGGAGTCCTCCTCGGCTCGCAGCCGCGTCTTCCGGTCCACCGCGGTCGACGGAGGATTCCGCCTGGAAGGCCTGGAAGGCATGACCGAAGTCCGTTCCACCTCCGGGAAGATGCTCTGGCGGGGAATGGCGGATGCCCATGGGCAGGCCTGGATCCCCGCGCTGCATGGCGACGTGGTGTTCGTCCGATCCGGTGCCGCAACCGGCTCGGTGGTCCTGCGCTGACCTTCGGTCAGGATTTCGGCTTGGGTCTGCCGGTACGCTTGCGACCCGAGCTGAAATCGTCCACGTAGCGGGACAGCACCCACCATGTGCCCCATCCGATGCCACCGAGAAGGGGGATCAGGAGCGCATATCCCAGGCCCTTCGGGAAGCCCCCGAGGGCGGTGGAGTACTCCGACATCCCCCCGAGTCCGGCCAGGAGGTTCAGGGGCAGGAAGACCACGGTGATGATGGTCAGGTTCTTCAGGAGGATGTTCATGGAATTGTTCATGATGCCCTCGCGGGTCTGCACCATGGAATCCATGATCTCCTGGTAGATCTTTGTCAATTTCTGGCACTGCTCGTGGTCGATGCGCAGATCGTCCAGGTAGTCCAGGTCTTCCCTGGAGAAGCCGATCTTCTCCGGATTCACCTCGAGCTTCTTGAGCACGGCCCCGTCCGATTCCAACGCGTTCAGGTAGTAGGTCAAGCTCTCCTCAAGGCTGAACATGTCCATGAGGAGCCGCTTCTCCATCGAGTTCTCCAGCTTGTTCTGCATCTCGCGGGAGATCATCTTGATCACCTTCAGGTGCTCGTAGTAGTGCTGGATCGTGTGTCCGAGAAGGCGCAGGAGGAAGGCGGGAAGGGTGGACGCGTTGGCGAACGCGGCCTGCGATACCGGGAAATGGTCGTCGCTGACCACCACGACCATCTTGTCTCCCCGCAGGAACACTCCCATGGAGGCGACGTTGAACAGGACCTGGCGGTCCGACCGCACGCTGGTCGGACGCTTCCAGAAGAGGCTCGAGTCCTGCGAGCTGAAGTCCACGCGCGGGACTTCGTCGGGGTCCAGGGCCGCCTCCAGGCTGTGGCGGTCGATGCGCCACTTCTGGAGGAGCTCTTCCCGTTCGGCGGGGGTCGGGGCCGTGTAGTAGAAGATCGAGGCGTCCGCCTCGTCCGCTTCCATCGGACGTTTTCCGGCAAGGCTCAGGCAGCGGCGCATGGGAATGGAATCCTGGGTCAGGCGGGTTTGTACACCGGCATCCGGCGCGTGATGCGTCGAAGGGGGTCGGCGGGAAGGAGGGGGTGTCCCGTCCGGAGGAGGTCGATGGCCTCCGCGTTGTCCAAGGGCCGGGAGACCAGGAATCCCTGGACGTAGTGGCAGGCGAAGCTGCGGAGCGCATCGAGCTGGGTCTGGCTTTCCACGCCCTCGGCGATGACCTCCATCCCCAGGTCCCGGGAGAGGTCGCACACGGCCCTCACGACCGCCTCGGTGCGGGTGTCCTGGCCCAGTCGGATCACGAACGATCGATCGATCTTCAATGCGTCCAGCGGCAGGCGTGTGAGGTAGGAGAAACTCGAGAATCCGGTTCCGAAATCGTCCAGGGAAAGGAGGACACCCAGGGACTTCAGCCGCGACAGCACCGATCTGGCGAGTTCCGGGTCCTCCATGACCACCGATTCTGTGATTTCCAGGTGCAGGAGCCGAGGCGGCATCCCCGAACGGTCCAGGATGCGTTCGATGCGGTCCACCAGGTCGCGCTGGAGGAACTGCCGGACGGACAGGTTGACGGAAAGCGACAATCCCGACGCGTAGCCGCCCAGCTCCATCCGCCATTGGCCCACCTGCCGGCAGGATTCGGCGAGGACCCATTCGCCCAGAGGCCGGATCAGGCCGCTTTCCTCGGCGAGGGGAATGAACATGCCGGGCAGGATCATGCCTCGGGTGGCGTGGATCCAGCGGACGAGGGTCTCGAATCCGTGGAGCTCGCCGGAGGCCAGGTTCACGATGGGTTGGAAATGGAGGAGGAAATCTCCGCCTTCGACGGCCTTGTGGAGTTCGTTTTCCAGCCGGTAGCCGGACAGGAGGAGCTCGCGGTCCTCCTCGCGGAACCGTCCGACCCTTCCTGGAGAATGGACCCGGGATCGGGCCAGGGCGGCCCGCGCGTTCTGGAGGAGTTCCTCCGCTCCGGGTTGGGAATTCTCGTGGAAGGCGAAACCCGCCGAAGCCGTGACGTGGATGGGCTCGCCTTCCACCTGGAGGGCCTTGGAAAGCTCCTCCAGGGTGTTCTCCAGGACCTTGGCCGCCTCGTCGGCGGATTCCACGGGGTCCAGCAGGAATGCGAATTCGTTGTTGGACAGTCTGCAGAGGGTGTCGTCCACCCGAAGACAGGCGGAAAGCCTCTGGGCCACCGCCGAGAGGAGCGATTCGTGGAAATGGGGGGCGTAGCTTTCCGAGATGGTGGTCCACCGATCCAGGGCCAGCACGCCCACCGCGAATTTCTCCTCGCGTTCCTGCACGGAGCGCCGGTGCAGTCGGTCCAGGAACAGGGCCTGGGAGGGAAGACCCGTGCAGTCGTCGAACATGGCGCGTTCCAGGAGGAGTTCCTCCGCGCGTTTGCGTTCGATGATGTTGGCCACCAGCGAGCAGAGGACCGCCACCAGTTCCTGACGGGAAGCGTCGAACGGGTGGGAAGTGCGGGCGGTGTCGTTGAACAGGATGCCGATCGGACCACGAAGGGAACGGATGGGAGTGAGGCAGAGCCATCCACGGCGGATCATGTGGCTTTCGCCGTCCTCCGAACTCATCAGCGGGGCGTCGTCCAGCACCAGCCAACGGGACCCTTCGCCGTGCACAAGATGGGCGCGTTCCTCGGGCTCGCCCTTGGCGTAGGCGTACTCGCGCTCGTCGGTCGTGGTTCCGGCCAGGTCTGTGCCCCAGGTCCCTCTCATGAGCCGACCGGAGTCGTCTTCCAGGTAGATCGAAACGCGTTCGAGCCCGATCGTGTCCCGTGCGATCTCCACCGTGCGGCGCAGGAGCGTATCCACGTCCGGGGCGCCGACGAGTTCCTCGGCCGCGGACAGGACCGCCACCAGGTCGGAGGTGTGCTCCTCCATGCGATAGGAGACCTTTCGGCTTTGGCCCGGGGTCCAATCCGTGCGTCGGATCCCGATGTCTGATTTCGGACGGATGGACATGCTTTCAGTCTGGGAAGGGTTGAGTTGGATCCCGAGGGATTTTTCCGGATTCCTCGGTGCAACGGGATAATATCGCAAGTTCGAACGCCAAAAGAAAAATGCTTCTTATTTTTGGATCCGTTTGTCGGCTGAAATCGGCCGCGAAGGAGGATCTGATGGTTAGTTACAAGGAACTCGGGTTGGTCAACACCCGCGAAATGTTCAAGAAGGCCATGGAAGGCAAGTACGCCGTTCCCGCCTACAACTTCAACAACATGGAACAGCTCCAGGCGATCGTGAACGCTTGCGGGAAGTCCGGATCTCCGGTGATCCTCCAGGTTTCGTCGGGCGCTCGCAAGTACGCCGACAGCACGCTCCTGCGCTATCTGGGCCAGGGTGCGGTCGCCATGGCTCGCGAAGCCGGCTACAAGGCTCCCATCGCCCTCCACCTGGACCACGGCGACACCTTCGAGCTCTGCAAGTCCTGCGTCGATTCGGGCTTCAGCTCCGTCATGATCGACGGCTCCCACCACTCCTACGAGAAGAACGTCGAATTGACCGCCAAGGTCGTCGAATACGCCCACAAGTACGACGTCACCGTCGAAGGTGAGCTGGGCGTCCTGGCCGGCATCGAGGACGACGTCCACGCCGCCGAGCACATCTACACCCAGCCTTCCGAGGTCGAGGACTTCGTCAAGAAGACCGGCGTCGACAGCTTGGCCATCTCCATCGGCACCAGCCACGGCGCCTTCAAGTTCAAGCCCGAGCAGTGCACCAAGAACGACAAGGGCGTCCTGGTGCCGCCGCCGCTGCGCTTCGACATCCTCGAGGAAATCGAGAAGCGCATTCCCGGTTTCGCGATCGTGCTCCACGGCGCCTCCTCGGTGATCCCCGAGTACGTCGACATCATCAACCAGTACGGCGGCAAGCTCGAAGCCGCGGTGGGCATCCCCGCCGAGCAGCTGCGTCGCGCCGCCTCGTCGGCCGTCTGCAAGATCAACGTCGACTCCGACGGTCGCTTGGTGTTCACCGCCAAGATCCGCGAGACCTTCGCCAAGAACCCCAGCGAATTCGATCCTCGCAAGTACCTGGGACCGGCTCGCGACGAGCTGGTCAAGATGATCATCGACAAGAACACCAACGTGCTGGGTTCCGCCGGCCGCTACTGAGCCGCAAGCGCTCCATCCGAACCAGGGTCCGCGGCCGCCGAACGGCGCCGCGGGCCTTTTTTTTTGGCCCGCGGAATGGGATGATGGCCGGGATGCGCCCGCGATCCTTGAGAGGCAGAATCCAGTGGACCATGTTCGGAGCCTCGCTCGGGTTGCTCGGGTTGGTTTCCGTCGACATCGCATCGATCGCCATGCCGCGGTTTCGCGAGCTGGACCGGACCTTCGTGGAACGCGATCGGGCGCATGTGGCGGGGAATTTCGCCCAGCGAATGGCCTCGCAGGCGCGCAGCTGCCACGATTGGGGCGTATGGCAATCGATGGACGAATGGATCCGATCGCCCGGTCAGGACGACTTCTGGAGGGAGAACCTGAATCCAGCCGCCATCCGGGGAGTCGGGTGGAACCGGCTGTGGATCTTCGATCGGAACGGCCAGAACAGGTTCCATTTCAGTGGCGTTCGCACCACCTTCCTGGATCGGTGGGTGGATTCCCTGGCGGCCGCATCCGGTCTGAGCCCGGACACCACGGGGCGGATCGGTGCCACCTACGTGGGAGGTAGGATGTGGAGCGTCTGCGCGCAGCCGATCCGGGGTGTGGACTCCGGCAGCCCACCCTCCGGACTTCTGGTGGCTGTCGAATCCCTGTCCCTGGGATCGCTGGACGACGACGGATTCCGTTTGGTTTCGGAAGCGGATTCCGGGATGGAGTCCGCTGATTCCGCACTGGTGGCGATCGATCTCGCGGGGTGGCCTGGGCTCCCTTCCGGTCGGATCCTGCTGCGACACGGGCGGGATGTCTGGAACGAAGGGGTCTGGACCATCTTCCTGATGGTGGGTGGGGTCATCCTGTTCGGATTCGCCTTCGGGTTCGTCATGTCGCGAGCCATGCACATGCTGGTCATCCGAAGACTGGAAACCTTGCGGGAGGATCTGGGGTTCATCCAGGAAAATCCCGGTGGACGCACCCGGGTGCGCGATCTTGGACAGGACGATCTGGGCAGGGTCGCTTCGGAAATCAATGCTTCCTTGGATTCCCTGGAGGAATCCAAGCAGCATCTGGCGGATGCTCGCAAACTCGCCCGTCTGGGTTTCTGGGAATTGGATCTGGAAACGGGCAAGGTCCGGCTTTCTCCGGAGCACGTGGAGACCGCCGGATTGGATCTCCAGGCGCACGAGATCGAGACTTCGTTCGAGGCCTATCTGGACAGGTGGGTGCATCCGGAGGATCGGGAGCGATTGAAGGCCTGGATCGATCTGGCCGGATCTTCCGGCGGCGAGGATTTCGAGAGAGGATTGGAGTACAGGACGATCGGGGCGGATGGAACGGTACGCCATCTTTCCTCTTCGTGCCGTCGGAAGGAGAACGGGGGGGGCAAGCTCTTCGTGGTGGCCCAGGACGTCACGGAACGCCGTCGCATGGAGGAGGCGCTCCTGCGCGGGAACCTGTACGACCCGTTGACCGGATTGCCCAACCGCAACCTCGTCATGGATCGATTGGAGAAGGCATTGGCCGGAACCGGTGGCGAGGCGGTGACCTTCATCGCGCTCGATTTCGACCGCTTCCACGCGATCAACGCGTCCATGGGTTGCGACGTCGGCGACGGCATGCTCCTGGGGCTTGCCGTCCGCCTGGTGGGGACCGTTCCACCGGGGACCACGGTCGGGAGATTCGCCCATTCGGAGTTCGGCATCGTTCTGGAGGGCATGCGTCACGACCAGGTGGAGCGACTCGCCGAGACCCTGCGGGCCGTGGCGCGCACCCCGCTTCCCTTGGGAGGACGCGAGCTCGTCCTCACCGGGTCCGTCGGCGTCGCCTCCGAGTTGCCGGGGGGCTGTCGTGCCGAGGCTCTGGTGTCCCGGGCGCAATCGGCCGCGTTGCAGGCCTCCGCACGCGGTGGGGACATCGTGGTCTATTTCGATGCCGAGCGCAGTCGGCAGGCCAAGGAACGCGTCGACATGGAGATCGATCTGGCTCGAGCCATCCCCGGCCAGCTGGAGCTCCACTACCAGCCGATCGTCAATCTCACGGACGGACGGGTGGCCGGCTTCGAAGCGTTGGTGCGATGGCGGCACCCCACCCGGGGGATGATCTCTCCCTTGCAGTTCATTCCGATCGCCGAACGGACGGGGCTCATCCAGGAAATCGGACTTTGGGTGATGGGGGAGGCCATGATGCGGCTTTCCGGCTGGCAGAAGAGCTTCGGTCACCGCAGTCCGTTCATGAGCATCAATCTTTCCGTGAAGCAGTTCCTCCAGGCAGACCTCGCCGAGCAGATCGAGCGGAAGCTCCAGGAGACCACCGCCAAGGCGGAGGGGATCAAGCTGGAAATCACCGAATCCGCCTTGTCCGAGGATCCGGAACGGGTGGCCCGCATCCTGGAAAGGTTGGTCGCCCAAGGGGTCCGGTTCAGTCTGGACGATTTCGGAACGGGGTATTCTTCCCTGGGCTATCTCAGCCGTTTTCCGGTCCAGACCCTGAAGGTGGACAAGTCGTTCGTGGACGAATTGGGGCGCGACGAGCGCAAGACCCGCATCACCTCCGCGATCGTGACCTTGGCGCATTCGCTGCGGATGGATGTGGTGGCCGAAGGGATCGAAACCACCCTGCAGAGGGATCGACTCCGTTCGCTGGGCTGCGAATACGGCCAGGGATACCTTTTCGCGAAGCCCCTGCCCTTCAAGCAGGCGGACGACTATCTGTACGGTTCCATGTTCGGAAGCGCAGGCCAGGATTCGGGGACTTCCGCGGCCTGAGCTCTAGGCATGCGGGGCGGCATCGCGGTTTTAGCCTATCTTTGCCCCCCCTAACAGGCGATGATGGAAGAACGAACCGATCTACTGTCTCCCCAGCGTCTCGGGTTTCTCGATTCCGGGATCCTCGAGGCCGCGCGGGGGCTTTCGGACACCGCGCGGATGACGCTCCACGCAGGGGATCGGGTCCTGCACGGAACCGTGGCCGAGCCGGGAAGGATGCCGGTGGCCGTGGAGTTCCCGCTCCCGTTGGATCCGCGTCGTGTTCCCCGCTGCCGCGATTGCGGAATGGTCTGGTGCCGCCATGCCGTGGCCTTGGTCCAGCGGTCGTGGGATCGGGCCAACGGACGGATCGATCCCCTTCCAGCCCCCGTGGAGCCCGCGGCGCGTCACGATCCACCACCACGGAAGGAATCCTGGTGGGCGCGACTGACCGAGGATGCGGATCCGCAATGGTACACGCTGGGATTGGGGATCGACGTCGATGGCAAGCGGGTGGACCTGGTGCCGGTGTTCCAGGAAATCCTGCGCGAGCGTTCGCTGGACATCGTGCGTGCGTGGGTCGCCACCGGGAGGCCCTATCCCGTACGCACCCCGGAAGGGGTGCTGGGAATCCCGGCCGACCGCATGGTGCGCATCTGCATGGCCCTGGAAACCATCCTGGACGCCCGCGGCGGCTCCCGTCTGGGACGACTGGAAGCGGCGCTGGTGGAGGACTTCGGGATCGAGGATTGGTCGGTGGCTCCTTCGCTGGGGGAGTTCCGCGCACGGCTCCAATCCCTCCAGACCGTGGGCCCCCTGGACGAGCCGGAAGGTCTGGCCGCCACCTTGCGTCCCTACCAGAAGCAGGGGGTTGGTTGGCTCAGGTTCCTGGCCGACTTGGGGCTGGGGGGGATCCTGGCCGACGACATGGGTCTGGGAAAGACCGTCCAGACCTTGTCCCACCTGTTGGACGAACGTTCCCGGGGCCGCCTTGCCGATGCCGCCCTGGTGGTCTGTCCAACCAGTCTGGTGACCAATTGGATGCGGGAAGGAGCCAAGCTCGCTCCCGGTCTGCGCATGGTTGCCCATCACGGCCCCGACCGCCAGGCCCAGGCGCTCTCGCCCCATGCCCAGGTGGTGGTCACCTCCTATCCGCTGATCGTGCGGGATGCGGCCCTGCTGGCGGGGCGGAAATGGTCGCTGGCCATCTTCGACGAAGCCCATGTGCTCAAGAACCCTTCCGCCCAGGTGGTCCAGGCTGCACGCAGGCTTCCTGTGGGGCGCCGCTTGGCATTGACCGGCACTCCTCTGGAAAACCACCTGGAGGAGCTCTGGTGCATCCTGGATCTGACCGTACCGGGCATCCTGGGCAACCGCGCCCGTTTCCGCGAAGCCTGGCGCAAGCCCGTGGAAGAGCGGGGAGATTCCCACCGCGCCAAGGAGCTGGGGCGGCGCATCGCCCCATTCCTGTTGCGGCGCACGAAATTCGAGGTCGCCAAGGACCTGCCGGAAAAAACGGAAATCGTGCAGACCCTGGAGTTGCCCGAAGCCCAGCGCGACCTCTACGAATCGCTGCGGGCGGGAGCCGACCGCAAGGTGCGCCAGGAAGTGGAGCGAGTGGGGATCGAACGATCGGGGGCGGTGGTCCTGGAGGCACTATTGCGTCTGCGCCAGTGCTGCTGCGACCCTCGCCTTCTTCCGGAGGGGCATCTCCTGGGGGTCCGGTCGGCCAAGACCGCCTGGTTGGCCGAGGTCCTGCCGGAAATGCTGGAGGAAGGGCGGCGCGTACTGATCTTTTCGCAGTTTGCTTCCATGCTGCGTCTGATTTCCGCCGATCTTCGCGAGATGGGTGTCGGGCATTCCTTCCTGACCGGCGATACCGTGGACCGTACGGCCGAGGTGGATCGGTTCCAGGCGGGACAGGTGCCCGTCTTCCTGCTCAGCCTGAAGGCGGGCGGAAGTGGGCTCAACCTCACCGCCGCCGACACGGTGGTGCTTTGGGACCCCTGGTGGAACCCTGCGGCCGAGGCCCAGGCCGTGGATCGCGCCCATCGGATCGGCCAAGTCCGGCCCGTGTTCGTCTATCGGTTGCTGGCCTCCCAGACGGTGGAGGAGCGGGTGGCGTTGTTGCAGGAGAAGAAGCGCGACCTGGTGCGCGGGGTGGTGGAAGGCGCGCCTTCCGCCTTGCACCTGTCGGCTCAGGAATTGCGCGAGCTGCTCTCGCCGATGCCCAGGACCTAGGAACGGCTTTGGCAGGTTGTTCGGGTGGGAACGCCGGGAATCGTGGAGCCCGATCCGGAAGGCTTGGGAAGAGGGGTCAAGGGAAACAACGTTGATCCTCCAATGGGAGACGACAGGTGAAATCCCCGCCGATGCGTCAAGGATACCTGCGGATGCGTTCTCCCGGCCCTCTGTTATGGGCCTTCGGACAGATTTATTGGTGTCGCCGATGTCACCGGGACGGAGGATCGCTCAGTGGTGTCGGTTCCCCGGTCCGTGCTTGGAGCCAGCCTGCCGGGAGGGGATCGCCGTCCGGCTCCACCGGGTGGTCGCCCAGCCGCGCGTGGCGTCCGATCGGTGGCCTTTCCAGGGGGGGGCAGGGAACGTGATGGCCGGAGCTGGGGTTGAGACGGCTCTCGGGAAGCCCCTTCGATCCATCCCGTTCCATGCTGGGATGGCTGCTCATCATACGTTGAACAGGAAGTTGAGAATGTCGCCGTCGGCCACCACGTATTCCTTGCCTTCCGAGCGCATCAGGCCCTTCTCCTTGCAGGCGGCTTGGCTTCCGTAGGTCTCGAAGTCCTTCCAGCCGATGGTTTCGGCGCGGATGAATCCCCGCTCGAAGTCGGTGTGGATCACGCCGGCGCAAGCGGGAGCCTTCCAACCCTTGCGGAACGTCCAGGCGCGGACTTCCTGCACGCCCGCGGTGAAGTAGGTCTGCAGACCCAACAGGGCATAGGCCGCGCGGATCACGGTGTCCAGGCCGGATTCCTTCATCCCCAATTCCTGGAGGAAGACGGTCTTCTCTTCCGGCTCCAGCTGGCTCAGTTCCGCTTCGATCTTCCCGGAGATCATCACGATCTGGGCGCCTTCCGACTCCGCGTGGGCCCGCACGGTCTCCACATGCTTGTTCCCGGTGTGGAGTTCGCTTTCCAGGACGTTGCAACAGTACAGGATGGGCTTGGCGGTCAGAAGCTGGAGTTCGCGGGCGATGGCGGCTTCGTCGTCGGAAAGCTCGACGGACCGGGCAGCCTTGCCTTCGTTCAGGGAGGCCAGAAGCTTCTGCCAGACTTCCACCGCGGCCTTGGCCTTCTTGTCCTGGCTCTTGGCGGCGCGTTCGTCCTTGGCCAGGCGCTTTTCCACCGAGTCCAGGTCCTTCAAGGCCAATTCGGTGTCGATGATCCCGATGTCGCGCAAGGGATCCACCGAGCCTTCCACGTGGGTCACGTCGCTGTCCTCGAAGCAGCGGACCACGTGCATCACGGCATCCACCTCGCGGATGTGCGACAGGAACTGGTTGCCCAGACCTTCGCCCTTCGATGCCCCGCGCACCAGTCCGGCGATATCCACGAACTGCATCACGGCGCGTTGGATGTTCCGGGGCTTCACCACCGAGGCCAAGCGGTCGATCCGGGGGTCCGGGACCGTGACGGTGCCCACGTTGGGGTCCACCGTGCAGAAGGGATAGTTGGCAGCCTGTGCGCCCGCGTTGGTGATGGCGTTGAAGATGGTGGACTTGCCCACGTTGGGAAGCCCGACGATTCCGCATTGAATGCCCATAGGGCGGGGAAATGTAGCTACCGGAGTCCGGTTTGCTCGAAGGTGCGCTCCAGGACCTCCCTCTCCACGTTTCCGGAGAAGGAAGCGCGGATGGTTCCGGAGGTGTCCACGACGAACGTGTGGGGGATGAAGGCCAGTCCCATCTGGACATGGAGGCCTTGCGCCCCCGTGGCCACGGGGTATTCCATGCCCAACCGCTGGACCAGGGGAAGGACCGCCTCGGGGTGTTCGTCCACCGAAAGCGCGAAGATGCGGAGTCCCTTGGGGCTGTACGTCTTGTGGATTCCCTTCAAATTGGGAATCTCCTGGAGGCACGAGGGGCACCAGGTGGCCCAGAAGGTCACCAGGGAGACGTTTCCCTTCAATTGGCTGGAACGCAAGGAATCTCCATCCCGCGCGGAGGCCAGTGTGAAGGAAGGGAAAGGCTTGCCGATCCAGGGGGCCACCTCCGGCGTCGATCCGCCACGGCAACCGAGCAGGAAAAGGGAGAACAGGAGGGCCAAGAGCTTCCTATGCATGGAATGCAAGGTACAAGGATGGACACGATGTTATGTTGAAGGATGTCGAAACCCGTCGTTGGAGGATCCATGCGTCTGCTATTCGCGTCCGCCCTGCTGGCCGTCTCTGCCCAAGCGATCGAAATCGTCCCCCCTTCCCCCTACATGAGCAGCGAACCTCCTGCGATGATGGATACCACCCAGTTGGATCCGATGCGTCGCCCCAAGTGCCTGGTGGTTGAACCGGGAATCAAGGAGGCCTGGTACGACGGCTGGAACCTGACCTCCGACCAGCCCACATCCAACGACCTGGAACTCCGTGCCGCGCGCAAGGGCAAGCCCACGGTGCGCGTGGAGTTCAACGATCGCGGATGGCCGGTGGAGGTGATGTACCACGATGCCAACCGCAATGTCCGTTGGACCAAGCTCCTGCGCTATCCCGCGAACATTCCTTCCGGTCCCGGTGATGTGCCCTATACGGTCAATTGGATCTCCAGCCAAGGACAGGCGATCCCCATGGCCAAGATCGCCGCCGCGTTCAAGTCCACCTCCTGGAAGGTGGGAATGACCAAATACCAGGTGGGAGACATCCTGGGGGAACCCCTCATCGTCGAGGTGGGCCAGGGTGGCTTTTCCGGGAAGCCGGAAACCCGGATCTATTCGATCGACAACAAGGAAGTTCGCTTTTCCTTCAATGCGGACAACAAACTCACCGCCCTTCCCGAGGAGATCAAGGGAATCGCCGGCCCGACGCCCCCCAAGCCGGCGCCTCTTCCTCCAAAGGAGGAGCCCAAGCCCGTCAAGCCGGCGGATCCGGCTCCGGTCAAGGTGGACACGGTGAAGAAGGTGGAGCCGGTGGCTCCCAAGGCGCCGGTCCCTCTGGTGGACACCACCAAGATGCCCGAGGTTCCCGATCCGGTTCCGACCGTGGTGGACACGTCCAAGAAGGTCGCGCCTGCCGTGGACACTTCCGCCAAGCCGGTGACCAAGGTCAAATGCAAGAAGGGCAAGAAGTGCAAGGAGCCCAAGGTGGTGGCTCCCAAGCCCGCGAAACCAGCCGCCGCAGCCCCCAAGAAGACCAAGCCCGCCAAGCCGGGCAAGTCGAAGAAGCTCCCCAAGGCAGACTCCGCCAAGGTGGTCAAGTAGGATCGAGTAGATCCACCCCTGCCAACCATCGGGTGGGGGGTGAACTTGGATGGGCGAGGCTGGGTAGGGACAGGATGTGGATCCGGACCCTGCCTTCCACGATCCTGCTTCCCAGTCGCGAGGGAAGCGGAAAGGACTCTCCGCATACATGGAGGGTCAGGTGCGCGATGGCCTCGCCTTCGGGACCGGTGGTCCATCGGGTGGAGGTGCGGGCGACGCCTTCCAACTGATGGACCATACGTCCCTCCAGTCGATCGCGGACCAGTCGCGCATAGGCCCGGTACCTTCCTGCCCACCATGCTCCGGCGGCCAGGGCGGGCAGGGGAGAGAGCCAGGTCAGCAGCGTGGCCTCGCGGCTTTGCCACCAGAGGATCTGGGGGCCGGCGGCGATCCCGATCAGTCCCAGAGCGGATTGCCAGCGGAACTTGGGGAGTCCGGTGACCCAATCGAAGCTTCGCAGCAGTCGGGCGGACACCTTGCCCCGGGTCAGATTCGCACGTTGCTTGGCATCCACGCCAAAACACGTGTCCAGGATCTCCTGGAGGGAGAGCCCGGCGTGGGGATCCGGTGCCGGATCCTCCGCGAGCCAGTCCCTTTCGGTCACCCTCGGTAGAAGGCCTGGAGGCGGGAGAGGATTTCGGTCTTGGGGACCAGTTCCATGGCTCCACCCGAACGGAGTTTCCATTCGAAAGCTCCCTGTTCGCGCGACTTGCCACCCAGCGCCAAGCGCACGGGGATTCCCCACAGATCCGCATCCTTGAATTTGACGCCGGGACGCTCGTCGCGGTCGTCCAGCAGGCATTCGAAGCCGGCGGCTTCCAGTTCCCTGGCCAGGGTCGTGCAGTCGTCCAGGATTTCCGGTTCCCGGCCCAACGCCACGATGTGCACGTGGAAGGGGGCCACTTCCTTGGGCCAGACGATGCCGTCCTTGTCGTGGGAATTTTCCACGACGCTTGCCAGGAGTCGTCCCACGCCGATCCCGTAGCAGCCCATCACGGCGGGCTTGGTGGATTTGTCGTCGGCCTGGAAGGTGCATCCCAGGGCCTCGCTGAACTTGGTGCCCAGCTTGAAGATGTTGCCGATCTCGATGCCACGCACGGCCTTCAGGCGATGCGTGCCGCCGATTTCCAGGAGACCTTCCGCGGCCTGGGCCACGTCCACCGGCTGGGGGAAGCGTCCGGTGCAGGAGAAATCGCGGCCGAAGTTCACGTTGCGCACGTGCATTCCGGCTTCGTTCGCTCCGGCCACCAGGTTCGCGCTCACGGGCACGGACAGGTCCACCAGGAGGATGCCCGACTTCATGCCCACCGGCGAGGCGAATCCCGGCACCAGTCCGGCCTCCCGGATCATGTCGTCGGTGGCGGCGAACAGCACGCGCGCCTTGAGGGTGTTCCTCACCTTCGTTTCGGAAACGTCCAGGTCGCCGCGGATGGCGACGGCGACGAATTCCGTCTTGGTGCCGATCTCGGCGCCGTACATCACCATCTTGAGCGTGTTCCTGGCCTCGATGCCCAGAAGCTTGGTCACGTCCTCGATGGAGGATTTGCCGGGGGTGGGGACCGCTTCGGTGGGAAGGGGCTCGCCGGGAACCCCTTCGCGGGCGAACACGGCGATCTCGGCGTTGGCGCTGTAGCCGGTTTCCGGGCAGAGGATCAGGTTGTCCTCGCCCATGGGGCTCTGCAGCATGAACTCGTGGGCCACCTTGCCGCCCATGATGCCCGTATCGGACTGCACGATCACGGGCTCGATCCCGCAGCGGCGGAAGATCCGCACGTAGGCCTCGTAGGCCCGCTGGTAGTAGGCGTCCAGGCAGTCCTGGTCCTTGTGGAAGGAATAGGCATCCTTCATCGTGAACTCGCGCACCCGGATCAGACCGCCGCGGGCGCGCGGTTCGTCGCGGAACTTGAGCTGGAACTGCCAGAGCATGAAGGGCAGCTGGCGATGGCTGGAGAGCTCCTCCGAGGCGACCTGGGTCACGGCCTCCTCGTGGGTCATGGCCAGCACCATGGGATGCTGGGTGCGGTCCTTGAACCGCACCAGCTCCGAGCCGATCAGCTGGTAGCGACCGGACTTCTCCCACAGTTCGGAAGGCTGCACCAGCGGAAGCGACAATTCCTGACCGTCGATGGCTTCCATCTCCTGGCGGATGATGGACTCGATCCTCCGGATGGCGCGCTGCCCCATGGGCTGGACGGCGTAGAGTCCGGAGGCCAGCCGGCGGATGAGTCCGCCTCGGGACAGCCAGATGTGGCAGTCCATTTCGGCGTCGTTGGGGGCTTCACGGAGGGTGCGACCGAAGAGTTTGGAGACAAGCTGCATAGGAGCGCAAATGTAGGTCCCCGAGAGGAGGTTTGGGACAGGTGGGGAGGAGGGGATGGACAAGTTGTCCCAACGAAGTCGCCTCGCCGACGGTACCAGCGGGGAAAGGGGCGGATAGATTCCTGGCATGGTTCGCCGCGGGGCCTCTCGCTGCCTTCTCCAACTCGGTTCCCCGTCCCCACTCCGGCCGGGTTCCCGAGGGAATGGGGCTTCGCCTCGATCGACCTTCCGCCAAAGCCATGGAGAGAGCGATGTCCCTTGCCTGCAGCACCAAGATCCTGGCCATCCTGGCAATGGTCACCTCGACCAGCCGAGCCTTCGATTGCGTTCGGGTGCAGGGCAGGGAAGGAGGGGACCGGATCCGGATCGTGATCTACGCCGAAGCCTACACCGAGCCCATGGAAGAGTACTTCCGCACCGAAGTGGAAGAAGGAGTGGCCGAACTGTTCAGCCTGAGTCCTTGGCGTGAATACCGGGACCATTTCGTGATCTACAGAGCCTGGACCCCATCGCGCAGCGATTACCTGAGCCAGAACCCATCGGACAGCACCTTCTTCCGATCCACCTTCGACGGGTCCTATTCGAGGTTGCCGTATTCCGGTATTCCCGGTCGGATCCAGGCGGACTCTTCCTTCGGATGCTCCGAACTCTCCCGGGAGGCGCTGGCGACCAGCTATTCGGTGATCGTGGTGAACCTCTCGACCGGCATGCTGGTGACGGGGATCTCTCCCGGCAACCGGACGGTCCTGATCAGCCGCTACGGACTGGGAGGCGTGATGGGACACGAACTGGCGCATGCCTTCGGGGGCCTGTCGGACGAATACTCGGGAAATGGGGCGGGTGGAACATCGTTTATCGATGGGCGTCCCGTGAATCGTCCCGTCTACAATATCGCCGCCTCCACCGATCCCGAGCTGATTCCATGGAAGGTCTGGCTGGATCCTTCCACCCCACTGCCCACGCCCGCCACGCCCCAGTACGACACCACCATCGGGCTTTTCCTGGGAGCCGACTACAGTGTCATCGACCGCTACAAGCCTTCCCAGCACTGCATGATGCGCGGAGTGACGTGGTTCGATGCATTGCCTGCCATGTGCGTGGTGTGCCGCGAGGCTCTGACCTATCGGATCCTCTCCATTCCCACTTCCGAATCCGCCTGGAATCCCAAGCCGCGCATCCGCCTGGACACGGTTCATCCGGCGCCAGGAACCCTTGTTTCCGCAGGACGCATCCTGGTGGTTCCGATACCGGTGGATACCCAGCCGATCCAGGTGCGATGGATGTTCCGGGGCCAATCCGTGACGGCGAAGGATGGGCGGATCGAGGTCGCCGATCTCCAAGGCGACGGCACCTTGGAAGCCGTTCTGGAAGGTCGTTCCCCCTTCATCCGCAATCCCTCCTATCTGGTTTCCGACACGCTGCGGTGGACGGTGAACCGATCGTCCTCCGTGGTCCGCAATCCAACCGATCGGAGCCCGATCCGCAGGGGGGCCTCGGTGTTCGTGGTGCGGACGACCGATCCGCAGGGGCACTGGGCCCGG
>DAOPYN010000027.1:0-55458 GCA_035352895.1 Fibrobacteria bacterium | reverse complement strand
CTCCCTGATCGAAACGAAAACTCGCGGCAGATCTATCTGCCGCGCAGACTCCTAGAGGCTGCGGCCGCGCAACCCCACATTATCGCTCAAAGGCCCAGCTGATCCCCTCGACGTCCCGCCGCGGACGCCTTCGGGGATCAGCTGGGCCTTTTCGCTTCGACTGCATCGGCCTCGCTCAGGCCTCTGCTTCCCTGACTGTTATTACCCAATGCAGCATCGCTCGCGGGCGCTGCGCTGCGCGAGGATGGACGAGGCTGAGCAGCTACGTCAGCGAAAAGGGCAGGCGATGAAGATTGGACGAGGGTGGTCAGCGCTTGTGGATGCCGTTGTCGGCTAATTTTCCCAGGGCTAGGCGCGCGTCGAAGAGGCCCACAGGTCGTTCATCAGCGTCAACCACGGGCAGCCATCGCTGACGATCGTGGGACATGAGGGATAGAGCCGCGATCGCGTCGTCGGATTCCCGCAGACGAGCTTGGGTGGTCATCTGATCGAGGAGCGGCAGGGAATCGTCGTCCTGGGCGAGTGGGAGCTCCAGAAGACCGACACACGAGCCATCCTCGTCGACCAGGATCAATGCACCTTCCATCGGGATTTCCTCGAAAACGAGGTCGCGTCTTGCCTGGATGTGCAGAGCCATCCGGTAACTTCTGGTGCACAGTTCCCCAACCATGAAGGATTGTTCGCGAGCTCCGTCCTCCAGATCGATGCCGTCCTGGTGAAGAAGCGCGTCGTAGATCGGACGAAGCGCCATCCGCCGGGAAATGACGAACGAGACCATGTTCGCCAGCATCAAGGGAAGGATCAACCCGTAATCTCCGGTGAGCTCGCAGATGATCAGCACCGAGGTGATCGGAGCCCGGATGACCGCAGCGAAAAACGCGCCCATCCCGACCAATGCGAAGGCTCCAAGGGGCGTGCCATCGGTCCAAGGAAGCAATCCATGCAAAGCCCCCACCAAGCCGCCAAGCATGCTTCCGACGGCAAGCACGGGAGTGAAGATGCCCCCGACCCCACCACTGGAGTAACTCGCCAGGGTCGCGAGAAACTTCAGCGGCATCATGCCAAGGCAGGCCTGAATCGAAATACTTCCGCCAAGCGCACTCTCCATGAGCGAGTATCCTGGACCCGCGATTCCCCGCTCGTGGAACACCTGGATTCCAATCCAGGTTGCCGCCCCGGCAATCAAACCACCCAATGCCATCCTCAGAGGGATGGAAAGCCTGGAAAGTCCACGAAACCACGCGCGGAGGCTCAGGAGCCCACGCTGGAACCAGACCCCCAGGAAGCCTGCAGCCATCCCCAGGACAAGGAAGGAAGGAAGAGAAGCGAGACTCCCGAAGGTCCACGACGTTGTATGGAACATGGGCAGGCCACCGAGGAGAACCTTTTCCTCGATGGCCGCGATCGCCGCGGCGATCACGATTCCCGTCATGGCGGTGGCGGTGGAGGCTCCCACCAGTTCCTCCACCACGAAGGTCACGGCGGCCACAGGGGTGTTGAAGGCGGCAGCGATCCCGGCAGCGGAGGCGACGGGCAAGAATCGCTTGAACATCATGGCTGGCAGTCCGAACACTCTCAGCAGCCTTGGCACCACCGAGGAACAGATCTGAACCGTCGGCCCTTCGCGTCCCAGGGATGCGCCCCCCCCGATCTGGACCACGCAGAGTGCGACCTTCGCAATCCCAACTCGTAATCCCGCCAAAGGCGCCTTGCCCGCCAACGCTGCCTTGACCTGGGGAATCCCGGAGCCCGCGGCCGGAAGCCTCGAGACCACCAGAAAGGCACCTGCGATCCAAGCGGCCACACCGGGGAGCAGGATGACGAAAAATGGCTGCAGCGATGAAGGTGCCGCTGAGACGAGCCCCTCTGCTTTCCGCAGGGTGAGACCAAGACTTCCATGGAAGGCCACCGCGATCCAACCGCACACTCCTCCCAGGACCAGGGTTGCGAGAAATACCCTCGTCGATTCCTTGGGAAAGAGCCGGAGAAGGATGTGGATCCTCCAGAGGATCGAGAATTCCGCGACAACCCTGCGCAGTTTTCCCACGATCCGGGGTCGGAGGAACACACGAAACCGCCTCCAGGAAACCCTCATCCGCAACCCGTGCGGCATGTCACGCGCATCGGGTTTCCGATCTCCGGAACGACCACCTCCATTCGAGGCTCTCCCATCTTCCTTGAACTCCCCTCGCATTGAATTCGTCTGGTCGATATCGAGGACTTTCTATAAGTTCAATCCATGTGCCATATACCTCAAATACCTTCTTTGTCTATTTGGCATGCCCATGGAGCATGACCTCAACCTGCACCATCTGGAGCTCTTCCACACTGTGGTCCGGGAAGGGAGCATCAGCGCCGCAGCGAACCGGTTGGGAACAAGCCAACCCTCTGTCTCCAGACAGATCCGGGACCTCGAGGAACGCGCCGGGATCCCGCTTCTGGAACGACTCCCCAGGGGCATCCGGACCACCGAAGCAGGAAACGTCCTGTTCGAACACGCCAGGGAAATCTTCGCGCTGCGCGACAAGGCTAAACTAGCTCTTCGGGACCGGACCGGTCTCGCGGCCGGAATCCTTTCGATCGGAGCCAGCCAGACGATCGGGACCTACCTCCTCCCAAAGATGCTGGGAGACTTCCATGCCCAACACCCCGGTCCGGAATTGCGGTTCGAGATCGGCAATACAGCACGGATCGAGGAACGGATCCGGGAGGGATGGCTGGACCTGGGCTTGGTGGAAGGTGGCTCCTCGTCCGACTTCCTGAAGGGACATCTCGGATCCGAGGAACTCCTCGTCGTTTCCTCGCGGGAGTTCCTCAGGGAGAAAATCGTTCCCCGCAACCTCGCTGGTGTCTGCCACTTTCCTCTGATCCTCCGCGAAAGCGGTGCAGGAAGCAGACAATTCCTGGAAAGGACCTTCCAGCAACGCAAGATCTCGCCGAACATCATCTCCTCCCTGGAGACCGCCGAATCGATCGTACGTTTCGTGGAGGCGGGACTCGGGATCTCCATTCTCCCCAGGTCGGTCGTCAAGGACTCCCTTTCCAGAGGCCACCTGGTGGAGATCCCCGTGAAGGATGCGCGCCTGGAGCTTCGCTTCGAGTGGATCCTGACGCCGGGCCGCCCGGTCTCCCCCACAACGGCCCGCTTCCTCGCCAGTCTCGGGCTTCGCAAGCCTTCCATTCCCGTGGGAGAGACCAGGTTTCGATTCGGATGACGCAGGATCGGTGCAACGTTCCCACGAAAGGATTGTCCATGGAAAAATTCGCGAAAATACCTCGGGGGAAACGCATCCTCGTCGCCTCGGATTTCGATGGGACCTTGGCTCCCATCGTGGCGAGAGCCTCGGAGGCCCGGATCCTCCCGGCGGCTCGGGATGCCCTCATCCATCTCGCAGGCGTTCCTCGCGTCGACATCGCCATCGTTTCCGGCCGGAGCCTGCTGGAGCTCGGGCATCTGTGCGAGAACCTGCCTGCGCGCTGGATGGCGGCAGGGCACGGGGCCACCGTCCTCCGACCCGATGGGTCGTGCATCGATCTATCGGGGGCCACATCCGCTGCGGAAGGAATTTCCAACCTGGAGTCGGAGGTGGTGAACCTTGTGGAAGCCCACCCGGGGATGGCCCTGGAGCGGAAGGACACCGGCATGGCTCTCCACTATCGGAACGTCCCCACGGAAGAACTCCCACTGGCCCTCCGTGCGATCGACGGCTGGTCCAAAGCTTCCAGGCTCGCCGGATTCGAAGTCCTGCACGGCAGATTCGTGGTGGAAATCGTGCCTCCCGGTGCCAGCAAGCTCAAGGCGATCCAAGCCATCACGAAGGAGTTGTTGCCTGATTTTGTCATATTCGCCGGCGACGACACCACCGACCTCGAATCGGTCAAGAACTTCTCCGAATCCACCACCGGTCTGGGCGTCTGGATCCGATCCGCCGAGAGACCCTCCCCACCCTTCCAGCCGGATCTCGCTCTGGACGGGCCGGCGGATTGGGCACGATTCATCGATTCCCTCGCCGAACATCTGGAGGAAGCCCCATGAACCTCATGAAAAATCTTGTTCGATCCCTGTCGAACCTACTTGCCGAAACTCAGAACGCCTCATCGCAGGGACGCACCGAAAGCGACCTCGAATTCTTGGTTGGCGAACGCAAGCTCATCGTCGTTTCCAACCGGGGCCCCGTGCAGCACGAGCATGACTCCACCGGAAAGGTGGTACGCAAGACCAGTGCGGGAGGTCTCGCCACGGCCATGGAACCCGTCCTGCGGGCCTGCGGAGGAACATGGGTCTGCCACGGAGGCGGGAGTGCCGATTTCGAGATCTCCGACGAGCGTGGACGCATCGCATTGGGCGAGTACCAGCTCCGCCTGGTGAGGATCGACGAACCGACCTACTCGCAGTACTACAATGGCTACGCCAATGCGGCCCTCTGGCCGCTGTTCCACAACGCGTTCTCCGAACCCGTCTTCCAAGCGGACGAATGGAAGGCCTACATGGAGGCCAACCACGCATTCGCGCAGGCCGTGCTGGACGAGGCCGGAGACGACCCCTGCCTGGTCATCGTCAACGACTACCATCTGATGCCGCTGCCTCGCTTGCTCAAGGACTCGGGCAAGGACCTGGCGGTGGCCATGTTCTGGCACATTCCCTGGCCCGGCCGCCGCGTGCTGCGCATCTGCCCCAACCAGGAAGAGCTGTACCACGGCATCCTGGGCGCGGACCTGGTGGGCTTCCATTCGCGCGAACACGTGATCAGCTTCCTGGAAACCATGGATCGCAGCATCGAAGCCCGCATCAACGTGGAAGCCCAGAACGTGACCCGGGGAGGACACACGACCTTCGTCCGGGACTTTCCGATCAGCATCGACGTGAAGGAAGTGTCCACCGGTGCGGTCTCGGGACCGTGGGAGGAGGCCTTCCCCGACCTTGTTCCGGTGATCGAAGGGAAGATCCTCTTCCTGGGGGTGGACCGGCTCGACTACACCAAGGGCATTCCCCATCGGATCTCCGCGTTCCAGCGCCTCCTGCGGATGCGGCCGGACCTCCACGGAAAGGCAACTCTCCTGCAGATCGCCTCTCCCAGCCGGTTCCAGATCGACAGCTACCGGAGGCTGGCCATCGAGGTGCGCAAGCGGTGCGACGAGGTCAACCAGGAATTCGGCACCGACGAATGGACGCCCGTCCATCTGGTGGAGCGGAACACCGAACGCTCCGCCCTCTTCCGGCTCTACCGGCGTGCGGACGTCATGATGGTGACCTCGCTGCACGACGGAATGAACCTGGTCTGCAAGGAATTCCTCGCCTCCAAGAGCGGGGAACCCGGGATCCTGGTCCTGAGCCGATTCACCGGAGCCGCCGACGAATTTCCCGAAGCCTGCCTGGTCAATCCCTTCGACATCGATGGAACCGCCCGGCAACTTTCCGCGGCACTCGACCGAGGCCCCGATGCCAGCCGGTCGGAAATGGCATCCATGACCGCGCACCTCGACGACGCCGATGTCTACCATTGGGTGAGATCCCTGCTTTTGGGGATGAGGGACGTCCTGGCCCGCAAACGCGCAAGCTCCACGACGACCTGAAGCGCCACCACGGAAGAAGCGATCCCCCATGGATTCGGGTACCATCCTCGTCATCGGCAGTTGCCTCGTGATCGGGTTCCATCTGATGGATCTCCTCGCGCATCGTCTGCGCATCCCGTCGGTGGTTCTCCTCCTGGCCGCCGGGATGGCGACCCGACAGATCCTGGATGTGGTCTACCCGGGCACCCACCTGCCAGGGGAACTGCTCCAGGGATTGGGAGCGGTGGGGCTCGCCCTGATCGTCCTGGAGGGGTCCATGGGGCTGGAATGGAAGCCCGGAAGCGGCTCGGTCTTCCTGCGCGCCGCCATCTCCGCGCTGGGAGGGATCCTGATCTTCCTGGTGGTCGCCGCCCCTCTGCTGCATTGGATCTTCGAACTTTCCTGGAAGACCGCGATCCTCCATGCGTTGCCGCTTTCCGTCATCTCCAGCGCCATCGCCATTCCCAGCGCGAGCCGTCTGGCCGTCAAGGCCCGCGAATTCATTTCCGTGGAATCCAGCCTCTCGGACATCGCGGGCGTTCTCCTGTTCAATGCCGTGATCCTTCCGGGAGGACTGGGGCTCGGTACCTTCTGGGCCATGGGATGGCGATCGATCGCCGTGATCGCCGCCTCCACGCTGCTGATCGCCCTGCTTCTGCGCATGCTGCGTTCCGGCAGCCACCACATCCGGTTCGTCCCGATCCTCGCGATCCTGATCCTCTTCTACGCGGTCGGAAAGCAGGTGCACCTTCCCTCCCTCCTTCTGGTGTTCCTGTTCGGGATCGCCTTCGCCAACATGCGGCTGCTCCCCTACGGGGATCTGCGCGAGATCTTCGTCCGCCCCGAGTTCGAGAGCGACGCCCTCCTGCTGCGCACCCTGGTGGCCGAATCCGCCTTCCTCGCCCGCACCTTCTTCTTCTTCCTGTTCGGATACAGCATGGACTTCTCCACGCTCCTTCACCCCCTGCCCTGGCTGCTCGGGGGAGCATTCCTGGGAGCCATCTATCTTGGACGGCATCTGTTGCTGCTTGCGGTCTGGGAGGGCCCGTCGCGTCAGATCCTGTCCATCGCCCCGCGAGGCCTGATCACCGTGCTCCTGATGGGGATGGTTCCCGGACACCTGCTGGTGGGCGAGGTGGCGACGGGGCCAGTCCTGGTGGTGATCCTGGGAACCACGCTCGCCCAGCTCCTGGGCGGGAAGGAGATCGTGGATGCCGCGGGGAATCCCTCGGAGGACCCAACCAGATCCGCGCAGGAGAGGACATGATCGCACCCGATGGAAACTGGTACAAGGATTCGGTCATCTACGAGCTGCACGTTCGCGCGTTCTCGGACGGCACCGGCGACGGCAACGGCGATTTCAGCGGACTCCTGGAGAAGCTCCCCTACCTACAGGATCTGGGTGTGGACTGCCTGTGGCTTCTTCCGTTCTACCCTTCCCCCCTGCGCGACGACGGGTACGACATCGCCGACTACCTGGACATCCACCCGGATTTCGGGACCATGAAGGGATTCCGGAAGTTCCTCAAGGAAGCCCACCGTCGCGGGATGAAGGTCGTCTCGGAACTCGTGGTGAACCACACATCCGACAAGCATCCGTGGTTCCAGAGGGCCCGCAAGGCTCCCCGCGGGAGCTCGGACAGGAACTGGTACGTGTGGTCGGACACCTCCGACAAATGGCCGGAAGTCCGCATCATCTTCACCGACACGGAACCCTCCAACTGGACCTGGGATCCGGTGGCGGGCCAGTACTACTGGCACAGGTTCTTCGCCCACCAGCCCGACCTCAACTTCGACCACCCCCCCGTCAGGAAGGCCATCGAGAAGGTCCTGAAATTCTGGCTGGACGAGGGCATCGACGGCATGCGCCTGGACGCCATCCCCTACCTGTTCGAAAGGGACGGCACCAACGGCGAGAACCTGCCCCAGACCCACGACTACATCAAACGGTTGCGCACGGTGCTGGACACCTACCAGCCCCGCCGCCTGTTCCTCGCCGAAGCCAACCAATGGCCCGAGGACGTCCGCGACTACTTCGGGGACGACGACGAATGCCAGATGGCCTTCCACTTCCCGCTGATGCCGCGGTTGTTCATGGCGCTGGCCCAGGAGGACCGCCACCCGGTGGTGGAGATCATGAAGCGGACCCCGGACATCCCACCCGACTGCCAGTGGGCGCTGTTCCTGAGAAACCACGACGAGCTGACCCTGGAGATGGTCACCGACAAGGAACGCGACTACATGCTGCGCGCCTACGCGTCCAATCCGCGCATGCGCATCAACGTGGGTATCCGCCGCAGGCTGGCCCCCCTCGTGGAGAACAGTCGACCCCGCATCGAGCTGCTCACCGCCATCCTCCTGTCCATGCCGGGAACGCCCGTGCTCTACTACGGCGACGAGATCGGGATGGGAGACAACATCTACCTGGGCGACCGCAACGGCGTGCGCACTCCCATGCAATGGAATCCCGACCGCAACGCGGGATTCTCCACCGCCGACCCCTCCAGGCTGTTCGCCCCCCTGATCCAGGACCCGGTCTACCACTACGCCGCGGTGAACGTCGAGTCCCAGGACCGCGACCCGTCCTCGCTCCTGAACTGGAACCGCCGGATGCTCCGGCTGCGTCGTTCCTCCCTGGTGTTCGGACGGGGCACCTTCGAACTGCTCGAACCCTCGAACCGCCGCATCCTGGCCTACCTCCGCCGGCTTGGCAACGAGACCATCCTGGTGGTGGCCAACCTGTCGAAGCACCCCCAGCCGTTCTCGCTGGAACTGGGCGAATTCCAAGGCATGGTTCCGGTGGAGATGCGCGGCGACATTCCCTTTCCGCAGATCGGCAGATCTCCATGGCCTTCGTCGCTGGGGCCATGGGGATGGATGTGGTTCCGACTGGTCCCCTCCTCGGCGCCGGCATTGCGTGGACTCGCCGACCTTCCCGTGATCGACCAGGAGGATGCGGGCGGCTGGTGGCAGGACCGGGTCGCTCGCGTGCAATTCCTGTCCAAGGTCATGTCCGGCTGGCTTCCCGGATGCCAGTGGCTCCGCTCGGGCGGATCCGCCGCGTTGGCCTCGACCAGCGGAGTGGATCTCGAACCGTGTTCGGGATCCACGGCCTTGGCCACGATCCATGCGGAGTTTTCCGACGGTGGATCGGCCACCCTGCGGATCCCCTTCACCGCCGTGAGCGAGGAGGAAGGGGAAGCCGTCCTGGCCCGGTTCCCGCAGGCGGCGGCGTGCCGCATCCGTCAATCCGACGGCGGCATCTCCGTGGTGGTGGAGTCGCTCGCCACGGCGGCAGGCCTGGCCGACGTCGAGGCCACCCGATCTTCCGAGGCCGACGGGGAACTTTCGTGGGAGCTGATCGAACCCCTGCCGTCCGAAAGCGCCGGTTCCTCGGTCTCGGTGGCCGGAAAGCACCACATCGCAAGCCTGCCCGGTGGAGCCGTGCTCAAGTGGTACCACGAGAGCGGTGCCGCCATCGAACGATCCAGACGGATCCTGTCGCACCTCGGTGGGGCGGGTTTCGCCCGGTCGCCCCGGCTCCTGGGCACGATCAGGTCACGCAAGGACGGGGAACTGTGCGGACTTCTCCTGGAACACATCGAACACCAGGGACGACTGGACTCCCGATTGGAACTCGAGGGAACCACTTTCCTGGAACGACTCCGGTTCGACGGGCAGATCGCCCACAACGAGGCGCTCCTTCCCACCCTGGACCTGGTGGAAGAGCTTGTCCGAGCGGTCCGGGATCTCCACACCCACCTGGAAGGGCCGGAGGAATGGAACGCCCACCGTCGCGGCTTGTTCGTGGGCACCACCCGCGAACTCCTCACCCGCGCGTCCAAGCTCATCCACCCCAAATCCCGCGAATCCCAGCGTCGCCTCCGCGACCGGTTGTGGGAACGACTCACCGGACTGGTCGTCCGGATCGCGAGCGACGAATGGACCGGATCCGCCCATGGCGACCTCCACCTGGGCCAGATGCTGATCCGCGACGAGAAGCTGGTCTTCCTCGATTTCGACGGAAGCTCCCTGGATCCGGAAACCCCTCTCCCGCGCGCCTGGGATCTGGCCTGCCTGGCCTGGTCGGCATGCAAGCTCGCCGACAAAATCGCTGTGCAGGACGATCCAGCCAGGCGGATCTGGCTGGATCGGATCCTCGAAACGCTGGAGACCTCCCCCGATACCCCGCGCCAGGCATTGCTGGAGACCTGCCTGATGCGCCGTTGGGCCGAGGAGATCTGCACCCAAGCCGCAATCGAAACCTCCACCGTGGAATTCCTCACAGGGGATCGATCCTGGTCGGGAACCTATTTCCCCTCCCACAACAAGACTCGTTCCGGCAACCCGGGCGAGGAGAATCCCAAGAAGGAGACGTGATGGATCCAAGCCCCCTCCAGACCGCCGCGTTGGTCCTGTTCGCCCTGGCCCTGGTGCATGTGTTCATGGCATCGCGGCTGGAACGGCTCGCCCATCGCTTTCCCTCGCATGCAGGGACACTCCACCTCCTGGGCGAGGTGGAAGTCGTATTCGGGTTCTGGGCCCTGGTGCTGTTCGGTGTGCAATCGCTCCTGCAGGGAAGCCAATCGGCGATCGCCCATCTGGAAAGCCTCAACTTCCACGAGCCGCTCTTCGTGTTCGTGATCATGGTGGTGGCCGGATGCCGTCCGGTGATCCAAGCCGCCGCCTCGCTGGTCCAGATCGCCTCCCGGCTGATCCCCCTGCCGGGTGCGATCCCGTTCGCCTTCGTGACCCTGGGGGTCGCCCCCTTGCTTGGATCCTTCATCACCGAACCCGCCGCGATGACGGTGTCGGCGCTCCTCCTGCGCGATCGGATCCTCCTGGGCGGCGTGTCCGACCGCCTCCGCTACGCCGCACTCGGGACCCTCTTCGTCAACATCTCCATCGGCGGAGTCCTGACCACCTTCGCCGCACCTCCCGTGCTCATGGTGGCCGGAGCCTGGGGATGGGACGGCACCCACATGATGACCCAATTCGGAGTCAGGGCCATCCCCGCGGTGGTGCTCAACGCGCTGGCTTTCGCGTTCCTGTTTCGCAAGGAGCTCGCCCGCCTCCCCAGGGATCCCTCGCGTCGGGAAGATGGCGTGCCCGCCCCCCTGGTGGCGGTGCATCTGGCCTTCGTGGGCACGGTAGTCCTGGTTTCCCACCACACGGTGCTCCTCGTGGGTGTCCTGCTGTTCTTCCTGGGCCTGGTCCAAGCCTACCGCAAGCACCACACCCCCCTGCTGCTGCGGGAAGCCCTGTTGGTGGGGTTCTTCCTGGGAGGGCTGGTGGTGCTGGGTTCCCAGCAAGGCTGGTGGCTCGCCCCCTTGGTGGGAGGCCTGTCCGACAAGATCCTGCTCCTGGGCGCGACCGCATTGACCGGCGTGGTCGACAACGCCGCACTCACCTACCTGGGCTCCCTGATTCCCGACACCTCGGAGTCCTTCCGCTACCATCTGGTGGCCGGAGCCGTTGCCGGTGGCGGGCTGACGCTGATCGCCAATGCTCCCAATCCCGCCGGAGCGAGCATCCTCCGCGAAAGGTTCCCGGATTCCGTCATCGCGCCAGGAAGGCTCCTGGTCTGGGCATTTCCCCCTACCCTGGTCGCGCTGATCGCGTTCTGGATCTGAACTCCCCGGCTCGACCGACCAGGTAGAACTCGGAATCGCCCGCCTGCGAAACACGTTGGCGGGCTTACCCCCATCCGGAGTTCCCCGCTCCTTCATTCCCCCCATCGGTGAAACCGATCGGAGGGATCGAAAGGTCCGATTTCCCTCGGAGAGGGTTTGGTGCGATCTTATCCCTGTCACCTGAGCGTGATCGCGAAACCATCGTCCAAAACGAGGAGAACCAAACATGAGCATCATCAACAGCCAAGTTCCGAGCTTCAAGGCCGAAGTCTACCACAACGACGCATTCCGCACGGTCACGGAAAAGGACATCGCCGGCAAATGGACGATCTTCTTCTTCTATCCGGCCGACTTCACCTTCGTCTGTCCCACGGAACTGGGCGACCTCGCCGACAAGTACGAAGAGCTCCAGAAGATGGGCGTCGAAGTGTACTCGGTGAGCACCGACACGCACTTCGTGCACAAGGCCTGGCACGACGCATCGGAAACGATCAAGAAGATCAAGTACCCCATGCTCGCCGATCCCACCGGCGCCCTTACCCGCGCATTCGGCGTGCACATCGAGGACGCCGGCCTGGCCTATCGCGGCACGTTCGTGGTGAACCCGGAAGGCAAGGTCAAGATCGCCGAGATCCACGACAACGGCATCGGCCGCAACGCCGAGGAACTGGTCCGCAAGGTCCAGGCCGCCCAATTCGTGGCGAGCCACCCCGGCGAGGTCTGCCCCGCCAAGTGGAAGCCGGGCGCGGCGACCCTCAAGCCCGGCCTCGATCTCGTCGGCAAAATCTGACCTGACGTTCCTGGAGCGCATTCTCGCTCCACTCCCCTCTCGGCGTCCCTCGCACGGACGCCTTCGGGGTCGTGTCGCTTCGACTGCATCTCCAGGAACGCCAGGTCTGCTGGAAACATGGAGCGCATTCTTGCTCACCCCTCTCGGCGTCCCTCAGGGTTCCCATCTCGCCGCAGGCGGGATGGGAGGCCACGGGAACGACGCCTTCGGGAGCGCGTCGCGGCGACTGCATCTCCAGGAACGCCAGGTCTGCTGGAAACATGGAGCGCATTGTCACCGCCCTGCGGGGGTGACCCGCCTCCTTCGCGCGGCTGCAGCGGTCTCGCTCCACTCCCCTCTCGGCTTCCCCCTTATCAGAAAGGGGGTAAAGGGGGGGATCTGGTCAGGTCCTACCAAAGCACGATGAGCTGAAGGCAGTTCATGTTTGGCGACCTTGCCTTGCAGGTTGCGCCTCAGGCCGTGGTCGAGCGGTGACCGACGCGATGGGCACCTTTCAATGAAAGGGATAGCCGATGGTGCCTATCGGAGAGGGCCTCCAACCCTCCTTGAAGGTTTGGCATCTCGCGATCTGACCCGCATCGGTATGGATCTTCGTGCTCCTCCAATTCACCTCCTGGCAATTTTGGGTTTGGCTGGGTTCCGCGTTGCCGACTGCGCAGCAAAGTTTCACGGGATAGTTGTCCCCAACGACCACAGACCACTCCCATCCCCTCTCGTTGCCCATCCCTGAAGGTGCGGAGGGCTCAGGAAGCTGAGGCAGGGGCGGCGGCGTGACCGAGGTTGCCGGGGCGGTGCTGCCGGAAGATCCGCTCGACGAGTACGAGCTGGATCTCGGGTCGCCACAGGTCACATCCTGATCCGGAAGGTTCCCGTTGGATGGATCCCTGCAAAATCCCCATCGATCCCTGCAGCAGCAAGTGGAGGGATCTCCATCGTGGCAGGCATCCTGGCAGCCGGTCAATCCGAGGAAGGCAACCGACGAAGCGATGGACATGAACGACTTGGATGGAATCATCATCGGGGGCTCCATGGCGAGAGGAAATTTTCTTCCGAGAACATACTGGATTCCATTCTCCGGGAAATCGGAGACCATGCCAAAGTTCCGTCACAACCCCGTTCGATTTGCGCCACCGGCGCCGGATGGTAGATTTCCCTCCGTGTCCAAGACCAACGCATGCCGCATCCTGGAATCGATGGGGATCCCGTTCTCGTTGCGCGAATACGAGGTGGATCCGGAGGACCTTTCCGCCGAGACGGTGGCCGCCAAGGTGGGCTACCCGCCCGAGCAGGTGTACAAGACGCTGGTGGTGCACGGCGACCGCCACGGCCACGCGGTGGCGGTGGTTCCCGGGAACTGGGAACTGGACCCCAAGGCCATGGCCAAGGCCACGGGCGATCGCAAGGTGGAGATGATCCCCCTGAAGGACGTGCAACCGCTGACAGGATATGTCCGCGGCGGCGTCACCGCCCTGGGCCTCAAGAAGGCGTTCCCGGTGTGGGTGGACGAGACCTTCGAACTTTGGGACAAGGTGTGCGTCTCCGCAGGGATGCGGGGACTCCAGATCGAGATCGCCCCTGCCGACTACCTGCGCGCCACGGGCGCGCGCATCGCCGAAATCGCGCGCGCCAAAGGGTGAGTCGCATTGCAAGGGATGCCCCCTCGAGTGAACCTCAGGGACTCCGATCCACGTGGACCTGGTATGGCCCTCGTGCCAGAGGATCGTCCCCCCTGATCTGGATGATGAATTCCCCGGTTCGCTTTGCCTTGAAGGACAAGGAACCTTGCTCGGAAATCAACACCTCGGAATGCTCCACGTAGGGTGTCCAAATTCCATCCGGACCGGGAACCGACGAATGCCAAGTCGTGTCCGAAATATTCAGAACGGTCACTTTGAGTGCACTCCCATTTCCCTGGAAGTTAACGGAAACCGTATAGTCCATATCTTTTTCACCATGGAACTTCAGGAGATCATAATCTCGCAGGCGCAACACATGTGACTGGATTTCGTCACCGACCCGAATCGAGGTCTCTCGGCCACCGGCGCCATCGGGCTCGTAGGGATCCTGATCGGTGCTATCTACTTGGACGGACACCCGATAGGATCCGGTATCGGACCATCGAAAGGAATTCGAAATCTCGATCAAGGCCATACCCGTTCGACCGGAAGTGAAGTAACAGGAGGACATCTCGCGATCAGTTACGTTGTCGGAATTCAAGACTGAATCGCCGAACACCCCGCCTTGATGGAGGTAAAACGGAAAGACCTCGCGAAGAATGTTTCCTTTCACTTCGATCCGATAGGATTTACCTGAAACCATGGGAAATTGAATCCAATCGTGATCATCGAAGGACAGAAACCTTGCCTGAACGCTTCCATCCGGTTCAATTTGTGAGGGATGTCCTGGAACGTCATCCGACTCGTATGCATCGTTTCCTGATGTATCCAAAATCAGCGAAACCCGAAATCGAGCCGTATCCTCAAGAAATTCCGATCGAACCCGCAACACCGCTGGCCCCGTCCTTCTGCCTCGATAGTGGGCCTTCGTTTCATTGGGAGAAAAGGCAAGCAATTGCGTTGCAGAATCGCGATCCAACAGGTTTTCAGGATAGGGTAAGCTGGTTTCGTGGACACTGCCAGATGTATACTTCGCTTCCGATTCCAAGACAATAAAGTATGCTTTTCCCTTTTCGACGTAAATTCGAAAGCATTCGATGGAGTCGTACCTCAGACGACCTTCGATGGGCGCCCCGCCCACCTCCAGCGTCTTCAAGCCATCCCCCACCACGCTTGTTGGAGGATTCGCGACTCGGACCGTGGAATCCTTCGCATTTTCCTGGGCCTGAGGTTGACTGGACAGGACGGTTTGATCGCATGACACGAAAGCCAAGCAGAGGATTCCGGCGGCGATTCGAAGTCCAGGGGTGTTCATGGGGGCCCTCGATGGCGGGAGTGGGAAGGAAGTTGTGAGGTCTTGAAAGAAAAATACCGGTACCCGCTCCGATTGCGAGGTCGAATTCTGGGCATATGAAAAGCCCATTGGGTCTTTCGATCCATTGGGAACCCATCCCCTTTGACCGCCGCCAAGATCGCCTGTCCCATCCGGGGGTGGAAGACAGAAGGCGTCACAGAAGGGATTGCTCCCCCGAACAAGCGTTCCCGACGTTGACTCCAAACTGCGCGGACGTTGGGTCACGACCGCGCAGCCTGCCTGTCACCGAGTCAGCGTCTTGTACTTGATGGGCTTGGGGTTCTCGGCGTCGATGCCGTTGCGCTTCTTGAAGTCGGCTTCGTAGTCGGACCAGTTGCCCTCGAACCACACCACCTTGGAGTCGCCCTCGAAGGCCAGGATGTGGGTGGCGATGCGGTCCAGGAACCAGCGGTCGTGGGAGATCACCACCGCGCAGCCGGCGAAGCCCAGGATGGCCTGTTCCAGCGCCTGCAGGGTCTCGATGTCGAGGTCGTTGGTGGGTTCGTCCAGCAACAGCAGGTTGCCCGCGTCCTGGAGGTTCTTGGCCATGAGCACGCGGTTTCGCATGCCGCCGGAAAGCTGCGACAGGAGCTTCTGCTGGTCGGGCCCCATGAAGTTGAAGAGTCCGCAGTAGGCGCGCGCGTTCATCTTGCGCTCGCCCACCTTGATTTCTTCGTTGCCTCCCGTGATCGCCTCGAAGACGGTCTTGGAATCGTCCAGGGATTCGCGTCCCTGCTCCATCGAGATGATCTCCACCGTCTCGCCCATCTTGAAGGTGCCCGCGTCGGGCGTCTCCTGCCCCAGGATCATGCGGAACAAGGTGGTCTTGCCGGCGCCGTTGGGGCCGATCACGCCCACGATGCCCGAGCGGGGCAGCTGGAAGGAGAGGTTGTCGTACAGGCACTTCTCGCCGTAGGACTTGGCGATCCCGTTGGCTTCGATCACCACGTCGCCCAAGCGCTTGCCGTTGGCGATCTGGATCTGGGCCGACTTCATCGTGTCCTTCTTCTCCTGGGCGAGAAGCTCGTCGTAGGCCTTAAGACGCGCCTTGGACTTGGCCTGGCGAGCCTTGGGAGAAGCCTTCACCCATTCCTGCTCGCGGGCCAGGCGCTTGGCACGGTCGGATTCCGTCTTGTCCTCGTTCTTCATCTTCTCGAGCTTCTGGTCCAGCCACTGGGCGTAGTTCCCTTGCCAGGGGATGCCCTTGCCGTGGTCAAGCTCCAGGATCCAGCCGGTCACGTTGTCCAGGAAGTAGCGGTCGTGCGTGACCAGGATCACCGAGCCCTTGTACTCCTTGAGGTGGCGTTCCAGCCAGGCCACCGACTCCGCGTCCAGGTGGTTGGTGGGTTCGTCCAGGAGGAGGAGGTCGGGCTGTTCCAACAGCAGACGGCAAAGTGCGACGCGGCGCTTCTCGCCGCCGGAAAGGTTGGTCACGGACCAGTCGCCCGGAGGGCACCGCAATGCGTCCATCGCGATCTCGACATGGCGATCCAGGCTCCACAGGTCCTGCGCGTCGATCACGTCCTGCAACCGGGCCTGCTCCTCCAGGAGCTTGTTCATCTGGTCGTCGTCCATGGGCTCGGCGAAGGCCATGGAGATCTCGTTGTAGCGGTCCATGATGGCCTGGCTCTTGGCCACGGCCTTCATGATGTTCTCCTTCACGGTGAGGTCGGCGTCCAACACCGGCTCCTGGGGAAGGTATCCGGCCGTGCGTCCGGGTTCGATCCACGCCTCGCCCGTGAAGTTCTTGTCGATCCCCGCCATGATGCGAAGCAACGTGGACTTGCCCGATCCGTTGGAGCCGATGATCCCGATCTTCGCGCCGTAGTAGAAGGAAAGCGAGATGTTGTTCAGGACCACCTTGTTGGAGGTGTACTCCTTGCTCATCCGGTGCATGTAGAACACGAACTTCTCGGGAGCGGTCTTCTCGGCGGCCATTGGAGTTTCCCCTGGAAAACGAACATGCCCGGGACGGTCTTCCGGGCATTGGGACTGGATCAGGTGCCAAAGTCTAGAATCTATCGCCCTTCGCGGAAGCCGCCCTCCCCCCGCGCTCAATCCACGCGGTTCCCGCTCGTTCCCGTCTCCAGGTACTCCCGGATATTTGCCATCGTGGTGTGGGCGATGTTGTCGACGGCTTCCTTGGTGAAAAACGCCTGGTGGGCGGTGATCAGCACGTTGGGAAACGTCTGCAGCCGCACGAACACATCGTCCTGGATCACCTCCTGGGAATGGTCCTCGAAGAACAGCCCATGCTCCTCTTCGTACACGTCCAGCCCCAGGTATCCGATCTTCCCCGACTTCAAGGCCGCGATCACTGCGGCCGTGTCGATGAGCGGGCCCCGGCTGGTGTTGATGATCATCACACCATTCCTCATCGCATCGAGCGATTCCGCATCGATCAAGTGGCGTGTTTCGGGTGTGAGAGGACAGTGGAGCGTGAGGATGTCGCTTTGAGCGTAGAGGGTCGACAGATCCACATACTCCACACCGGTGGCCGCCAACACCGCGTTGGGATAGGTGTCGTAGGCCAGGATTCGACATCCGAACCCATTGAGGATGCCGCAGACGACTTGACCGATCTTCCCGGTTCCCACCACCCCCACGGTCTTGCCGCGCAGGTCGAATCCCAGCAGACCGTCGAGGGTGAAGTTGCCCTCCAGGACACGCGACCACGCCCGGTGGAAGCGCCGGTTCAAACACAGCATCAATCCCACCGCGTGTTCGGCGACCGCGTAGGGCGAATAGGCAGGGACGCGCACCACCCCGATCCCCAGACGTGAAGCCGCCTTGAGATCCACGTTGTTGAATCCGGCGCAGCGCAGGGCGACCAACCCCACCCCGACGTCCTTCATGCGCGCGAGGACCGTGGCGTCGATCTGGTCGTTGACGAAGACGCACGCCACCTCGTGACCCGCGGCCAAAGTGGCGGTGGCCGGCTCCAGACGCGGCTCCAGCCAGGTTATGTCGGCGTGAAACGAAGCGACCAAAGGGTCGAAGGCCTGGTGGACCCAAGGTTTGGTACTGAACATGGCGATCTTCATCGGGAATTCACTTCCTGCGCCACGACGGAAGGCCGGCGCGAAACGGTGACTCTCCAACATACACCATCCACACAAGTCGGGCTCCGCGTCGCTCCCGGGGCGAGTGGCCGATCAGGCACCCGTGGCGTTCCTGGCGCGTAGCACATGGGCGAACACCCCGCGATACGCCCAGGCGAGCGAAAGCAGAAGCGAAGCGAAGATCACGGAGGGAACCAGGCCCGAACGCTCCAGGACCGCGTGGAAGAGGAGACTGTTGACGAAAAACGGCGCCAGCAGCAGGAGCGCCAGCGGTACGAAGCGGTTGGCCAAAAGGAGCAACCCGCCGGAGAGGAGCACAACCCCGATCATGGGCATCATGTATCCGGTCCGGGCGAGCGCCTCGCTGAAAGCGCGCGCTGCCGGAGCCAGATCCGGCGGCGGAGCCATGGGGTGGAACAAATCCAACGCCCCGAAAACCACCATGGGCAGACCCAGGAACCACCTGCCGATGGCGGGCAGGAAGCGCAAGACGGAGGGCTTGATCGATTCGTTCATGGGACGGTCTCCTCTTTCTTTAAATATATAATGCGTCTCTTTCTCATTATAAATTCCAAGTCCCATCCCCTCCCATCGGCGATGCCGATGGGAGGAATCGATCGATGCGATTGGAGTTTCCATCCCGGGCGAGCGATCTTCTGGTGGCACCAAGACCACACGAGGCCGCACCCGGCCGGAACGCTCCACCGAAGGAATTCAGCCATGCTCGACCAAGACCTCCTCGAACAGCTCCGACAGGTTTTCCAGACCATTTCCGGTCGCCTGACCCTGGTCCAATCTCCCAGCGACCACGCCCAGCAGGAAGAACTCCGCGGAATGCTGCAGGGAGTGTCCTCGGCATCGGAGAACATCGATTGGGTGGAGTCGGGACATCCTTCCCCGGTCCCGCGCTTTGCCATCCACAAGGATGGCTCCCCCACCGGCATCGTCTTCCGGGGGATCCCCGGCGGACACGAATTCACCTCCCTGGTCCTGGCGATCCTGAACGCCGACGGAAAGGGAAAGCTGCCGGACGAGGGGATCCAGCAGCGCATCAAGGCCTTGCGCGGCCCGGTGCGCCTGCGGACCTTCGTGAGCCTGGAGTGCACCAACTGCCCCGACGTGGTCCAGGCTCTGAACCTGATGGCGATCCTGCACGACGACTTCCAGCACGAGACCTGGGACGGGGCCCTGGCGGAATCGGAAGTGGAACGACTCAAGATCCAGGGCGTCCCCGCGGTGTTTTCCGGCGACACCCTGTTGCACGTGGGGAAAAGCGACCTGGCCTCCCTCCTGGACACCCTGGAGGAGAAGCTGGGCAAGGCCGAATCCCCCGCGGGAACGGCCACGACCCGCCACGAATTCGATCTCGTGGTGGTGGGGGGTGGACCGGCGGGCGCTGCCGCGGCCATCTACAGTGTCCGCAAGGGCCTCAAGGTGGGTCTCGTGGCAGGCCGCATCGGCGGCCAGGTGAAGGACACGCTGGGCATCGAGAACCTGATCTCGGTCCCCTACACGGAAGGTCCCAAGCTCGCCCAGGACCTGCGTTCGCACCTGGAAGCGGCGGGAGTGTTGGTCCTGGAAAACCGCACGGTGGAAAGCCTGGAGGACCAGGATTCGGTCAAGGTCGTCCATCTCAAGGGAGGCGAAGAGGCCGTGGCAAGCCAGGTGATCCTGGCCACTGGAGCCAAATGGCGCGAACTGGGCGTTCCCGGCGAAAAGGAGCATATCGGGCGTGGCGTCGCATTCTGCCCGCATTGCGACGGCCCCTTCTACAAGGGCCGCAGGGTGGCGGTGATCGGCGGCGGGAATTCCGGCGTCGAGGCGGCCATCGACCTGGCTGGAATCTGCTCGGAGGTGACCTTGCTGGAATTCGGCGACGCCCTGCGGGCGGACGCAGTCCTCCAACGCAAGCTCGCGAGCCTTCCCAACGCCTCGGTGGTGGTCTCGGCGCGGACCACGGAAGTCGTGGGCGATGGGCAGAAGGTGACGTCCATCCGCTGGGAAGACCGGACCACCAAGGAGATCCACCAGAAGGAACTGGATGGCGTGTTCGTGCAGATCGGCCTGGCGCCCAATTCCGCCCCGTTCAAGGACATCCTGGAAACCAATCGGGCCGGGGAGATCGTGGTGGACGACCGGGGGCGCACCTCCAAAGCAGGCATCTACGCGGCCGGAGACGTGACCAACGGCCCGTTCAAGCAGATCGTCATCGGGATGGGAGATGGCGCGAAGGTGGCGCTTTCCGCCTTCGACGACCGGATCCGCGGAAAGTAGGCCGGCTTCGAGAGAATTGCCTGCATTGCCGATCCGGCGATCAGGCATATCTTTCCCGATGGCACAGCCACCCACCACCCAAGGAGACGATGATGGCCGAACTCAAGGGATCCCGCACGGAGAAGCACCTCCTCATGTCGTTCGCCGGCGAATCGCAGGCGCGCAACCGCTACACCATGTTCGCCGAGAAGGCGCGCAAGGAAGGTCTGGAGCAGATCGCCTGCATCTTCGAGGAAACCGCCAACCAGGAGCGCGAGCACGCCAAGCGCTTCTTCTCCTTCCTGAAGGGGGGCGACCTGCAGATCACCGCCACCTTCCCCGCAGGCAAGGTGGGCTCCACGCTGGAGAACCTGGAAGCCTCCGCCATGGGCGAGGAGCACGAGTGGCAGATCGACTATCCGGAATTCGCCCGCGTGGCCCGCGAAGAAGGGTTCGAGGCCATCGCCAAGCTTTGGGACGCCGTGTCCGTGGCTGAAAAACAGCACGGCAAGCGCTACCGCGACCTGTGGAAGAACCTGTCCGAAGGAAAGGTGTTCAAGCGGGACGGCAAGGTGGTCTGGCGCTGCATCAACTGCGGCTACCTCCACGAGGCCGAGGAAGCCCCCAAGGTGTGCCCCGCCTGCGCCCAACCCCAGAGCGTGTTCGAGCTGCTGGGCGAAAACTGGTAACCGGCCACTCCAGGCAAGCAAAACGACTTCGGGGCATCCCCATCGGGATGCCCCGTCCTGTATTCGATTCGAGGGAATTCGCGTTGGGTTCCGGACACGGAAATGGGAAACTCACCGGACGCGTCGATCGGAGAATCGTGGATAGCCGATCGGTGGAGCCGATCGGGAATTCGGTTCCGATTGGGATATTTTGAGATCACCGGAGGAACACGACGATGGTCGCCTTGATCCGCAACAATCCAGAATCCGCCCTGAGCGCCTCGCTCCTGGCGGCGGTGGCGATCCTGGTCGCGATGGTCGGGACCGGCGTCTTCGCAGGCGAGATCCGCGGCGCGCTCGTGGCCACCCTCGGAGGTGCGCTGGCCACAGGCCTCGGCGCCTACGCGATCTTCTTCGTACGCCGCACCAGCGCCCTCCTCCAGGACACCCTCCTGGGCGTCGGGGCGGGGATCATGCTCGCCGCGTCCATCTTCTCGCTTCTGCTGCCCGCCCTGGAAAAGTCCAGCGCCTTAGTGGGGACCGGTTGGCCCGCGGTGACGCTCGTGGGAATCGGACTCTTCTGCGGAGGTCTGTTCCTGTGGGGGATGGATCGAGCGGTTCCGCATGCCCACGTCGTGACGGGATACGAAGGCCCCAACCACCAGGAAATGAGGGTCCGCAGAATCTGGCTGTTCGTGGTCGCGGTGACCTTGCACAACATCCCGGAAGGCCTCGCCGTGGGGGTCTCGTTCGGGGCGGGAGACCTGGGACGGGCGGCCGCCCTGGGGTTCGGCATCGGATTCCAGGATGCGCCGGAAGGACTGGTCGTCGCCCTGGCCTTGACGGGAATCGGCGTCCCAACCTGGCGCGCGGCGCTGGTGGGTGCCGCCTCGGGGGCAGTGGAACCTCTGGCCGGACTGCTCGGCGCCGCGCTCGTGGGTCTTTCCTCCGCAGCGCTCCCCGTCGCCTTGGCCGTCTGCGCCGGAGCAATGCTCTTCGTGATCTCCCACGAGATCATCCCCGAATCCCACCGCCAAGGGCACGAGACCCCGGCGACGTTCGGCCTGCTCGCAGGCTTCGTGGCCATGATGTTCCTGGACGTCGCCCTGGCCTGAGCCGGCGGCATCCCTCCCTCCACGGCACATCCACCCCCACTCCCAGCAAAGGAAACCAAAACATGTCAAAGAAGATCAAGGCGCCTTCGATGGACAACGGAATCGCCCAGAAGGACCGCGAGAAGATCAGCGAGGGGCTGTCCAAGCTGCTCGCCGACACGTTCACGCTCTACATGGCGACCCACAACTTCCACTGGAACGTGAAGGGCCCCATGTTCAACACCCTCCACACGATGTTCATGACCCAGTACACGGAGCTGTGGAACGCGGTCGATCCGATCGCCGAGCGCATCCGCTCCCTCGGATTCGCCGCTCCGGGCACCTTCAAGGAATTCGGCAAGCTCTCCTCGATCAAGGAGCCGGTCGGCGTCCCCAAGGCCGAGGAGATGATCGCGATCCTCATTTCCGGCAACGAGGCCGTGGCCCGAACCGCGCGTTCCATCCTCCCCCTGGCCGACGCGGCCAACGACCAGCCCACGCTGGACCTGCTGACCCAGCGGCTGGACGTGCACGAGAAGACCACCTGGATGCTGCGCAGCCTGCTGGACGACTGAGCCCGGTTCCCTGATGCGGCGATCGCGGGCTTCCACCTCCGCGTCGCCGGTACCTACCGCAAGTTCAACGGAAACGCCGTGCCCCACCTTCGGGCGGGGTACGGCCGCTTCGGCCCACTCTCAGGACGATCGGGATCGCGCGAAACGCCGTCCGCTCAGGACCACGCCGGTCCAGACCAGGACCAGGGTTCCCAGCGAGACCAGGGCGAAGAAGATCTGTCCCGCGACCCCAAAGAGCTCGCCGGTGTGCAGCGGTTTGACGAGGGAGCGCAGTCGTGCGCACGGATCCTTCCCGGCCGGCGCCCACGACTGGAAGGAGCCGTCGAGCGCCAGGGTCGCGATCCCGCCGGAGGGCACCGGCTCGAAGCTCGTACGGAACACTCCCGACGCTCCGGATCCGGGTTTGGTCGGCGCGGCGACCCGCACCGAGGTCCATCCGGCAGGAGCATGCGCCAGCAAGGTATCGGACCATTCTTGCCAATTTCTGTCTTCAGAGATCGAAGAAGCATCGGGTCCCGGGCGATCCTTCACCGGCTTGGCGGCACCTTCGGATTTCGAAGGCATCTGCGGACGCGGCGACTTGCTCCCGGCCGCGGCGTAGAGGAGTCCCTCGGCCCACTTCCAGGACATGACCGTTCCCGTCAACGTGAGGACGACCAAACCGGGGAGGACCAGCGCCCCCACGGCGTTGTGCCACTGCCAGTCACGTGCCTGTCCGCGCAAGCCCCGGCGCGGCCAGACCTCGCCGCGCAGGGCGCGCAGGCTGCGCGGCCACCACAGGAACAGACCGGTCGTGGAGAGCACCAAGCAAAGGAGCACCGAGACGCCGGTGATCTTGCCCCCGATCTCCTTCGAACCCAGCCAGCGGTGGAGTATCTCCACCGTCGCGAAACCCTTCTCCAGCACCGTGGTCCGCCCCAATAGATCGCCCGTGACGGGATCGGCCCGCAGGACATCCTCGCGTCCCAAGCGCAGTTCCACGGGTGATCCCGGCCGAATGGTCCACGACACGGCGGTCACGCGGGAGGCCTGTGTGCCCGCGGCACGCGTGACGACTGAATCGAGTGGAAGCCGCACCCCGATGGCATTCACCGAGCGTTCGGTCCGCATGGCTTCGACGATCTGGTGCTCGAAGGAAAGCAGGATGCCCGTGAGGGCCATCGCCGCCAACGGCAAGGCAGCCAGGAGACCCGCGGCCAGATGGATCCAGAAAAGGGTCTTGCGAACCATGCTAGAACCTGTATCCCACGCGCAGGACCAGGTTGCGCGGCGAGCCCATCACCAGCGAAGAGCCCGTGGCACCGCTCTCGACGATCGTCTCGTCGAAGACGTTCTCGAGGTTGGCGGCCAGTTCCAGGCGCGGCGCGATCTGGTAGGTCAAGGCCAGATCCACCTTGGTGGTCCAAGGCATCACGAGCGGATCGGGCGCGGTGCTGGATCGCGTCGCCATCCAACGCGCGGTCTGCCAGTTCACCGTCAGGCTCGCGCCCCATCCGTCCAGGGGACCGCGGACGAAGGCGTAGCGATTGTGCACGGTCGCCGACCATTCCGGGGTCTTGTCGACGGGCGAGCCGTCGGCCACCGGATCGTTGGAGCTGTTGACCTGGGCATCGATCCACGCGCCCACCAGCGACAGGTTCCAGCCCGCCACCGGCTGGGCGGAAAGTTCCAGTTCCACCCCGAAGGACTCGCGCCCCTCGTCGTCGCTCTGGGTGTAGTACCGGTTGCCGTTGACGTTCAGATCGGTGGCGGCCGACTGGACCAGAACGTCCTTCTGCGAGACGTGGAAGACGGAAACCGTCGCACTTGTTCGGCCGCGATCGAACTTCACGCCACCCTCGAGGTTCACGCCCGTGGAGGGATCGAACTCGCCCGTCTTCCCGGACTTGTCCTCGTAGTCGCCCGCGGGCAGGGAATAGCTGGTCGCGTAGGAACCGTACACGGCGATTTCCGGCGTGACCTGGAACAGCGCACCCGCCGTCGGGATCGGGCCCCCGAACTTGTCGTCGAGGATCTTGGAGAGGTTCCGGACGGTGTCCTTGCGGATGCCCGTGGGCCCGTAGTCGCGATCGCTGCTCTCGGCCGCGAAGGCCACTCCGCCCGAGAGGATCAGGCGTTTGTCCAGCAGCGAGAGCTGGTCCATCGCGTAGAGGTTCCAGGCGAAGGTCTCGGCGAGGTAGGACGGGGTCAGGACGAGGGCCGAGTCGCGCAGGGCCTCGGTCGCCACCCCCGAGTAGATGTTGATGGCCCCGTGCGCGCGTCCGGTGGCCGACGCCGAGCGGTTGGTCCCGCTGAAGCGTCCGTTTACACCCACCGTCGCGGTGTTCTTCCAGGCTCCCGGAGTTCCGGTCTCCCACTGGAGGTTGCCGTCGAAGGCGTGTCCGAAGCGTTCCGTTTCGCTCTTGGTCTGGCTGCGCTGGATGGTCCAGGAGTGGGGATCGGAGGGAACAGCCTGCTTGAGGGTGTTCGCCACCGGCGTCCACTGGTTGACGCGCGTGTCGTAGGAGAGCCAGCGGTAGGCGGCGTTGACCGTCCAGCCGTCGACAGGGCGCGCCTTGGCGTCGAGCCCCACGAGGAACTGGTCGTCCTGCCGGCCTCCTGCCGAATGGTCGACGGATACCGGCGTGAGGTCGGATAGATCGATCCCCGTGGATCCATCGCTGGTGGAAAGCGAGCTGCGCGGCGAGATCCGCGTGCTCGCGCCCGCGCTGCGGCTCGTCCGATCCCACTGCACCAGAGGGCGCATGGTGTAGCGGCCTTCCGCGTCGATCTTCCAAAGGAGCGAACCCAGGAAGCGGCGGCTGGAATCGCGCGCCCCAGCCGTGAATCCCGAGAGATTCTCCCAATTGCCCACCGCGCGGTAGAGCAAGCGAGCATCGTCGGAGACCTTGCCCGCGAAGTCGGCGTCCAGTCCGGCCGAGGCAGCGCTGCCGAATCCTGTCGAATTGTCCGACCAGGGCCCCAGCCGCAGATCGACACGGCCCAGCGCCTCTTCCTGGGGCGCCTTGGTGACCATGTTCACCATGCCGCCGGGGACGCTCATCGCACCGTAGGCCAGTCCCGCTGGACCGCGCAGGAAGACCACGCGCTCGATCCCGAACGTGCTCGGACTGTAGTCGCCACCGGCCCGCACGCCCTGGAACCCGTCCACCAGGTACACCGAGGGAGGCATGTGGTAGCCGCGCGCCTTGTAGTGGTAGCCGCCGGAACCGTTGCTCCCGTTGGTGAACACACCCGGCACCATGTTCAAAGTCTGGGCGATGGTGCGCGCATCGCGCTCGCGGAGATCGTCGGCCGAGATCACCGTCACCGAGCGCGGGGTTTCGTGGAGCGGTGCGGCGATCTTGCCCACCGAGGCATCGACGATCCGTCCGCCGGATTCGCGGCGGACGCCCCTCACCTGGACACCGGCATGGGACAGCGTATCTTGCGCCACCCGAGGATTCGCGGAACGGAACGCTCCCGTGGACGTGGTATCGGCAGCCGCGGAGCCCAAGCCCGCGAACAGTGCGAAGAGTTGAAGCATCGAAGTTCCTTGGATTCATGTTTTGAGATTGCGACTCTTTCTTATCCAAGATGAGCACGACGTTCCCTCGGTGCAAGCGAAAAATCCCTAAACGCTCGCGACACCATCGAATCCACTCCCTTGCCAGTTTTTGCAAGCTCTTGCTAGAGTTTCCTCGTAAGGGCAGGTCGATCTAACCGATCAAAGCGATCCGCCCATGGCAGTTCCCTCACATCGCCGCCCGCGCGGAAACGACCCTGCGGAGTCCCGAAGATGGCAGAAGCGTCCCTTTCCGGAAACCACCCTGAATCCAATCTGCAGATCTGGGGCCAGCTGCTCCAATCGCTGCGCCAGATCGGATTCGCCCAGGCCGGACCGGAGTACCTCAAACTGGCTCGGCTGGTGTTCGAATCGCGCAAGCATCAGCTCCTGACCGCCAAGCCCCTGGGACGCCCGGACGACTGGTCCAGGCTTTCCTCCGTGGCAAGCGAGGTCCGCGAACTGCTCCGGCCCCTTTTCGAGGCTTCGGGCATCCTCGCCGACCTTCCCTCCCGCATAGAGCCACTTCCCCCTGCGCCACCGCCTGCTCCCCCCTCCCCTGCGGTCGTGGCGGACACGAAACCAGCGAAGCTTCCCCGCGCCACCAAGTCTGGCGCTCCCCCGAAGGTTGCGACGCCTCGTTCCGCGAAACCGCGGAAAGCGTCGAAGCCCGTCGCGAAAACCCAGAACAAGGAGAAGTAAATGTCCTTCATCGGTAGAGAAATGGCGCTCCCCATGGAGCAGATCATCGGCGGGCCTCTGCAGGCGATCGTAAAGGCCCAGTCCTTGGCGGCCAACACCACCGCCGAATTCATCACCACCGTCGGCCTGGAAACGGTCAGCGGCGTCACCAAGGCGCGCACGGTCGGCTTTTCGTTCGATCGCAAGAAGATCGGCGAAACCGGGACGGAAACAACGGAAACCGTCAACCTGAACGTTCCGTTGCTGACGATCATCCCGATTCCGTTCATCCGCGTGGAAGAGGCCACCATCGACTTCTCCTGCACGGTGGCCAGTTCGAACATCGACACCTCCAAGTCGAATTTCGGCATCAATGCCAGCGTTTCAGGGGGATTCTGGGGCGTCAAGGCCTCCCTGAACACGTCGTTCAGCATGGAAAGCACCCACAAGAGCGAGGTTACCCGCACCGCCACTCTCAAGGTGCAGGTCAAGGCCGTGCAGGACAAGGTCCCCGCCGGACTGGAAAAGATCCTCGAAATCCTCCAGACCGCCATCACCGACGGCACCGGAACCGCAGCGGCCACGCCCTGATCCAACGCCCCCGTCCCCCTGGGATTCAACTGGAGGACGGGGTGCCTTGCTCCGCTTCGACCCCTTTCAACCCTCGAGGCTATTCCATGGCCGACCCCATCGATCTCGACAAACTTTCCGTCTCGCTGGCAGCCTCCATGATCAGCGCCCAGCGGTACCTGCTGCAGGCCAACCAGGAGCTGGACGACCTCCACCAGGATTCCACCCTCCTCGCGGACATGCCTCGATCGCGGTTCTCGCTCGGATCGGTCACCTTCGATGTGCCCTACGTGGTGGAAAACATCGTCGTCCCCGATCCGCCTTCCCCCGCCGAAGTCCGAGTCACCAAGGACGTGGAATTGACCGCATCGGACCTGGCCTCCCTGCGCCGGGGCACCTCCGAAGCGAGCCTCCAGCAATTCGACGCGCTGGTGGCCGACTACGCGCAGGTCAAGGCGGGATTGCGCCAAGCGGTCCAATCCCGCGACACCCTGAAAAGCTCGACCATCGCGGCTCCCAAACGTCTGGCCCCCGCTGTGGAGATCGGCAAGGACGTCGGCACCGAGCTCGCCACGGGTGCCAACAAGGTCGCGGTGACCAAGCTGGCGCGCCTCCTGGAGGACTACCAGTCCGCCCGCACCTCCTACCAGCGCATCAAGGAGACCCTCGCCGGCGGATCGCTTCCCCGCCTTGCAGTGCGGATCGACCCGGACTCCATCGCGGGCTCCGCGACCGGCGTCCATCGGATGAAGCTCCAGTTCAATTCCGACGACCAGCCGTCCATCAAAGCCAACGGTCAAAATCTGACTTAACCGGGGAGACTTCCAATGGGAACCGTATCCAGCGAAATGAACGCGCTGCAGCTCGACGAGATCATCGGCTCCACCCTATCCTCCGTGGTGCGAGCCCAGGGGATGATGTCGTCCCAGCTGGCGGAATTCATCGAAAAGGTCGGGTTCGAAGCCCCGGAAGCGGGCAAGGCCCCCAAGGTCCGCACGTTCAGCTTCTCGTTCAACCGCTCCGAGCTGAACCAGACCACGGGTGCGATGGAGAACAAGCAGGTGACCGCCGAGTTGCCGCTGCTCTCCATCCTGTCCCTGCCAAGCATGGCGGTGGACGAAGCCACCGTCGATTTCGAACTCAAGGTGGTCGCCCACGACGAACCACCCGTCTCCCCCGCTCCGAAGACCATCGGACGTCTTGGGCAGCGCGAGGAACCACGCAAGCTCTACACCGTCCAGGCGCGCAAGACTCCGGTCCGGCAGGCGGACGGCACCAAGACCATGGATACCACCGGCACCCTGAAGGTGAAGGTCGTGGTCAGGCGGCAGGAGACCATGGGCCTCCAGAAGATCCAGGCATTGCTGGACTCGGCGACCAAGGAATCCTGACCCGGTCCCCGCCAAGAAGCAGGCGGGGATTCCTCACTCCAGCCGGAAATCGTAGGGCAGCCGGAAGGCCACCGCCCGTGCGCGTCCGTCGGGTCCGCGCGGGACCACGAAGCGAGTGGCCATCACCGCCGTGCGCACCGCTTGGTCGAACTCGCGCCCGCCAGATCTCTCCACCCTGAAATCAACGACATTTCCTGTCGTATCGGTGGTCACGAGGGCCACCACTGCGGCTTCGATGCCGGCCGCTTCGGCTCGGGGGGGGTAGACGGGCACGACCGGACGCGCCGAGGCGGGAACCGAAGCCACATGGACCGGCCCAGCGGGCGGTTGGGGCGGACGCACCACGGGATCCGGTTCCTCGGCCAAGGTCGCTCCTGCGGCAACGTCCAAGCCTCCCGTCTCCACCGCGTCGTCGAGCCCGAAGGCGGGATCGGGATTCGCCGGAGTTTCCGGTACCGGCGCGAGCGGAAGAGGAGCGGGTTCGGGTGGCCGAATCACTCCCACGGGCGGCGACGGAGAAGGAGGAGGCGCGACGGTCTGGGCCATTGGCGGCGGGGGCAGCTCCAACCACACCGGAACCTCCTGGGCGTTCGTGTCCACCTCTGTCTGGAAGCCTTGCCAGATCGCGGCGGACACGACGACCAGCAGAGCACCCGCCACCATCCATGAGGCTCGAACCCCGGACCTTCCCTCGTTCGGCCGCGACGGTGGATCCCACGCCACGGACTCCCACGCGCCGCGCTCGGGGATGCTGCGCCGCAACCGGCGCGAAGCGACCAGCTCAGACATCGGTGCGCACCCGCAGGGCGTACTTGCGCGCTCCCGCCTTCCTGACCAGGTCCAGCGCCTCCACGACCTTTTCGTAGGGAAGTTTGCCGTCGGCGGACACCAGGACGCTGTGTGTCGAGTCCAGCCTCACCTTGTGGGCGATGCGCGACACCACCGCTTCGGGAGCCGAGGCGACACCATCCAGCCAAAGCGAACCGTCCGCAGCCAGCACCAGTCCCGAGGCATCGGGAGCCACACTGCCCGCCGCGGCCGCCTTGGGCACCTGCACCTCGATTCCCTGCGGTTGCACCAGGGTACTGGAGATCATCACCAGGATCAGGAGCACCAGGAAGATGTCGACCAGAGGCGTGATGTTGATCCCGTGGATGGCTCCTTTTCTCCCGATCGAGGCGGCCATCAGCCGGGCTCCTCGACGCCCGTGGCGACCGCCTGCACCGACCGCGCGACCAGGATTCCGCGCAGCTGGCGCGATTCGTCCAGGATCCAATCCACCCTCGCCTGCAGGAGGTTGTGGAACACCACCGCGGGGATGGCCACGAACAATCCGGCGGCGGTGGCGACCAGGGCCCCGGCGATGGACGACATGACCCCCGTTCCTCCTTGCGTTCCCGCTGCCGCCATCGCCTGGAATGCGGACAGGATTCCCAAAACCGTCCCCGTCAAACCCACGAAGGGAGCGTTGGCCCCCACCGTTCCCAGGAATCCCAGACCGCGTTCCAGGTCGCGTTTGTCTTCGATCTCGCGAGCTTCGAGGAGCCGTTCCAGAGCATCGGGGCAAAGGTTCGTGTGCGACAGCGCGAAGGCAGCCAGGCGATCTGGAAGCGAACGCCCCCCATCTGCGGCTTCGAACGAACTCGCCGCTCCTCCGGACCCCAGATCGCCGGTGAGGGCCACCCCCCAATGCGCTGCCTTGCCGGAAATCGTCCGTAGGGCGACCAGGCGCCAGGCGTACACCGCCGGCACGGCGACGAACAACGCGGCGAGCACAAGGAACAAGGCGAACTCCATCGCCTTCAGAAGCGGCAGAACCTGGGTGATCCATTGCGACGACATGGCGACCTTTCTGTTTTTTAATTGAGATTGGTTCTTATTCTCATTATATTGAAGAACATGAACCTCACCAAGCCCTTCCTTGTCTGGAATTCCTAACGGCCATGCGACACGACGAAGAGGCTTGGAAGCGGATCCTGCAAGACGCGATCCAGTGGGGCGTGACGGAAGCGTGCCGGTTCCATCGTGTCCATCGATCCACGTTGTACCGTCGGATGGCGAACTCGGCGCAGCGGTCTTCCAACTCCGACAGCCGCAGGAACCTGGAAGCGACCATTCTTGGCCTGAGCAAGGAACGCCCGGCTTGGGGATGCGATCGAATCGCCTACTTCCTGGGACTGGAAGGGATCCGGATCAGCTCGCCCACCGTCCAGAAGATCCTGATCCGCCACGGACTAGGTTGCCGTCGCTCAAGGGAGACGCAATCCGAACCACCACCTGCGTCCATGGATCCTCGGAAGTTCTAGAATATTTCTCAACCATCGCATTGCAAGACTTCAAGATCCAGTTTACCTTATTGCTATGAAGTCTCATTCTCTTCGCTAGAGATTGGGGTTCGGCTCGAATCACGGGCTCGGTTCTGAAAGGCAACGTCACCAGGATCTGCCCCCAAATGCAGCAATGACTTGCCGAACCAGCAATTGAGAATTAGTTTCATTCTCATGTTAAGTGCATCCCGGAGACGAGTCCCATGAAGCTGAGCCTGTCCCATCTGCAGACCAATCAGGAAGCCTCCATCCGCCGAGTGCATGGTCCCTCCTCCCTCAGCCACCGCCTCCAGGAGCTTGGATTCACGCCGGGCACCGCGGTGCGACTGGTCGCCAAGGCCGCATTCGGTGGTGCCATGGCCTTCCAACTGCGAGGCTCCATCATCGCCCTGCGCCGCAGCGACGCAGCCTGTGTCGAGATTTGACCGATGGATGGAATGAACGAGGCCAGGATCATTGTTCTGCTGGGGGCTCCCAACGCAGGCAAGACCAGTCTCTACAACCACCTCACCGGGTCCCGGTTCAAGACGGTCAACTACCCCGGTGCCACGGTGGAGTATTCCGTGGGAAGGCTTCGGGCCCCTGGAGAATCGGCCTCGATCGGTGCCAAGGCTCCGGACTGCCACGTTCCGGATGCAAAGGTGGAACCGGAAGCGGGAAGCATCCAGGTGATAGACACCCCGGGAATCGTCTCCATCATCCCCCGCTCCGAGGACGAGAAGGTCGCCCTGACCGCCTTGGGTGCGTTGGATACCCTCCTGGTCACTCCGCACCGCACTCCCCACGCGCTGGTCTGCGTGGTCGACGCCACCCAACCCGCACGCCATCTGCCGGTGGTGCGCGAAGCGATGAAGGCCGGCTTTCCGGTCGTGGTCGCCCTGACCATGAACGACCTGGCCCGCAGGAAAGGCCAGGACGTCGATTCCAACCGCCTCTCCGAGCTTCTTGGAACGCCGGTTGTGGAGGTGGATGGCAGGTCGGGGATCGGCGTGACGGATCTCGTCTCGGCGATCGAATCGATCCTGCCCGACCACCCCGTGAACGCGACATTGCCCCGAACTCTGGACGACGACCGCATCCAGGACAACTTCCACTGGGCCGACACCATCGCCGCCCGCACCATCCGCAACGGATCGACGCAGCCAGGAAGCCTGAACCCCGGCCTGGGGAGGCTCGACAGGATCGTCCTCCATCCGATCCTGGGTCTGGTGGTGTTCGTGGCGGCGATGACCGGCCTCTTCTGGCTGGTGTTCTCCGCCGCCGCCCCCTTCATGGACCTGGTCGAGGGGTTCTTCGGATGGCTCGGCCAATGGGTGGGAGAGTGGATGCCGGACGGCCTGGCCAAGGGGTTGGTGGTGGACGGGGTCATCGCCGGCGCGGGAGCCGTCTCGGTGTTCATCCCCCAGATCGCGATCCTGTTTTTGGCCCTGGGCCTTCTGGAGGATTCCGGCTACCTCGCGCGCGGCTCGATGATCATCGACCGGCTGCTGGTGACCATCGGATTGAACGGCAAATCATTCGTTCCCCTCCTGTCCGGCGCCGCCTGCGCCATCCCGGCGGCCCTGGCCGCCCGCACCATCACCGGCAGGAGGGAACGACTCCTGACGCTTCTTGTCATACCCCTGATGAGTTGCTCGGCCCGCCTTCCCGTGTGGGGCCTCCTGTTGGGGTTCCTGGTGCCTCCCGATCGAACCCTGCTTGGAGGATTCGCCTTGGCGGGGATCTACGTGCTCAGCATCGCCTTCGCCTCCGTGGCCGCGGTGGTGGGTGGCAGGATCCTGCGCATCGAACCTTCCCAGACGGGCTTCCAGGTGGAACTGCCCCATTGGCGCCCCCCCACCTTCCGTACCGTGGTGGTGTCGGCCTGGGATCGCACCGTGAGCTACGTCAAGCGCGCGGGACTCACCATACTGGCCATTTCCATCGTCTTCTGGGCCTTGATGACCTTCCCCGATCCCGGGAATTCGGCGATGTCCTGGCTGGGAAGGCTGATCGCTCCCATCCTGGCTCCCATGGGCCTGGATTGGAAGGTGGGGGCGGCCCTGATCGCCGCCTTCGCCGCCCGGGAAGTGTTCGTCTCCGCCCTGGGGGTGATCTACGCGGTGCAAGGGACCGGGGATTCGGTCGACGGTCTGCTGGCCGCCATGCGCCAGGCGACCTTCGAGGGGACCTCGCAGCTGGTGTTCACTCCCGCGAGCGTGGCCGGGCTTGTGGTGTTCTTCCTGATCGCCCTGCAGTGCATGACCACCGTGGCGGTCATGCGACGGGAAGTGTCCACCCGTTTCGCCCTGGGCCAGATGGCGGCTTTCGTGGCGGTCGCCTGGGTGCTGGCGGTGGCCACCGTGCAGGGGCTTCGCCTGGCGGGCATCCCCTGATGGCCCTCGGGGAACATCCGGGACACCACCATGGCTCCGGGGCCGACGAGGCTCCCGCCGGGAAAGGACTCGCGCTGGCCGGCACCGCGAACCTCGCCTGGGCGGGACTGCAGGCGGCCGCCGGGATCGCCCTCGGATCGGCGGCCCTGTTGTCGGATTCCGTCCACAACCTGGGAGACGCAGTAGGGCTGGTGATGGCCTGGGCGGCGGCCGCGCTGGCCGCGCGGAGCTCCAGCGACCGGCGCACCTGGGGCTGGCACCGTCTGGAACCGATCGCCGGAATGGCGAACGCGCTTCTGGTCGTGGCGGGAGCCCTGGTGGTGGGGATCGGAGCGATCTGGAGATTCGCCCATCCCGTCCAACTGGAAGGACTCTGGATTTCCGCATGGGCGCTGGCCGGAATCGCCGTCAACGCCGCTTCGGCCTGGTGGGTTGGTGGGGGCGACGGCGACCTCAACCGCCGTGGAGCATTCCTGCATCTGGTTTCCGATGCGGCCATCTCCGCTGCAGTGGTGGTCGGGGGAATCGCGGTGCGGTTCACCGGATGGACGTGGCTCGATCCGATGCTGGCCTTGGTCATCTCGGCCTGGCTTCTCTTCCACACCCTGCCGTTCTTGCGCGAGACGGTCGAGGCGCTCCTGGACACGGTCCCGCGGAACCAGGATCTTGCGGAAATACAGCGGGGCCTGGAAGGGCTGGCAGGCGTCCAGGCGATCCACGACCTCCACCTGTGGCCCCTGGGCGGCAACCGCTCGGCTTTGGCGGTCCATCTGGTCCACCGTTCCGACGCGGATCCGACCCGGGTCCTCCAGCAGGCACTGGACCATCTGCATCACCACCATCCACTTCTCCACCCCACCATCCAGCTCGAACCTCCCGAGGTGGAATCCTGGCACGGACACCAGGTGTGCCCAGGTCGAGAAGGCTTTCCGATGGACACATCCACCGTTCCCGGTGCGCAGAAAGATCCCGACAACTCCAGCGTACCAAAAACGGGCGCATAACACCCAGGCTCCCGAAGGACCTCAGGGCGAGCGAGAATCCACCGTCGTACGACGGCATCGCAGGGTGGCGCGGGGAACCACCTGGCAGGCCAACAGATCCCCCTGGCCGGCCCACCCCCGCGCGTCCAACAGACGGTACCCACCTTGCACGCACCCCACGCGACAGCGGCCGCAACGTCCCCTACGGCAGGATCCTCCGGGGTCGATCCCGTTTTCCGTCATGGCATCGTGGAGGGTCCCTCCCCGGTAGCGGAGCTCCCGGTCGTCGACCACGCAACGTCGCCACCCTGCGATCCACTTTCCGAAGCCATCCAAATGCTTCCGGATGCGTCCCAACAGCATCGGCCAGAAACCAGGAGTGGAATGCGCTGCTTTTGTTTGCGTTTGCATCTCATTCTCATTATACAGGGGGAATGGGATCCTGACCACCACCGACGTCGCCCACTTCGGAGTTCTGGCCCCCCGGGAAGGAAGCTCGACCCGCTTGGTCCACGCTCCGGTGTGCCGACCCCCGGTCCGACTTCCACGGGACACACTAGTTTTCAGGAAGTGACCGTCTTTCCACTTCCTCGTCGTCTCGACCGCGCCTGGGCGCTGGAGCATGGGACCCGGCTCGCGCAGCTCGCCGGTCGTGCCGATCTCGCGTTGGACGGCCGCGAGGTCCAGGAAGTCGATCTCCTTTCGGTCGGCGCTCTCCACCATGCCCGGCGGGAAGCTTCCCGGAACGGCCGAAGGCTGTCCCTGTCCTCCCCGACGCCCCTTCTCCTGGCCAGGCTCGCCGCCCTGGACCCCGGCCCCGCGGCCGACCAGGAGCCCCCCACTCGACGCCCTCCCCTGCTGGAGCGCATGGGCGAGACGGCCTGGGACACCGCCAACCGATGGGTGACGGCGGCGCGTTTCGCCGTCACCATGCTGGTCGGACTGGTGCGGGTGTCCACCGGAAGCCGACGCACCTGGCCAATGGCGACCTGGCGGCAACTCCACGAGCTGGGCACCACGGCGCTGCCGGTGGTACTTCTGCTGACCGGTCTGATCGGACTGACCCTCGCGCTGCTGATGGGGCAACAACTGGCCCAGTACGGTGCATCCATCCATCTGGCCACCCTCATGGGCGTCGCCTTCATCCGCGAGGTGGGCCCCCTGCTCACCGCGGTGATCCTGGCAGGTCGCTCCGGCAGCGCGATCACCGCCGAACTGGCTTCCATGAAGGTCCAGGAGGAAGTGGACGCGCTGCGCACGATGGGTGCCGACGAAGCCTCCTTCCTGGTGGCCCCTCGCCTCCTGGCGCTGGTGCTTTCCACCCCCATCCTCGCGCTCCTGGCCAGCATCTGCGGGATCCTCGCCGGCTTGGTGATCGCGATGGTCCAGCTGGGGATCTCGTCGGACACCTATTTCCAGGTCCTGCTGGAGGCGGTGGAGGCGAAGGACATCCTGTTCTTGTGGCTGAAAAGCGCCGTGTTCGCCTCCATCATCGCCTTCCTCGCCTGCAGGATCGGTCTGGCCACCCACGGCGGATCGGACGCGGTGGGCAGGGCCACCACCAAGACGGTGGTGGCCGGCATCTTCTGGACCGTCATCGCCGATTGCATCTTCGCCCTGGTGCTCTACCTGTGAACGCCTCGTCCACCCATCCGGAGGCAGCGCTCTCGGTGCGGAACCTGCGCGCCGGCTACGGCTCCCGCGAGATCCTCAAGGGCGTGTCCTTGGAAGTGATGCCCGGCGAGATCCGCGTCCTGCTGGGTGGATCCGGATGCGGCAAATCCACCATGCTCCGCAACATCCTGGGACTGGAAAAGCCTTGGTCGGGAAGCATCCGGATCCTGGGATCGGATGGCCCCATCGAGCACGGTCGGATCGGAGTGCTGTTCCAGAACGGAGCCCTGGTGACCAGCCTCACCGTGGGTCAGAACGTCATGCTTCCGCTGGTGCTGGACGGGGTCGCACCCAAGGGCGCCGCCGAGGAAGTCGCCCGTGCGCGGCTGTCCCAGGTCCGCATGGGACACGCCTGGAACCTCTTCCCCGGCGAGCTTTCCGGAGGCATGCGAAAGCGCGCCGCGCTGGCGCGGGCCCTGGTGCGCGAACCACGCATCCTCTTCTGCGACGAACCCTCGGCGGGCCTGGATCCCCTCACCTCCAGAGAGCTGGACGAGCTGTTGCAGGAACTGCGCGACAGCCTGGGACTTTCGGTGGTGCTGGTCACCCACGAACTGGATTCCATCCGGACCCTCGCCGAACGCATCCTGTATCTCCACCAAGGCGAGGTCCTGTTCGACGGGACCCTGCCCGACGCGCTGGACCACGGACCGGACCGCGTGAAGGACTTCTTCGCGCGCCGGACGGACCCGGCCAATGCCATCCCCACCACCACATGGGAGGTCCTCCCTTGACGCCAACCCCCTCCCAACTGAGGTGGACGGGACTGTTTCTCGTCGCCGGCATCCTGCTGACCGTGGGCGCGGTTGTGCTCCTGATGGGCTCGCGCCTGGGCAAGGAGGAGCTCCTCCTGCAATGCGAGGTCCGAGGGGAATCCGTGTCCGGACTCTCCACCGGCGGGAAGGTGCTCCTTCGGGGCATCGAGATCGGATCCGTCACCAAGCTCGGATTCGATCCGAAGGATCCGGACCGGATCCTGGTCTCGATCTCCGTGGACCCGGAGGCACCCGTCTTCCAGGACGCCACGGCCACCATGGAGATCTTCGGCATCACGGGCATGAAGTACCTGGAACTGGTCCCGGGCAACCCTGCAAGCGGCAAGGTGAAGCCGGGAACCGTCCTGCCCTCCCGCGAGAGCCTGACCTCCGGGATCCTGAAGTCCCTGGACACCGTGGCCCGCACCAGCACCCGGGTCCTGTCGAACCTGGAGACCCTCACCCGCAAGACCCGCCAGGACCAGGTGGATTCCATCATGGACGATTTCCGGCGCACTTCCGGCGATCTCGCCGCCATCGCGCGCGACCTCCGCCAGGCGCGGCTGGACACCCAGGTCACCGCCATCTCGCGGCAGGTGGACCAGACCATCCGCAACCTCGACAGCGCCCTGGCCGCGAGCCAACCCGCCCAGGCCATGGCGCGGATCGACACCGCGGCACAGAATCTGTCGACCGTCGCCAAGCGCGCCGATCTCATGCTGGGACGCTCGCAGGGCGACATCTACCGCTCCCTGGAGGACATGCGCAGCACGATGCGCAACCTCTCCGACTTCAGCCAGACCATCCGCAACAATCCGGCCGCCCTCATCCGTTCCGGGGAAAGGGACAAATGATCTCCCTCCGTCGCCTCCTCCCGCCGATCCTCGCCTGCCTGTCGCTTTCCGGATGCTTTTCCGGCCCCACGCAGGACTACCGCTACTACGTCCTGGACTACGTGCCCACCACTTCCAAGGCGCGTCTGGCCCAGGGCCCCTGGCCCACCAGCATCCTGGTGCGGAACTTCACCATGGGCGAAGCCTATCTCCGTCCGGAGCTGGTCTACCGCACCTCCGCCCACGAGATGCTCTACCACTGGCAGCACCGCTGGGCGGTGAAGCCCGAGCAGGTGGTCAGCGACATGTCGCGCAAGCACCTGGTGGAAGCCAAGGTCTTCCGCACCGTCCAGGACCAGTACGACGAGAACCAACCCGCCTACGAGCTCCGTGGCCGGGTGGCATCCCTCGAGGAATACGTCACGCAGGATCGGCGCTACGCCCACCTGGACCTCCGCCTGACCTTCGTGCGGATGTCCGACGACAAGGTGTTGTGGAGCCAGAACTTCGACGTCCGGCGCGAAGTCGTGGGAACCGAACCCGTGTACGTCGTGAGGGCGCTCTCCAGCCTGCTGGAAGCCAGCATGGACCGCACCATCGGCGCCATCGATTCGGTGATGGCCCGGGAATCCATCCCGTGAAGACCCGGGCCCTGGGTCTCCTCGCGGCGGTCTCGATCCAGGCGGAGCCTTCGCCGGACCTTCCCGGAGTCGACATCGCCGAGCTGGGACGCCCCTGGGGAGACACCGTCGCCGAAGTGCACCGCGCCACGCCCAATCGTCACCACGCCCACGCCACGGGCAGTTGGCAGGCCAGATCGGTGCGCGAACAGCTGGACGCCGACGAAGTCCTCCTGGGAATGGGAGAGGGCGCCATCTTCGTGCCCTCCATGACCAATGGCCGGGTGGAGCCGAAGGTGACCGTGCGCGATTCGTCGGGCAAGGTCGTGGGCATCGCCCCCACGGGACGACGGATCCGGGTACCTCCCGGTGCCTACGAGGTATTGGTGGGCTCCGGGTCGGAAGACCAGAGGACGACGATCCGCGTGCAAGTCTCCGAGGGCCAGACCGCCGTCACCGCGGTGCCGTGGTCGGGTCTCACCATCTACACGATCAACCCGGAACGCCAGAACATCCGCGGCGAGTACACCCTGGTGCGCCATGACCGGTTCCAGGCTTTCGGCGAGGGCTTCGGACAGCCGGACGAGCGCCTTTCCGACATCCAGACCTGGATCGTGCCCCCGGGAGTCTACAAGCTGACCGGCCTGGCCTCGGGAGCCGAAGACCTGACGAATTTCGTCACCGTGAGGCTGCTGCCCGGCGAATGGATCGAGTACACCATCGTGATGGACGGCGACAAGATCGTGGGAGGAGGCATGCTCCCTCCCGTGACCATGAAGACCAGACGCCAGGGATGGAGGTTCGGGGTGGATCTGGGAGGCAGCCTCGCCTGGACCCGGGAGAAGCTCGCGCGGATCACGGACCTGCGCACCACCACCAACCTCACCGGCTACAGCCAGGTCCGCGCCACCCAGGAGGCCGGAGCCTGGCTGACATCGGCAAGGCTCCAGTTCGTCGGCGGAGGCGACCGGATGAACGACCATTGGCGGGTGACACCGGACGAAATCTCCGCCCAGATCTTCACGGTGCGGCGCATCACCCCGCGGATCGGCCCCTATGGACGCGTCTCGGCTTCCAGCCATGTCTTCCCGACGGATGTGGATCTGTCCACCGACCGGGATCCGCTCCGCCTCTACCTGCGGAAATCGGGTTCGGACGCGTTGGAACGCAAGGAGATCGGTAGCAACCGCTGGGAGGCGGCCGGCCCGTTCGCTCCGATGGAACTGCGACAAGGGTTCGGCCTGAACATCGACGCCATCCAGCACACCTCCCTGGAGCTGTCCATGCAGGGAGGTCTCGCGGCCCGCCAATTCGTGCCGTTCGACGCCTGGGAGCAGCAGTCCATGGACAATCCCGTTCTCCAGCTGGAATTGCGGGAAACGGATTCCACCTCGGACAAGTACAACAGCGTCGTGCTGGAGCAAGCCGTGTTCAAGCACGGGCTCGGCTGGGAAGCGACGGGGGATCTTCGGGCACGGTTGGGAAGCTCCGCCAGCATGACCGTGTCGCCGGGGATCTTCTGGGGACTGTGGCCACGCGAGGAGATGGAGTTCACCATGGCGTCCATCCTCTCCCTGCACCTGACGCGGTTCCTGTCGGTGGACTATCGATACACCATCAAGAGAAGTCCGGACAAGGACGTGGTGAACCGCTATCCCTACAACCACCAGGTGCTGCTGCGATTCTCCTTCGGGGCGTGACCCCGGACCGCTCGCGGGATCAGGGCGCGGGCGGTTGTTCCGGCTTGGAGGAAGCTTCCGGAGAGTCTGGGTGCTTGCGGTGGAGATGGGGAAGGTGGAGATGCGAACGCATGCGCTCCATGAGCCGGGCCTGTCGCAGCCTGATCGTGCCCAGCACCGACCAGTACACCACCACGTAGGCGATCAAGCCCCCGATCAGCGAGACCACGGTGATTCCCAACAGGAACGCCCAGCCCTGGTAGAAGAAGAAAGCGACGCTCTGGTGCCACCCCAGGTCCGGCGGTGGAAGCATCGCCTTGAATCCGGTGATGTGGCCGGTGGTCAGGAACTGGCCCATCATCGCGGAGGCGGCCAGGATGAACGGTGCCGTGATCCAATTGCTGAAGAAGGTGCCGATCACCGCGGGAAGCGTCCTCATGCCGAGCTTGCGGGGAACGAACAGGGCGATCATCGTGGCGAACACGGAGATGGGCATCAACCCCAGGAAGATTCCCAGGGCGAAACTGAACGCGGCGCCATGGGGATCGCGGGATCGGTGGACCACGTTCAGCTTGTGGAACCGGATCAACCGTCGAATGCCCTGCCACGTCGGGATCTGTAGAGGTATCTGCACTGAGGGGGACAATGTAGCCACAGGAAGCCCCTCCTTGAACGGATAAACCACCCGCAGGTCCATCTTCGCGAACCAACGAGCCGTTTTTCCTCGGAGAACGCGTTACTTTCGATGGATGTCCATCCCCGACTCCGAGCATCTCCACCGGATGCCCCCCCTGCGATGGGTGCTCCTGGGATGCATTTCATCGATCTGGGCAGCCAAACCGGTCGAACTGCGATCCCCCCATTACGTCATCTGGACCAGCGCCCCAGAGACCAGGGCGAAACTCGCCTTGCAGACCTGCGAGACCCTGCACGGACGATGGCACGCCTGGACCGGAACCCACAACCGCCCGGACACCCTCCACCACCGGTTGAGGATGTACGCGACGCGACGCGAGATGCGCAACGACATCCCCGGCATGCGCTGGGCGGAAGCCTTCTACGACGGGAAGGAATGCGTCCAGTACGACGATGCCACATCCAAGCGCCCCTTCCAGTGGCTGGTGCACGAAGCGACCCACCAACTCGCCGCGGAAGACGCCCGGCTGGAACTCCCGCGTTGGGCAAGCGAAGGCTTGGCGGAACTGTTCAGCGTATCGAGAATCCTCCCCGGTCGCGGAGGACAGCCCGAGCTGCGCCTGGGATCCGTGGATCCGGAAACCTATCCGCTCTGGTGGTTGCCGGAGTTCAAGCTCTCGGGAAACATGGAGACGGATCTTCGCGACGGCAAGATCGTGCTGGCATCCACCGTCCTGAAGGAAGCGGAAAATGTCGACATCGCCAGTTCCCTGAACCAGCACTACCTGGCCTGGCTCTGCCTGGCACACCTGTTCCACACCACGGATTCGACCGCCTGGCGGCGATGGATCCTCACCGACGGCACCGACGAAGGACTGATGAAGGCATTCGGTCCGCGTTCCACCCTGGATGCGCGCTGGTACGCCCACATGATGCAGCTCTCCGATTCCGCCCTGGCCAAGCGTTGACCGCGCTCCCCGGTGGAGTGGTCGCCGGCGGCGAAATGAGTACCTTTTCGGTACGATATGAAGATCCAACGCAACGATCCGACTCCGAATCCCGATGCCATCAAGTTCGTCCTGGACGGCCAGATCGTCTCGGCGGGTTCGCGATCCTTCCGCGACCGCACCCTCTGCGAGGATCCCATCGCCAAGCGGCTGTTCGAGATCGAGGAGGTCGTCTCGATCTTCTTCGTATCCAACGTGGTCACCGTCACCAAGGACCCCTTCGCCGATTGGGGCGTCCTGATCCCCCGGATCAACCAGACCCTGGAGGAGGCCACGGAGGGTATGCAGTCCCCGGAGATCGCGCGACCGACCTCCCCCTACGCACCGGCCTACGACGGCGGGTCTCCAGCCGACGAGCAGTTCTTCGAACGCCCCTACGACGAGAAGATGGAGCGGATCAACGCCATCTTCGACGAGTCGGTCCGGCCCGGCCTCGCCTCCGATGGCGGAGGCCTGCTGGTGGTGGAGATCGTGGAGAAGACGGTGCGCGTCCAATACGAGGGTGCCTGCGGATCGTGTCCCAGCTCCACTTCCGGCACGTTGTTCTTCATCGAGAACGTGCTCCGCTCCCGTGTGCACCCCGATCTGGTCGTCGACCTGGTCTGATCGAGGAAGTGAATCTCCTGGAGCACACCTTCCTTCCACGAACGCGAAGAGTCGACAACAACAACGAGTTGACATTCACGGAATCGATTCCTTAGATTTCCGCCACTTCCGTTTTCACAAACATCGAGGTCCCTACAGTGCCCAACAAGAAGTCCGCAGAAAAGCGCCTCCGCCAGTCCGACAAGGCCCGCATCGTCAACCGCGCCGTCCGTTCGGAGATCCGCACCTCCCTGAAGAAGGTTCGCGGAGCGGAGACCAAGGACGAGGCCCTCAAGGAACTGCCCAACCTGTTCTCCCTCCTGGACAAGGCCGCGCGCAAGGGACAGGGCAACGTCAAGGACAACACCGCTTCCAACTACAAGCGCAAGGCGCAGTTGGCCGCGGCCAAGCTTCCCTGATCTCCTGAAGTCAGGCTGTCGCACCAAGGAAGCCTTCGCCTTTCGCGAAGGCTTTTCGCTTTCTTGGCCATTGCCCCTCGAATGACCTTTCCAGGCGCAACGCGAAGGGCTAAGATACAGAAATGAGTACGCGACGGATCTTGGTCGTCGATGACGAAAAAAGTCTCTGCGACTACCTCGCCATCCTCCTTCGACGCGAGGGCTTCCAGGTGGACCTCGCGATCTCGGTGGATCAAGCCTTCGAGAAACTCCCCAAGAACCGCTACGAGATCGTCCTTTCCGACTTGATGATCGGAACCCGCAGCGGCCTGGAGATCGTCAACGCGTTGAAGGGCGCGCCGACCCCGGTCGTCCTGATGACCGCCTACGGAACCGTGGAAAAGGCCGTGGAGGCCCTGCGTCTGGGTGCGACGGATTTCATTCTGAAACCATTCCAGAACGAAACCCTGGTGCAAGCCCTTCGCAAGGCGCTGGAAGGCGACGCGTCGAAGTCGGAAGGCTCCACCTCGGATGCGGCCAAGACCCAACTCGTGGAAAAGCTCGACCAGGACATCACCGGTCGATCCAACGTGGTGCAGGATCTCCGCACCTTGATTTCCAAGGTGGCTCCGTCCGAGAGCACGGTACTCATCACCGGGGAGTCGGGAACCGGAAAGGAGGTCGTGGCACGGAGTCTGCACCGGCTTTCCCCGCGCGCGGCGCGCCCGCTGCTTCCCATCCATTGCGCAGCCTTGAGCGAGGGACTTCTGGAAAGCGAGCTCTTCGGCCATGTGAAGGGATCGTTCACCGGCGCGGTGAGCGACTCCGTGGGCTTGTTCGTGGCCGCCAAGGGGGGCACGGTCTTCCTGGACGAGGTCGGCGAAATCCCCCTGTCGACCCAGGTCAAATTGCTTCGCGTGCTGCAGGAGAGGGAGGTCACTCCTGTGGGGGGCGTGCAATCCACCCCCATCGACGTGCGGATCATCGCGGCGACCAACGCGAATCTGGAAGAACTCGTCGCCAAGGGCCAATTCCGGGAAGACCTGTTCTACCGACTCAACGTGATCCGGGTGAAGACCCCTTCCCTGAGGGAGCGCATCGAGGACCTGCCGATCCTGACCCTGTCCCTCCTGGACCGGATCGCCAAACGGCTGGGGCGTTGCGCTCCCACGCTTTCCGCTTCCGCCGCCGCGAAGCTTGCCAACCATCGATGGCCCGGCAACATCCGTGAACTGGAAAACACCCTCGAGCGATCCCTGGTGCTCTGTTCGGGGAACACCCTGGAGGATGTGGACATCTCCCTGGGGTCCCCCCCGAGCATCGCGGCTCCCGCTTCCGGTTTTGGTCAGCACTCGGTTCCGAATCTGGAAGAAGTGCACAAGGCCTATATTTTTTGGATACTTGCAAAAACCCAGTGGCAGATTTCTCAGGCCGCAGCGCTCCTGGGAATCGAGACAGATCGACTCCAGCGGATGATCCAGAACTATGGAATCAATGAACTCAGGACTCCTCATGCGTAGGCTCCGATCGATCTTCGGTCTGGTCGCCTCCCTAGCCGTCGCATCCGGTGCGGCGACGCTGCCTCCGACCAGCCTCCAATCCGGTCTGGCAAGGGCGCAGGAGCAGTTCGAACAGTTCCGGAGCCAGTCGCCCAATCTGGCGGCAGCCCTGGCAGGAAAACCCAGCCAGGCAGACAAGGTCCAGCTGGAGCTGTTCCAGGTCAACGTTTCCGATTCGGCCGCTCTGGCAATGGCCAACGCCGCTCAAGGACTCCTCAACGAGAAGGCCTCTCCGGGATCGGGAACGTCCCAGATCCTCCAATCGGTACAGAACGCGCGCAACCACCTGGGGCTCCAATGGCTCCTGGTGCTCCTGCAGCTGCAGAACGGAACGCAAGGGAGCTTCGTGACCCAGGCCCAGGGATTCGAAGCTTCGATGCTGGAACAGGGGTGGACCCGCCTTCCCGAAGCCTCCTCCTGGCTTCTGGCCTCCGCCCGGGAATTGCAATCGCAGGGGCAGACGGAACTCGCCAAACGGGCGCGGGAAATCGCCACGAAGCTGGATCCGGTTTCACCTGTCCCTGAAATCGCCCTGTTCTTCCAGGCGATTGGCAACAGGGAATGGGGCCAGAGCTACTCCCACTTGGAGACCGCCGCGCTGCGCGTGGCCACCTACTCCATAAACCAACAGGTCATCGCCTTCAACCTTCTGCGCCTGGTCCGCTACGCGCTGGCGCTCACCTGTCTTCTTCTGTTGCTGTCGTGGGTGGTCCGCTATTGGCCGTTCATCGTGCACGGCTTCGCGGAGTTGCTCCCTCGCGACACGAACCTCTACCTGCGCTACGGCATCCTCGCCCTGGTCCCCGTGGCCTTGCTGGTCGCCGGGGTGGGACTTCTGGCGATGTGCTTTGTCGCATCGTTCCTGCTCTGGCGCCGCGCCAAACCCTACGAACGCACCATGATCGCTGCCATCCTGATCTTCGTTGGACTGCAGCCATGGTTCGCCGGCTTGGAAACCACCATTTCCTCCCGGTTCGACCAGAGCGGCCCGGAGGCCATCTACCAACGCACACTGGAAGAAGGCTGGAGCGAGGACCTGGGGGATCGCCTGGAGCACTCCCTGTCCCGTGCCACGTCCTACGAAAAGCCCATCCTGTTGACCGCGAAGTCGATCCTCCTGCGCAAGCAAGGGCAATACCAGGAAGCCATAGAATCCGCCCGCCAAGCCAAGCTTCTCGATCCGCAAGACCCGCGAACCGTGCAGAACCTGGCCAACGCGTTCTTCCTGGTGGAGCGCTACGACAGCGCCAGCATCCTCTACCACACCCTCCTGGACCGCTCCTGGAACAACGGCCCGTTGCTCTACAACCTCGGACAGGCCATCGCCCGCAAGGGACGCACCGACTCCATGGGCGCCCTGATCGGCAAGGCATCCACCACGGCCAGGTACATGATCGACGTGGTCGCCGACCAGAATACCCGCTCGTTCCGCAGCCTGCCTCCCAATCGCATGGTGATCGACCCCGATCCTCCCGCGGACTTCGCTTGGAGCCGGATCCTGGAGGACTACAAGTCCCAGAAGTGGACCGTCGATCGATGGGATCTGCAGACTGGCATGCTGGACATCCCTCCTTCCATGCTGCTTCCCACCGTGGGTTTTCTCCTCCTGTTCCTGATCTGGTGGGGATCGCGCCAGGAAAAGCGCAAGGTCCTCTTCGAGTGCCGCACCTGCGGCCGCATCATGTGCCGCCATTGCCGCAAGGGCATCCACTGCTCCAATTGCTTCCGGCGTCTTTCCGGGATCGAAGAGGTGGATCTGCGAAACCAGCTTCTGGACCGCATCGACCACGAGGCGAATGGCCGCCGCCGGATCCTGCGCTTGACCATGGATCTCGCACTTCCCGGCACGGGGCGGTTGATGGCCGAACCTTCCCTCGGGGCATTCCTGCAGGTCTTCGTGCTTGGAACCTGCCTTGCCTACAGCTTGAATCTTTCGAACATCCTCACGCTCTACCCCAACACGGAAACCCTGGTGGGACAAGGCGTGGCAGCCGGAATCCTCGTCTTCCTCTACGCCCTGGGCGGTTACCAACTCATCCGCGGCCTGGGCGGCGATGCATCCCATGCCCTGAAGGAGTCCTGAGATGGCACAGGCCCTGAACGGACAGCTCCGGGACTTCTCGCTTCCCGACGTCCTCCAATTCATTCTCCAGCAGCGCAAGAGCGGCCGACTGACCCTCACCTACCACCACCAGCGGGCGGAAGTGGGCATCTCCCGCGGAAACATCTCCCACATCGACGTGGACGGACGCAACGTCGAGACCGTGATCCGCGATTGGCTGCTTTCCTGCGGGCGCATGAACTCCGAGGAGCTCGCTGGCGTGGAGTCCGTCTCGCGTTCCATGGACCGCAGCATCCTGGAAACCCTCGTCGCCAAGAAGTTCATCAACGCGGAAGAGCGGGCGGATTGGATCGGGATCGTCGCCGAGGACCTGGTCTGCGACCTGTTCCAATGGCAGGAAGGCGCCTACGAATTCAACACCGATCTTCCCGCGACCACGGTCAAGGGAGTGGGAATCAACCTCTCCACGGAGATGATCTCCATGGAAGGCATGAGGCGGTTGGACGAATGGCCTCGTCTTCGCGACCGGCTGGGCAGCCCCAACGTGCAGGTAAGCCTCTCCCAGATGCCCGCCTCGCTCTCCGAACTCGGTCCCGAGTCCATCGTGCTGCGTCAGCTGGAGCTGGCCTCTTCGCCATTGAACCTGGAAGACCTCGAACGTCGCGTCCCCTTCGGGAAATTCCGCCTGTACGACACCGTCGTCTCCTACGCCGATGCCGGCTACATCACCTTGCGCCAGGATGGGAAATCGTTCGATTCCGGACTCCATCTGCCGGAAGAAACGGAATCCTCGCGGACTTCGTCCACCGCCTTCCTGCTGGTGGGAGGCGCGGTTCTGCTCATCCTCGCGCTGTTGTTCAACTGGTCGGCCGGGGCCGCGATCGGACACTTGGCGTCGGTTCCCGAAAGAGGCTTCATCGGAGCCGAATCCCGGTTCGAATCGATGAAGCTCCATACTTCCCTCCTGCGCCACCGGTTCGTCACGGGAAGCTGGCCCACCTCGCTTCCCAAGATCACCAGCGGACTGGACCTGTCCCGTGGCGAACGGAGCTCCACCCTTGGAGTGGAATACGGATACAAGGCCACTCCAGAGGGGTACTCCCTTTGGCTTCGGGACCTCTCACCTGACCGCGTGAAGACCAAACCATGACCAGCTCGGCCCCCAACATCCAGCCATTGGCGGATCTGCTCGACTCCCGGCAGGATCTTCGTGAAATCCTTGCGAAGAACCTCAACCTCGCCCATGCCTGCCTGCTTCTGCGCCGAGGGGAGTCGGAATCCGTCAGCCGCGCGCTGGAGCTCGCCCTTCGGCAGTCGGATTCCGACACCAACGTGGTCGCCGAGTGCATCCAGGCCGAACTCCTCCGACTGGCCGGCGACAACGTCCAGGCCATCGCAAGGGCCGAAGCCCTGGCACTCAAGGAACGCTTCCATCCCGCCGCGGCGTTGTACCTGCGCAACCTCTTCCCCCTGGTGGATCCCAGTCATCGACTCCCCACCATGGCTGTGGAGTCCGCTTCCGATCCGCACCAGGACGCCCCGGCCTCGGTTGGCGATTCCCGGGATTCCCTGGCCATGGACGTGCGTGCCTCCACCTCGGCTAGCCACGACGAGGTTCCCCAAGCCTGGGCCGCGGTGGCCAACGCGGCAGGATTGATCCTCCTGCGGTTGCGCTCCGGCGATGGCCACCAGGAGGTCCGCTCCCAGGAAGTGGCCGTGGGAGCCATGGAGGAAGCCGCATTCGCCCGCTCGCAAAGGATCCTTGCCAATCTCGGATTCGGCGATCTCCGCCACGTGTCCTTCGAAGGCGACAAGCGCGTGGTGCATGCCTGGCGGGATGGCGATCGCTCGGCGCTGGCGGTGTTCGACAACGACGGTTCCGCTTCGCTTCTGGCCGCCCGTTGCAGCAAAGTCTTCCAGGAGGCGGGATGAACGCACCACTCATGGGTGGCCAGATGCCCTGGTCCAACGACCTAGACGTCATCTGCTCCTACCTGACTTCGGTCCGGTCCGGCTCCGATCCTTCCCATGGCACTGGGAAGGGGATCCTGGGCGCAGGCATCTTCGACCAGTCGGGTCTGCCGTGGGGAATCGGTTCCCAATCCTCGGACGTATTCCTGGACGACGCGCCCCGCATGGTCTACGAATTGCAGGAAGGAGCTCTGCGCTCCGGATCCAAGGACAGGCCCGCTCCCGATTTCCTGCTCATGCAGGATCCCGAGGAGTTCGTTTTCTGCAGACGCTTCCTCAACGACTACTACGTTGTCGTGTCCGGAACCCGCGGGAGCTTCGAGCTCTTCCAAGGCAGGATCGACCGGTGCGTACAGATGGCTGAATCGGCACTCAAGGAACGGAGATCGGAATTCCCATGATGCACAAGGCTCTCGAAACCATCAATCGCACCCGCGGTGTCCTCGGAAGCGCGCTCGTCGGCGCCGACGGGATCCTCATCGCCGCGGAAATGACCGACCCCCAGATGGCCGACCTGGTTTCCGCTCTGGCCGCCTCGCTCGCGGACATGGGTTCCAAACTCGCCGAAGCGAGCGGTGCCGGAACCATCGGGCAGATCCTGTTGGAAGGGGACGCGGGGAAGGTCCTCGTGCTGGGTGTTCCGCTGGGATGGCTCGTCGTCTTCACCTCCGCGACGGTCAACGTCGGACTGGTGAGGGTGGAAATGCGCCAGGCCGCCAAAGCCATCGGATAAGGAGTCGAAATGGCTTCCATCAACTACGCTACACGCGAAATCTCCTGCAAGATCGTGTACTACGGTCCGGGCCTTTCGGGCAAGACCACCAACCTTCAGGTGATCCATCGGAAGATCCCGCAGGAAACCAAGTCGGAAATGGTGAGCTTGGCGACGGAAACCGACCGCACCCTGTTCTTCGATTTCCTTCCTCTGGACCTGGGGTCCATCAAGGGATTCGCCACCAAGTTCCAGCTGTACACGGTCCCGGGCCAGGTCTACTACAACGCGACCCGCAAGCTGGTGTTGCGTGGGGTCGACGGGGTGGTCTTCGTCGCAGACAGCCAGCGCGACAAGATGCAGGAGAACATCGACAGCCTGAAGAACCTCCAGGAGAACCTGAAGGAATACGGGATCGACCTTGGCACGGTCCCATTCGTTCTCCAGTACAACAAGCGGGACCTCCCCGGCATCGCCACCATCATGGAACTGGACCAGTACCTGAACTGGCACAAGGTTCCCACCTTCGAGGCCCAGGCGCACCAAGGCGTGGGGGTGTTCACGACGCTCAAGGCCATCGGCAAGATCGTGATCGACACCTTCAACGCCAAATACTCCGCTCGCCAGAGTTCCCGCCGTCCCGCCGGTCCCGGGGAGACTTCCGCGCCCACGCCTCCACCAGCTCCCCAGGCGCGCCCCGCCGCTCCCGCTCCGGCGCCGATGGCCGTACCCGGCGCACCTCCGCCGCCCCGTCCCACCTCCGGCATGCCTCCCCTGCCTCCCCCCAGGCCTGCGGCACCGACATTCATGCCTCCGCCCCAGATGGCCCAGGCGCCGATGGCACCACCACCGGCACCACCTCCCAACTACCAGCAGATGCAACCGCCGGCGATGCCTCCGCAGATGCATCCCCCATCGCATCCTGCGGCACCGCCATCGGTTCGCGGATCCGGATTTCCGCCCCCTCCCTCGTCTGGCGGCGGTTCCTTCCCGCAGCCCTTCCCGAGCGCTCCCCAAGGCGCTCCACAGATCACGGGATTCGCTCCGCCAGCGGCGCCACCGCCTCCACAAGCGGTTCCCGGCCTCCAGCAGGGCTATGGCACCGCCCTGCCTCCGGTCCAACCGATCGCTCCCGTTCCCGGACTGGTGGACAGCCGAGGCCCGATGGCGCCCCCGCCGGTCGCACAGGTCCCTGGACTGCAGGGTTTCCAGCCGCCCACCGGAGGCTTCCCTCCAGCGCCGATCCCCGGCTCCCAGGGAGCATCCGCCTCGCACGGATCGTCGGACGGCAACCGGAAGAAGAGCCGCCTGGACGGATCGATCGATCCATCCGACCTCGATGCGGAAATCGCCCGCTACGAACGAGAACTCGCCGACCAGAAGCGAAGCGATGCTCCTCGTTCCTCGCAGGTGGTCACCACTCCAAACGTCAATCCGAACCTGGAAACCGCCGATCCCATGAATTCCGCGTTTCTGACGCCCGACGAACTTTCGCGTTTGCAGGGTCCCGACTCCTATCCGACGCGGCGCATGCCGCTCGGACCGAAGTGAGGCGAACATGGCGAATTTCATCCTCTACAAGGAAGACATCGACCGGCTGAACAAGGTGCTTGGCCACCTTCTGTCGTCGGCCAGCGCCACGTTCGTGCTCCTGGTGCACAAGGACGGAAACCTGCTTGCCAACCAGGGCTACACCAAGGCCTTCGACACCACGGCCCTGGCCGCGCTGGCGGCGGGCTCCTATGCGGCCACCCGGGCCATCGCGCAGATGATCGGCGAAAACGAATTCACGGTCCTGTTCCACAAGGGCAAGACCGACAACATCCACATCAGCCTGGTGGACGAGGACTGCATCCTCGTCCTGGTGTTCGACGACCGGACCAATCCTGGGCTGGTGCGTCTGGAAAGCGAACGGGCGATCAAGGGGGTCAATACGATCCTCGACGACGTGCGCCGAAACGAGTTCACCGACCTGGAAGCCGCTCCCCCCAAGGCGGATTCCGTCGCCAACCAGATGGACAAGCTCTTCTCCTGAACGCGGAACCGACCGGGACCCGGTCTCCATGAGCCGGTTCGTCGACGTGGTCCTGGCCTCCGGCCAGGCACCCGCTTTCACCTATGCGAGCTCCGATCTGGCCATCCGGCCCGGCGATCTGGTCAAGGTGCCCTTCGGACGCGCCAAATCCTGGGCGATCGCCATTTCCTGCCACGACGACGAGCCGTCGTTTCCCGTCAAGCCCGTGCTGGAGAGGCCCCTCGAACACCCCTTCGTGCCGGCCCATCTGGTCGAGCTGGTCCGGTGGATCTCCGACTACTACCTGTGCCCGCCGGGCGTCGCGGCGGGCCCCCTGTGGAGCGCGGCGGGCCCATCCACCCTGGTGCGGCTGGGACTGGGCGCTGGAAGACGCAAGGCTTCCCCTCCGGGATGGAACCTGGAGTCGCTCGTTCCACCCCGCGGGAAGATCGAGATCTCCCCCAACGCGGACCAGGCCTTCGCGGCCGATGCCATCGGCGAGGCCATCGTCCGGGGCGGCTTCGCGCCCATGCTCCTGGCGGGAGTGACGGGTTCCGGCAAGACGGCGACCTACCTCCTGGCCGCTCGCGAGGCCATCCGCCTGGGAAGGGACGTGCTCATCCTGGTGCCGGAAATCGGCTTGACCCCGCAGACGGTCCGGCGCACCGCCGACTTCCTGGACCAGAACGTGGCCGTCCTCCACTCCCAGCTTTCCGATCTGGACCGGGCGAAGGCATGGACCGCGTTGCGCGAAGGCGCGGCCAAGGTGGCCCTGGGCCCCCGCTCCGCGCTGTTCTCCCCCCTGGCCAACCCGGGGCTGATCGTGGTGGACGAGGAACACGACGGATCGTACAAGCAATCCGGCGACGCGCCCCGCTACCATGGTCGCGACGCGGCTGTCTGGTTGGCGCACCGGCTGGGAATCCCGGTGGCCCTGGGCTCGGCCACACCGTCCTTGGAAAGCTGGCACAACGCATCCACCTCGCGCTACCGCCTTCTCGAACTCCCCCACCGCGCCACCGGCGCCGCCATGCCCGCGGTGCGCACGGTGGATCTCGGCGCCGAGCGCAAACGGACCGGCGGGGCGATCTCCACCGCACTGCGGTCCGAGCTCGAGCGCACCTTGCAGGCGGGGCGTTCCGCGGTGGTCCTGCACAACCGGCGCGGCTGGTCGCCGCAGGCGATCTGCCTGGACTGCCAGACCGCCCTGGAGTGTCCGTCGTGCCCGGGCCTGCCGCTCACCTGGCACCGCGACCGGTCGCGGTTGGCCTGCCACCATTGCGGCCACGAGAGTCCTCCTCCCGGAAATTGTCCGAAATGCGGCTCCGACGAGCTGGAAGCGAAGGGATACGCCATCCAGCGCGTGGAGGACGAACTGCGGAGGCTGTTCCCCCAGGCGCCACTGGCCCGCCTGGATCGCGACAGCGCGGCCAAGGCGTCGGTCCTGGAGGCGATCATTGACGAATTCCGTCAAAACGGCGGGATCCTCCTGGGCACCCAGATGGTCGCCAAGGGCCACGACATCCCCTCGGTGACCCTGGTGGGAGTCACCGACGCCGACATCGGAAGCCAGACCCCCGATTTCCGCGCTTCGGAGAGGACGTTCCAGCTCCTGAGCCAAGTCGCGGGCCGCTCGGGAAGGGCCGCGGATCCGGGAACGGTCCTCCTGCAGACGCGGACCCCCTCCAACCCGCTGTTCGCGGAGGTCGCATCCCACGACTTTCCCACCTTCGCCGCGCGCGAGTTGGAAACCCGCCGCGCGCTGCTCCTGCCGCCATTCTCCCGGCTGGTGCTGGTGGAAGCCTCCGGTCCGGACTACGCCCTGGTGGAGGCATGGATGGATCGTCTGGCCCGTACCCTGCGACCGGGCATGGAGCGACTGGGACACTTCCTGGCAGGCCCCATGGAGGCTCCCGTTCCCGTGGTGGGCGGTCGCCACCGGTTCCATCTCCTGGCCAAGTCCCGGGCGGATGCCTCCGCCACCCTGCGACGCGTCGTGCGCGAAGCCCTGGCCGCCGCGACGCCGCCCGCCGGCGTGCGCGCGTTCGCCGACGTCGACCCCGTGGATCTCCTGTGATCGCCGGAGCCATCTGGCTGGCGGCGATCTCCTGGAGCGCGGCGCCCCAGGTGGTGGATTCCGTGAGGGTGGAAACGCGGACGCCTACCTGGATGGCTCCACCGCTGGACTCCCTGCGGGGAGCCCCCTTGGAACGGGAAACGGTGCTCCGCGCACTGGAGGATGCGGTCGGTCGCGCCGAGGCCCGTGGTTTCCTGCTGGCCCTGGCCGCCGCCGACTCCCTCGATTCGGCAGGAACGCTCCACCTTTCGGCCGAGGCGGGACGGCGTTTCGTGTGGGGCGGTGTCCGCGACCGGGGAACCAGCCGCCTGCGCCCCGAGGTCCTGTCGCGTCTTTCCAGGATCGGTCCGGGCCTCGACGCCGACCCCGACCGGATGGAGCCGGCCCGTCGACGGATCCTGTCCACCGGATACGTCGAGGAGGCGTCCGCTCCCGCCATCGCCCGGATCCCGCGGACATCCGCGGTGCGGATGGTGGTGGATCTGCGCGATCTTCCCTCGAGCTTCGTGGAGGGCGCCGGTGGCTGGAGCCAGGGCGAGGATCCCGCCGGTTCCGTGGAGATCCATCTGGCCGACCTGGCCGGAACGGCCCGCGATCTGTCCTTCGGGATCAGTCAGGGAGGCACCTCCCTGCGCGCCCACGGCATCTGGAAGGAGCCGTGGATCGGACCGTTGGACATCGGGGCGATCGGACACGGGGAGCTGGACCAGGACAGCCTTTCGCGTCGCTGGACCCTTTCCTGCGACCTGGAGTGGAGCCTCCTGGACGGACTGGGGAAGCTGCACACCGGCATGGCCACCACGCGCAGCGCCGAGGTCCCGCCGGGGGACACCGCATTCGGTCCCGAACTGGTGGAATGGGCGAGCCGACTGGGCGCGTCCTGGAGGAGCACGCCCCCCGTGCCGTGGCCCGTCAACGAGACCCGCCTTGCCCTGGACCTGGAGGCCGCCCTGCTGGAAGCGGACACGGGCCGCTCCGGGCGTCTGCGGATCGGCGCCGAAGCCGACTTCCGCCGCGGGGTGGGACCTGCCGTCGCACGCCTGGGAGGACGCGGCAGGGGCATCTGGCCGCTGGACCGGTCCGCGGGTGCCTCGGAATCCAGGGCCATCGGAGGAATCCTTCTGTGGAGAGGCTGGCCCGAAGGCTCTCCCCGCACACCCTCGTGGCTGCAGGCGATCGCGGAAGTGGCCATCGGCGGTCCCCGCTCCGGCGGAGTGGGCGCATTCTTCGAGCCCGGCGTGCTCGCCCGACGGAATCCGGATCTTTCCTGGTCGGCCATGCAGGCGTGGAGCGCGGGAAGCTTCGCGGCGATCCTGCTCGAGCGCTGGCAGGTGGATCTGGTGGTTTCGGTACGGGACGACACTCCACGTTGGAACGAAGCGCTCCTGTCGGTCCGCGCCGTCAACCGCTTCTGATGGATTTTCCTGACGGATCGTCCGTGGAGGGCTATCCTGTAGGGATAGGAGGAGCCCTCATGTCCGACGCTCGCAAGATCTTCGTCCTCGACACCTCCGTGGTCATCCACGATCCGCAATGCATCCAGACCTTCGGCGACAACGACATCGTCGTGCCCCTGGCGTTGATCTCGGAGATCGACGGATTCAAGACGGGCGAGGACCAGAAGGGGTTCAACGCGCGCGAGTTCTCCCGCATCCTGGATCGGCTGAAGGAGGAGCACGCCACCCTCCTGCAGTTCGTGCCTCTGCCCCCTCCCGCCACGGGCGGAATCTGTCTTTCAGGGGCCGGCCAGTACGTGCAGAAGGTCCCCGCGGAGTTCGACCAGGCACGCAAGGACCGCGAGATCATCGCCACGGCCCTGCGCTGGGCCACCGAACACCCGGAGCGCACCATCGTCCTGGTGTCCAAGGACACCAACGTGCGCCTGATGGGACACGCCTGCGGCCTGACCACGGAGGACTACAAGCGAGGCCGGATCAAGAACGTCGACGAGCTCACGCACGCCGCCACGGTGGTGGGCGTTCCCGACCATCTGGTGGACAAGCTCACCAAGGACGGCTGGCTCGCGGTCTCGGAACTGGGTCCGGAGGGGGAAGGCATCCGGGAAAACCAGTGCCTGACCCTGCTGGGGACCGGCGATTCCCACTCCAGATCGGTGCTGGTCGCGGTGGAGAGGCATCCCGAGGGCGTCCTGCTGCGGCGCCTGATCAAGGACGAATGCCGCCTGTGGACGCTCGTACCCAGGAACCGCGAGCAGATCTTCGCCGCGGCCCTCCTGCGCAATCCCGCCGTGCGCCTGATCACCCTGGTGGGCAAGGCCGGTACCGGCAAGACCCTGCTGGCCATGGCCGCCGGACTGGACCAGGTGCTGGAACCCAAGCGTCGGCTGTACAAGAAGATCGTGGTGATGCGCCCCCTGGTCTCGGTGGGCAAGGAACTGGGCTGGCTT
>DAOPYN010000026.1:0-58263 GCA_035352895.1 Fibrobacteria bacterium | reverse complement strand
GGTGCTCGAACCGAAGCGGCGGCAGTACCGCAAGATCGTGGTGATGCGCCCCATCGTGTCGGTGGGCAAGGAGATGGGCTGGCTTCCCGGCGATGTCAACGAGAAGATCCATCCCTGGATGAAGCCGATCTTCGACAACGTGCAGTTTCTATTGGGCGACGACAAGAAGGACAAGACGGACAAGACGGAGAGCGCCCACGGCCACCACGCCCTGAAGCTCCAACAGCTCCTGGAGCAGGGAGTGATCGAGCTCGAGGCGCTCTCGTTCGTGCGCGGACGCTCCATCAACGACGCGTTCATCGTCATCGACGAGGCGCAGAACCTGACTCCCCACGAGATCAAGACGCTCATGACCCGGGCCGCGGGGAAGTCCAAGGTGATCCTCACCGGCGACCTCCAGCAGATCGACACTCCCTACCTGGACGCGCACTCCTCCGGACTCACCCACGTGGTGAAGAAGTTCGGTGAGCATCCCATCGCGGGGCACGTCACGCTGGTGAAGGGCGAACGTTCGGAACTGGCCGAGCTGGCGGCGGACCTGCTCTAGAGGCGCGACCGCTGCGCCCCGAGCAGCGTCGCGGAATTTCGAGGGAAACCGGAAATGCAGAAATGGAACCGATGAACCAAGATGTCGTGATCGTGGTCGTGGCCGACGAGATCCTGCAGGCGCGCCGCACCGAGGCCAACGCGGCCTGGCTCTCGCGGCGGCTGTTCGAGGCGGGGATCCCCCTGGCCGAGGTGAGGATCGTCTCCGACACCCCTGGAACCCTCGCCGAAGCCCTGCGTTCGCTCCGACGCCGGGGACGAACGGTGGTCTCCACCGGGGGATTGGGCCCAACACGCGACGACCGCACCCGGTCGGAAAGCGCGGCCGCCTTCGGACGGAATCTGGTGCGGTCGGCGGAGGCACTGGCCCAGGTCGAGGCGCGCTACCGGATGCTGGGACGTCCCATGGACGAGGCAGCCCACCTGCAGGCGGACATCCCCGAGGGTTCCCGGGTGGTCCGCAACCCCCAGGGAACCGCACCGAGCTTCTCCGTGGAGGAAGACGGATTCCGTCACGTAGCCCTCCCGGGAGTCCCGCGCGAGGTGCGTGCGATCTGGGAGGATTCGCTGGGAGCGATGCTGTCGGAGGCCGCGGACCGGCCGGGAATCCGACGATTGTTCACCCACGGCCTTGGAGAGTCCGAGCAGGAGACCCGCATGGCCGATCTCGCGCTTTCGGACATCGAGTTCTGCTCGTTGCCTGGCTTCTTCGGAGTGGAGATCCAATGCCTGGCCCGCGGCGAAGGCGATCGCGACGCGCGCGCCGCCCGGGCGCTGGAGGAAGTCGCCAGGAGGCTGGGAAGCGCCGTGGTCAGGCCGCTGGGGTGCACCTTGGTGCAGTCTCTGCAGGCCAATCTCCGTCGGCGCGGCTGGAAGATGTTCTTCGCCGAATCCTGCACGGCCGGCCTGGCCGCCGCCGAGGTCGCGGCGCTGCCGGGAATCTCGGACGTCCTGGCGGGAGGCGTGGTCGCCTACGCCAACGAGGTGAAGCGCGAGCTCCTGGGCGTTTCCGAAAAGACGCTCGCGACCCACGGAGCCGTCAGCCGGGAAACCGCCCTGGAAATGGCCAGGGGAGCATCCCGCTTGTGCGGTGGTGGACTGGGGTTGGCTGTGACCGGAGTGGCCGGACCGGACGGCGGCACCCCGGAAAAGCCCGTGGGCCTGGTGTGGATCGCGCACTGTTCTCCGAAAGGGGAATCGGCCGTGGAGCTTCGGCTGCTGGGCGAACGCGACGACATCCGCCGCCGGGCCGCCTGGAGATCGATCGGCCTGGGCTGGTCGGTCACCCGCGAGACCTGAGCAGACGCTCCAGGACGCTGGCCACCACCGGCATGGCCACCGGCTCGTGCGGTCCGAAGAAGCCCCTGCGTCCCAGGGGCTTCAGATGCAGGACCAAGGTGCGGCGCGGAAACTCCATCAACCTCTCCCAGGTGGGGGTTTCCGGCTCCACCCAGGCAACCCGGACCACATCCTCGCGCTTGGAGAGTCCCTCCACGGAATCGACCACCTCCACCACCCCCCATTGGGATAGCAACGATTCGATGGGGTCGGGAAGGATCGCCGACTCCTGGCGCAGGTAGAGGAAACTTCGCTGGCTTCCCTCCACCTGCACGGCCCGGCTGGGATCGATGGCCCCGGCCTCGGGGAAGGCGCCGGATTCCAGCATGGCCCGCATTTCCATTCCCGCCTCGTCCAGGAGTGCGGCCAAGTCCAGATTCTTGTGGATCCAATGCGCCTCCGTGACGGGAATCCCACGCACCGACACGCATGGATGCCACAGCGGTTCCAGGATGTTCACCAACGCGGTGGCCACAGAAAGGCACCGTCCTCCCGGCGCGCATTCCCAGATGGCGTTGGCTTCGCCGGATCCATGCAGGTCCACCACCGCTTTCCAGACCTGGTCCGGAAGCTCCATGCCGTGGAGGGTCTCCAGGGTCATGGTGGCCTCGTTGGTCCCGAACGCCCCGGCCAGGTGGGATTCGATCGATCGCCCTTCCTCCCAAGCCTCGGCCCGCACCTCCTGATAATCCATCTCCAGCGCCTGGACGCCGAAGATCCAGGGAACTTCCACGCACAATCCGGCGAGGAACGCCTGGAACGGAGTGGAAAAGGCCGTGATGGGAGCGATCCTCTCGCAGATCAGGCCGATCGCCAAGGCGCGCCTCCATAGCCTGCGCAGATCGGCGGTGGCCTGCACGGAAAGCATCACCCCTTGGATCACGGAGTGCAACAGGAGCCTGCGGAAGGCTCCCAGCGGGTCCGTCTGCAAAAGGTCGTCGCCGAAGTTCTTCTGCAACCACCGCCCCCCCTGCGGGTCCACCGAGAGCAGATAGCGCAGTCTGTCCGCATCGATCTCCGATTGCGTGGCGGCGAACAATTCGCGGGCCTGGGGACGATCCGGGTGGGGACGCCACCGCCGAAGCGCGGGACGGAGGTGGCGTCTGGCCATCACCGCGTTTTCCATCCGCGCCCCTTGGGAGCCACCCAACGCATCGGCACCGTTGGTGGTCAGGCTTCTCTCGATGCGTTCCAGCAGATCCCGCAGGGAGATGTCCGACTTCACCAGGAAATCACCCACCCCCAGCCGGGAAGCCTCCTCCAGCACGTCCGGACGCGGGTAGGCGGTCAGGAAGAACGCGGGAACCTGGCGCAAGGAGTGGCGGGCACGCAAGGACTTCAGGAGTTCCACCCCGGACATCCCCGGCAGGGCCACGTCCAGGAGGAGGAGATCGACGCTCCTTCCATCCAGGGATTTCACCGCCTCGCCCGCATCGCCAGCCTGGAGCACCACATAGCCATGGTCCTCCAGCGCTTCGGCCAGGTTCTCCCGAAATACGACCTGATCCTCGACCAATAGCAGGGTGGGCATCGCCTCTCCTCGCAGGATATCTGGGTGACCGGGAGGGTACCATCCTCGATGGGGTCGGGGCAATCGCCGTTTGCCCCCGGGGAGCTAGATTTGCCCCACGATGACGAAAAAGATCGTGATTCTGGACTTCGGCGGACAATACGCCCACCTGATCGCCACCCGGATCCGCCACTTGGGCGTGTATTCCGAGATCCGATTCCCCGCCGATGGTCCAGGCGACCTGGAGGGAGTCGCCGGCGTGATCCTTTCCGGCGGACCGAGCTCCGTTTACGCCGAGGATCGCCCGGACTTCGACAAGGCATGGCTGGGCGTTCCCGTTCCGGTCCTGGGGTTGTGCTACGGTCATCAGGTGATCGCCATGGAGACCGGCGGACGGGTCCATCGGGGAGACATCCACGAATTCGGCGCCGCCGACCTCCGCCACGACGGCAAGAGCGCCCTGCTCAAGGGGATCCCCTCCCCCACCCGCGTGTGGATGAGCCATGGCGACGAGGTCGACGCGGTGGGAGCAGGATTTTCCGTGGTGGGAACCACGGACAACTGCCGCTTCGCCGCGGTGGAAAACCTTTCCACGCGCCGCTTCGGTGTCCAGTTCCATCCCGAGGTCACCCATTCCACCCATGGACAGATCCTGTTGTCCAACTTCCTGGACATCTGCGGCTGCGAACGCGACTGGGACATGGGCGGCCAGGTGGAACGGCTTTCCCTGAAGCTGCGCGAACAGGCGAAGGGACGCAAGGTGTTCCTCCTGGTGTCCGGCGGAGTGGACTCCACCGTCGCCTTCGAACTGCTGAACAAGGCGCTGGGACCCGATCGCGTCCTGGGCCTGCACATCGACAACGGCCTGATGCGCGCGGACGAATCGCGGGCCGTCATGGAGTTCATGAAGGCGCAGGGCTTCGACAACCTGCGCATCGCCGACGCTTCGGATCTGTTCCTGGGCCGCCTGGCCGGGGTGTGGGAACCGGAACGCAAGCGCAAGATCATCGGCGACACCTTCCTGGACGTGCAGGCCGAGGAGACCGCCAAGCTGGGCCTGAACCCGGACGAGTGGCTCCTGGCGCAAGGCACCATCTACCCCGACACCATCGAGTCGGGCGGCACCAGGAACGCAGCGACCATCAAGACCCACCACAACCGCGTCCCCGCCATCCTGGAACTGATCGAGGCGGGCAAGATCGTGGAGCCCCTGGCGGAACTGTACAAGGACGAGGTCCGCGCCCTGGGCGAGGCCCTGGGGATCCCCCACGACCTGGTCTGGCGCCACCCGTTCCCCGGCCCCGGCCTGGGCGTGCGGCTTCTGTGCCAGGGTCCGCAGGCTCCGGCGGCCCCGACGGAATCCGTCCAGGCGGCGTCGGCCATCGGCGCCACGCGGGGCTACTCCGTGCTGCCCCTGCCCGTGCGCTCGGTGGGAGTCCAGGGCGACGGCCGCACCTACGCCCAGCCCGCGGCCCTGCGAGGCCCCTGCGACTGGAAGGCATTGGAGTCCGTGGCCACGGAACTGACCAACCGCGTGCGCGCGTTCAACCGCGTGGTGTACCACGTGGCAGGCTCGACGGATTTCGTCGCCATGGAGGCATACACCACCCGCGACCGCCTGGACCTCCTGCGGTCGCTGGACCATGAGACCACCTCCTGGCTCAAGCGGGAAGGCTTCTACGAGACCATCTGGCAGATGCCGGTGGCTCTTCTGCCCGTGCTGGCCGGTGGCCGACAGGTGGTGGTGCTCCGGCCCGTGATCAGCCGCGAGGCGATGACCGCGAGCTTCTGGGAAGCCCCTGCCGACAAGCTCGGGGAGCTTGCCGCGAAGCTCCTGGAACTGGGTGCGGGCGCTGTCCTCTACGACTGCACCCACAAGCCGCCGGGGACCATCGAGTGGGAGTAGGCATCGCCCGGACCGACGCCGCCCGGGGACGCCACGACACCTCCCGCGAACGCGTGGTGATCGTGGGCGTGAGCACGCGCGAGCAGGACCCGACCACCACCGCCCAGCACCTGGAGGAACTTTCCCGATTGGTGGATTCGGCCGGCGCCGAAGTGGTGGGCACTCTGGTGCAGAACCGCCCGCAGTTCGATCCCGCCACGCTCCTGGGCCAAGGCAAGGTCAAGGAGCTGGCCCTGCTGTGCCAGTCCTGCGGCGCAGCCAAGATCGTCTTCGACGACGACCTTTCCCCCGGCCAGGCCAAACGGCTGGAGGAGCTCACCGAATGCTTCATCCTGGACCGGTCGGGACTGATCCTGGACATCTTCGCGCGCCAGGCCCGCACCCGCGAGGCCAAGCTGCAGGTGGAGATCGCCCAATTGGAATACCTCATCCCCCGCCTGACCCGCATGTGGGCGCACCTGGAGCGCCAGGGCGGCGGCGTGGGCACCCTGGGGCCCGGCGAGACCCAGCTGGAAACGGACCGCCGCATGGCCCGCACCCGCCTGGCCAAGCTCCGCCGCGAACTGGACAACCTGGACACCAGCCGCACCGAGCAGGGCAAGCGGCGCCGCTCCGACGTGTTCTGCATCGCCCTGGCCGGTTACACCAACGCGGGCAAGAGCACACTCCTGAACTCGTTGACGAAGGCCAAGGTCCTCGCCCAGGATCGGCTCTTCTCCACGCTGGACGCCACCACCCGCCGCCTGTGGGTGGGCGACGACACGCCGGAATGCACCCTTTCCGACACCGTGGGATTCATCCGCAAGCTCCCCCACCACTTGGTGGCGTCCTTCCGCAGCACCTTGCGGGTGGTCGCGGAAGCGGATCTGGTCCTGCACCTGGTGGACGCTTCGGACTGTTTCCGCGACGAGGAGATGCGGGTCGCCAGCGACCTGCTGGAGGAACTCGTGGGCGGCACGGCCAACCGGCTGGTGGTCTTCAACAAGCTCGATCGCCTGGACACTCCCTCGCGGGAGGCCCTCCATGCCCATTTCCCGCACGCGCACGCGGTCTCGGCGGCCAGTCGGGAAGGATTCGATTCCCTCCGCGCCGCCATCGCCTCCGAAGCCCGGGCCTGGCGCGAGAAGCGCCGCGCGAAGGCCGATCGCGAGCTGGAGCTGGCCGTGGAAGAACTGGAGCTGATGGGATGATGCGGATCCACCTCCTGGGCCATCCGGTGAGCCAGAGCAAATCGCCGCCGATGCAGAACGCCGCGTTGCGGAGCCTGAGTCTGGACTGGGAATACTCGGCGATGGACGTGGAGCCCGGCGATCTGGCCGACACTCTCGAGCGGCTGGAATCCGATCCGGAAGTGGTGGGCTGCAACGTGACCGTGCCCCACAAGCTCGCGGTATACGATTGGCTTGGAGGACAGTCCGGGAACCGCCTGGAACCGGGTGCCGCGCAGGCGCACGCGGTCAACACCCTGTTCCGCGGAGAGGACGGAAGATTCCGCGGGGACTCCACCGACGCGATGGGCGGCCTGATGGCGGTGGGAACCGCCACGTCGCTCCCGGTCCGCGAGGACGGAACCGGACTGGAACTGACAGGATTCGACATCGCCATCCTCGGAAACGGAGGCTCCGCGAGTTCGTTCGCCTACCTGCTGGCGTGGTCTCCCATGGGCGCGCGTTCCCTGACGATCTTCGGCAGGTCCGCCCAGAAGGCCCAGGCGCTGGCCACGGAAGTCGGACACTGGCGCAGGGAAGGATCGCCGATTCCCGTCCGGGCCATGGACCTGGCCGGATTCCCCGAGTGGAACCGCGGGCGCCGGAGCCTGGTGATCCAGACCACCACCGTGGGCATGGAGGGTGGGGAATCCCCCGGCCGCAGCCCCGTCCCGGCAGGCTCCATCGGCTCCGACCAGATCGCATTCGATCTGGTCTACAAACCCCACCGGACCCCGTTCCTCCACGACGCCCGACTGCACGGAGCGCGGATCGTGCACGGAATCGGGATGCTGGTCGGCCAAGGGGCGCTCGCCTTGCGGCGCTGGACGACGGATCGACCGGTCGCGTTCCATCTGGAGCGGACCATGGAGACCATGCGCCAGGCCCTGGGGATCGCCGAGAGATGACCCTCCTCTTCGCCGCCGGAACGATCGCGTCGATCTGGGGGGCGGAGACGGTGCGGGCGGATTCCGACCTCCGTCTGTTCGACACCATCGGCTTGACCGCGGGGATCCACGAAGGATTCCCTCTGGGCGCCTTGGCGTGTTTTCCTCCCGCCACCGCGGTGCGGATCGGGGCGACCAGCTCCTACGGCGACGGCATCCGCACGGTGGGCGCGCTCCAGTACGCGAAGCTCTCCGACAGCATCGACGTCCACTACGCCACAGCCGGCGCCGGACTCGCGTTCCTGCTTCCACGCGGGCTTTCGGTGCGGGGAATGCTCGTGCTCCACTACGCGCGTTCGACCCGTCCCCACAACCCCCTCATGCAACTGGACGGAGGGGAATCCGAGTTCGGGACCTCCTTCGGACTGGACTGGAGCCTTCCCCTGGGCGGCTTTTCGCTGCGCCCCGGTGCCGAGGCGAGCGTGGCGTTCACCACCCCCCATCCCTCCTGGTGGATCTGGTCGGGAGTGGACGTGGAGTGGAGACCGTGGTGACCGTCCTGGCGATGCGGACGGCCGCCATCCTCTGGGCGGGAACCCCCATCCACTGGGCCGAGACGAAAGCTCTTTCCGCCTGCTCGGTCGGCGCATCCGGTTGCCTCATCCGCTCCTCCTGGGAGATCCTGCGACCCGATTCCACCCACGCGGGATTGGATCCGGCCCTGGCACGCGGCCAGGAAGGGGACTTGAGCCTGGTGGGACGGCGCTTTGCGCTCCTGGAAGAGTGGGACGACTTCGAGGGTTCGGAAATCCTGATGGGCAACGAGACCGGCGACCAGGTGTTGCAGGAATTGTCCAGCGGGACCTCCCGGGAGAACCGCAATCCCGCGACCTCGGGCCGCCTGGAGGGGAACATCGGCCCCTGGCGGGCCTTCGCGCGGATGGAGCAGGTGGACCACTTCTCGGACGCCACCTTGGTCGCACGAAGCAGGATCCTGGGGTCGCCGGACATCTCCGATCCCTCGCCCTGGATACGCCGGGCCTGGTTCGGGGAGAACCTCCCCCCCTTCTCCCTGGCCGGAGGCGGACTTGGGTGGCGTACCGACCGTCATCGCGTGGAGGCCTCCTACCTGGAGGGATGGATCTGGCAGGATCTCCCGCTCTCGGACCTGCTTGTCGGCTGGGAGGCGAAGCAGGCCCGGATCCACGCCCGATCGGGAGACCTTCGCCTGGAGCAGACGCTCCGCACCCTTGAACGGATGGGCCCCCGAGGCCGGATCCGCACCATGTCCGGCCAGGCCGCATGGCGCTTCCGGGATTCCGGCCAGGAGACGGGCCTGGATTGGCGTCTGGAGGAGACCGAGGGCCCCGGCGGCAGGGAGAACACCGTCGAGGCCGCCCCCTGGATTCGACATTTCCTGTCGATCGAAGGCTTCGCCTGGACGGGATTCCACCGGGCGGGAAACGCGGGATTCCAGTTCCGCGACACGCTGTCGCGTACCGGCACCCGAGGTCCGTGCGACTGGCGGCTTGCCGCCGCCGCCGAGTGGACCGATCGACCCGACCATCTGCGCGAAGAGGTGGAATCGAGTCTACTGGACAGGGACATCGAAGTCTCCAGGGCCCTGTTCCACCAGTACGGGCTGAACGCGAGGGTCGGCATCCCTCTCGGGCCGACCCGGCTGACCCTGGAATCGAATCCATGGCTCGCCCGATCGCCACGAGCATTCGTTTTGGATTCGGCGACATCGCAGGAACGATTCGGGAACCTTCGGGCCCTGGAAGGCACCCTGACGGGCTGGACGCAAAGGCTGGAGCTGGGGATGTCGGCGATGCGGTGGAACGCAAGCACGGGGCTGCGGTACAACCTCCAGGGGGGAGTGCCCGCGTCGCGCCTGGATGCGCAACCGCCCATGTGGCAGGCCTTCGCGCAAGGCCAATCGCGATCCTCCACAGGACTGGAAGGAGGGGCCCGTCTGGCCTGGAGATCCCGCACCCGGTTGCGCAACCTGGAAGACAGGCCATGGAGCAGCCCCCCGACGACCTCCCTGGATCTGTGGGTGCTGCAGAGCCTGGGGCGAACCGGACTCTCCTGCAAGGCTGCTTTGCTGGACCTGACCGCCTCCGATCGAGCCGATCTCCCGCGAGGTGGCCAGCGACGCCCCCGGTTGCTGGTCGCCGTGGACTGGCACCCGGACCGGTAAATTCGTTTTTCCCTCCTAAGCGCACTCCTGGACTCCTCGGGAGGCCTCCCAATTGGCATCTTTCCTGGAATGTCCTGCCAAATCAGTCCGCCGACCACCGCTTGCCCCCTCCCCTTGCGCAAGCACGTCTGGTTCACGGGGTTCATGGCCACCGGAAAGAGCCGGATCGGGGCGTTGGTCGCCGAGCGTCTGGGGCTCCCCTTCGAGGATATAGACCACTGGATCGAGGCCCGCCACCGCAAGAGCGTTTCCGAAATCTTCACCGAACAGGGAGAAGCCGCCTTCCGCGAAATCGAGATCGAAGCACTCCGGCACCTTTCCGCCGAGCCCCCCCGCGTGATCGCCCTGGGTGGAGGAAGCCTCCTCCATCCGGACGCCCTCCCTCTGGTGCATGCCACCGGAACCCTGGTGGGACTCTGGGCCAAACCGGAAACCGTCTCCCACCGCGTGGGCAAGAAGGAAACCCGCCCCCTCCTGGCAGGCCTGGATCCGCAAAGCCGCCTGGAGAAGATCCGTGCCATGATGGCCGCCCGCGCGCACCTCTACGCGCAGGCGGACTTCCAACTGGAGTCTTCGGACGAGATCAGCCGCGAGGAGATCGCAAACCAGGTGGTATCCCTCCTGGAATCGTGGAGCAGCAAGGTCCTGACGGTCCCGCTGGGAACGCGGAGCTATCCCATCTTCGCCGGCGAAGGCATCGCGAAGCATCTGCCTCGCCTGGCTGCCAGCATCGGTCTGACCGGCCGACCGGTGGTGGTCACCGACCGCAACGTCCTCCAGTCAAGGCCAGACGAACTCGCCGTTTGGCGGGAGACCTGGGGGGACGACCTCCTCGTGCACGTCTTCGAACCCGGCGAGGCCCACAAGACGCTCGCCGACCTGGACGGACTGTTCACCTTCCTCCTGGAGCACAAGGTCGATCGCAAGGCGTTCCTGGTCGCGTTCTCCGGCGGAGTGGGCGGCGACATGACGGGATTCGGCGCGGCCTGCTACCAACGCGGCATCGACTTCGTCCAGGTCCCCACCACGCTCCTGGCCATGGTCGACAGTTCGGTGGGCGGGAAGACCGCGGTGGACCACCCCCTGGGCAAGAACATGATCGGCGCCTTCCACCAACCTCGGTTGGTCCTGGCCGATTCCCGATGTCTGGAAAGCCTCCCACGCCGCGAATACGTGTCCGGACTCTCCGAGGTGGTCAAGTACGGGATCATCCTGGATCCTGAATTCTTCGCCTGGCTGGAAGCCAACGTCGAGGCGATCCTGGATCGCGACGCGGATGCGGTCCGCCATCTGGTGGCGGTCTCCTGCGCCTGCAAGGCGGCCGTGGTGGGCCAGGACGAACGCGAGGAGGGAGTCAGGGCCCTCCTGAACCTGGGCCACACCTTCGGGCACGCCCTGGAAAGCCTGACCGGCTACGAGGCTCTCCTGCACGGCGAGGCGGTCGCCCTGGGAATGGTCTGCGCGGGACGACTCGCGCGGTTGCGCGGACTCTGGTCGGAAGCTGACGAAATCCGTCAACGGAATCTCCTGGACCGGCTTGGGCTTCCCGTCGCGCTTCCCTCCGGGCTCGCATTGGACCGTGTCGGAGCATGGGAGGCCATGGCCCGCGACAAGAAGGCGCGTGGCGGACTGGCCCGTTTCGTCCTACCCACCGGAATCGGTCGGGCCAAGGTGATCGCGGGTGTTCCCGCCGAGCAAGCGGATCTCGCTTGGGAAGCGATCGGAGCCTGAATGTCCATCCTGGTGGCGGGAACAACCGGAGCGGTCGCGCACCATCTGATCGAGAGCCTTCCAAGGGAGCTCGGTCCGCTGATCGCGGCTGGGCTGGAGCCACCTCCCACCCACCAGGCCAGAAGGGACGTGCACTACGTCCGGACGGATCTCCGTGACCCGGAGGAAGCCCAGCGCCTCATGGAATACCACCAGCCCACGCAGGTGTACCATCTGGCCGCCCAGATGTCGGTGCGCGCGGGAGAGAACGAACCCGAAGAATCCCTGCTGGGAAACGTGTCCATCGCCCGCAACGTCCTGGAAGCGTGCCGCAGGCATTGTCCCGGGGCGCGCATCCTCCTCCAAAGCTCTTCCGAGGTGTATGGCAGGGGCCCATCCGGACGGGGAGCCGAGGTCCCCCGCACGGAATCCGATCCTCTTTCCCCACTTTCCACGACGGGAGCAAGCTTGGCCTGCGCGGAGATCCTGGCAGGCCAGTACGCCCTGGGCCATGGCCTGCGAATCCTGGTGACGCGCCCCTTCAACGTGGTGGGTCCGGGCCTGTCCCAGCGCCTGTTGGCCGGCGAAATCGCCTGGCAACTGGCGCGCATCCGCTTGGACAAGGGCGAGCCCATCGTCTACGCCGGCGACCTGGAGGTCAAACGCGACTATCTGGATGTGCGCGACTTGGCCAGAGCCTACCTGCTGCTGATGGAGAAAGGAGAGGTCGGCCAGACCTACAACATCTGCACCGGAAAGGCGGTGTCGGCAAGACAGGTCGCCGAACTTCTCCTGCAATTCCACGGCGGGAATGTCGAGCTCCGCTTCGATCCCCGCCGCGAACGCACCACAGAGATCCCCATCATGGTGGGGTCTCCCGAAAAACTCACCTCCGCAACCGGCTGGCTTCCCGCCATTTCGTTGCGCGAATCCCTCCGGGATCTTTGGAACGACATGCTCCAACGACATGCGTTGGAAAGGAAAGGAACGATATGCTGAGCCTCTGGCTCCACGAAATCACCCGCATGGCCCTGTTCGAGGGACGTTTGTTCCGTGCGGGTGCGGCGGCGATCCTCGCCTCGACACTGGTGCTGGGCCTGATGCCCTTCTGGATCCGTTTCCTGCGTCGGATGGACGCCACTTCCGATCTTTCCGGCCACCCCCACCAGAATCCACCGCCGATCATGGGAGGACTCATGCTGGTGCTGGTGGTGCTGGTGACCTCGCTTCTGTTCGCCAAGCCGAACATCCAGGTCCTGGCCATCCTCGCCATCCTCGCCAGCTACGCCGCAGTGGGCGCCTTGGACGATCTCGCCAAGATCCGTTCCAAGCGACTGATCCGGCAAGGGAAGCTCACCCGCGAGCAGTGGATGGACAAAGCGGACGGCATCTCGGCGCGGCTTCGTCTGGCGCTGTACTTCGTGTTCTCCCTGCTGGTCTCGTGGGCCGCGTTCCACTTCGTTCCCCACCTGCAATCGGCTTCCGTGGCCATTCCGTTCATCAAACCCAGCCTCTTCCAGCTGCATCTGCCCGGATGGGGGTTCGTGCTGTTCATGTCCTTCGTGGTGACCGCCACGGCCAACGGCGCGAACTTCACCGACGGACTGGATTCGCTGGTCTCCGTCCCGCTGGTGACCTCGGCGATCTTCACCGGCGTGGTGGCGTACATCTCCGGCAACTACATCTGGTCGCACCATCTGCTCCTTCCGCACCTGCCGGGTGTGGACGAACTCCTCGTGGTGGCTGGCGCCATGTCCGGCGCCCTCATGGCCTACCTCTGGTACAACAGTCCTCCCGCCGAGATCTACATGGGCGACTCGGGCTCCATCGGATTCGGCGGGGCGATCGGCATGATGTACGTGTTCGCCAAGGCGGAGCTGTTCCTCCTGGTCGTCGGATTCGTGTTCCTCGCCGAGGCCATGTCCGTGGCCCTGCAGATCGGATGGTTCAAGTGGACCGGCGGAAAGCGGCTTTTCCGGATGGCCCCCCTGCACCACCATTTCCAGAAGCTCCTGGAAGACAAATATCGTCGCAAGACCGACGCCAATTCCAAGATCATCTGGCGCTTCCACCTGGTCTCCCTGTTCATGCTCCTTGTGGGGCTGGTCCTCTTCTTCAAGGTGAGATGATGGCGATCACGGACATCCTCCTCGCGAACGACCAGGAACACCTGGCACGCCACCTTTCCACGCTTCCTCCCGACCGGGCCCGTTCGTTCGCTCTCGAACTGGAATCGGTCGATTGGCCGCGCGTGCGGGAAATGCACCGCAGAGCCGGGCCCCGGTCGGTCGTCCCCCTTCCTTCCGGTCTCGCTCCGCTGGGCTCCAGCGTGCTCGGTCCGGAAGAACGCAACCTCGCCTGGAAGGATGGGCTCGGGCTCCTCGCTCGCGGAGAGTGCGGATTCGTGCTGATGGCCGGAGGCCAAGGATCGCGCCTGGGCTTCGATGGTCCCAAGGGCGCCTGCCCTCTGGGGCTTCCCGGAGACCTGGTCCTGTTCGAGGTCCTGGTGCGTCGTCTCCTGCGGCTTGCCGAAATCTGCGGCAAGCTTCCTCCGATGGCCATCATGACCGGCCCCGACAACGACGAATCCACCCGGGAGTGGTTCGCCCGGCGCACCGGCGAGCCACTCCCGGCGGGATGGCCGGAATTCTTCCTGCAATCCTCCGCACCCGCCCTGGACGAATCCGGCAAGGCCCTCCTGTCCGCTCCCGGCAGGCTGGCTCTGGTACCCGACGGAAACGGCGGCATCTGGCAGCGTCTGTCGGAGACCGGGATCCTCGACCGCTGGGAGTCTTCCGGCGTGCGCTGGATCCATGTGGCGGGGGTGGACAACCTCCTGTCATTGCCCTGCGACCCCGTCTTCCTGGGATTCGCCCAGGCCCGTGGCCTGCCACTTTCCGTGAAATCGGTCCTGCGCACGGACCCCACCGAGAAGGTGGGTGTCTATGTCCTGGACGGGGATGGTCGCCCGCGAGTGGCCGAGTACACCGAACTTCCCCCGGATTCCGCATCCCGCCTGGATGCCGACGGACTGCCCGTGTTCCGGGAAGCCAACATCGCAAGCCACCTGGTCCGGATGGACGCCTTGCGGGCGTTCGCCGGGATGGACATGCCCTGGCACCTGGCCCGCAAGAAGATTCCCAACGTCGATCCCTCCACTGGGGAATCCCGGGAATCCGATCTCTCCTGCAAGTACGAGCGATTCCTGTTCGACGCATTCCCCGCCATCCAGGGCGCATCCTGCCTGCGGGTATCCCGCGAGGCGGAGTTCGCTCCCGTCAAGAATGCCTCCGGAGCGGATTCGCCGCAAACCGCCAGGAACGCATTGGACGCCATCCATCGCCAATGGCGTCGCGCCTGGGGAGATGTGCAAGGGGACCCATGGGTGGACCCGCGCTCCAGTTATGGTGGCGAACGCCCCGGAACTCGCGGCCAGGAAGCTAGCTTCTAGGCCATGCAGAAGGATCTGGCCCAACGTCTCGGCGAGCTTCCCCTCTTTTCCTCCCTGGCCATCGCACCACGGGAGGCCATCGCGCAGGTTTGCCAGATCATGGAAGCCTCCCGAGGAGAGATCATCATCCGCGAGGAGGAGATCGCCACTCGTGGATTCTACGTGCTCCTGGAAGGCACGGCTAAGGTCGCAGTCACCAATCCAGAGGGCAAGGAAGCGGTGCTTGCCTTCCTTGAAGAGGGGGATTTCTTCGGCGAAATGTCCCTGCTGGACGGGGATCCCCGGTCCGCCACGGTCCGTGCGGCCACCGATCTTCGCCTGCTTCTGGTCCGTCGCCAGGAATTCCTGGACCTGCTGCGGCTGTTCCCGGAGATCGCCATCGGCATCCTGACGGAGCTTTCCACTCGCCTGCGCCAGGCCAACCGGAAGATTTCCGCCTTGGCGCTTTCCCCGGTGGTGGCCCGGATCACCGGTGCGATCCTCCAGATCGCGGAACTTCGCGGCATGCGACAGAAGGGGATCATCGTCATCGCGGAACGTCCAACCCAGCAGGAAATCGCCGACATGGCAAACACCACCCGGGAAACCGTCTCCAGGGTCCTCTCCCAGATGCAAAAGGAAGGCCTGATCGGCCTGGATGGGCGCCAGATGATGATCCTCGACGAAGCCGGTCTTCGGGGGGAGCCATGAAGGAGAAGATCCAGCGGGTCGTCTTCCACATGGCCCTCGCCGCCGCCACGCTGGCCAGCCTGGGCGCGTTGGGTTGGATCGTCGCCGATTCGTTCGTGATGCCCTGGGTGGCGCACACCGGATGGGAAGTCGTTGCCATCCCCGATCTCACCGGCCTCTCGGCCGACCAGGCGACGGAGAAACTCGCCGAAGCCGGACTGGATCCGGTGATCGATTCCGAGCGGCGTCGCGCCGATCGCATCGGCCCCGATCTGGTCGCCCTGCAGCGTCCCGCTCCCGGAGATTCGGTGAAGAAAGGGCATGTCGTGCGCCTGTGGCTGTCCGCCGGTCCATCCACCGTTCCTGTCCCCGACCTGTCCGGACAGGATTCGTCGGAAGCCTTCACCCGCCTCGAGGAGGCCGGACTGGTCCTCGAATCCATCGAATCCATGACCACCTCCCGTTTCCCCATGGGGAAAGTGGCCCGGACCGAACCCCAGGGCGGCACCCTCCTGGTACGCGGGAGTTCGGTGAAGATCATCTTCAGCCTCGGATCCGACAGCATCCCGGTGGACACGGGCAAGCCCGCTCCCGCCAAGGTCTTCTGACCCATGCTCCGCCCCGTTCTCTCCCTCCTGGCGCTGGGCATCCTGGTCTCCTGCGCCGCCCGGCAGGAATCCGAAACCGAACTTGCCCGTTTTTCCGCCGAGGAGATGCGAAACTCCATCCCCGAAGAGCAGCGGATCGGGTTCGCCCACGAAACCTGGGTCCAGGCCGTCTCGCTGGATCTGCAAGGCCAGCCCCAGATGGCCCTGGAAGCCATGCAGATGGCGGCCTTCTACGATCCATCCGACCGCTGGCTGCAGATCTCCATGGCTCGACGTCTGCGCGATTTCCGCCGCTCCGCCGAAGCCCTCGCCGTGATGCGCCGGGCGCTCCGCATGCCTGGCCAGGAATTGTCGACGGATTGGGAACTGGCCGCCGGTCTGTACCTGGAGACGGGTGCGAAGGATTCGGCCCAGATCGCCTGGGCCCGCGTGCTGGAACTGGATCCCCATTCCCGCGAGGCGCTCCTGGGCTTGGCCAGCCTAGCCGAGGCGAAATCGGAATGGGGAAAAGCGGCGTCGTACTTCGGTCGATTGAGCCTGGAGTACGGACCGCGCGGCAAGAGCCTGGTGGAGCGTTCGGCCGGACTCTGGCTTCGCCAGGGGGAGCCGGACAGCGCCATGGCCATTCTGCGCAACCGCTGGGAAACCGAACGCGAGCCGGGATTCGGGGAGGCGTTGGCACGCTTTCTGATGACCAGCGGACAATCCCAGGAGGCGGTCCTCCTCCTGGACACTCTTCTGCAGCTGGTTCCCGAGGACGCTCCCAGGCTGGAACTGATGGCCGCCCGGGCTCTACTGGCTGGTGGACAACGCGACGAGGCCCTGGTACGCCTGCGGCAGATGGATGCGGTCAACCCCAACGACCCCAGGACCTTGGCCACCATCGGCGCGATCCTCCTGGACATGGACTCCACCCGAGCTGCCAAGGACGTTTTCCAGCGGCTTGCCATCCACGACCCCAAGAACGCCCTTTCCGCCTACTTCCTGGGCCTCTTGGCGCTGCAGCGCAAGAGCTACGACACCGCCCGCGTGCACCTGGACCGTTCGCTCGCCCTGGATTCCACGGCGATCGACACCTGGATCCGTCGAGGCATGCTGGAACTGGAGCAGGATTCCGTGGACGCCGCGGTGGTGGTGTTCCGGCGATTCTCCCACAATTGGCCCAGGCTGCCGCAGGCCAGGTTCCTCCACGGCTACGCGTTGAGCCGGAAGGCCAATCGATCGCTTCGATTCCCCCACCGGGAGTGGTCGCCACCGGATTCGGAACCGGTCGCCAGTGCCTTGCGCCGACAGGCCGCCGCGGAATTCGACACCACCCTGGCGATCGACACCAACCTGCACCGGGCCCGCTTCGAACGCGGTTCCGTGCGCGAGCGGCTTGGACTCTGGGACCTGGCCATCCAGGACCTGCGGCAGGCGGTACTGGAAAACCCGTTGGATGCGAATATCTCCAACTACCTGGCCTACCTTCTGGCGGATCGGGGGATCCATCTGGAGGAAGCGGAAGCCCTTGTCACCAAGGCGCTCGAAGCCGACCCCGACAATCCCGCCTACCTGGATACCCGCGGCTGGATTCGCCTGAAGCAGGGAAAAGCCTCCCTGGCCCTGGCCGACGTGGAACGTTCGATCACCCTTGGCGAGGACGACCCGACGGTTCTGATCCACAAGGCGACGATCCTGGAGCGCCTCGGCCGCAAAGGCGAGGCCCGCGAGCTGTGGAAACGGGTTCTGGAACGTGATCCCGGACATCCGACCGCCCAGCAAGGATGGGATCGAACGAAATGAGATCCCATTTCGGACTGGTCCTTGCTGGCTCGCTGTTCTTGGTGGGCTGCGGTCCCACCTTGACCTCGCAGGCCGGCATGGAATTGCTGAAAGGCGGCAAGCCGAGCTTCCCCACTGCCAAGGCTGCCCGGATCAACCACCAGGCCGTGCTGGTCCACGGCGGAAAGACACTCCGCTTCCAAATCTGGACCGTCGCCGACTCCGTGGCCGGACGCATGGAAGCCTCGGGCCCGTTGGGGATCGGACTCGCCACGGTGATCTGGGACGATACCTCGTGGCAAGCGTCCCTTCCTGGCCAGGCCACTCTCCTGCAAGGCAAGGAACGCGCACTGAACCTTCCTGTACTCAATCTGCGCGACGTCACCCCTTCCCGGCTCGTCGCCCCATTCCTGGGCAGAGGGTGGCTGGGCGAAGGCGACTTCCGAGCCTACCCCGCCGATCCCCACCAGACCCTCCTTCTCCCAGTGGGGTCCGCTCCGACCTGGTCGTTGCTTCTGGACAACTGGACCGGGCTCCCCCTCCGTCGCCAAACGCTTTCCCAAGGCAGGGAAGTCGAAGCGATCTCCTTCTTCGAGTGGCGGATGCAGGGGAACATCCCGGTCCCCGGTCGGTTGATCCGAACCACCTCCGATGGCCAGCGACTCGAACTGCAATTGAAGGAATGGAGCTCCCTGGAAGGATTACCATCCTCCTTGCGGATCCTGAATCTCCCCGCGGGGACGGACACGATCATCGTGGGAACCGGAGAAAACGGCCGCAAGTCCTATCAGGTCCACCAGCCGGTCACGGAGCCGACCTCCTCCCAGACCACCGTTCCATCGGACGATCCCAATGCGGAGTCCGACGGGGAATGGGATGATGAAACCGGTTTGGAGCCTCTCGCGCCGGCACAGGAAGAACAACCTCCCGCCAAACAGACGGGACCTGGGAACCCTTGAAGGAACGATTTGCCCAATCCGCCAACCGGACATACCTTCAAGTCGAGGAGTGCCATGCTTGACCTAACCAAAATCGAAGAAGGTGCCCGGATCCTGATCACTCTGCAAGGCGTCGCCAACCTGCGGTCGACCTCCGAGTTGAAGCGGATGCTGGCCGACGCCACCGAGGACTCGGGAATCCGGCAGGTGGTTCTGGACATGAGCGGAGTGGAAATGCTCGACAGCGCGGTCCTGGGAATCCTCCTGGCCCATCACCAGAAACTGCAGCGTCGCGGCGGCGAACTGGTCCTGCTCTCCCCCAGCGACGAGATGACCGATCTTCTGGTCATGACGGACCTGGAACAGCTCATTCCCGTCTACGCGAGTCGGGAACTGCTCCCCGCGGCGGTGGCCTGACCCGACTTCGGGACGTTTCCCGCAGGGATCCGTTCAAGCCGCCTGGTCCACTCCATCCTGGGACAAGTGCGAGGACAACGCCTCGCTCTTCTTGAAGTCTTCCTCGGTGTCCTGGTGCGTCGCCTGGATGCGTCGCACTTCGTCGAACTGACCCAAGAAGCAATCGACCAGGTCGGGATCGAAATGCTTGCCCTTCTGGTCCGTCAGGTATTCGAGCACCTTGTCTTCCGGCCATGCTTCCTTGTAGCAGCGCCTGCTGGAGAGAGCGTCGAAGACGTCCGCCACGGCCGCGATGCGGCCTTCCAGCGGGATGCGACGCCCCGATAGCTTCTGGGGATACCCCGTCCCGTCCCACTTCTCGTGGTGGGTCAGCGCCAGCACCGAGGCCTGGTGCACCACCGGCACGTCCGACCCCTCCAGGATCCGCGCTCCGATCAGGCAATGGCTTTCCATCACCGTCCGTTCATCGGCGGTCAAGGGGCCGGGCTTGTGGAGGATCCGGTCGGGAATCCCGATCTTCCCCACGTCGTGCATCGGAGCCGCGTGGTAGATGTTGGCCACCTCCAGGCGGGAGAGGCCCATTCCGGCGGCGATGAGGCGCGCGTAGTGGCTCATGCGGCGGATGTGGTTGGAGGTTTCCTTGTCGCGGTATTCGGCCGCACCCGACAAGCGGAAGAGGGTCTCCTGGTGGGAGCGGCGAAGTTTTTCGTCCAGCTGGGCGTTCTGGATGGATACACCGGCCTGCGCGGCGAAGGCGGACAGGAGCATTTCGTCGTCGGGAACGAAGGCGACCGGCTGGCCGTTCTCGTCGAGCGCGTTCAGGATCTGGAGCACTCCCACACACTCGCCCGACCGTCCCTGCATGGGAACGGTCAGCTGGGAAACGGACCGATACCCGGTGCGACGATCGAGTTCCGGATTGTGTCGGAAGGGGAAATCGGCGGGCAGGGCGTAGAGATCGGGGATGTTCATGGGCTTTCCGGTCAACGCGCAGGTCCCGGCCATGGAGGTGGTGGAGATGGGAATGACGAGCTTCTCGAAGAAATCGGACATCCGCTCCCGTCCCATCGCCTTTTCCAGTCTACGGTTCCGGGTGATGTGGAATTCCAGAAGGGAGTCGCGCACCAGATACAATGTTCCGCCTTCGGCCCCGCAGATGTCCATCGCCTCCTCCACGATCATTTCCAGGAGCTCGTCCAGGTCGCGAACGGAGTAGAGGGCGATGCCGATGCGCACCAGGCCGGCAAGCTTTTCGTGGAGTGGGAGTCCTCGCATGGAAACGAGATCCTACCATTTCCGGACCGCGGCGGCGGAAGGCCATGCCCACCGAGCATGGGATCCATGCGAACCGTCCCGTTGCCCACCGTTCCCCGGCGGGGCTATGTTCCCTCAAGGCCAGGGCATGTGCCCGGCGGCAAAGGAGTCACCCAGTGGACAACGCGGGCAAGGCTGGCACGGAGGCCAGCACCGGAAAAACCCTCTACGACAAGGTCTTCGACGCCCATGTCGTTCGACGCCTCAGTTCGGGCCAGTACCAGCTGTTCATCGGACTGCACATGATCCACGAAGTCACCTCGCCACAGGCCTTCGAGATGCTGCGCGACCGCAACCTGTCCGTCCCGTTCCCGGAACGCACAGTGGCCACCGTCGACCACATCGTGCCCACCGAGGACCAGAGCCGCCCGTACAAGGACGATCTGGCCGAGCAGATGATGAAGGCGATCGAGGTCAACTGCAAGCAGTTCGGGATCCGCCTGTACCAGCCGGGTTCGGGCAAGCAGGGTGTGGTGCACATCGTGGCGCCCGAGCAAGGACTGACCCAGCCCGGCATGACGGTGGCCTGCGGCGACAGCCACACCGCCACCCACGGCGCCTTCGGCGCGATCGCCTTCGGCATCGGGACCAGCCAGGTGCGCGACGTGCTGGCCACCCAGACCCTCTCGATGGGTCGTCTGAAGGTCCGCCGCATCGAGGTGAACGGCAAGCTGAAGCCCGGCGTGTACGCCAAGGACGTGATCCTGCACATCCTGCGCAAGTTGACCGCCAAAGGGGGCGTTGGATACGCCTACGAGTTCGCGGGAACCGCGATCCAGGCGATGGGCATGGAAGAACGCATGACCGTCTGCAACATGGCGATCGAAGGCGGCGCCCGTTGCGGCTACATCAATCCAGACCAGACCACCTTCGACTACCTGAAGGGGCGCCCCGAAGCCCCCACCGGAGCGGCCTGGGACAAGGCCGTGGAGTGGTGGAAGTCGGTGGCCTCCGACAAGGACGCCGTCTACGCCGACGTGGTGAAGTACGATGCCGCCGACATCGAGCCCACAGTGACCTGGGGCATCTCCCCCGACCACTCCGTGGGTGTCGACGAGGCGATCCCCTCCACCGCGGACTTCCCGGCTTCGGAGAAGGCCAACATCGAGGAGGCCTACGAATACATGGATGTCAAGCCGGGCGCACCGATCGCGGGCACCAGGGTGGACGTGGTGTTCATCGGATCGTGCACCAACGGCCGCATCTCGGACCTGCGCGAAGCCGCCCGCGTGGCCCAGCTGCACGGCGGGAAGGTTCCGGCCGGAATCAAGGCGTTCGTGGTCCCCGGGTCGGAAATCGTCAAGAAGGAGGCCGAAGCGGAGGGTCTGGACAAGGTGTTCCTGGAGCACGGCTTCGAATGGCGCCAGGCGGGCTGCTCCATGTGCCTGGCGATGAACCCCGACAAGCTCGTTGGACGACAGATTTCGGCAAGCACGTCCAACCGCAACTTCAAGGGCAGGCAGGGATCCCCCAGCGGCCGCACGCTGCTGGTGAGCCCGGCCATGGCCGCCGTCGCGGCACTGGAAGGCAAGATCACCGACGTCCGCGCCGTGTTGGCGAAGAAGGGAGCCTGAGCCATGAGCGAGATCAAGAACATCTCCGGAACCGCGGTTCCCGTCCGCGGAAACGACATCGACACCGACCGCATCATCCCCGCCCGATTCCTGCGTTGCGTGAGCTTCGAGGGACTGGGCGAGCACGCGTTCGAGGACGACCGCGCCGGCGACAAGGCCAAGGGCAAGGTCCATCCGTTCGACGACGCCCGTTTCCAGGGCGCCAAGGTGCTGGTGGCCAACTCGAACTTCGGTTGCGGCAGCTCCCGCGAGCACGCGCCCCAGGCGATCTACCGCTGGGGCGTGAGGGCGATCGTGGCCGTGAGCTACTCCGAGATCTTCTACGGCAACACCGTGGCCATGGGCATGCCCTGCGTGCACGTGAGCCCGGCCGACGCCGAAGCGATCCAGGCGATCGTGGAAGCCGACCCGAAGACGGAAGTTGTCGTGGATATCGAAGCGAACACGGTCGTCGCCGGTGGTAAGACCTTCGCGGCCACCGTCCCGGAAGGACCGCGCAAGCAGTTCCTGACCGGCGGCTGGGATGCGACCTCCGAGCTCCTGAAGGACTTCGGGGACATCAAGGCCGTCGCGAAGAAGCTGCCCTACGTGAACGCGTTCGCCTGAACCGGGTTCCGGGCCGGGAGATCCTTCCGGCCCGGAGCGGGATACCCGGCCCACGGATTTATCATTGGATCCGTGGCCCAGACTCCCATCCTCTACTCCCCCGGCAGCCCCTTCGCGCAACTGCTCCAGCATCTGCGCGCGGTGGCTCGCCTGGATTCCACCGTGCTCCTCCTGGGAGAGTCCGGAACGGGCAAGGAGGTCTGCGCCCGGCATCTGCACGACTCGAGCCAGCGGAGGTCGGGTCCTTTCGTCGCGCTCAACTGCGCCGCCATTCCCCCATCGCTTCTGGAAAGCGAATTGTTCGGCCACGAGAAGGGAGCCTTCACCGGAGCCCACATCCAGCGGGTTGGCCGCTTCGAGCAGGCCAACGGAGGCACGCTCTTCTTGGACGAGGTGGGAGAACTTTCGCTCACCGCCCAGGCATCGATCCTCCGCGTGCTCCAGGAACGCAGGATCTGCCGGGTGGGCAGCGGCGAGGAGATCCCCGTGGACTTCCGGTTGGTGGCGGCCACCAATCGCGACCTCTGGGCCATGTCGCAGGAAGGCTCGTTCCGGCAGGATCTCTATTTCCGCCTGCACGTGGTGTCGCTGCGCGTTCCTCCTCTGCGCGAGAGGCTCGACGACATCCCCTACCTCGCCAAGGGGCTCCTGGCGCTCATCTGCGCCCGTCTGCGGGAGCCCTCCCCTCGGCTCGATCCGGCCGGACTCCAGGAAATGCTCCGCTACGATTGGCCGGGAAACGTCCGCGAACTGGAAAACATGATCGAGCGCTATGTGGCCCTCCACCCCATGGGAGTGGGCCTGAAGGATCTGGTCGAGGAAGGCCGCCATCGCCGCGCTCGCCCGCTTTCCGATCCGTTGGCCCGCGAAAAGCAGGAATTGTCGGAACTGCTCCAGAGGCACGGCGGGCATCGAGCCAGAGCCGCCGACGAATTGGGAATCTCCCGCCGGGCCCTCACCTACAGGTTGCAGCGCGTCGGATTGACCAGGTTGCGCAACAGCTAGATACCCGGTTTCCCGGAGATGCTTTCCATCCCTCCGAACCTGACGTTCGGAAGGATGGATCCCAGATCATTCCTGCAAGGGACGAACACCCACCTTCAGCAGGGTGTTGCTCATGGCCCCCTTCACGACGCCGGCTTCCTTCTCCTTCTGGCTGGGATTGCGGTAGGCGATCAAGCGGGTCGGATAGATGCCATGCCCCACCACATGGGAACTCGCATCCTCGCCGAACCACTGGATGCCCGCGTCCACCAGACCAATGGAACTCTTGGGGACGGCATCGATCATTTCCTGTGTGATGTCCAGCTCCATGGTCTTCACGAAGGTCCCCACCAGGTCGTAGATGTAGATGGTCAGCTTGGTGGGAACGTTGGTGGTCACGAAGAACACCGTGGCCTGGGCTCCCCCTTCGGAATAGTCCTTCGCATCCTTGGGTGTATTGGAACTGCCCGTCGAGGTGACCTTGCCCGTGACGGGATCGCACCTGAGCCAATCGCCTGTTCCCAGCGGTTCTGTGGCCCGCACCACGAAGGGCACCTTCGGAACATCGATCTTCGTTCCCGGCTTGACGTTGGGCTGGACCAATGAATTGCTCAGCATGGGCTTGGGCAGGAATTCGCGGGTGTTGCTCACCACCTTCACCCACTTGGCCACTTCACCTGGAGAGTTCCCGTTCAGATCGGTGACCGCGCTGGTCAGACGAAGGAGATCGCCGTCCTTGGGATTGGGTTGGAGGGTATCGCGCGGCACCGGCCGCAGGAAATAGGTGATGGTCATGTTCACCGAATCGACGCTGACAAGCACGGAATAGATCGGCTTTCCGGCCCCCGTGGAATCGCTGGCGGACCGGATCATGAAGATCGGCTTGGATGGATCCAGTTTGACGAACTCGGAGTACTTGACCACCAGGGTGTCGAAGGACGCGGTATCGCTGGTGAGTCGGAGCTTGGCGGAGACCGCGACAGGCTCCACCCGATCGGCGATCTGGAACGGGCGTCCATGGATGGCCGTATCCGCACCCGCGACCGGCACCATCAGCCCCAGATCCATCGCGGTCCAAGCCGTGAGATCCTGCGCCCAGGGACGATCCGCGAACTCGATATCGAACTTGGTCCGGTTGGAATCGGCGGCGGCCACCTTGTACTCGCGGTAGTCGGCCTTGTTGCCGTCGGGATTGGCCACCCGGATGACCGTACCCACGGGGACCGGCACGGCGAACTCCACCACCGCGGTCTCGATGCGGCCATCCTTGGAACGATCGTAGTAGGCCGCCGAGTGGGGGCTGCGAAGATCACCGTACAAAGGAACCCAGGGATGGTTGGGATGCGGCTCGTTGCCCGTTCCGATCTGGTCCCGGGCGGAACCCGAAGTGGAAAGGCGGACTTCGTCCCCCGGATTGGGGCGGAAAGGACTGTCGGCCGACAGGATCACCACCCAGGAGCCGTCGAGTCGAGCGGTCGCGGAGAGGAACTTCACTTGGTCGGCCGGGACCGCAACGCCGTTGCGCCGGAACTCCACCAGACGCGCCTCGGTGGGCGTCGCCATGCCTTCCGAAGGCTTGACGATCACGGTATCGGATCCCGCCACCGCGGAGGAGGGCTTCAAGACCGCACCTGGAAGGAGCACGGGCCCCACGCTGTCGAGCACGGGGAACTTGAACATGCTGTTGGTGATCTGTGTTCCCAGGTAGCGCAAGGCGGCGGGACCGTAGGAGGTGGCTCCGAATTCGCCCGGCTGGTTCAGCACCGCCATCCAATGCAAGGAATCCACCTGGACGCTGGAGTCCGCCCGAAGGGTGACCGGCGAACCGGACAGCGTTCCCCACTCGAAGGTGAAGGAAGGCAGGAGAAGTCCGGGAAGCGGTCTGCGGGACGGAGAGTATTCCAGATAGACGCCATCGACCTTGCCGTCTCCGTCGCGGTCCATCATCCACCCCTTGCTGGGGGGCGGCACATCCATCAGGATCTTGATCCAGGAGGCCTGGTCGCCTTCGACGTTCTTCGCGGCGTCCTGTAGCTGACCACCCCTGGAGCCTGGAGTGCCCCGGATGTCGGAATTCGGGTTGATCGGATTGCCTTCCTGTGGCAGCAGGATGGTCCAGCGCGCCCCGTTGGGAAGATCGGTGACCGCGCTGATGTAGGCACCGGTCGGGAAGACGAATTCCGTCTTCGTGGCGCGATCCCGCAGGCTCAGGCAGGAAGCCGGATTGTCGCCGACGCCGCAGCCGTAGGCGGTCTCCGAGAAGTACACCTGGAGGGTGTCCATGCGCAGCTTGGAATCGCTGGTGGTCACGTCCTGGCTGACGTAGGAATGGATCACCACCGGCGGTACGCGATCACGCAACCACGAAGTCAGGGTGGTGCCCAGGTAGTAGGCGGTGTCCGCCGGACCTCGGGTGCGAGGAGCGTTGGTCACGGTGATTCCATCGATCACGATGGTCTGGCCGACCCATCCCTTGGTGGGCATGGTGAACGCGGAATCCGAGGTCTTCACACCGGCGGCGACCAGATCCGACTTGAGGATGGTCAAGGTTTCGGCCGGGGATCCCCAGCGCACGAAGATGCGATCCGGAAGGCTTCCCAGGCTGTCGCGGAAGGCGAGATGGACGGAATCCGCATTGCCGTCTCCGTTGACATCCCACACGTACCCATCCAGAGGACGGAACGGCGAATTGACCAGGAGAACCCGGGTGGTGTGGCAATCGGACGCGCGGTTCCCGGCCAGATCCGAGAGCAGTGCCGGATTGATGCGCAGGGAGTCGCCCGCTTGGCCGAGGATCGTGGAGGACGAAACCACGAACACGTAGACTCCGCTGTCGACGGCTTGCGCCGGCCTCACGAGACGGGCGGTGGTCAATGGAACCTCGACGCCGTTGCGGACCAAGCTGAAGGGAACCGCCGCTCCCAGGGCGAAGCTGGATACATCCATGGCCTCCGAGAAGCGGACCAGGAAGGAATCCGTGGCACCGGAGGCGCTCCAGGACTGGTTGTCGCTGGCTTCGAGGAAGACCGGTTTGGCGAGGTCCAGCAGGACGGGCAACGCATAGACCTGAGTGGACTTGGAAAGGGGATTGCCCAGGGCGATCGAGTTCGCCGCCGCATCCGCGGCCCCCAAGGAACCAGCCGTCCAGGAAAAGCCCAGGATGGAATCCCGGACGGTTGCAGCTGTTGGAAGCCCCTTGGCGGAAGCGGACAGGAAGTGATGCGGGAATCGGAGGTTCAATGCATCCCCCGCCACGACACCGGACGGATCGCGGAAGGACAGGTTCCCGTTGAACCACACGGCCAGACTGTCGACGCGACCATCGCAGTCCCGATCGAAGAACGCGGACCGATTGACGGTGGGATACAGGAACTTGACGGGAGCGACCCGGTCGGAAGACGAATCCGACGCCGCTTGCAGATACCCCTTGGTGGTGGAGTCGCTGGCGCGCACCCAGACCACTTGGCTCAACGAATCGCCGGTGAACTGCGCCTGGGTGATCGGCGTGCCCTCACCCTTGGCCGCGTAGAAAGCGATGGGAGCGATGGTGCTCATTCCGATCTTGCCCGTGAAGATGGAACCTCGGCGATCCTTGACGATCTTGAGACGCAGCGGGATCCAATCCCCCACTCCGGCGGTGAAGGGCACCAGGCGTTCTCCAGCCAAGTTCACCCATTGCACGGTGATGGGCGTCCCAGCGGTACGGATCCAGGTGGTGTCGGGAACTCCGGCGTTGCGCGCGGCTCCCACCGTCCCCAGTTCCCTTCCCAGTGAATCCAGGATGGATGCCCGCAAGGCACCGATCGCTCCGGAAGCGGCCAGGGAACTGAGCGTGATGGCGGCCTCCACCCGTCCTCTCTTGTCGAAGGAGAATTGCACGGAACTCTTCGCGATCCCGGCCGAATCCACGGTGAGCAACTGCGGATCCGTGCCGACCGTTGGATAGCGTCCGGTGGCCATCACGTACGCCAACCGGACATACAATCCCTTGTCCTGGCTTGCCGTGTCGAGGACGGGATTGCCCCAGCGATCGCGTACCTGGAGAATCAGCCGCAGTTGCTCGCTGCGATCGGCGTACCCCAGGTTGTCGCTGACGGACTTCCCATCGGTCAACAAGGTGTCGCGTCGGCCACCGGCGGAATCGTTGAGATAGGTCTTGATGGCCACGCTGGGTGCATACAGGAGCGTGCTGTCCCGATAGATGGAATCGATGGTGACTTGGTAGATGGAACCGGAAACCACCTTGAGAGGGTCGGAGCGACCTTCCAGGAAGTAAGGCAGCAGACTGTCGTTCTGGCCCCAGAACACCGCACGGTAGATCAAGGTGCCATTGACGGCGGTCCCAAGGTAGGTGGAAGCCTCCACCCGCATGGTATCCACCACGGAATCGTTCTTGAGCATCCGATCCTGGACGATGTCGTTGGGATGGATGGGATTGTAGGTGCCCAGATCCAACTTCTGGAGGTTGTCGCCGGCACCGTGCAGAAGCCCGGCGTCTCCCAACTGCATGTTCGCGTATCCCTTGTAGTCCACGGGGAGCTTGGCGATGTTCTTGGCGCGGATGGTCACGATCAGCGGCTGGCGCGCCGTGACCAAGCGGGAGATCCCGTCCACATCCTTGGGCAGTTCGTTGCCGGCCAGATCGGTGACCTTCACGTCGAACTGGAAACGCGGCCGCGAGAACATGAATACGCCGGGATTTGAATAGATCGTTGATCCATCGGCAAGTTTCGCCACCAGGACCACTTCCGCACGCGCATACAGATTGGTATCCGCCAGCCACTTGGCGGGATCGGAAATCGCCCCGATGAAGGTATTGTTGGGGCGCAGCTTGCGCACCGTCAAGGTATCATCCACGCTGTACAGAGCACGATTCCAATCCGCGTTCTGGAAGTCGTACTCAGCAGGCCAAACGCGACTCGACAAGATGGAATTTGGACGTGTAGAAACCTTCGTATTTCCAGGCAGGATGCCTTGATTGAAAATGGTGTCCGAAACGGGCACGTCATTGTAGAACTTCGCAGAATATACTTTCAGACTAACGATGTCCGAATTATCGATTCCTTGCCCGGACACATTCATATTGAATTTGACCAAGCCATTCTTGACCGATTCGATCAGGGTATCCTTCAGAATGAGCCTGCGCTGCGGTGCAGCCCACGCCCCGGAGGCATCCAGAGCTCCGATGGAGATCGATCCCGGCCCGGTCCCTTCGTAGCTGGTCCATCCTCCGGATTGGATCCGAAGCTTCTCCGTGGCAAGTGGAGTCAGCCACTTCGCCGTACTGGGCCCGGTCGTGTCGACGGGAAAACCCAGGGTCCAACGGATATCGAACTTGGCGACATCCCGAAACACGGAATCCACCCCGGGCGCCAAGAACCTTCGGATCCCGCGAGGCAAGTACGGCGGAGACCAATCGCCATCGGCGGTCTTGCCATCCTCGATATCGGGGACGGTTCCGGACCACATGTTGTGGCGGATCCATTTGACCACCCCTCCGGTGTCGGAAATTTCCTGGAGAGTGGCCAAACCGGTGGAGGTGTCGGGCACCCAAGTCATCGGCAAGGAATCGCAGGTCCCCGGATCGTTGCTCCAACTCCTGCCTTGGGGCCAATTGCCGTTGGGAGTCTTGATCATCCGCATCCGGAACAGACGCAGATTCGCCGAGTCGTTGTTCCAGATGTGAAGGGGCTCGAGTCGCTGCGCGGCGCTCGGAACCCCATCCTGTCCGACCACGCGATTGGCGCGCTGGTGTTCCGAGAAGTACTGAAGCATCTCGGTTTGACGCTCGGTCTGCGTAATCGCACCAGAAAGCGCCTCAGCGGAACGGAAGTACTGATACGGCCGACCGATCAGATTGTTATAGAACAGATGCTGCGTGCCAGCCTTGTAGTGCGCACCAAAGGTGGTCGAATTGTTGTAGAACGTATTGTTGTGAATTCGATATGGCGTCAGCGCCACATCCGTAGTGTAGATTGCCCCTCCAACCGTCGTCCATTTCAGATTGTCGGTCTTCCTCTTGTAGCCAGGAAGATTGAACCATGGGACATTGTCGATGGCCTTCAAATTCGTGATGTAGTTGGCCGTCGAATAGTTTGGATCCGCCCAGTGACGGAGGTAATTGCTCCAGAACAAATTATTCCGCACGATACTGTTCAGATCCCAGTCACGCCAGAAGAAGAGGCCGGTCACATTGTCATAGATGCGGCATCGTTCAATCAGGTGGTTTCCATATTTACCCGCCTGGGAGGTGGGCAGAGTGGCGATGACTTCGGACTTCGGATCGTTCGGATCAGGAAAAGAGTAGGCCCCTCCCAAGTTGGGAGACAAGACAGAAATGCCATACCAGGTATTGGTCACCGAGAGGTAGCGCAGCGAAACATCCCGGGACATCACGATATTGACGCCGACATTGCCGCGGACTTCGACAGTGGCTCCCTTCCCGAGCGTGGCAGGGTAGGCGTAGATGCGGTTGGAAGTGGCGTTCAGCGCGCTGTTTCCATCGATGATCAGGCCTTCCAAACGGACATTCGCGGATTTGTGGATCCAGACGGCACCGTTGTTCTGGCCAAACGTGTTCTGGGCGGAGGTGTCGTTGCGGAAGCTCGCCAGGGTGTCGGTGTACTTGTGGACGGTGTCTTGATACAGAATCCGCGGCCGCGCCGACTCCGCACCCGAGGTATCCCCCAGGATCCACACGTTTTTCCGGTTGTTGATCCGGATCTGTTTTCCCGAGTACGTTCCAGCAGCGACCGTGATCCGCACGGTATCGTTCGATGCAGTCTGGCCAGCCGCCAAGACCAGAGCCGGAGCCGTATTGATGCAGGCCTGCAACGTGGCCACGTTGGTGGCGGAACAGGGAACAATCGTCGCCTGCGACGGAAGAGCCAAAAGCAGAGTCGAGAGTCCCGCGAAGGACACCCCCCAGCTTTTGATCGCCTTATCGCTGAGTTTGATTCTCATTCTTGCTCCTAGGCTCCGTAGTTTCCGACAATGCCAAACTTATCCGTAAGTAAGGAGATTTCGCAGGACGATTCCTGCCCTCCTCACCTCTCATGAACGCCCAAGCTCTTTCGATCTTTCGGTTGCACCCCAGACTGCATCCATCACGGAGGCCGCGAATCCTCCGTTCTCCAACGCCCGGAGGCCATGGATGGTGGTTCCTCCCGGAGAGGTGACTTGTCCGCGAAGGACATCCCATTCGGCACCGGATTCCATCGCCAACCGAAGGGTCCCCCCCACGGTCGCCTGGGCAAGGCGATGGGCCACTGGACGCGGCAATCCCGCCAACACCCCTCCATCTTCCAAAGCCATGAGGAATTTCAACACATAGGCCGGACCGCTTCCCGACAACCCCGTCACGGCGTCCATCTGCGACTCCAACACCTCGACGACCTCGCCAGTCGGAGCCAACAAACCACGGATCCGCGCCAGCACGGACTCGGGAACGCCATCGACGGCCACGGCCGTCGCGCCCGCCCCTACCGTCAAGGCCAAGTTGGGCATGGTCCGCACCACCTGCTGGGCTCCGAAGGCCGCGCGCAATCGCGCAAGCGGCACTCCCGCCAGGATGCTCATCACCGTTGCGCCCTTGCCCAGCCTCTCCCGAAGCCCTTGCGCGACGGTATCCAGGATCTGGGGCTTCACCGACAAGACCAGGATCCCTTCCTCGAGCTTCCAATCCGGCTTGACTCCAACCAGCACACCCTCCGATTCCAAAGCGGAAATCTTCCCCTGATCGGCATCCACCCCGAGGATCCGGGCTTGGGGATTGGAGCGGCGCAGGCAACGGGCGATCGCCGCTCCCATGTTGCCAACGCCGAAGATCACGACTGGGAAATCGATGGGCATTCTGGACCTCAAGACAGGAAAAAGAATGGAACGTGTGTGATGGTATACGCCGGAGGCGGCACAGGACGATCGCGAAAAATCGGATCCAAGACATCGGAGCGACCGCTCTGCCTGGTAAAGTTGCATTCAAGCATTCTCCTCTGCACGCCAAGTCCCCCATCGATGGACAAACCGTACCCTGGAGGAGTCCAATCGAGCGTTCCTGGACCGAGTACGCATTTCCCGGAAGGTCGCATCGCGAAGCGGTCCGGAAGCGTGCTTGGCGCTAACTTGGTTTGTAGGATGAACAAGAACACCTCACGACCTGCCCAGGAATCCCCCTCCGGTCTTCCGGAAGTGTTTGCATTCCTGGACCACCGCGATTTCCTGCGCGAGTGGTTCGAGGCCAAGCGAAACCTCTCCAAGGCGTTTTCCTACCGGACCTTCGCCCGCAAGGCGGGATTCGCCTCGCACGCATTCCTTTCCGAAGTCATCCAAGGCCGCAGGAACCTGTCGGAGGATTCTTCGGACAAGTGCGTCGGAGCCCTCGGGATCGCAGGAGATGCCGCCCAGTACTTCCGGATCCTGGTCCGCTACGGCCAGGAGACCCATCTGGACAAACGCCGCGACCTTCTTTCCGATCTGTTGCGCCTCCAGGCCGCACGTTCTGTGGAAAGAGTCGGGGGCAGACAAGCGGAATACTTCGCGCATTGGATCCACATGGCGATCCGCGAAGCCGCCGTGGTCACCGGGTACACGGATCCTGCGCGGCTCGCCGATTTCCTGCGTCCCACCGCCAAGCCTGAGGAAGTCGCCGCCTCGCTCGCCCTGCTGGAACGGCTGGACCTGTTGCGTTTGGTCGACGGCAAATGGCAGTACGCATTTCCCCGCCTGACTCCAGGGGATGTCGATCCGCAGGTGATCCGCACGCTCAAGCGCCAAATGATCCTACTGGCTCAGGATCGCCTGGCCGATCCCGAGAGTCCGGACACCCACATCGCCGCAGTCACGCTTTCGGTCAGCCGCAAGCACTTGTCCAAGATCCGCGAGATCCTGGACCGGACCCGCCGGGAACTCCTCGCGGAGACGGCCACCGACGACGCTCCGGCCGACCAGGTGATCCAAGTCAATTTCCAGCTCTTCCCCCTCAGCGAGAGCTTCGAAAGGTATCGTTCCCACCATGCCTGAATTGAGGTGGCTCCTCCCACTCGCATTCCTGGTTGGCTGCGCCAACCCCCAATCGGGGGGAGGAACGGATCTGCCCAGCCCCATCCGCATCTTCGTGGAAGTGCCTCAGCAGGACAAGACCAATCCACTGGCACGCCAACCTACCATCCGTCAAGGCCACCTCTGGAGCGTGGAAGAGTCCACCGACGATTCCGCCACGCTTCTTTCCCAGGGAATCCTGTTCGATTCCGCCGGGATCCTCTTCCTGCCACCGGATGCCGGCACCTATCTGGTGGAAGCCTGGGAGAGGCCCGTGTCCATCCGTTCCTTACCGCTGCGCAAGCGCGTCTCTTGGGTCTCGATCTCCCTGGACACCAACAAGAGCCCCATCGGCACCTACGGCCCCACCACCGGCGGATCCATCAACAAGGTGATGTTCTCGGAATCCAGCCGCCTGAAACTCAACAGCTCGGACACCGGCCGCACGCTGGCCGACTTCCGCACCATCCTGCGCATCTCCGGCCCCCCGCGTCACTCCACCAGGGTCATCCAAGGCGCCGACACCATCACCCAGGCGGAAGCCTTCCTCTGGTCGGTGGACGGAGACAGCCTCACCTTCCGCGGAGCCATGGGCGCCCCCTCCGGAAACTTCGGCTGGCTTCCCACCCCGATTCCCGGCGTCCGCTACGTGCTCGAGGGCTGGTCGCGAACCGACCTCGCTCCCTCCACCATTCCGTTGCGGCGCCAGGCTCCCGACGTCGTCGCCGCCTGGAACGGCGGATGCGCCACGCACATCGGGAAGTTGGGCACTTTCCTGGCCACCCTCTACGCCTGCGAAACCATGCCGGAATCCCTCCAGAAGGACAGCGCGTCCTTCTGGGTTCCCTTCGACTACGATCCCTGAGTCAGGGTCCCTACCAGGGCGCTCTCACACCGCCAGGGAGACCAGGGCGTTTTCCACCGCGGAGAAACCCTGGCGCCGCCGTACCCGATCCAAGGCCATTCCCAGATCGCGCTGCCGCTGGACATCGGGGGAAGCGAACAGGTCCACCTGTCCGGTACTGGCCTGGGTGCGCGTCGCCGACAATCGCAGCGACCTCACGGAAACCCGGCGCACGTCCAGCTGGTCCAGGAGCTTCCAGGCGACGTCCCGCAAGGCGAGGAAGTCTTCCACGGCGCCGAGGGGACGCGCGAAGGACGACATTTCCTGACCATCCGACCATCCCAGGCGCAGCGAGATCTCGCGTCCGCCCAGGGATTTCTCGCGCAGGGCGAAGGCCAGGCGATCGGCCAGCTGGTGCACCGCCGCGCGCACCACTTCGCGGTCGTTCTCGTCGCGGGACAGGACCATGTCGGCGGAGGGCGCCTTGTTCCGGTGCGAAGGTTCGGGATCGATCCCCATGGCCAAGGCGGAAAGACGCTCGCCGTCCGCGCCCAGATGGAGTTTCAGGAAGGACCGCGCCTGGCGACGCACGTCGTCCAGAGTGGAGATCCCGTACTTGGAAAGACGCTCGCGGGTGGCGCGCGAGATCCAGGGCACGGCGTCCAGGGACACGCCGCCCAGATGGGCGAATTCCGCTCCCGCCTCCACGATCGACACGCCCTGGCTCCCCTCGCCGGAACGGGCGAGGATCTCGGCGACCATGCGGTGGTGCGAGACCACCAGGTGGACGTCCCGGATCCCGCAGGCGGCTTCCAGATCCGCCCTCAGACGCCGGGCCCAGAGATCCCAGTCCCCCCCGAACAGGTGCTCGGTGCCGGTCAGGTCCAGCATGGCTCCATCGGCGGACAACTCCCACACAGGAGTGCGCGCATCGCACAAGGAAGACAGAATCCGACGGAACGCGCCGAGCCCGCTGGCCTGCGGAGCATGGACGGGAAGGGTCGGGAAGCGCCGACGCAGCTCGGCCAGGCGCATCCCGGGAAGCACTCCCAGCTCGCGGGCGCGTGGGGAGGAATCGTCCAACCGCGCCTGCGCACCACCCGCCTGCGAGGCCAAGGCCCAGGCCCTGCCGCGCAACTCCGGCTTCTGCGCCTCCAGAAGCTGCAGAGAGAGACCCGGCACCCAAAGCGCCACGTGGCGCGACTTCCCGTTGCGATTCATGTCCTCACCTCCTCCACATGGTCCGCGTCCAACGCGAACGTGTCGTCTTCTTCCTTCACCTTGCCGCGCACGGCCAGAACTCCCCCACCGATGGCCACGGAGTGGAACTTCCGGTAAGCATCCGGCCACAGGATGGCGTCGGCGACACCGGTCTGGTCGGACAGCGTCAGGAACAGCATGGGCTCGCCCGTCTGGCGCACCCGGTGCACGCGGCTGGCCACCGGTACCCCCACGATCTTCACCGACTTGCCGGAAAACTCGCCGAGCCTGGCGTTGGCCACCGCTCCGAGGCTTCCCGCCAGCCGCCCCAGGGATTCCAACGGATCCGCCGACACCGAGAACCCGGCCAGACGGAGCTCGTCCAGCGCCCTCATGGCGGGAGTCTCGCGCGGCAGGGACAGCAGATGGGACGGCAACCCCTCCTGCGCGAACAGGTCCAGGGAATCCGCGCGCCGCGCCCCCGCTCCAAGCTCGGCGATCCAAGCCAGGGCGTGGGAGCGGGCCAATCCGAAGGCATCGAAGGCTCCCACGCGCGCCAAGGCGTCCAGCTCGGTGCGAGCGGCCGCCACACGGCGGCAGAAATCGGGAAGATCCTGGAAGGCGCCGCCCCGGGCGCGCTCGGATTCCAGCCGATCCACCGTGGTGCGGTGCACTCCCCGCACGTGCTGGAATCCGGGACGGAACCAGCCGTCTCCGCCCTGGTGGCGCCAGCGGGACAGGTTCGCGTCCCAGGGAAGGAGACGGATGCCAGCGCGACGGATTTCGTCCATGTAGGCGGCGGTGGGATAGAATCCGTGGTCGTTTCCCACCACCGCGGCCCAGAATCGGGCCGGATGGTGGCGCTTGAGCCAGGCGCAGCGAAACGACAGCTGCGCGTACGAGAGCGAATGGCTCTTGCAGAAGGAGAATCCACGGAAGCTGTCCACCCGCTTCCAGAGCTCGTGCGCCTGGGCCGCGTCCAGCCCCCGGTGGGCCATGCATCCTTCCACGAAACGGCGTTCGGTGCGCTCGTAGTGGGCTGGCGTCCCTTCGTGGAGGCTGTTCATCATCTTGCGGACCTGGTCGGCCTCGGCGAACGAGAAGCCCGCCACCTCCACGCAGATGCGGGTGATGTCCTCCTGGAACACGCACACGTCGTGGGTCTGGGAGAGGATGCCTTCCAGGCTCGCGTGCAGCCAATCCCAATCCGCGCGCCCCTCCTTGGCCGCACGGTGGCGCTCCACGAAAAGCCTGGCGTAGGCGGTGCCCGCGGGCCTCACCAGGCTGGAGGTGATCCCGATTTCCTCGAAGGTGGAGGCCCTGGCCCTCTGGTTGAGCCGAAGCTGCGCCGGGGATTCGATGTAGAAGACCCCGCGGGTGTCGCCTTCCTCCATCATGCGGCGCACGTCCGGATCCGCCTCCACCTTGGCCAGATCCCACAGTTCGGGGTCCTCCCCACCCTGTTCGCGCAGCATCTCCAAGGCGTCGCGCAGCACCGACAGGCTCCCGTTGCCCAGGATGTCGAACTTGACCAGGCCCAGGAAATCGATCCCGCCGTGCATGTCCACCTGGCTGACCACCCGGTTGGTGGCCCCGCCGCTTCTCTGGCAGGACACGTGCCGCCAGATGGGGTCGTTGGTGACCAGCACGCCTCCCGAGTGCTGGCCCAGGAAATGCGGCCGCCCCTGCACGCGGGAAGCCATGCGCGCGACCTCCGCCAAGCTGGGGTCCACCTCGTGGACCCGCTCCAGCCAATGGAGCCCCGGCCGCAGGGGTGCGCGGCGCAACCGCTGGAAGGCTTCGGTGACCTGCTCCTGGGAAAACCCCATCACCTTGGCCGTCTCGCGGAACGCGGCCCGACGCCGGAAATGGTGGGTGGCGGAAAGGATGCAGACACGATCCTCGCCGTAGGTCTCGAAGAACCATTCCAGCACGCGCGGACGCTCGTCCCATCCGAAGTCCAGATCCGCATCCGGAGGACTGCTGCGGTCCTCGTTCAGGAATCGCTCGAAGTAGAGCCCGTAGCGCAGCGGATCCAGATCCGACGCGTCCAGGTTGTAGAGGGTGAGGCTGTTGGCCGCCGAACCGCGCAGCACGGAACACTCGCGTCCGCGCCGGAATCCCCCGCCGAAGCTCCGGGCCGCCGCCTGGCGGATCTCGCGGACCATCAGGAAGTAGCCCGCGTAGCCGGTGCGGCGGATCACATCCAGCTCCTTGGCCTGCAGTTCCAGCGCCCTGGTCCAGCCGGGCCGGCCACCGTAGTTGCGCTCCAGGCCTTCGCGGACGAGCTTGTCCAGCCAGGAATTGTCATCATGGCCGTCCGGGACGTCCACCCGGGGAAGGATCCAGCCGCACGAGGGAAGGTCGTCCTGACAGGAATCGGCAATGCGTTCCGTGGTGCGCAGGGCCTGGAGATGCCGGCCGTACAGCTCCCGCAGACGCTCCGGCGGCAGGAGCCACGAAGCGGGAGCGGCCACCTGCGAAGGGTGCAGGCGGGAAAGATCCGTGTTGGCGTCGATGGCCCGCAGGAGCCGGTGCAGGGAGTGGTCGGACGGCTCCAGGAACCAGGTGTCGTGGGCCACCGCGCATTCCAACCCTTCGCGCAGGCAGACCGCCTCCACCGCGCGCGAACGCGACGCCGACACCTCGTCCGCAAGGCAGAGGGCCCCGAACAGGCTCTGGCGCAGCGGGGTGCGGGACAGACGCTGCAGCAACGCGGGATCCGGGCACAGCGCGAACAGGTCCGGGAAGGGGCGTGCGAAGAGGTCTTCGATGTCTTCGCCGCGCCGCCCCAGGTTGCGGAAGGTGGCCAGCTCGCACAGATCGCCATACCCCGCGCCGTTGCGGGCCAGAAGCACCAGGCGGATGGACGGGTCGCGGGCATCGGCGAGCTCCAACCCCAGGATGGGGCGGATTCCTTGGCGGCGGCACTCCTGCAGAAACAGGATGCTCCCGGCCATGGTCTGCACGTCCGTGAGGGCCAGCGCCCGGTACCCCCGGGCCTTGGCGCAAGACACCAGCTCCGCGACGGAGGGAATCCCCCTAAGCAGGCTGTGCGAACTGTGGACGTGGAGCGGTGCAAGAGCCATCCTCCACAATCTACACAATTATGCTCGTCTGAGCACTACTCTTTTGGGCATGACGCATAAGTGATTGTCAGGCAAGGAGATCGCCTCCATGATTTCCGCCCACCCCGATTCCCCAGTCGGTATTCCCGCCTTCCCTGTAACTTCCGTGCGTGTCCCGGCGTCCTTGGGTTGTCGTCGTCCATCGTCAAACCAAGGAGTCCTCCCGATGTCCAATCTCGGAAACCTCGACCGCTGGATCCGCATCGCCATCGCCATCGTTCTTTTGGGCCTCGGCTGGGGTGGGATCGTGACCGGCACGGCCGGCACCGTCCTCAAATTCCTGGGCTTTGTCCCCCTGGCCACCGCCGCCATCGGTTTTTGCCCCCTGTACCGGCCCCTGGGACTTTCCACTGGAAGGAAGTCGTGAGCATCGCGCTCCTGGACGGCCGCCGAGGCCCCGTGGTGGTGCAGTTCCACGCGCCGTGGTGCGGTCCCTGCAAGGCCGTGGCCACATTGGTGAACGAACTGGAAAAGGAGTTCCAGGGCCAAGTGGAGGTGGTGCGGGTGGATGTGGACGCGTCCAGCGACCTGGCCCGCGAAGCCGGGGTGCGCGGCGTACCCACGCTGGTGGCCTACCGAGACGGAGCGGAGATCCGCCGCCACGGCGGGACGCTGGATCGCGAAGGCCTGCGCACGCTGTTCCAATCGGCGCTGGGAAACGCGGAGGCCACCGCGACTGCGCTGGGAAGCCCCGCCTGGCACCGCTTCGCCAAGCTGGGCGCCGCTCTGGGCCTGCTTTGGGCGGCCAACCAGTTCCCCGCGCTGGACTGGTTGCGCTGGGTGGGCTTTGGCGTATTGTTCTGGGCCATGCGCGATCTCTGTCCTTCCTGCCGCAGCACCTGAAACATCCTTTGCAACTTTCCGGAACCATCCGCACGAAAGGAATCTCTCCATGATCCTGCGTCTCGCCTTCCTGTCCGTCCTCCTGGCCACCGCCTCCTGCACCGCCGCCGGATCGCGCGGGGAGAACCTGTCTCCCGCCGTCGCAGACAGCCTGATCCGCGCCGACAGCGCAAAGAAGACCTTCCATCTGGTGGACGTGCGCACCCCCGGCGAATTCGCCACCGGGCACATCGCGGGAGCCACCCTGATCGACTTCCACTCGCCGGACTTCCAGGAGAAGATCGCCAAGCTCCCGCGCCAGGAAAAGATCCTGCTGGTGTGCCGCTCGGGAAACCGCAGCGGCCAGGCCCTGGACATCATGAAGAGCCTGGGCTTTTCCGACCTCCAGCACGTGGTGGGAGGGATGAACGCCTGGCGCTCGCAGGGCTTGCCCGTGGCTCCCTGAGGGATCTACGATTGCGGTCCGGGTCGCGGCAGCTCCGCCGCGGCGCGTCCCCTCTGTCCCTGGAGTCCCCATGCGCGTCTTCCTCGCCTTCCTGACCAGCCTCGCGCTTTCCGCCCAGGCCGACGTCACCAGCCGCTACACGGACATGGACAAGGACTGCGGCGACGCGATCGACGAATCCTCCGTCCCTTCCGGCTCCGACATCCCCCAGGACTGCAAGGGCCCGGGAGGCTACCGCATCTACGAGTCGTATTCCCTCTTCAGCAGCGTGCGCGGCGTCGTAGACGGCAAGGGAGGTCCCACGGTGGCATCCCTGCACCCCGAGGACTGCCCCATCGCCAGCTACGGAAGGATGGTGGAATGGCGCCTGCGCGGCAACACCCCCTTCGCCGTCATCCAGCGCGTCTCCTGCAGGGACCAGAAGGAAGACGGATCGGGCGCCGGCAGGAAGCTGGGCGAATGGCTGGTGGTGCAGGAACTCCAGGGCGCCAAGCGCAAGCAGCAGGTGGACGCCACCAAACCCAACGCCAACGCCAAGGCCCGCGAGATCGCGGACGGTTTCTGACAGAACTTCCGCCGGAGCCCCCATGTTCCCCACCGCACCCCTGCGTTTCCGGGCCCTCTTGGGGGTTTCCCTCTGCGTCGCGACCTGGGCGGCACCCCCCAAGGATCGCGCAAGCCCTCCAAGGAACCCGCCGACCACCTTCGAGGCCGCGGTCGACCAGCTCGTCAGGAACCTGAAGAAGGAGGATGCCGACTACCTGAAGAGCTATCCCAGGTGCGACCTGATCTCCTTCCACATGGGCTGGGGAATGGGTATCCGCAACCAATTGGGCCTGTGGCGCGGAAACGACTCTCTGCTGGACGCGTGCGCCCGCCGCGCGGGCAGGGAGGCCATCCACCCGGACGATGCCTCCTTCCTCCTGATTCGCGGCGTCTGGAACAAGCTCCACGAAGACCTCGCCACGACGGATTTCGACACGGTCGCTCCGGCCGACTACTTCCGCGAGATCGACAGGACGCTCCGACTGGCCAAGAGCACGGGGAACGTCGGATACCTGGCGTCCCTGCCCGGCTGGATGTACCAGGTCAGCCGTCTTTCCCTCCTTGAAGGCACCGACAGCGCACGGTTCGCACGACTCATGGAGGAGGCTCGCAAGAAAGCGCGACAAGACGACAGCCTTTCCCCTCTGGCCATCCTGTACCTGACATTCCAAGGCGGCAACGGCATCGAGGGGATCCTGGACAGCCAGTTGTCGTCCAAGAGCCCGCCCGTCGAGATCCCCTCCTACGCCGATGAAGGGGCCTTGGAGGAAAACCACCTGCTCCAGCCGGATTCCCTGCTTCCGGTCCCGCCGCGCACTACCGTCTACTTCTGGCGGACCCTGCCCCGGCGCGAGTTCGCCGCCCAGTGCCTTGGCAGCCTCCACGGCAAGCGTTTCCGCAACGCCGACGACTACGAAGACTGGTCCAGACAGCGCAGGACCAATCCATTCCTGCGCTGGGCCTGGAAGGAGAATGTCGCCGAAGCGGACTTTCGGGAACTGTCCTCCGATCCACGCCGGCTCCTGGAGATCCTCCTTCTGACCAAGCGGTTCTTCCGGATGGACATGGACGAATTCCCGCTCGTCCCCCGCGACGACGAGGCCACGGAAGCGTTCGTCCGTTCCATGGGAATGTCGGATTCCGTCTTCCAGGGATCCCCCTACGATCCGCACCTTCCCGAGCCCGACTTCCGGCCGGACTCCGCCACCCGCCTCCGGAGGCTGCGGGTGGAGCACGCGATGGCGGCGGTGGCCAACCGGCTGGACACCGGAGACCTCCTGGGGATGCTGGGACGCGAAGCCTCGGAATCCTACGAGCGCACCTCGCGCACCGAGGATCTGCTGCCCTACCGCGTGCTGGGGCACGTCCTTCTGGCCACGCAGACCGGGCGCATCGTCCGCCACCCCGACAAAAAACGGACATTCGATCTCTGCCACCGCTACTGGAAGGAGGAGTTCCTCACCTTCCCCGCGCAGGACTTCGCGGCCGAACTCCTCTTCCGGATCGATCCCGTCCGGGCGCGCGACCGGTTCGCCGAGGAATTCCGTTCGACGCCGCGGGAAGGATCCTTCGTCCGCACCGGCATCCTCCAGGCGATGATCCGGCAGGACTTCGCGGCCAACCGCGCCTTCCTGAGGCGCTGGTTCTGGAAGACCTACGGCAAGTACACCGACTACCACCCCAACGACACCCGGATCATCCTCCAGACCCTGGCCAGCGAGCAGGGAACGCCACAGGAGCTCTTGCGCGAGCTCACCGCCGATGCGCGCTACCGCAGGCATCCCCCGAAGGAGGATTGACGCCGCCTCCGCCAGGGCGGACCATGTCCATCAGGACGGATCAAAGGGGAGCTCCGTGCCGCGCCCCTTGAACCGAAAGCGCCCCGATCTCGCTGGGAGACCAGGGCGCCGGATTCCATGCGACTTTGGAACCGGGTTACTTCTTGGCAAGCTTCTTGGCTGAAGCGCCTTTCGATGCCTTCTTCAAGTCAGCAGGCTTCAGGCCGGTGATGTCCGTGATCACGTCCCAGCTCATGCCATGCTCCAGCATCTTGGCCGCATCTTCCAACTTGCCTTCCAGTTTGCCCTTCTGCTCGCCCTTGGCCTTCAGGGCCTTGAAGAAGTGCGGCTCCGGCAGTGTCGACTTCATGGCTTGGATCCTTTCCTGTTCTTCTGCATCCAATCTACCCACTTGGAAGACCAAAGGGGACAGTCTCTGGACTTCTTCTGCATCGACCAGCTTCTCCAGCTCCAGAAACGCCAGTCGGGCGCGGTCGGACAGGGACATCGTCCCGCGCAACGCCATCGTCAGCACTGCCGCCACCACGTTGGAGCGACGACGCCAGGTCATCAGGTCTTCTTGAGCCACGACCTGGGTGCGATGCCGGAAGGTCAGGATCGGGACGCCACCTACCAGATCGTCCAGCTGAAGACGCTCCGGAATCGCTCCTGGCTTGAGGTCAGTCACCAAGGCGACGGGAACCACAGGACACCCGGGATCCCGCTCCATCAGGTCCAGGACGTAATGGGCCGTGCGATGGAGGTTGACCGAACGCGAGGTGGCCCAGTGTTCCACCAGCACGACCACCACCAGTTCGCGCCCTTTGCCGAAGCGGTAGCGGATGGGCAAATCCATCACGTAACCCTTGCGCTTCAAATCGTGCTTGCGCGTCTCCGACCGCAAGAATTCCCACGATATCGGATCGCCCAGCTTGCGGGCAAGGTCGGGCAGCAGGAAGCGCCAGGCGTCCACCGGGTAACGGGTCAGAAGATCCTTGATGGACTGGTCCAGCGAGATATCCGAGACCACGGCGCTTCGCTTGGATCGGGCGGGCTTGGGGAGCTTGCTCATGGTCTCAAAATGAACCACCCCGCAGCTTTGCTGCGGGGCATTTTCTCGGCCTGCGATTTCGGGTCACGAAGCCTGTACCGAGCGATGCCGAGGGGCAAGCCATTCGTCAGACTCAGGACAGGCTTCGGGGAATCTGACCCGAAGTGATTTATCCCGTCCACGCCCTGCGACATCGTCAACTTCCGTCGCACTCGCATCCAGCGGATGGCATCTCGCATACACATCCTTGGCACGAGCTTGGCTCGCATGGATGTACATGTGCTGTTCTCCCAAAACCGAGCTACACCCCCCGATGTTTCCTTCTTCCGTTCCGTCGAGCGATTCGTTCCCCGTTACCCCACCACGACCCGCGGCGGACAAAACGAAAAGGCCCTCGGCGGGTGCCGAAGGCCTTTTCTCATCGAGCTGAGGGGATTCGAACCCCCGTGTTCCGGCCGAATCGAGCGAGGGCGATGGATGGGCCGAGCGAAGGCGCCGCAGCGCACGAAGGCCGAAGAGGCGGGTCCTTCGACCCGCCGATGCAGGCCGACAAAGCGCTGCGGACCTGCAGCCGGTCCAGACGAGCTCGACGCCGATTCGGACGGAACCTGAACCCCCACAATGCCATTGTGGTGCTCTACCGAAATCGAGCTACACCCCCCGATGTTTCCTTCTTCCGTTCCGTCGAGCGGTTCGTTCCCCGCACCCCACCACGACCCGCGGCGGACAAAACGAAAAGGCCCTCGGCGGGTGCCGAAGGCCTTTTCTCATCGAGTGGAGCTGAGGGGATTCGAACCCCTGACCCCCACAATGCCATTGTGGTGCTCTACCAAAACTGAGCTACAACCCCGATGTATCCTCGATTCTTGCGTCCCGCGGAGCGGTTCGTTTCGTCGAGGTGAGAAAATATACGGCAGCCCCTTTCGCATGTAAAGGGTCTTTGTGCGATGCGAAAGCCCTATCTTTGCCACCGCACGTGGCCACTCCAGAATTCAATTCATCTCCCTGTCGGCATTTCCCCATCTGCGGGGGATGCTCCTTCCTGCACCGTCCCTACTACGAGGAACTGTCGGAGAAGGAACGCCATGTCCGCGAGCTCCTGGGCCCGTTGGGGATCCGGGTCGCTCCCATCGTGGGCTCGCCCGTCTCCGTCGGCTGGCGCCACAAGGTGCAGCTGCCCTTCGCCTTCCGCATGGAGGGAAAGCGCCAGATCGCCACCCTGGGTTGCTTCGCCCGGGAATCGCACCAGGTGATCGACCAGATGGAATGCCGCATCCAGGACCCCGCCCTCACCCGGCTGGGCATGGCCGTGCGCGATTGGGCCAACCGCGAGCGCATCCCCATCTACGACGAGCGCTCGGGCCAGGGCTTCCTGCGCCACGTGCTCATGCGCAAGGCACAAGGCACCGGCGAGATCCTTCTGGGCCTGGTGACCAACGGACCACGCCCCACCCACTACCGGGCCCTCCTCAAGACCCTCCTGCAGGCCACATCCAAGGCGCTTCCCGGCGAGGACGGCCAGTTGGTGGGCGTGGTGCAGAACATCAACGAGCGTTCCACCAACGTGGTGCTGGGCGAAGTGGAACAGCCCTGGTGGGGCCGCGACTGGATCAAAGAGAAGCTGGGCAAGCACACCTACCACATCGAGCTGTCCACGTTCTTCCAGATCAATCCCTTCCAGACCCCGCGGCTGTACGAAGAGGTCCGCAAGGGGATCCGCGAAGGCTCGCGCGTGCTGGACGCCTATTGCGGCCTGGGGACCATCGGGATGTGGGTGGCCGACCGTTGCAGCGAAGTGCTGGGGCTGGAGGAGAACCCGCGCTCGGTGCAGGCGGGCCGCGCCGCCGCCAAGGCCAACGGCGTGACCAACATGCACTTCGTGCGGGCCGACGCCTCCGAGCGATTGGCGGGACTGGTGCGCGAAGGCTGGGACTGCCTGGTCGTGGACCCGCCCCGCAAGGGACTGGAAGAGGCCGGGGCCGACGCGATCGAATCCTCGGGGATTCCCCGTCTGGTGTACGTCTCGTGCGACCCTCGTTCGCTCGCCCGCGACATCGAGCGCCTTTCGCGCAGCTACCGGACGGTGTCCGCCGTGCCCGTGGACATGTTCCCCCGCACCACCCACGTGGAGACCGTGGCCGTGCTGGAAAGCCTGCGGCGATGATGTTGCGGCGCGCCCTGTCTTCGCGCTGGGGAATCCCGCTGCTTTGGCTGATGGCCGCCATCCTGCGCACCATTTCCCTGGCGACCCACTACGTGTTCGCCGACCCCTTCGGCGCACCGATCGTCGCGCGGATCGACCGATTCCTCCCCTTCCACGCCCTGGTGGAATGCGGCGCCCTGGCGCAGATCCTCCTTCCCGCGGCCCTGATCGGACTCTGGAAGCCCCGCGTCGGGCTCCGGATCGGGGCGATCCTCGCGGGCGCCTATCTGGTCTGGGGCCAGCTGGACCTCGAGATCCTCCGCTTCTTCCGCCAACACGCCACCCTGTCCTATCTAGGCACCTACCTGAGGCCGCAGGCGGTGCTCGACAGCACCACCTGGCTCAGCCTCCAGATCGATCCCGCGGGCATCGCGCGATCCGTCGTCCTGGCTCTCGCTTGGCTCGCCGTCCTCTTCCTTTGCGTGCGCGGTGCACGCCCCGACCGCACGCATCCCGCAAGCCTCCTGATCCTGGCCCTGGCCTCGGGGGCACTGGGAACCACGCCCTGGTGGCTCAACCACACGACCAACCGCATCGAGCGGACCCTGCCGCCCACCTACGTGATCGGACGCGACCTGGCCGCCCTCTGGCTGGGAGAAGTCGAACCCGTGGACGAACGCTCGGCCATGGATGTCTTCCGCGGGTTGCATCTTCGCCCGACGGATTCCACGACCTGGACCCCGCCCGGCCATCCTTTCCTGCACATGCCGCTGGAATACGCCTGCCAGCGCGGCTGGACCACAGCGGGATGCCTGGTGGATTCCGACGGGGACGGCTTCGATCGCCGCAGGGACTGCGACGACGGGGACTCCGCATCCCACCCCGGAGGCAAGGACATCCCATCCGACGGCATCGACCAGGACTGCTCGGGGATGGACTCCCTCCCGGTGAATTTCGTGTTCCTGCTCGTCGAATCGTTCTCGCGCGACGTGGTCGGCGCGATCCACGCCAAGCCCGGCACCCTCCCCAATCTGCGGCGGCTGGAATCGCTAGGCGGCGCCTGGTACCTGCGCGGCCGGACCAACGGCTTCCCCTCGGTCTACGGCGTGGCCAGCACGCATCTGGGACTCTGGAGCCATCCCCACCGGAACTATTTCACCAGTTCCACCGGCAACCTCCTCAAGGGATTTCCCGAGTACTTCCCCGACAGTTCCTGGAACAAGATCGCCATCAGCGGATCCGACCCCACCTTCGACAACCAGATGCCCTGGCTGCGCCGCTGGTTCCGGCACGTCGAGTACGATCCGAACAACGGGAGCGAACGGTCGGATTCCGTCATCGTCTCCAGCGCCCTGCGGGTCCTGGATTCCACCCCTCCGGGCAAGCCCTACCTGCTCCTTCTGACCACGCACACGACCCACGCCCCGTTCCACACCCCCGCCGGCTGGCGGCCGGACCTGCCCCGCGGCACCGACGCCGAACGCTTCGAAGCCGCCCTCGAATACTTCGATGCGCAGCTGGGACGGCTCCTGGACGGACTTTCCCGCCGACCCGACTTCCAGCGCACGGTGTTCCTGGTCTGCGGAGACCACGGCTTCCCCGTGACTCCGGCCGACCTCGAGCGCCCCGAAGGCCTGGCCTCCGAGCGCACGGCCACCTGGATCGGGGTCTTCAGCCCCGACCGCGCGCTGGGACTCCCCCAGGGCCGGCTGGACCTGACCGCATCCCAGACCGACATCGGCCCCACCTTCCTGGACCTGGCCGGCATCCGCGCCCCTTCGCACTTCCAGGGTCGTTCCCTGCGGGACACCACCCCGCGCGGAGCGTTGTTCTTCAAGGACGGCCAATGGGAATACCACTCGGATTCGATCGACCTCTATTCCCCCTCGCTGTCCGGTCCCGTCTGGCGCGGGACGCCCGACGGCCGGTACACCGCCTTCGAGGATTCCGCCATCGCGCAACGGGTGCGGCTGGCCGCCCGCATGACCACCCAGCAGATCTGGGTGGACTCCATGGGCAGCCCGCTCTACCTGGAAACCCGCCCGACCTCGTCCCGCTGAGGGTTCCCCGACCCCGCCCGCGTTCCGGGCGGTTACCTTTGGCCCCGCAATGATCCTAGATCCCTCCATAGCCTTGGGCGTATCGCATCCCAGCCCGCACCACATCTTGGCTCGTACGGTCTCCTCACCGCACCTGACAAGGGTGCGCCTCGTCGCCCGCCAAGCCAATCCGCAGCGCGTTCTGGGCGCGCTACATCCCATTCTATCGAGGAATCTAGGATGATCGACCTTTCCAACATCCGGCTCTCCTTCGGCGCGCGCGACATCTTCCAGGATGTCTCGCTGCGCGTGGAGGACAACGAACGCGTCGCTCTCTTCGGCATCAACGGAGCGGGCAAATCCACCCTCCTGAAGATCATCTCCGGCCAGCAGAAGCCAGACGCCGGCGAAATCGCCCTGGGACGCGGCGAGATCGTGGGCTACCTGGCCCAGGAAGCCGCCGAGGCCACCGCCGATGGCGGCGGGACCGTCTTCGAGTACGCCTGCAGCGCCTTCGACGAGCTCAAGCGCGCCCACGAGCGCTGCGAGGAGATCGAGCACCGGATGACCGACGGCACGGCCACCGACGAGGACTACGAGGAATACGGCCACCTGCACGACCGCCTGGCGGTGGGCGGGGGCTGGAGCTTCGAAAGCGAAGCCCGCACGGTGCTCGCGGGCCTGGGCTTCAAGCAGAGCGAGCAGGACCGCCCGCTGAGCTCCTTCTCCGGCGGCTGGCGCATGCGCGCGGCCCTGGCGCAGGTGCTGTTGCGCCGTCCTTCCGTGCTCCTGCTGGACGAACCCACCAACCACCTGGACCTGGAAAGCATCATGTGGTTGGAAAACCACATCAAGAGCATGCCGGCCAGCGTCCTGTTCATCACCCACGACCGCTCCTTCGTGGACAACCTGGCCCACCGGATCGTGGAGCTGGAGCTGGGCAAGGCCCGCTCGTGGCCGGTCCCCTACGCCAAGTTCCGCGCCGACAAGGCCCTTTGGCTGGAGACCCTCAAGAACGCCTACGACCGACAGCAGGCGGACATCGCGCAGTCCGAGCGCTTCATCCAGCGCTTCAAGGCCACCTCCACCAAGTCGTCGGTGGCCATGAGCAGACAGAAACTGCTCGACAAGATCGAGCGCATCGAGCTGCCTCCCGAGGTGAGCCGGGTGGCGCTGCGTTTTCCGGTTCCGCCCGAAAGCGGCGCCTATCCGTACATCCTGCGCGACGTGGGGAAGAGCTACGGCGACAAGGTGGTGCTCCAGGGACTGGAGTTCTCGATCAACCGCGGCGAGAAGGTGGCCCTGGTGGGCATCAACGGCGCGGGCAAGTCCACCCTGCTGCACTTGTTCTCGCAGAAGTTCCCGCCCACCTCCGGCGAGCTGGGGATCGGCGCCAAGACGGAGATCGGGCTGTTCGCGCAGTACGACGACCTCCCCGAGGACGAGATGGACCGGCAGATCGGCGACATCCTCTACGACGCGGCCCCCAAGGGCACGCTCCGCACCAAGGTGCGCACGCTCCTGGGCAACCTCCTGTTCTCCGGCGAGGACGCCGACAAACCCTACCGCGTGCTCTCTGGCGGCGAGAAGGCGCGCGTGCGCCTGGGGCTTCTGCTTCTGCAGCCCAACAACGTGCTCCTCCTGGACGAGCCCACCAACCACCTGGACCTGGCCACCCGCGAGGCCATGGTGGATGCGCTCAAGGCCTGGCCGGGAACCCTGGTGTTCGTGAGCCACGACCGCCTCTTCACCCGCGAGCTGGCCGGACGGATTCTGGCGGTGGGCGGAGGACGCGTGGTGGACTGGCCCGGCACCTACGAGGAATACCTGGCGGTGGCCGGCGACGGCGACGCCCCGGGACTCTCCCACCTGGCCGACTTCGACGCCCGTCGGCGCCAAGCGGGCTCGACCCCCGCCGCGGCCAAGAAGGAACCCAAGGCCAAGGAGACCAAGCCACCCCCCGCCGCCGAAGCTTCCCCGGCGGCGCAGAACAAGCCCATCGACCGCGAGGCACAGAAGGAGGAACGGCGGCGCAAGAAGCGCCTGGAGGACCTGGAAGCGCGCATCGAGAAGCTGGATCAGGAGCTGGCCCGGCTGGACGAGACCATGGCCACCCCCGGGTTCTTCGACGACTATGAAACCTCCTCCAAATCGCTGGCCGAACGCGACCGGCTGGTGAAGGAACAGGAAGCCGCCTGGGCGGAAGTGTCGCAACTGGATCTCTGAAGTGAGCCCTCCCGAAAGCCGGGAGGTTGTGTTATCTTTTCGCTCCTTGTTGGAGAGATGACCGAGTGGTCGAAGGTGCACGTCTGGAAAGCGTGTGTGGGGAAACCCACCGAGAGTTCGAATCTCTCTCTCTCCGTTCCGAACCCTTCCGGGCTATCCGCCCGGAAGGGTTTTTTGTTCCCTTGCCCTCGCATCCGGATTCGACATCGACGCGAAAAAAGCGCCCCGGCGGTTTCGCCGAGGCGCTGCGATGGCGCGTGTCATGCACCCTTCGATGGCTGTCGGTTCAGCGGAGGTTGGGCAGGATCCTCTGGTCGCGGTGACCCATGCTTTCCATCACGGCGTAGACCACACCCGCGCCCTTGGGCTTCCAGGCCACGGTGCGCTCGGAGGCTTCCGCGGCGAAGGAGGCCAGGCGACGCCCATCCAACCCCACCATCGACACCTTGGCTCCGGCGGGAATCCGGATCTGCCAGGCGCCCTTGCCGCGGACCACGCTCCAGGCGGCTTGGCGCCCGAAGGGAGCGAGCTTGACGGCGGAATCGCCGGAAGTGCCCAGGAGCACGATGTTGTCGAGCATCAGGACGGCCTTGCCGGCCCCTTGGATGCGGAAGCTCAGCTGGTTGATCTGGTGGGGACGCAGCGGGCCGCACTGGACGGCCCAGCTGGGCTGCGAGAAGTCCGCCCACAGCACGCGCTTGGTGACCCAGGTGGAATCGGCACGGGTGAGGTTGATGGAATAATCCTGGTAGTCCTTCACCGTGTCGGTGGGAACCCCCAGGGAGAAGGTCCCCGCGTTCCCGTGCTTGGCCAGGTACTGGAACTGCACGCCGATGGAATTGGACACCAGGAGGCTGTCCAGGGGCACGCCGGTGAACCCGACCACGGTGTAGGAAAGGGAATCGGGCTGCACCAGGAAGGCCGAGGTCAGGAGAGCGTTGGTGTTCCCGTCGCGGGGCACGAAGGACATCTCCCACACGGCCGAGTCCTCCGCCTCGTCGGCGTGCCAGTTGAACCACTTGGCGCCGGAAGGCTGCTCGGAGGCCATGGCCATGTCGTTGAAGCGGTCCACCCACACGGTGGGACGCACCTTGCCGGTGATCTCGATCTTGACGGAATCCGTCTCGCCCACCTTGACCCAGTGGATGCCCTCGCCCACCAGTTCGGTGGGGACGCTCGCCAAGAAGCCTTCCATGTCGCCGTCCCAGGTACCATCCACGGCACCCAGGACCACCGTTGTGTCTCCCACGACCGCCACCGGAACCGGGGCCGACGCCACGCGGACGAACGATCCCGAGATCCGCAGGGTGTCGCCCAGCTGCAGCTGCTTCTGCTCGACCGTGAAGTTCACCAGATGGCCGGCTCCCGCGCTTGCCGCCTGGATCGCGGGGCTCTTGCGCACCACCACCATCCCGAAGGCGGGAACCTCCACCACGCCATTCCATCCGGCGGGAAGGGGCCGCGCCGACACGCCGGCGTTGGGGAAGGCGAAGCCCTGGTCGTCGGAGCGGTTCCAGGTGTAGTTGCGCGACGAGAACGTGTAGCTCCACCCGCCGGACACGTTGGCCACCTGGGTGGAGCAGGCGGTCGGGGCGATGTTGATCAGGAGATAGGATGTGTCCGCGCCGTTGGCCAGAAGATGCGACTCCAGGCTCAGGCTGCCCTCCACCTTGGTGGGAACCGGCTTGGCGCCGGGGATCGCCCACAGCTTGGAGACCATCCAGTTCCCCCAGTAGGGAGCGTTGGGAACGTAGCGGTCGGAAGAGGCCGACCCCGACCTGGGATCGGCGAACAGCGAAAGGGCGCCGAAGGTGCCTCCGGTCTCGATGGATCCGGTGGCGCCGCCGTCGAAGGACTCCCAGGCGATGGACATGGCGTTGCCGCCGAACTTGTCGACCAGTTGGGAGAGCATGCTCGCGTTGCCCAGGGCGTTCTCGTGGCGCATGAGGAGATCCATGCTCACCACCGACATGTTGAATTCGGACATGCAGATCAGGCGCGTCCCCAGATCCTTCAGGCGACGCTTCATCATCGCGTCGAGGGTGTCCAGGTTGTTCCGGAGACCCTGCATGGCCTTCAGCGCCTCGCGCGCCGTCGGTTTGGTGGCCGTCCAGTAGGGATAGGCGTGGAAATCGAACCCGTCCAGGTACCGCACGCCGTCCTTGGCTTCCGCCTCGCCCACGATCCGCAGCACTTCCTCGGTCCAGCTGGTGCCGTCCAGATGGCCGGAGGCCGAGGTGGCGAATTCCATTCCCGCCTGCACCGGCCCGAGGATCACGATGGAGGGATCCACCGCGCGCATGGCGCGGGCGTAGGCCAGGAACTTCACGGCGTACTGGCGCGCATCCACCGGACCGCCTTCCTCCCAGTTTCCGTCCATCTCGTTGCCCACCTGCCAGAACTTGATGCCCAGCTTCTGCTCGACATTGGCGTACTTCACCCAGGCGGCCGCCTCCTCGGGGGTGCCCGTGCCGTAGTTCACGCACATCATGGCCTCGGCGTTGGGGAAGGCCTTGAGGTAATCCATGAACATCGCGAAGGTCCACGGCGGCGTGCCATCCACCCACCCGGTCTGGCGGGTGCTCCCGGGGTGCGCGCCCATGGCCCGCACCGGGGTCTGGGTGGCCTGCGAAGGAAGGTTCTTCGTGACCTTCACGCCCTTCTTCCACGCCGACACCTCGGCGATCTGCACGCCCTGGGGCTTCACGCCCAGGGGCTTGACCACCAGGAACCGCACGGCCTTGGCGGAAAAGGAGACCAGGCTGACCGACTCCGCCACCGCCACGCGCGCCAGGGGCGCCAGGACACCGTCGATGCCGCGGTAGCCGCTCCAGTCCGAGTTGGCGATGGTTCCCACCACCACGCTGTCGGGACGAAGCGCCCCCCAGGCGATGCGCACCGAATCCACCGTGGAATCCGCTCCGAAGTCGAGCATCACCCAGGGCTGGTCGCCTCCCCAGGGATCGCTCCACCAGAAGGTGGAATCGGCGCCGTCGGTGATCGACGAATGGAAGATGGATCCGTAGTTGCTCTTGGTGGTCCCGCGGTAGCGGGTGTCGCTCATGAATCCCGGCAGGACCTTGGCGGAATCGGGATGCCAGATTCCGACCGAATCGTAGGAACCCGCACCGTTCCAGTGGTAGCTGTTGGACGCGCTCCCGTTGGGGAAGCGGAACACCTTGTACTCCTGCTCCACCAGGCCGCGCTTGAGCCCCTCGTAGGTGGTGGCGGGATTCCAGATGGGCAGAACCGTGCCGGTCACGCGCCCGACGTTGAGCCCGGGGACGTCCATCGCGGCCGATCCCGGCGTCACCTTGGTGACCGCCCCACCCGCGATGGTGGCGACGGCCATGAGTCCGATCCAGGACCTGGAAGAAACGATCATCGTTGTACCTCGAAGAAGGAAAACGGAACCCAGGATACCCTGCATCCCGCGGATCTGTCGCGGGAACCTACCTGGAGGTTGGCCCCCGGCGAACCCGTTTTTGAGGCTGCAACGAGTGTGCCAATCCTTCTTTTCCCCGCCCAGATTCCGTTTTCTGTGTAGAATTTCCTACACACTTTTGTCGCCTGAAAATATCGATGTTTCCTGACATCTTTTTGATTACCATACCCGAACGATGTCCTCAGGAATGGAAGATTCTTCTACACATACTGCGAGGAAGCCTCCCACGGAGATCCGGGTCTTCGACTATCTGGACTACCGCGCCTTCCTGCGCGACCTGTACGAAGCGCGCCGCGCCGCCGACCCGCGGTTTTCCTGCCGGTTCATCGCCCAGAAGGTGGGGTTCCGGTCGGCGAGCTACTTCACCCAGGTTCTCAACGGCAAAGCGGGCATGACCCCCTCCATGGCGCTGCGCTTCGCCGCCTTCCTGCGGTTGGACGCCAAGGAATCGGACTACCTGGAGCTTCTGGTGCTCCACCAGCGATCCAAGACCGTGAAGGAGCGCCGTCGCCACCTGGAACGCCTGGCTTCCCTCCGCGAAACCACCTCCAGACGGGTGTCCCGCGAGGATTTCCAGTTCTTCGAGCGATGGCACCACACGGCCATCCTGGAGCTGCTCTTCATCCATCCCTTCGACGGCGACTACCGCTCGCTGGCCAAGCGCCTGCGCCCCCCCATTCCCACCGCCAAGGCCGAGGAATCCATCGCCCTCCTGCGCAGGCTGGGGCTGATCCGCGAGGAGAACGGACTCTGGGTGCGCACCGACGCACGGAACCTCACCACCGGCGAGGCGGTCGAATCGGTGCAGGTCGACCAGTTCCACCTCTCCACCCTCCAGCTGGCCGCCCGCTCGGTGGAGCGGATTCCCCGCGACCAACGGTCGATCTCCAGCCTCACCATGTCCCTCTCCCCGGAGGGCCGCCGCAAGGTGGAAGCCGAGATCCTCCATTTCCGGCGACGCATCCAGGCCATCGCCTCCGCCGATTCCGGCGAGAACGCCATCCACCACCTGGGGATCCAATTGTTCCCCCTGTCGCGGGAGATCTGAACCGTGCACCGCCCCCTCTTCCACGCCCTGCTCGCGACCCTCCTCTGGGGCCTGCTGACCGCCTGCGGTTCGGAAAACCCTTCCGCCGAAGGTCCCAGCACCGAAACATCCGGAATCAATGCGCGGATCCTGGACAGGGACGGCAAGGCGATCTCCGGCGTGCGCGTGCAGGCCGTGGCCCGCGACGGCCACTGGCGGACGCTGGTCGCCCAAGGCGGCTCCCCCGTCCTGGCCGCGGGCCTCACGGATGATCAGGGGCGCGTCCATCTGTCCCTCCCTTCCGGCACCAAGGCGATGCTGGAACTGTCCGACACCGTCCTGGCCGGACGGATGGGGATCGTCGCCGGATCCGATTCCCTACACGATCTGGTCGCGGAAGACGGCGTGCGGCTGCGGGTGCGCACCAGCGGCGGCCTGGGAACCATCCACGCCCTGCGCCTGGCCCAGACCGGATACCAGGCATCCCGCCAGGCAGACGGAAACTGGCTCTTCGCGGGGATCGCCCGCGGCGGCTATTCGGTGGTGGCCAGGACGGATTCCGGTATCGCGCTCCTGGGGCAGGTGGACCTGGCGGCGCCGTCGCTGGACACCCTCCTCGCGCCGGACATCGATTCCGTGCTCCTGGAGGATTTCTCCGGAGCCCAGCTGCGCAACCGCTACGGCGCCCTGCTGGGCTCGGGCTGGTGGTTCCTGGCCACCGACTCCGCCAACGGAGGCTCCTCCTCCACAACCCCTTCCCGGATGGAGGAGGCGCGCGCGCCCTGTTCTGACGGATTCTGTCTGGACGTCGGCTTCCACCTGGATCCCCTGCGGACGTCCCGATGGGCGATGGTGGGAGTGGAGCTGGACGGATCGAAGGAGACCGGCGACACGTCCCGCAGCGCCGATCTTTCGAGGATCTCCCACGTGCGCTTCCGCGCCGCCGGCGGCGGGAACCTCCTGTTCCAGCTGGCGGTGCTCGCCCCCTCGGGCGAGGTCACCGCCTGCCACGCGCCCATCGCCCTGGGGGCGGATCTGGCCACCATCGAGGTTCCGCTCTCCTCCCTCTCCTGCGACGCGCCCGTCTCCGACTATCGCCACGTCTACGGAATGACCTGGACGGCCATCTCCGACGGTCATCTCACCCTGGGCCGCATCTGGTTGGTCGGTGCGGGTCCCCAGGCCGTGTTCCGGGGGCTTTCGTTCCGCTGACCAAAGACCATCGGAAACGAAGAAGGCCACCCTTGCGGGTGCGTTCGTGATGGAGCCCCATCCTTCCTGGGTGGATTCAAACGAAGAAGGCCGCCCGGAGGGGCGGCCTTCTTGTGCTTTGAAAGCAGAGCGTAGGGGAGTTGAACCCCTGCTACCGCCGTGAGAGGGCGGCGTCCTAACCACTAGACGAACGCTCCGTGAGTGGAGAGGGAAAAGTAGGCGAGACCCCACTGTATGTCAAGGCATCCGGTCCGATTCCGCCAACCTCCCACCCGCCCCAGGTCAAGGCACCAGAACGGTCCTGGCGGACGCCCCCACCCGCACGATCCGCATGCCCGGTCCCGGCGCGACCCAGCGCACCGGCCCCGAACCCGCCTGGAACCTCGCCTCCAGCACCCCATCCAACCGATGGATGCGGATCTCCTCCCCGGGGTTGCCCGGATGGATCTCCAGATTCCTGCCCGAGCGATGCAGCCAGGCGATCTTCGCTCCCGAAGACGGATCGACGGAGCTGATCGCCTCCTGGATGTCGAAGGACACGATGTCCATGCCCACCTGCAGCCAGAGCACGCCCTTGTCCAGGTCCATCGTCCGTACGGTGTTGTCGAACTTGATCTTGGAGTGGGTTTCCAGCCCCAGGTCCACGCGCCGTCCGAACACCAGAGTGCTGTCGAAGCCCACCGCGACCAAGGCATCCCCGTCCGGGTGGGAGGAGGCAAGATACGCCGCGCTCCTGAGCCCGGGCTTGTAACCCTCGATGGGCTGCACGTTCGACGTGGGCGGGGAAACCCAAAGTCCCAGCCTGCCCAAGCTGTCGAGCATCACCATGTTCCCCCCGTTGGACTCGATCCGGTTGCGGCTGAAGGTCATGGAGGTGGGCACGGAGGCGTAGGTAGCGTCGCCGCATTCGGAAACAGTGAGGCAACGGTAGAAGAGCATCACGTCCGTCCCCCGCCGCACCTCGATCTGGTCGGGATTGACCACCTCGCAGACCTTGCGGTCGGGGCCGTCCAGGGAATCCAGGAGCACCGGCGTGCTCGATTTGATGTCGAACGTGTAGGCTCCCGCCCCGCCGCACACGTTGAGCTTGCCCATGGTGATGCCTCCGGTGTAGTCCCCCCACCCCAGGGAAACCCCGCCGGTGCACATCATCCGGTCGACATTGGTCCACTCCCAATCGATCGAGCAGACCGAATCCTTGAACACCAGGAATCCTTGCGTCTCGGTCTTGCGGATGTACAAGGCTCCTTCGGTCTGGTTGCCTTCGTAGCCGATCGAATCCAGCTTGCGGATTCCATCGTCGGTGCGCTCCAGGCGGTAGATCATGCCTCCGGCGTCCACATGGGCGTACTGGCCATCGGAGGCGATGGTCCGCACGTTGACCCCGGTGATCTTGCGAGGCTGGGAAAGAATCGGGGTGGCCAGGGTGAAGGAAGCCAGGCCAAGCACAAGGGCGATCTGTCGCATCGAGTTCTCCTTTCGAGAGTTGGGTTCCGACTCCATGCAACATCGCACCCCGGCCCGCGGCACCACGACCGCCACCCCCCAAAAGATATGGACAAGCTGTCCATGGACAACTTGTCCCAACCAGATGGCCATCCACGCTTCCCCTGCCTGGACGACGATGGCATCTTTCCGGGATGGAGGCTTCCTTGGAACCGATCTGGGTGTTCACGGACTACCGCAAATGGATGCGCCACTGGCTGGACGCCGAGCGCGCCGCGCGCCCGTCGGTGGTGTCCAGCCGCTGGATGGCCCTGCGGTTGGGCATGGACCCGAGCCTCCTTTCCAAGATCCTGGCCGCCGAGCGCCACATCGCCACCTCGCAGGTGGAACCCATCTGCGAGGTGACGGGCCTGACCGGCGACCAGGCGGAGTATTTCCGCATCCTGGTGCAATACGGGAAGGCCAAGAGCCACAAGGAAGCCCAGTCGTGCTTCCGGCGCATGGCCGGTCTGCGCAAGGTCTCCCCCGTCCCCCTGGAAGGCGTGCATTCGGCCTACTGGCAGAGCTGGGAGAACGTGGCGATCCGCGAGCTTATGTCGTGCGGCGACGTGAAGGACGATCCCGAAGCCATCGGGAGGCGGCTCCGCCCCACCGTATCGGGGCGGCGCGTGAGACAATCCCTGTCCATCCTCGCCGACCTGGGCCTGGCCACGCTGGACCAGCGGGGAGTGTGGCGGCGCACGGAACCGTTCCTGCGCGACGGCCCCAACGTCGATCCCGCCGTCCTGCGGCACTTCCACAAGGAAGGACTGCTGCTGGCCGCCGAGGCCATCGAATCGCTCCCCAAGGAGCTGCGCGACCTCTCCAGCCTGACCCTGGCCATTCCCCAGGACGGATATCCGCAGCTGGTGGAGATTCTCAAGGAGTTCCGCGAGCGGATTCTGGCTACCATTTCCGGAATGGACAAACCGGATCGCGTCTACCAGCTGGGATTGCACCTGATCCCCCGCGCCCTGCCCGACCGGGACGATCACCATGCGTGATCCGATCCCGACCAGGCTTCCCTCCCTGGCGGCGATCGCCGGCCTGCTGCTGTGCGCCTGCGACGACAGCCGGGTGGTTTCGGGCCCATCGGGAACGGAAACAGGCAACGCGCTGCAGGCGAGGATCCTGCGGGAGGACGGCTCCGCCGCCGGCGGCGCCGTGGTGGCGGTGCGCCGCTCGACGGCCTTGGACCAGGATGGCACCTTCATCCTGGTGGCCGATCCCTCCGGACGGGTATCCACCCGCCTGGAAGCCGGGGAATGGACCCTGGAGGCCCGCGACGGAGGCCAGGGACTGCGGTTGGACATGAGGCTCGCCTCGGACACATCCCTGGACGAGGCCAGACTCGCGCGGCTAGGAGCGGTGGCGGGCCGCCTGCAGTCCACGGTGCCCAGCCCCACCCTGGCGATCCCGGGCCTGGGGCGCCAGGTGGCGGTCGCCTCCGACGGGACCTTCTTCCTGGATTCCCTCCCCGCGGGCACCCAACCGCTGGTGCTGGCGGGAACATCCTCGAGCTGGAGCCTGAAGGTCCCGTCCGGAACCACCGACTCCATCCTCCTGGACGAGCGCCGCCCCGGCGAACTGTTCCAGCACTCGCCGATCCGCGCCCAGGTGTCCGGAAGCATCCTCCCCAAACGATTCATCCTTCCCGGCCTGGAGAAGGGATGGACGCTGGCGGAAACCGAATGGACCGACAGTCTCGGGAACGTGGTCCCGGTGTTCCCGCTTTCCGATTCGGGCGCATCCATCCCCGCGTGGACCTACTCCAGGGATCCCGCGGTCCTCCAGCCACGCCGGATCCTGTCCGGTCGCTCGACCTCTGGAAGGGTGTTCCAAAGAGATGACGGATTCCGTCTTGCCTTGGTCTTCCCCCTCCGCGCCGGCATGCGTCCGGACGGGGACACCGCGGAGGACCTGGTCTCGGGAAGCACCATGCCGCTGGTTTCCGACGGCGGATTCCTGGTGGATCCCGCCGAAGGCAGGGTCCGGCGCGCCCCCATCGGCTCCACCCTCCTGCGGATCGACACCGGACTCCTTTCCCCGGACCAAGGCACGATCTCGGTGCGCGCCTCGCTGGAACAGCCCGACCTGGGGAGGATCTGGCTCGTGGATTGGACGGATTCCGTCAGCTCCGGGATCCGGGTGGGGATCGGCGCGGGAGCCCTCTTCGTGCGCA
>DAOPYN010000025.1:0-60290 GCA_035352895.1 Fibrobacteria bacterium | reverse complement strand
ATCCTGCGCGTGGCCCGGAAGGTGGCTCCCACCAGCAGCACCGTGCTGATCACCGGCGAATCCGGGACCGGCAAGGAGTTCTTCGCCAACATCGTCCACCGGCTGGGCTCCCGACCCACGGGCCCCTTCGTGGCGGTCAACTGCGGCGCGATCCCGGAAACCCTAGTGGAGTCCGAGCTGTTCGGATCCAAGAAGGGATCGTTCACCGGCGCCGTGGCCGATCGCCGCGGTTTGTTCGAGGAAGCGGAATTCGGAACCCTGTTCCTGGACGAGGTTGGCGAGTTGCCTCTATCCGCCCAGGTGAAGCTCCTTCGCTTCCTGCAGACCCACGAGGTCCGCCCCGTGGGCGACACCGAGACGCGGATCGTGGACGTCCGGGTGCTGGCCGCCACCAACCGGGACTTGCAGGCCGAGGTCTCCGCCGGTCGGTTCCGCGAGGACCTGTGGTTCCGCCTGAACGTCTTCCATCTCCACCTGCCACCGCTGCGGGAGCGCCCGGGAGCCATCCCGGGACTGTGCCGGTTCTTCGTGCACCGCTACAACCAGGTGCACGGACGCAACGTGTCGGGATTCGACCGCGAGACGGAGGAGGCCATCGTCACCTACCCTTGGCCGGGCAACATCCGCGAACTGGAAAACGCGATCGAGCACGCCGTCATCCTGGCGGAAAGCGACAAGATCCGCATCCAGGACCTCCCCGAATCCGTCCTGCACGCCCCGAGGGCCCTTCTCCAGCTGCCTCCGGGGCAGGAAGTGCACCCCCCCATCCAGAGCCAGCTCAGGTCGCTCTCCGAGGTGGAGAAGGCGCACATCCTGCGCGTCCTGGACGCGGTGAACGGCAACCAGACGGAGGCGGCCCACGTCCTGGGGATCGGCCGCAGCACGCTCTGGCGCAAACTGCGCGAATACGGGCTGGACGCGACGGAAGTCGGCTGAGTCCGGGGATCCGCATGGACGTCGGACAGGGAGTCGTCTGGATTTCCACCAGCAGATAGACGCACGACGAGTCCCGCATCGCCTTGTACCGGCCGGCCAAATCGGTTGAGGTCGGCTTGGTCCCGATCCGATCGGCATTGGTCGAGCCCCGATCGGCCTTGCCCCAGACCGCATCGGCGAGGCCATCGATCACGATCGGCGAGGCCGTGTTGCGGAAGATCGTCTCCTCGCTCCTTTGGTACTTTGTTTGCCCATGTCCGACTTCCCAGTGGTCAGTCTCCTGAAGAACATGAGCAGCGAGGGGTATTTCATCCTTGCCATGCTCGCCATGCTTTCCATCCTGTCCTTGGCGGTGATCGTCCTCAAGTGGAGCCAATTGCGTCGTCGCGACCTCGACGACCAACTGTTCGAAAAGCAGTTCGCCAAGGTGAAGGCTTTCTCCGACCTTCCCGTGACGGTCTCCCGCACACGAGGCGAGGGAATGCGCGCGATCGCCGAAGCCGCCTTGCGGGAGGAGGAAACCTTCCCTCCCGAAGATCCCGCGGGTCGCTCCGAATCCACTCGAGTGGAACTGGTCCGGGAAGCCTGCGAACGCGAGGCGGAATTGCAGGCGGCGACCCTGGAACACCGGATCAGCTGGCTTGTGGTCGCGGCGGGATCCGGGCCCTTCCTCGGGCTTTTGGGAACCGTCTGGGGCATCATGGACGCCTTCTTCCGGATCGGGAACCAGGCTTCCGCCGGGCTCAACGTGGTGGCTCCCGGCATCGCGGAAGCCCTGATGACCACCGGTGTCGGACTCCTGGTCGCGCTTCCGGCGGCGGCGGCCCACCAACTCCTGGCCGCGAGGTTGCGCCAGATCGAGACCCGCAACGTCATCTTCGCCTCCCGCGTGTTGAATCTCTACCGCAGGGAATTCCTGTCCGGAGCGAACTGATGCGACGTCGGCGCATGCCCCTTCCGCAACCCGACATGAACCTCACCAACCTGATGGATGTGGTCCTCTGCATCCTCGTGGTGTTCATGATCACCGCCCCGCTGATGACCCAGGGGGTGAAGGTGGAGCTTCCCAAAGCGGAATCCCCGGCACTGGACGAGAAGAAATCGGTGACGGTCTCCTTCGACGGCGAACGGCGGATCTTCGTGGACGGCGAGGAAACCACTCGGGAGTCCTTCCGGGAATCCTTCCAGAAGGCCTGGGGTGGAATCGCGGACAAGGCGGTCCTGATCGAAGGGGATCGATCCGTACCCTACGGGCTGGTCCTGGAGACGGTCGGAACGATCCAGGAAGCGGGCGCGACCAAGATCGGCTTTTTGACGGATCCCCCCTCCAAAAAATGACCCGTTCCAAGGCAGACACTCGATTCCGGGCGTTTCTTGCCCTTTCCGCGCTCGTGCACGGGATCGCGTTCGTGTCCTTGATCCTCTTTTCGCTCTTGCAATCCCAACGGAAGACCAAGCCGGTGGCCTTCGAACTCGTGGGCATCCCGGCAAAGGGCGACGGTGGATCTCCCGCCCGCAATCCCCACCCCACCAAGCCCCCGGATGCGGAGACCTCCACTCCCCCACCTCCTGCCCAACCGGAAACTTCCAAGCCGAGCTTGGCCACTCCGCCCAAGCCCCCTTCGGAAACAGGAGTGGCTCCCAAGACGCCCGCCAACACGGCATCAGCCCCCACTCCCGCCCCACAGACATCCAAGCCCACCGAGAAGGGCTCCGCGGAGAAGACCGCAGCGGCATCCACAACCGACGCGAAGCCGGGCAAGCAGGGTGTCCCAGGTGGAGACACCCTCGCCGTGGGCTCCGCCAAGGGGCTTCCTTCCCCGATGGCTTTCTGGCTTTCCCGGGTGAAATTCCTGGTGGAGCAGAATTGGCGGGCCCCTGGTGGACTTTCCGGGGTGACCCAGATGCCGGAAGTGGTTTTCCAAGTGGCGCGCGATGGCAAGCCATCGCTTGCGCAGCTCAAGGTCAAATCCGGAAACGCATCCCTGGATCGCATCGCCCTGCGAGCTGTCCAGGCCGTTTCCATGTTCCCCCCGGTGCCCGACGTGTGGCCAGAGGACAAGGTGGTGGTTCGCTATGTGCTCCAGTATTCTTCGCAATAGGTTGTTCCGTTCGGTGCTCCTCGCCTTGGCGGCCCTGCCCTGCTTCGCCCAGGAGGACTTCGTCCTCCGTTCCGACGCATCCGAATCGATGGTGGGCCTGGTGGTGATTCCCTTCGAGGGAGTCGACAAGGTCAAGGAATTCGCCAATGTCGCCAAACCTGAGGAGATCATCCGCGCGGACCTCGATTTTTCCGGGAGGTTCCGCGTCTCCACCGCACCCAAGTGGGATTCCTCATCCTTCGCCAAGCAAGGTGTCACAACGGTCCTCACGGGATCCGTGAAGCCCGGCGCCGTCGATGGCGAAGTGGACATCCGTTTCCAGCTGGTGGATGCATCGTCCCGCGACAAGCTCTTGGAAAAGACCTATTCGGGCCGAACCAAGGATCTGCGCCGTCTGGCCCACCGGTTTTCCGACGACGCGGTGTTCCAGATCTTCGGCGAACGCGGGATCGCCACGACGAGGATCGCCTTCGCTCGCGGCAAGGACGGCCAGAAGGAAATCTGGACCATGGACTACGACGGCTTCGGAGCACAAACCGCGACCAGAAACGGCAGCATCAACCTGAGTCCGGTGTGGGATCGCGACGGCAACCTGATCTGGTCCTCCTATCTGGGCAAGAACGGGCCCCACCTTTGGCGGATGGAATCCAACGGAAAGCCAGTGCGGTTCCTCCCCTCCGTTCCCGGCATGCAGATTTCCGCCTCCCCCAGTCCCATCGATGGAGAACTGGCTCTGGCGGTTTCCATCGATGGCCAGACGGAAATCTTTCGCGCCTACCCCAACGGCAAGCCGGTCCGCCTGACATTCAACCCCGCTCTCGAGGTGAGCCCGTCGTGGTCTCCCAACGGATGGGAGATCGCCTTCACCTCCGATCGCACCGGCAGCCCCCAGGTATACGTGATGGACAAGGATGGCGCCAACCTGCGCCGCATCACCTGGATCGGCGGCTACAACGACCAAGCGGCATGGTCGCCCGCAGGGGACAGGATCGCCTTCGCCAGGCAAGTTGGAGACTTCCAGATCCTGACCATCACCCCCGATGGGAGCGACGAGAAATGGCTGGGACCCGGGGAACAGCCGAAATGGTCCCCGGATGGACGCCATTTGGTTTTCACCCGCCGGTTCGGTGCGCGATCCGACATATGGATCTGCCGTGCGGATGGCACCGGAACCAGACAGATTTCCTTCCACGGCGATGCCAGCCAGCCTTCGTGGTCGCGTTAGGGAGCCTTTTCGACACTGGCCGATCGCGGACCCAACTAGTATTTATGCTTTACACATGCATTGAAGCCATCTGAGCCCCTCCAACCCAGGAGGGAGACCCAAGCCTCCCCACCAAAAACTCCTGAAGGAGCCTCCATGAACCGGAAATTTGCGATTGCCTTGGCCGCGTTGGGAGCATCGATGCTCATCGGCGCCTGCACGAAGACAGAAGTTGCCGCCCCTCCCCCGCCGCCGCCGCCGCCGCCGGTCGAGACCGCAGTGGAGCCTCCTCCCCCGCCGCCGCCGCCGCCGCCGCGCGACACCGTCGCCGAACGCCGCGCCCGCCTGCAGGGTCTCATGGCCGAAGCTCTCCAGCCCATCTACTTCGACCTCGACCAGTCTTCGATCAAGCCCGAAGGCAAGGACATCCTGACCAAGGTCGGCAGCCTCCTCAAGCAGTATCCGGAACTGTTCGTGACCGTCGAAGGCAACGCCGACGAGCGCGGCTCGACCGAATACAACCAGGCTCTTGGCGACCGCCGCGCCGCAGCTGCCAAGAAGTGGCTTGAGTCCTTCGGGGTCAAGTCCAGCCAGCTCAAGACCATCTCCTACGGCAAGGAGAAGGCCTCGAACGGTTCCGACGAGAGCGTGTGGTCCAAGGATCGCCGCGACGATCTTCCCGGAGAGATCCGCTGATTTCCGTACGGAACATCCTGTGGCTCGGCCTGCCTCTTCTTGGGACAGGCTGCTCCCAATTCGATCTGATCCATGCGGAAGTCCGCGCCAATCGGGGTGAAACGGCGGAGATGACCCGAAAGGTCGACTCCGCCAGACGCGATTTGGTGGCCATGAACCAAAAGCTCGCCGACATGGGTGTCAAGTCCGGCGACGAAGTGAGCAGGACCCGCGCGGATCTGCAACTTGCCATCGCCCAGATGACCTCCGAGATGCAGAAGATCACGGCGCAACTGGAAAACACCCAATTGCGTCTGTCCGACTTGGATCGCCAACTGGGCACCCTCAAAGCCCGCCCAGCCAACGGCAAGGCGGACACAGGTGCGAAGTCGGCTGGAAATTTCCTAGAATCCACGCTCAACACGGCCCAGGAGGATTTCGCTCGAGGGCGGTTCGATCTCGCCTATCGCGGGTTCTCGGATATCGTTGCCCGCGATTCGTCCGGATCGCTCAAGCCGATGGCCCTCTACAAGATGGGAGAGTGTCGTTTCGCCCAATCCAATTGGGACGAGGCGAGGACGCTCTATCTCAAGGTGGTGAGGGAATACCCCAAGGATCCCGCTAGATGCCCTGCCTGGTTCAAACTCGGCCTGGTGTACGGCAACGCGAAAGCTCCCAAGGATAGGGACGAGGCCTGGGCCAAACTCCAGAAATCGTGCCCTGGTTCCAACGAAGCTCAACGTGCGAAGGACATCCAAACCGGAAACTGACCTGCACGCCCCAAGCCGGGGAGCCAGGTAAACCAGGGCCTTCGCGCAAGCGGAGGCCCTTCTTCGTTTCCATCAGTCGTTGGACTAGATGAGGACGTAGATGGTGAGCCCGGCGATCACGGTTCCCAGGATCAGGTTCACGGAGCTCAGGATATCGGTGATGGTGGTCGGCTTCGGAGGGACTTTGAAGGGGACGATCACCTCGGATCCAGGAGTGGGAGAATCGGCGATCCCGTTGTCGCGGGTCTGGATCGTCCCATCGGCATACCGGACGTAGACCCTTGCCGGATCGGAGCTGTCGGCGAAACCTCCCGCCTGCTGGATGTACCAGCGCCAGGACTTGCCTTCGCGCCAAAGGACGTTCGCAGGGCTGTTCACCCAGCCTTTGACGGAAACCGTCGCCGGTCGGGCGGGAACGAAAATGGAGTCGCCCGGATGCAGGGCGAGATCGTTGGTGCTGCCCGGTTCCTCCAACGCCTTGCGGAAGTCGATCTGGATCCGGCTGTAGCTGGAATCCGTCATGCGCAGGAAACTCGCCCCCGACAGATACGCTTCTTCGCGCAGACCGCCGATCCGCTTCCACAGAGAGGAGAGCCTCTCGCCATTCCCTTCCAAGGCGTAGACGCCAGGCTGGACCACCCAGCCCCGAACCTGGACCAGATCCAAGCTGCGAACGTTGGGATTGAGGGGGACCGCCAAATGGGCTCGGGGAGAAAGGGGACGATCCGACTTGCCACTGGACAAGCCGGAATCGATCTGGATGAACTCGACCAGCGACGGCCCACCATGGCGCGGCGTTTCCAAACGGAGATTCGATAGATCCGCGCCCCAGATTCCTCCACCCGCCATCAAGATCAGATCCTTGGCGGTCATCCCTTCGCGCCACGGATAGTAGCCAGGCTTCCGAACCGCCCCGGAAACCCGTACGGAATCGGCGAGGGTCATTTCCGACTGGTCGAACACGTACAGCGTGTCCTCGTTCCTCAAGAGCGCCGTATCCGCCTGCTGGATGGAAAACCGATGGAAGGAACGCAGTTTACCCACCTGGAAGCGGGAAACGATCACGCGTCCCTGGAACGCATCCCGGGTCGCTCCCCCGGCAAGTTGGATCAGATCGGCGGCGCTCATGCCGTCCCGGATCGGATAGGAGCCGGGAAACCTAACCCTTCCCAGGATCGAAACCGTGGACATCGCCGGATCGTTGCCTCGGAAGACGTGAAGAACATCGCCATCCTGGAGGGAGGCGGAGGCACCCGACAGCACCGCGGAAGGGCTGGGAATCGTGACGAAATCCCGCCGACCGTTCTCGAAGATCCTCTGGACCACCATGTTGGTGGAAGCAGCGGTGCTGCGAATTCCTCCCGCATAGCCGAGCAGTTCCTTGGCGCCTTCGGTGGGAAGGATTTCGTAGATGGCCGGACGCTGCACATCCCCCTTGATCTGCACCAACGGTCCGTGGGGCGGGACCATGACGACGTCCCCGTCCTGGAGAGTGTGGGAACTCGATTGGCCACGGAACAGGAAGTCGTAGAGGTCCACCTTGATGCGGTTCCGGCCACGGACGATTTCCATCATGCGCTCGGACCCCACCAAGGTCGGTCCCTTGGCCTGGTAGACGGCTGCGAGCAGGGATGTGTTCCCGGAAAGGAGGAAGCTTCCCGGGCGTTCCACATGCCCCACCACGAAGACACGCACCTGTTTCAGCTTCCCCAACGTCAGATCCATCTGCCCCGCACCGATCCCCGCGTAGATGCGATTGAGGCGTTTCCTCAGGATGTCGGAAGCGGAAGCCAAGGTCTGTCCGTTGAGGGAAACCATGCCAACGCCTTCCAGATGGATCTGGCCCTCCCGGTCCAGGACGAGCTGGTATCGCCCCTCCTTCTGGCCCCACATGGTGAGGATGACCTCGTCACCAGGCCCCAGAAGGTATCCCTCCCCGACGGCCCCCGCATGGGAGGCGAACATGCTGGGGTCGGCATTGCGGAACACGGACCTTCCATATCGTTCCATCCCCTGGACGGAATCTCCCGCGATGCTGTCCTTCCTGGTCGCGACCATTCGCGACTTGCGCTGGAGGCTGTCGATCGGCAAGCTCGACTCGTCCGGATCCACGGCACCAGTTCGATCGACCACGTTCGACCGTGCGGGCTCCTGCACTTGGCTCCTCGATCCGGAGGTGGCACCAGCGGATCTCTCGGCGCGCAGCCTTTCGATGGCGATCAGATCTTCCTGCGAAACCGTTTGGGCAATCGCTGCGACCGGAAGGAGGGCCATGAGAACCAAACTCGGAATGCGCCGCAACGCCTCTGGAATCATCTGTTCGCTCGATGGTGGAAGTGGGAGCCGAAACGAGAAAATTAGTCGTAGCATCGACCGAGCAGACGACGTTCGCGGGAAAGATCCCTCCGCCGTTCCAACCAGGTCGCCATGGCCATGTGCTCCCTCCCTCCGACCTCCCCCACCGCCTCGGAAAGGGTTCGTGCTCCCTCCTTCCAGATGCGGAACACCCAGGGCGATCCCTCCCGTCTGCGGACCACCAACTGCCCTCGGGGAAGCAGGGCCAGCTCCCGATCGATCCGATCCAACCGGCTTCTGGGTTCGTTGTCCACGGACATGGGAGGGAAATATCCTCGTTGCCACAGCTTTCTGCCAAGGTGGCGATCCAATGGTCGCCGGGAAAGGTGCCCGGAAGGATCTAGATTGGCCTTCCCATGGACGAGCAGCCCGAGAATCCTGTCGACGACGTGCCCCTGGAGCACGGAGAACCCGAGCATCCTCCGGAAACGCCCGGAAACCTTTCCGGGGCGGAGGCCTCCCCGCTTGCTTCCGAACCGGGCCTCAGCCTGCCGGAATCCTTCGAGGAAGAGCTGGATCTCGAGGAGCCGACCATTCCCCGTCCAGCCGACGAAATCCTCCTGGAAGCAGCTCTGTTCGCCTCCACGGAGTTGTTGACCTTGCGTCACCTGAGAGAACTGGTGGATCCCGCCCTCACCGCACCCAAGGTCCAGAAGCTGGTGGAATCCACCAACCGGCGCCTGGCGGAGGGCAGCCACCCCTTCGAAATCGTTTCGGCGGCAGGGGGATGGCGGTTGCGGACGCGACCGGAGCTCTATCCATGGCTGCGTGGGATCTTCAAGGAAGTCCAGGGGAGGCGCCTGTCCCAGGCCGTTCTGGAGACGCTTGCCGTGGTCGCCTACAAGCAACCCATCACGAAAGCGGAAATCGAAGCGGTCCGCGGCGTGAGCGCCGACGGAGCCCTGAAGAAGCTCCTGGAGAAGCGTCTTGTGACGGTTTCCGGCAGGACCGACACGCCGGGACGTCCTCTCACCTACGGAACCACCCGCGAATTCCTCGAGTATTTCGGAATTTCCAAGCTTCCCGACGATCTCCCGAGACTTGCGGAATTCGAGGAGTTGGTGCAGTCCCGGGCCCTGCTTCCCCAGGTCGCGCCGGGGGGCGTCCTCCTGCAGCAGGAACAGATCGACGAATGACCTGGGTCGACCTGACCCACCCGCTTTCCGAACGCACTCCAACCTGGGAAGACGCCGAGCTCTACAGGTCGGAAACCGTCTGCGAAATCGCGGACGATAGTCCGGTGCGGGTCTCCCGGATATCGATGAGTTCCCACAACGGAACCCATGTGGATGCTCCCTCCCACTTCCTTCCCGGTGGGCGCATGGTGGAGGATCTGTCCCTGGAAGACCTGGCGGGGCCCGCCTGGATCTGTGAAACCGGAGATGCCCAGCTCCTGGATGCGGAACTCCTCGAAGGACTCTCCATCCCTCGGGACGCCAAGCGGATCCTGTTCAAGACCGCCAACTCCCGCCGACGGCTGATGGACCTCCCCTCCTTCCAGCGCGATTACGCGGGCTTGGACCTGAACGGCGCCGGATGGCTTCTGGAACGCGGGATGAGATTGGTCGGAATGGACTACCTCTCCATCCAGGCCTACCAGGCCTCCGACGAAACGCATCGGCGGCTTCTGCGCGAAGGAACGATCCTGGTGGAAGGCTTGGTGCTCCACGGAGTATCGACCGGATGGTGGGACCTGGTGTGTCTACCCTTGCTGGCGAGCGATCTCGATGGCGCTCCGGCGCGAGTGATCGCCCGACCTATTCCCTGACCCCGGGATCCGGTCCGAACCTCCAGAAGAACACGAATCCGACCGCAGCCACCACGGCAGTGGTCCAGCACACCGCAGACAAGCCGAACACCTTCCAGATCCACCCGGAAAGCAGGGATCCGGCCACGCTCATCACACCTCCGTTGAGCAGGGCCGCGGCGGCGGTCGCGGAGGCAAGACGGTCCGGCGGAACCATTCGCGCCAACGCCAAACTCTGTCCGGTGAAGACACCCGCCACCATGAGGCCATGGAGGGATTGGGCCACCAAGAGCCACCGGAAATCGTCGGCTCCGGCGGCCAGAGCCCAACGCAAGGAGGTCGCCCCCAGTCCCAGCATCACGAACCGTTTCAAGCCGAACCGACGGACGAACGGGATGGACAGGATCATGAAGGCCATTTCGAAGCTCGTGGCCACGCTCCACGCCGTGGCGATGTCCGCATCCTGACGTCCCAGCGGTCCGGTCACCAGATGGGGGAGGATGCTCACCCCAAGGGTGTTGCAGAAGAAGCCGATCCCGCATCCGACATACAGCGGAACCAGGCGTCGGTTCCACAGGAAACCCGGGACCTCCCGGAAGCGAAGCGTCCTGGAAGGGAGCTGTCGGCGTCCTCGGGCGCCCAGGAGCATCAGGAACGGCAGCGCCCCGAGCAGGCAGGCTCCCATGAGCGCGTAGGCGCGTTCGAGGGAAAGTCGCGGGAGGGACATGGACAGCCAGATCGAGACCAGCAGGAATCCCAGCGTTCCCATCGACCGCATCGCCAGGAAGCTTCCCGGGCCCGCTTCCGTGGTGGAAAGCACGAAGGATTGGGTCATGGGGGAGACGGGACTGAAGGCCACCTGGACGAGGAAATACCCGACCATCAAAGGAGCCAGACCGTGGAGCTCGGGCAGGATCGCGAGACCAGCGGCCCCGGCGAAAGAATAGAGCACCAGGATCCAGCGAGGCTTGGCGAAGCGATCGATCCACCAGCCGGCCAGGAGCGGACTGAACAGAGACGCGAGGCTGCCCAGAGCCAGCACGGTGCCGATCTGGACCTCGTCCAACCCGCGCAGATGGAAGAGACGGGGATTGAACTGGATGTGGACGTACGCCCCGAACCCGCACATCATGGCAAGCCCGCCGAGCAGGCGGGGGCTGTCCAGCCGAAGTTTCCGATCGCCCCCGGACGGGCTCAACGAAACAGCTTGCCCCAGGAGGGCAGGTCGAGAGTGGCGACCACCATGATCAGTGCCTCAACGATTTCCGTCACAGCGCCGAGGGTGGCGCCGGTCATGCCCCCCAGCAGTTTGCGGATGCGCAACGACATCACCAGAAACAGCGCGAGCCAGGCGACGAGAGCGACAAGGGCCCGCTGCGGGCCCAGCTGGAGCAGAAGCACCATGGGAACCAGGGCGGCCACCACCCGCATCCACTTGCGATCGCCCCCGAACGCGCTCACGGCCACGCCGGAATCCTTCGCGTACGGGGAAAGGCACGTGGCCAGAAGCTGGGAGGACCGCCCCATCATGGGGGCGCAGAAAAGCGCCACCGCCGCGCGATCGACCGGAAGGTTGTCCAGGGCCACGACCTTCACGGCAAGGACCCCGAAGACCGCCGTCATGCCAAGCGGCCCGATGTGGGGCGTGCGAAGGACCTCGTGCATGTGATGGCGGGATCGCCAGGACAGGAGGGCTTCTGAACTGTTGGCCAGACCGTCCAGATGCACTCCCCCGGTGATCCACGTCCAGGCCAGGACGGTCAGGAGGGAAGCGATGGCCCGCGGCGCGAACTGGACGCCACCCCACCAGACCAGACAGAGGAATCCGCCGATGAACAAGCCCACCACCGGGAACCACAACACCGCTCTCGACAGGTCGAAGGCTCTCCGGCCGGGAGTCCGGAGAATGGTCAGGTAGCCCAGGGCGGCCGGCAGGCTCATCGGCTGCGCAGAGCCTCGACCGCCTGCTTGATCCGCTCGGCCTCGCTCTTCTTGCACACCAGGGTCGCCTCGGGAGTGTGGACCACGATCAAATCCTCCACCCCCAGGCACACCACCTTGTGGCTCCCGACCTCGCTCACCACGATGTTGCGGGAGCTGTCGATGGACAGGAGATCGGCCTGGGTCCAATTCCCATGCGTATCGCGCGGGAGGACCTCCTCGAGGGCGACCCATCCTCCGACATCGTTCCATCCGAAATCCGCGACCGCGCAGCGCACATCGGAGGCCTTCTCCATCACGCCGAAGTCGATGCTGACCTTGGGAAGGGGCTCGAAGGCCTCCTTGAGCGCGGCATCGAAACCAGCCGTCCCCCAGGCGCGGGCCGGCCCCTGCATGGCCTGGAAGTGCTGGGGAAGATGCCTCCGGATCTCGGCGAGTATGTCCGCGGTCCGCCAGACGAACATTCCTGAATTCCACAGGTGCCGCCCCGAGGCGAGGAAGGTCTGGGCGGTCGCGGCGTCCGGCTTCTCGCGGAAGGCGGCCAGCTTGTGGAAGGCGGCTCCACGTCGCTCGCCGATCTTGTCGCCCAGTTCCAGGTATCCGTAGCCCGTCGCGGCGTGCCGCGGACGGATGCCGAACGTGTACAGACCACCCTCGTCCCGAGCGGATTCCGCGGTGGCCAGGAGGACCTCGCGGAATCGGGAAGCGGGCTCGATGGTGTGGTCGGCGGCGAGGATGGCCAGCACCGCGCCCGGCCATTTCTTGTCCACAAGGGCGGCGGCCAGGGCCACGGCGCCGGATGTGTCGCGGGCCATCGGCTCGCCGATGATGTTCTCGGGAGGAAGCTCGGGAAGCTGCTCGCGCGCCAGATCCCGAAACCGCGCATTGGTGAGGACCAGGATCCGCTCGGGAGGCACCAATCCTTCCAGGCGGTCGCGAGTCACCTGGAGCATGGTGCGCGCTCCCGTGAGGTTGAGGAACTGCTTGGGACGATCCTCGCGACTCATCGGCCAGAATCGGGTCCCCGACCCACCAGCCATGATCGCCACCACGAGATTGTTCAACTCCGACACCGCGCGTCTCCTTCGGAAATCTCCCCTGATCCGGGTCGGAGGCAATGTAGCCATTGGGGGCGGTCAGCGCGTGGAATCGCCCCCTGCCGCCACCGGTTCCGTCCAGGTCGCATCCTGGGGATAGCTCAAGGTCACCCTGGTCCCGTGCCCCGTGTTGGCCACCATCGCACGGAACCCGAAGATCGCGTCGGCGGTGGGGTCCTGGAGATTGCCGGTGCCCCACTTGGCCAGAAAGGCCATTTCCAGCGCGTGGAATGCGGTGGGCCCGGAGGGAGTATCGGTGCGCAGGTGGGCGATGTACGCGAAGGCCACCACCACCGGACACAGCCACCAGTAGATGAATTCCTCGATGGGCGCTCCCAGGAAGTTGATGCCCATCAGGCGGTAGGTCCGGTCCGAGAAGCCCCAGACGTCGAAATGGATCATCAGCTTCTCGATGACCACGGTCATCACGTCGGAGAACACCAGGAGCGTGACGATCACCCACACGTCCCTGCGGGTGAAATGCTTCCATCCACTGGCCACGAAGAATGCGCCCACGCCACCGAACACCAGAAGGACACTCCACAGGTAATCGGTTCCCAGAAGCACCGTGGACAGGTTCAATCCCAGCGCCAACAAGATGGAGGAAATTCCCAGTTTGCTCATGGCGAGCTCACCTCGATGGATTCCAGTTCATTCAACAACGCCTTCCACCGGACGGGCTTCCGATGGACCGAGACACCGGAGGAACGGATCCCGGCCATCGAATCCTCGTCGGCACCGGTGATGACGATCACGCGGCAGTCACGATGGTCGCACATCCGTTCGGCCAATTCAAGCCCGTTCAGACCGGGCATGTTCCAATCCGTGATGAGGACGTCGAACCGGTCCCGATCCAGGACCCGGTGCACTTCGCTTGCGGTGCTCGCGGAATGGACATCGTACTTCTGCCCCAGGATCTCCTGGAAAACCTCCACGATCATGGGTTCGTCGTCGACCACCAGGATCTTCAGGCGGGAACGCGACATCCAAGCCACCTCTTTCGCGGAATCGACGGGATTGGGCAATGGCGCACTGAAACCGCTCCAAGCACCAAGTACCCACGACAGGTACGCGACACCCCAAATTAGGATCGATGGTTAAAGGGTTTGCAGGAAAACGAACTTTGCGAGGTACCCAACAAGGTACCAAGCGAGAGGGGGATACCCTTCCGCTGCCTCCAAATCAAGGTACATCCATGCAAACAGAATCCATCCTCTCGTTGAGCCTCGACAACCTCCGCGCTTCCCGCGCCCCCCTCTTCCACCAGTACCCCCGGCAAACCAATCCCCAGGGCGCCTTTGTGGAGCTCTCCGAGGAGGGCGAGGTGTCCGCCGATTGGAACGGGGAAATTGGAAACGGGGTACCCGCCGCCGTGTGGCATGGTTGCGACCTCCGGTTTCCCGTCGCCTCCTCCGTGGCCGGTCCTGCCCTGGCCGACTACCTCGAGGGCGAGGAAGGCCGCTCGCTCCTCTCCCGGATCCACCAAGGGCATTCCGTGGAGTGGGACGGGTCAAACCACGTCGGGCGCCTTGACGAGGACGCAAGCGCAGCACGCGAGGAATTGGAAGCGGCTCTTCGGGAAGTGGATCAAGCCGACGTGCAACGGATCCAAGATTGGATTGGTTCGCTGCCGTGGTTCGACACCTGGCCGGAAGCGGACAACCTCCGGCAAGCCGTGGAAGGGTTGGAGCGGGTCGCCTTGCAGGACGGAACCACCCTCAACGGGGACTTGGAAGCCTACCTCCTGGACCAGGCCAAGGCGCGACACCTTCGGGAGGAAAGGCTCTCACCTCACCAGGTGGAGGCCATCCGGGAAGCGGGAGGGGTGTCGTAGATCCTAAGCGTGCGCCGCCTCCAAGAGGGCTTCCGTCGCCCATTGGTTCAAGCTCTTGCCGTGGGCAGCGGCGGCGGCAACGGCGGAAGCGTGGACCGTCGGGGGAATGCGAAGCATGAGGCGCCCCGAGTAATTCTTTTCCGGCTCGATCCCCTTTTCGGCGCACATCTCCAAAAAAACCTTGAGGGAGGCCGCGCCCTCCCGCTTCAATTCGGCCAAGCTCTTGCCGTAGAAGTCCGCGCCGCCGTTCAACCCGAGGAACTCCCCTCGGAATTCCCCGATTTCCGCATCGAAGCGGATGCTGGCTTTGTATTTGCCAAAGGTCATCGTGTTGTTCATGGCTCCACCCCGTTTCCTTCCAACCACTTCCGCACGCTCGCAACGGCTCCTTTGTCGGTGTCGGGCGATGGATGGGGGCGATGAAACACCCGCACCTCCCCGAACAGGTACACCCCGATTCGCGAGCCCTCGCGCTCCGTGACTTCCGCCCCAAGCTCCCGGAACAGGGCTTCGATGTCCGCCCAACGGATGCCCCCTCGGACAGGCCGGGAGAAGATCGCCTCCAATGTTTTCCGGTGCGTTGCTCTCACGGGAATATGATAGCACTTTCTGCAAGCATTAGCAAACCAAAGGGAAGGGACCAAAGCGGTTTTGCTTTCGTCACGCTTCGGACCTCCCGTCAATGTGACCCCTCACGCGGGTTTTTGTGCGGGGATAAAGCACCGCAGCGGGGTGCACCCCCTCAGGAGGACCCAAGCCATTGGTGACCACCTGGCCATTGGTGGCGCCGTCCGTGGTGGCTTCTATGTCCCGCGCCCATTGCAGGGTGTCCGGCCTCGCCCTCCGTCCGCGCAGGGGTGGGACCTTCGGGCGAACGGAATTCGAATAGGTCGTGTTTTACTCTTCCTCCCTACCTCCACAATGTCCACTATGTCCACGAATCGAGGGCAAAGAATGGACATTGTGGACATTGTGGAGGTTGTGCCAGGGACTCTAACAGGAGTCCTCATTTCGGAATGATCCTCCAGCGATTGCCTTCGCTTCTCTTTGGTCCTCCAAGTGCCTTTTCGGAAAGACACTCCACCCCCTGGCGTCGAAGTGCTGGCGCCAACCTCTTGAATGCCGCACCAAGGCCCCGGGGGAATCTCGGCCAGGAGCCGTCGGACGATCCACTGTCCGGCTTCAAACGGTTGAACCATTCCTTCGGGGTGAACGTCGCTCCCTGCGGATTGTTCGATGCCCAGGCGAGCACCGCTGCACCGACCGCATTTCCGTCAAGGATCCGCGCCCCGGCTTCTTCCCGTCCTTCCAGGTAGGGGCCAAGGAAGGCTTGGGCATCCTTACCCATCGCCTCCGCGACAGCCACCCCCAGCGACATGAAAGAGACCAGACGGGTATCTTCGCACGGCGGAAGGACCACCTGGGGCAAATGGTAGAGGGCATCGGCGAAGATGTCCAGCAACGCGCCTCGAATGCCACCAAGCGCCGATTCGAAGGCCGACTGCAAGCCAGTCTCTTCCTTGTGGCCTCCAGTCAATCGAGGAAGATCGATGGTTATGGTTCTGTTCACCAAATCAGAAGCCGTGACCGCTTCGGAAATACCATTGAGGACCACGGGACGCTTGAAGGTCAGGGTTACCACGTCGGAGTCTGAATAGAGCTTGCGCTTTTTCAACCCGGCCCCGGTGGCAAGTCGACAAAAAGCGTCCTGCATTCCAGGCGACAAATGGGACACGTTTTCGATGGAACAAACCAGGGCGTCCGATGCCGAGAGAAGCAAATCTTCCTCGCTCTTCGGCGGGGCGTCCACTAGCGAAGCATTCGGGTCGATCAAGGTTCGAAGCGCCTTTTGCGTCGAAGTCTTCGCGCTCCCTTCCTCGCCGGTCAATTCCAGGACAGGGAACGCGGTCTCGGGGCGAAGGCATTCGCAAAGCCATGCGATCACCAAGACGCGCAGCCCCTCGGGAACGTTCGCAATCTCCCAGAGCGGCTCAATACTCCCGCCTCGAGCCAGCGAAGCAATGGGGCGCATTGAGGCCGACCGGACGAAATGAACGGGCGGAACTTCCACTACATCCCAGCCTCCCGGCCAAACCCGGATTGCCCCCCCGCTCCCTTCTTCTCCGAGGTCCAAGTAATAGGAGCCATCAAGAAAGGCGCTTCGAACGTGGACTTCCGTCTCCGTCCCCGATTCCCGCCCCAAGCCCGAAAGAACCGAACACGCTTCGGAAATCGCTTGGCCGCGTGCCGCCTCCCGGAACTCTCCAAAGAATCCCGCCGTTAGCCAGTCGCGGAACCCCCCAGTTCCGATCTTGCGGACGGCGTGTGTCGCATTGTCCAGGGCGTACACGTCCCGGTTCCCGTCGCGGAGAAGCGCGGCGCGCCCCTGCACGAAGGACACCAGGCGGGACGCTTGGGCGTTGCTCCCCTTTTTGTCTTCTCCCTCTTCGGGAATGGCTTGGACTTCCGCTTGCGCCTCCTCCCGTTTCAAATCTGTCTCCACCAGCCCAGGCGCCGCCGTGCCGTTGTCCATCGCCTCGAAGTGGGCATCGAATTCCTCGGGCATCATGCGGCCACCTTCAATTCCACCAGAGGAAAGGCGTCAATTTCTGCCCTGGCCATTTCTACCCCGTTGGGAATTTCGTGTAAGTGCCGCGCACCGTGACGCGCCACGAATAGGCGCATCCAATCCACAATGTCGCCCTTGGGGGGCAAGCCTAGCGCCGCCGTGTCAACGGTCAGCACCCGGGCGCCCAGGCCGTGCAGGATGGGCTTTGCTTGGCGCATCGCCTCAAAGCCGGGTCCGTCGTTGTCAGGCTGGGCAATCACGCGCCCACCGGCCAGCGGGGAAAGATCCGACCTTCCGACATTTTGCGCTCCATTGGGCCAGGTGGTCGCAACATATCCCAGGCCCTCAAGGAGATCGGCGCACGGCTCCCCTTCCACTAGACGGATCACCTCGCCGGGGTAGTTGGCCAGGATATGGAGGCGGTACAACGGCGCCCCCATCGGGCCGAACTCTGGACGCTTGAGCTCGAAGCCGGTTTCTGTCCGACGCATTGGAAGCGGCCTTTTCTCTCCGGTGGTGTAGTTCTTCCACCTCAACGCCCACCAGGTGGGCACACCTTGGGCCGTAGTGTACTGGTGGATTGCATCGAGGGTGAAGCCTTGCTTGGCGAGGTGTCCAGACAAGCCCAGGGCGCCGCCGTGGACCTCGTCGGAGACGTTCAGGAAGGGCGACTTCATCGGCCACCTCCCCGACGGACACCACCGGCCAGGCGCGAGGGGGGAAGGTCTGAAAGATCCTCCCAGGCGCCCAGGTGTCGCGCAGCCTGTCCGAAGGTCAAGTTGTGTCTGTTCATGATGAACGCGACCGGGTCGCCGCTCCATCCGCAGGCCATGCACCGCACCCGCCCTGTTTCCAGGTTCCCCCGAAGGCTTGGGCGTTGGTCCTTGTGGAACGGACAGCGACCCAATTCAACCCAAGGCCCGGCGCCCTTCGGGGTGAAGCCTTCGGACTTGAAGAAGGCTGGAATGTCGATCAGGTCCCGGCGAAGGCGCCCCCGGGGTCGCGTGGTGCGCGAGTCCATGGTTATGCCGCCTTCTGGTTAGGGCGAGCGGATACCCGGGAGTCGATCCAGGCTTGCACATCCGAAAGATGCCACGCGACCGACCGAGCGGATAGCTTCACGGGGCTGGGGAATCTTCCGTCTTGCAGGTAGTCGTACAAGGTGGATTTGGGCAAGCCGGTCATGGCTTCGACGTCACGGCGTCGGACTAGGCGCGAGGGCGCCGCCGTGGGCACAGCTTTGGAAGCCGCGCTTTGGGCGATCAAGCGGGAGAGGGCGGTTGATTCGGTGGACATGCTTTCCTTTCCGACTCGACAAACACTGTCAGAGTCACGAGCATGTCCAAAGAGTGCCCGGGGGGATTCCCGGCTCTGAATCAGTCCCGGGAACGATTTTCAGAGGGCTTGATTTTGCCCCTTAATCGCCCATCCTTTTCCTTTGCAAGCTGGTGGGAAATCGCCTTGCGTGTCGGGCGCTCGTCACCTTCATTCCATCCATCTTGACGTGGAATCGCAGCTTCGACTAGCCCGGCTAATTCGTGAAGGCTTGGCTTTTTGGTTTGGCGACCATCAAGAATTTCCAGGGCAAGCCGCATATATTCCCTGAATTTGTCGACGTCCTTTTCGTTTCGGGCGTCTCGTGCCTTGGGAAGGTTCGCGACTCTCTTTGCCTTTGCCGCCTTCGCCCTCTCCGCAGTCTCGACAGTTTGCGCTCGATTCGCTCTACGCTCACTCGGAAGCCGTGTTCCGCTGGCGAATGAATCCAGCCCCTCAATTGAAAGAGGGTCCGCCACCAACAACCGTAGCCGTTCGCCCTTGGTCCCGACGTACTCGACCACTTCAGGGCAAGCGTCCACCAACTTCAATTCAGGGATTGCCTCTGTGAACGACAGCTTGGCCGGGCGGCGAATCTTTGCAACCTCCGACGAATCACCTTTGACATCAATCCAGATCAATTCCGTACCGTGTCTTTCGAGCACCGAGTCGACCCATTGCCCATGCGAGTCAAGGAGCCTTTTTCGATCTGCCTCGCGCTGAACATGCGGGTATAACGCCTCCTTCTCTTCAGGGGTATGCTCCCGCCACGGCTTCGACAAAAGGAACCCGTCACTCGATTCTGGGGGGATCGCCTTCTTTGGCTTGCTCACCCCTCCCCCCTTTCCAACGTGTCCAGGTAGTCCGCCCAGGCCTGCATCATTTCCCGCCGGGCGTCGATGTGCTGGGTTCGGTTGTAGGCCGTGCCGTTGGAGTCCTTGACGGCGTGGGCAAGTTGCGCTTCGATGACGTGGGCAGGAAAGCGCAAGCGTTCATCCAGGAGCGTTCGGGCGATCGCTCGGAAGCCGTGGATGCTCTGGTCCTTCGAGGTGTAACCCATCGCTCGAAGGGCTTTCAGTTGGGCCATGTTCGACAAGGGGAAGTGGGGCGACCGGGGGGAGGGGAAGACGTACTCGCTTTCCTCGTTGGTTTCGCGCAGCTCCCGCAGGATGGCCACCGCTTGGCGCGACAGGGGCACCAGGTGGGACCGTCGTTGGTTGATCGGCCCCTTCATCCGTTCGGCTGGAATGTCCCACAGAGCCCGTTCCAAATCGAATTCCGACCACTTGGCCAGGCGCAATTCCGAAGGGCGAGTGAACACCAGGGGCACCAAGCGCAAGGCTCCACGGGTGGAAATGGCAGCGCCACAACAGGCGATGTCGCGAAGGAGCTTCCCCACTTGCTGGGGATCGGTCAGGGCGGCACGGTTTCCGGTCTTGAGCGGTGGAAGCCTCTTTTCCTTGTTGAAGGTCGGATCCTTGGAGGCCAGCCCCTTTTCCACGGCGTACCCGAACACCCCCCGGCAATGCCATAGAACCCGATACGCCTTGTCGATCCGGCCCTTTCCGACAATCCGGCCGGTCAGCCGGTCGATGTCGGATTCCGCGACCTCGGAAACGGACTTGTCCCCGAAGACCGGGAACACGTCGTTGTCGAACTTCTCCTGGATGTGCTTTCGGGAGATCGGGGAAAGCGGCTTGGTTCTGGCGTAGATGTCCAGCCAGGTGGAGGCCACCGACCGGAACGTGTGGACCTCTTGCCCCCTCTTGGCGGCGGCTTCCTCCTGTTTGCGGCGGCGATCGTCCGCCGGGTCGATCCCCTTGGAAACCAAATCCGTCCAGTAGGTCGCCCACTCCCGGGCCACCTTCACGCTGTTCTTGGGGTACCCACCCTGAACGGAGATCTTCCGCCGATGGCCATTCAGCCGGTAACGGAATTCCCACTGTTTGGAGCCCGACGGGGACACGATCATTTGCAACCCAGGACACTTGCCGTCGGAGATCGCGTATTCCTTCGATTCCGGGAGTGCGTGTTCGTACTCCTTGGGTGAGGCGATGACCTCCCTTTTCCGGGACCTTTCCTCGCCGGTCGGCATTTGATCGGGCTTTGGCGACTTTTTGCCCATTGGGTACCCCGGCTTTTCAAGAAACCGGAATCGGCTTCCAAAAGGTACCCAAAAAGGTACCCACCGAAGCCAGAATCAGGGGTACCTTTTGAGAACGCTTCGGACGTTTGAGGGCAAAGAAAAAGGCCGGAACCCGCTATTTTACTGGGATTTCCGGCCTTTCCTGGAATCTATCGATCTTCAACAAAGTACCCACGACAGGGATCGAACCTGTGGCCTGCGGTTTAGGAAACCGCCGCTCTATCCAACTGAGCTACGTGAGCAATCCTCCTCCGGAGGAGGTGATGGCCAAGATAACTCATGGAGAGCGATCGCCCCCCGGTTCGGCAATAAGATCGATCGTCTCCCCGATCCGATCCAATTCCAGGGACATCGCATCCAGGAACCACTCTCCCGCATCCTTGTGGGCATCCACGGACACCACGCCGCTTCCCCCGGGTCCCCGGACCTGGAAGGAGAACGTCGCCCGCCCCGTTCCCGCGCTGTCCACGCGCGTCCCCAGCGGAACGCCGACCTCCAGTGGCCGTCCCAGCAACGCCTCCACCTTCCGCGAACGATCCAATTGCTCGATCGCCAGCCGGTGGACTCCGGAACCATGCAACCCCGCATCGATCCGCTGGCAGGTGACCACCAAACCCGCTCCGACCACCACCCAAACGGCCAATCCCACCCATCCCCAGATCCGCTGCACCCTCTTGAACTGCTCCAGACTCCGCCATTTGCGGTTTTCCCAGGCCCAGCGACTGCCCTGGCTGCCCATGACGAAGGGAACGAACAGATTCACGAAAGGGACGAACATCAAGAGGCCGACCCAGGATCCGTGCACGATTCCCCAGATCCAATTGAGGAAGAACGCCCCCCAATTCCAGCCGCGAACCTCCCGAGGTGGGAAATCCAAAGGTGGTCTGCTGGACGATTCTTGGCTCATCTCACCTCCTAAGTCGTTTGCTTCCTGCCGGATGGCCGGCCTCGCACAGGATCTATTTTGGAACTCTTCCGAGTCCACTGTACCGTTTCCCAGGAGCTTCGACATGGCCACGCCCGAATTCTTCTACCAGGATCCGTTCCCGCTGGGGGAAGACACGACCAAGTACCGCTTGGTGACCACGGAAGGTGTTTCCGTGGTCGAGTTCGAGGGCAAGAAGGTTCTCAAGGTGACCCCCGAGGCGCTGGAACGGCTCTCGCGCGAAGCCATGCACGACGTGAGCTTCTTCCTGCGCCCCGAACACAACGAATCGGTGGCCAAGATCCTGAAAGACCCCGAAGCCAGCCAGAACGACAAGGGCGTGGCCATGGCCATGCTCCGCAACGCCCAGGTGGCCGCCGAAGGCCAGCTCCCCACCTGCCAGGACACCGGCACCGCCACGGTGGTGGCCAAGAAGGGCCAGCAGGTCTGGACCGGAGTGCGCGACGAGGAGTTCATCGCCAAGGGCATCTACCGCACCTACACGGAAGACAACCTCCGCTACAGCCAGACCATCGCGCTGGACATGTACACGGAGAAGAACACCGGCACGAACCTCCCCGCGCAGATCGACTTGTACGCCACGGAAGGCATGGCCTACAAGTTCCTGTTCGTCGCCAAGGGCGGCGGCTCCGCCAACAAGACCTATCTGTACCAGGAGACCAAGGCACTTCTCAATCCCGCGAGCCTCAAGAAGTTCCTGGTGGAGAAGATGAAGACCCTGGGAACCGCGGCCTGCCCCCCCTACCACATCGCCTTCGTGGTTGGCGGTACCAGCGCCGAGGCGGTCTTGAAGACCGTGAAGCTCGCCAGCGCCAAGTACCTGGACCACCTGCCCACCAAGGGCAACGAGCACGGCCAGGCCTTCCGGGACATCGAACTGGAGAACGAGCTGCTCGTGGAAGCCCAGAAGCTGGGCATCGGAGCGCAGTTCGGCGGGAAGTACTTCGCCCACGACATCCGCGTGATCCGCCTGCCGCGCCACGGCGCATCCTGCCCGCTGGGCATGGGCGTGAGCTGCAGCGCCGACCGCAACATCAAGGCGAAGATCACGGAAAAGGGCATCTTCGTGGAGGAGATGGACAGGAACCCGGGTCGGCTCCTTCCCGACATGGGCGGCAAGAAGCACAAGCACGGCATCGAGATCGACCTCGACCGCCCGTTGCAGGAGGTGCTCGCCGAACTGAGCAAGCATCCGGTCAGCACGCCGCTGCTCCTGAAGGGCACCATCGTGGTGGGCCGCGACATCGCGCATGCCAAGTTCAAGGAGATCCTGGACGCGGGCAAGTCCCTCCCCGAGTACCTGAAGAAGCATCCCATCTACTACGCGGGCCCCGCCAAGACTCCCAAGGGCAAGCCTTCGGGATCTTTCGGACCCACCACCGCCGGGCGCATGGACAGCTACGTGGATCTATTGCAGAGCCATGGCGGCTCGATGATCATGATCGCCAAGGGAAACCGCAGCCAGCAGGTGACCGACGCCTGCAAGAAGCATGGCGGCTTCTACCTGGGATCGATCGGCGGCCCCGCGGCGGTGCTGGCGGAAGAAAACATCAAACGCGTCGAATGCATCGACTTCCCGGAACTGGGCATGGAAGCCGTCTGGAAGATCGAGGTCGTGGACTTCCCCGCGTTCATCCTGGTGGACGACAAGGGCAACGACTTCTTCAAGCAACTCGGCTGCTAGAAGGTCCAGTCGGTCGCCTCGACGAGAGGCGACCGCAGTCCTCTCCTCAGGTAGGCGGCCTCACCGCAGCAGCCAGGCGGGGGCCGCCTGGCGCAACTGGATGGTTTGCATCCTCCATGCGGTGATCTGCTGGGTCCTTGCACCCACGTCGTCGCCTGAGCCATCGATGCAATCCTGGAACGAGGCCGCCTGGGAAACCGGGGTGTTGCGTACCGCCGGGCAGACATGGTCCGTGGTGAACCCATGGACCTCGGCATCGGTATTGGGAGAGACAGACGCGATCTTCCAGCCAGCCGGCGCCCGTCGGCCACGGAAAGATCGACCGTGGAAGGCACCTCGGCGCACATCAGGGGCGAGATGGCTGTCCGATTCGCCTTGCACTCCGGACGCTCCAGGTGACACGAGGTCACCAGATGCCGACCGATCCGGCTCATGGGAACGGCGCGAGAAGGTACTCTTTAGGGACGATGCCAGCCTTGATTGGATCCCTGGACTACCGGGAATGGCTCCGGAAGTTCTACGAAGAGCGCAAAGCCCAGGATTCCTTCTTTTCCTACCGGTTCTTGGCGGAAAAGGTCGGGATGGACCATTCGCTCCTGATCAAGGTGATCCAAGGCGAACGGCACCTGTCGGACAATTCCATCGACGGCTGGATCGCATACCTCAAGTTGAGCAACCGCGATGCGGACTATTTCCGCACCCTGGTCCGCTTCTGCAAGACCCGTTCGGCTCGCGAACGTTCGCAATCCCTGGACTACCTGCTCTCCTTCCAGAGAACCAACGCCAAAAGCCTGGAAGCTGACCAGCGCGACTACTCCCGCGATTGGAAACCCGTGGCCATCAGAGGCCTGGTCGGCCTGGATGGCGGCCTGGACGCCGCGCAGGCAGGATCCCGTCTCGATCCTCCGATCACCCCGGAGGAGGCCCAACACGTCCTGGAGCTCCTCGAACGGCTCGGGCTGGTGCGCAAGGAACAGGACGACCGCTGGGTCGTCGCCAACGATTTCGTGGAGGCGGGACCCGATATTCCTCCCCAGGTGATCCGCGACCACCAGAAGCAGATGTTCCAGCTCGCCGCCGATTCCATCGATCGGCACCCGCCTCAGCATCGGCAGGTTTCCTCGGCCACCATCAGTCTCGCCCTTTCCGATCTTCCGGAAGTGCGCGAACGGATCCGCGCCTTGCGGGATTCGCTTTTGAGGTTGGCCTCGGAAAGTCGGGACGCCGACCAGATCTTCCAATTCCAGGTGGCCTTCTTCCCTCTGACCCAGCTTTCCTCCGGCAAGCGCAAGAGGAGGCTCCAAGCATGAGACGGCTCCTCTCGGCGATGATTCTCGCCACCTTGGTCGGCTGCGGACACGACCGCGGCGACCCAGCCCCGTTCTCAGGAAACGGGACCTCCACGGACAACGTCCTGACCCGCAAGCTTCGCGTGGACTCCATCCTCGTCTACCTTCCGCGAGGCGATTCGGGCCCCTATCCCATGCTCGTGCGGTTCGACTCCTCCGGTCTGAACTTTGCCGCAGCCTGGCCCGACGGACGCGATTTCCGCGTGTACCTGGACGACACGGTCCCGCTTGCCCACTACATCCGCGAATGGGACGCCACCGGCAAACGGGCCACCGCCTGGGTGCGCCTGCCTTCCGCCTTTTCCTTCCACAAGTACATGACCGTGCGTGTCGGTCGCGACAGCACCGTCTCCCGTTCGGACAACAAGAAGACATGGGAAGGCGTGTCCGAGTGGACACGATCGGCCACCTCGAGCATCCTGCTGGCCGAATTCGATCAGGACTCGCTTTACCCGATGACCCCTTGCGGATGCAACCAGTGGTACTTGGGCCGTTCGGGCAAGAGCAGCATCGGAGCCAGCTCGGGGATCGAAGCCGCAGGCAGAGGGCGCTCGGGCAATGCGTTCCACCTTTCCTACAACACCCCTCCGGGTGAATGGACGGTGCTGGGAACCCGCCTGGGCCGTGGCAACCACAATCTCGCGGGTTTGGATTCGGTGGTGTTCTGGGCCCGAGGAAACGGATCCATCAAGGTGGCCCTCGAGGACTACCGCGACACCAGCGACTATTCCAAGGCCTGGACCACATTGACCTTGGACACCGAGTGGAAGCGGTATTCCATCGCCCCGTCGGCGTTCGATCCCCAGGAGCCCTACTCCATCGGCTGGGAAGGGGTGAAGGGGCGCATCTCCACCATCTCGTTCTTCGGGCACACGGGAACCGATTTCTGGGTGGATGGCATCGCCCTGAAGGGGATTTCGCCGACGGAGATTCCCTGAACCGAGTCTACTTTGGAAGGCATGAAGACGATCGGCCATGCTTTCCTTTTCCTCGCCATCGCCTCCCTCGCGGGTTGCGGTGTCCGCGCGGAGCGAGACAACCTCCGCAACTGCGGTTTTGCTCCGGTATCCCTTCGCGCCTTGCCTCCCCAAGGAGACACCCTGCGCTTTTCCGTGGGCATGGAAATCGCCAATCCCACCAGCCAAGCGGTCGCGTTGGATTCGTTCCGTCTGGTCGCGGCCACCGGCTCCCCACTGGCAGTCCTGACGCACGGCTCCACCCGCAAGGTGGTTCCCGGCGGGAAGGATACAGTGGATCTGCAGGTCGCCATCACCCAATCGGCGATCGCCTCTAGCGCTCTCCAGCTGGTCTTTTCTCCTCCGGACAGCATTTCCATCGAGGGGGACGCCTGGGTCCCCGGAATCCTGTGGGGCTGGAACCGTCACCCCATCCGTACGCGACTGGCCTTGGCACCACACTTGGGCAAGCTCAGGGAGCTACTTGGCAAGGGCATGAAACCGTAGATTCAAACCTACGGTGATCTCCAGTCCAACCATCCTGATGCGCACGCTGCTCCTCGGCGTGGCGATCGGCACCTCGGTATCGGCCCAGGATCGGGAGGCCGATCGTTCCTTGTGGTTGCTCTCGCGCTTCGATTCGGTCCCGCGCCAGAACGCGGGCTCCCTGGTCCACTGCGGCGAAATGGAGCGCATCCAGCGCATCCTGGCGACCCGACGCGATTCGATCACAGCCCTGCAGGAAACGGGGCGCGCCCGGCGCGAAGCCTGCAAGGACTCCGCCTGCCTCCGGTCCCTGCAACCCCTCCGGGATTCCCTGCGGTCCATCTCCGCCCGGGAAGCCTCTTCGCGCGTGCGACTGGGACGGGAATCGTCCTTGTGCCCCGACACCCAATGGAAACGCTGGCAACGCTGGCGGACGCTGGACTCCCTGCAGGATTCCATGATGGCGCGCCCCACTGCCGAGTGGGTCCAGGAGCGCGCGGAACTCGCCTGGACGGCGAATCTCGAAGAGCGCCTTGCCGGGACCACCATTTCGCTTCATGACGCCGATCGCCTGGTGACCGAGCGTTTCCACGACCCGGATGCTTCCTGCCGGTGGCGCCTCAGGCAGGCGTTCGTCCTGCGGTGGACCCGCACTGGCGACTCCCCCGTGCGCTTGCTGGACGCGGTCTCCAACCGCTCCGACTGTCCGGAAGAATCCGCCGTGGCCCACCATTGGCTGGGAATGGAACCCTCCCTGGGGGATTCATCCAGGATGTTCCATCTGCGCCGATCGCTGGACCGGCCCGATCTCCGCGGCAGAAGCCTGCTGGAGCTCTCCGCCCTGCTGGCCAACCACTCCAGGTGGACCCCCGCGTTCGACACGCTCGCCCTGGCCTTGCGCACCTCCCCCGAACTGCTCTTGGCCGACCACGTCGACAGTCTCGCCCGCTGGGCCGACCAGGCGGGCTTCGATCCGATCCAACGCATCGCATCCACCCCGTGGCTGGATCGACTTCTCCTCGCCCGCAGCCGTCTCCTCCTGGCCACGGGGCGTGGCAGGGCGGCACAGGTGCTTTTGGCCGATTTCCGTCTTCGTTTCCCGGGCTCGCCGCTGTGGGAGGAGGCTCGCGAGCTTCTCGCGCGCAGCCGGAAGTGACTCCCCAGGCCCACCTGGAGCGGGTGGAAGAACTCGTCGAGAAGGCTGTCCGCTGGTGCCCGGATGCCACGCCCCAGGCCAGACGGGAGGCCGTCCTCCACTTCGCCTTCGAGTCGGCCCACGCCAAGGGATTGGCCCACCGATGGAGCCTGGAGCCTCCCCGCGCAAGACCATCCCCGCTCGCGCGCCAATTGATGGAGGCCGCGGAGGAGATCCTCGCCCATTCGCGCCCCTGGGACTGGCCCGAAGGCAAGGAGCCGCTCCATCCCAGCGGTTTCGGGAACGGACCCGACAAGATCTGCGACGAGTGCGCGTGGTTCGAGGCCGGCCGGTGCATCCAGAGAAGCGCAGCCGACGAGGCGTTCCTCTCGTGGTCGGGCGACCACCGTGCCTGCATCCGCTGGGAGTCGCGTCGGGAAGTGGAGGATTGCCTGTCCTGCGGAGCCTGCTGCCGCGAGGGATACTCGTTCGCCCCCGTGGAATCCGACGAAGCCCTGGCACACGCGCATCCGGAACTGGTCCGCGTCTGTCCGGACGGCAGCTGTCGACTGGATCGCCCGGAAGGTCTCTGCGTGGCCTTGGATCGCTCCGCTCCGGGAGGATATCCCTGCAAAGTGTATCCCCTGCGCCCCCGCGCCTGCGCGGAGCTTTCCGCAGGAAGCCTTGCCTGCCTAGTCGCGCGTCGGCGCGTGGGCCTTTCCCGCTGATCGAACACATCTCGACCGCCACAATCCGCATCGCATTTCCTAAACTTTCCTTCCAGACATGCCACGACTCCTGCACTCCACACTTCAACCGGGAACCGTCGAGGATTGGATCGAGGGACTCCGTCTCGGATCCATCGCGGTGAAGCTTTCCCCGTCCCACCCGACCCTCCTTTTGCGGTTGGTCCGTGGGCAGGCGGGGGAGGAAGCCAGATTCGAGCTCGTGTTCGGATTGTTCCGCACGGTGTGGACCAGCCCTCTGGAACTGGACATCGCGGGCCGTCGTCTCTGCGCGAAGGGCGCTCCATCGCTTTTCGAATCCTTCGAGCAGACCCTCTGCTGGCAGGTCTCCGAGCAAGGCGTTTCCATCCAATCCGACCTCCAATGGACCGGTCTCCGCACGGGACTGGAAGACATCCTCCTCCGCGCCATGTTGTCCTTCCCCGTACGGTGCGCGGAATCCTCCGCCGAGAGTCCCACCCGCCGCCTGTCCATGGAAGGCCAGGCCCAAGCCTGATTCCTATCCGGGTCCCCGGACGGGGGCCACCAGGCGGAGGGTATCGGTGACCATCCGGTCCGTCGCGGGGAAACCCCTGTGGACCACCACCAGGCGAATCTCCACGGCGTCCAGCATCCCCATGGATTCCCGATCCACTTTGCCATCCAAGTCCTTGTCCAGCAGGGACCAAGGATCCTCCAGGGGGTCGCCACCCGATACGCGGGGAACGATCTCCCAGGATTCGACCCGGTCCGTCGGAGGATACGCCCTTCCCGAGCGGACCAGTCCGGTGTCGGAAACCGTCCAACGCGCGGTGTCGAGGAGCGTGTCGCGACGCCTGACGAATTCGATCGCATCCTTCTGGACGGTCAGGATCTGTCCAATCGTGCCGTCCTGGAAGAGCGCATCCCGGAGCGTGGCCAGCTGCTGCTCCCGGTCGTCGCGCAGCTGCGAGGCATGCGAGACCTTCGAGGCATGGCGCATCCAGCCGAACACCATGGTCGCCACCACCCCGGCCAGGGCCATCGCCACCAGAAGCTCCACCAAAGTCACCCCTCGGACGCAGCGGCGCATCACGGAGCCTCCCCGATGCGGGGACGCATCCACCGGAAGCAGCGCACCGTGTCCCAGGCGTCGCCCGCGCGCTCCATGGCGCACACGGAAACCTCCACCGGGAGACCCGTCCGGGCCGGATTGCCGCCCGGCTCGAGACCCAACGCCGCTCGATCCGCCGAATCGAAGACCTCGCGCACCAGGCGCCAATTCCCTTCCGGATCCAGCAGGGTGTCGCGGATGCTGTCGGCTTCCAGGGCCCGCACGCGCGACCACTCCTCGCGGACCAGCGCCAAGGCCCGGTCCTCCCGATGTGCGCGCCTCGATCCTTCCAGCCCCGCGTGGATGGTGTATCCCAGCGGGACGGCAAGGATCGCGAGGATGACCAGGGCCATCAGGACCTCCACCAAGGTGTAGCCACCTCGACGGATCATCGGTCCAGGCTCCAGGAAAGCAGGCGCACACCCCGGTTCCCGGGAAGCCCCATGGGAAAGGCGAAATCGGGTGGCAGGCGATCCCGCCGGAATGCCCCGCTGGAGCAATTGCGACCGGACTGCCCGCAGTCGAGGGCGCCGGCGACCGCCACCACACCGTGCACGACGCCTTCGTTCCGCAGGATCCCCCCGGTGACGGCGATCCCCTCCAGGAGCGCATGGCGACCGATGCGGATCTCGGCGCCGCCACCCGCCGCGAACAGGTACGCGGAGGCTCGGGACATGTCTTCCAGATAGATCCGAGGGAGGCTGTCCACCCCCCTTCCCTGCCATACGGCGACGAAGGCCGGGGCGAGGATCCGTGACGAACCCGACACGATCACGGCGCCGGCGGACATGATCTGTCCCGAGACGGACGCGTGATCGGCGATCCGTACGCCCCCCTGCGAAAAGATCTGGACTCCTTCCAGGACCGCCTGGTCCTGGACCACGACTTGGCCGGAAGCCCAGATGCGCCATCCGGTCAACTTCAACTGTCCCCTCAACTCCAATCGTCCTTCCACGAACAGGTCCCTGGGGCCGGGAACGATCCAGGGGTCGCCGGTCCAAGGGCCGTCGAAGACGACGTCCCCCAAGGTGTACACCAGCGAATCCCTGGTTGGAGGAGGCCCGCTGGGCGAGAAGCGATCGCCTCCGAGCTTGGCCTCCTCGGACCGGAAAGCGGCAAGCATGCGGCTGGTGGCCACGAGCAGATCCCTGGACAGGCCGGACGGAGCATAGGACATGATTCCCATGCTGCCCGGCAACGCCTCCATCCCGGGAGGCAACGGCATCGCCCGGGTCCGGACGCACCCCTCGATCTTCCCCGTGAATTCGGGAGGCAGCTGGCTCCAGGATTGGATCGCGCACTCGAATGTTTCCGGCGGAGGCGATCCACCCCAGGTGGACTCCATGGAGACGACCACCGGTTTGCCGGATTCCGTCATCTCCCCCCGGGAGTGGACCAGGAGGATCTGGGTCCCGATCGGCGAATCCCACGACATGGACCCCTGCCCGGGCAGATGGAACGCGCAGGGTTCTTCGAGCGAATCCACCACCACGCTCGAGGCCCGTTTGACCTTGGCGGTGTCGCCCCTGGAGGTATCCGGGGAAGACCTGCCTGCCGCCACATCCACCCGTTCCATGGCCTCCTGCAGGGCGCAGGCGGTACCCGATTCGGCAAGGAGCCTGGCCTGCCACTGGATGCTCTGGTGGGCCGAAACCGTTCGGCGGGTCCAGGACCGGCTCCACGCCAAGGCCACCACCAGGATGGCCACCGCCATCCCCCCCAGCACCAGGGGCATGGCCACTCCCCTGGAAAGCCGTCGGCTCACGGGATGCGCAAGATGAACCTGCCGCCCCGGTCCTCCAGCTCCACTCCACTCGTCCCGATCCCCACCACGGAAGCGCTGTCGATGACCTGGCCGACCGACACCACCTGCACGCGACCATCCGGATGCGAAAGGACCGCTGCGCGTTCTCCCACCCGGCCGGTCGCCTTCCAAAGCCGTGGCGGAGGCGGTCCCAGTTCCACGGACCGACGGGGCTTGGCCGTGGATCCCTGGGCGGAAGAAAGGCGGAAGGGATCCACCACGGAGTCGGTTCGATCCGACGTATCCACATCCGCAGCGGGATTCCACTGGAGTCGCAGCGAATCGACGGTTCGTAGGCGGGCATCTTCCGAGGCCGCGAGAGCCAGGGAAGGCATCTGTTTCCATCGAGCCAGGAGTCCTTCTCCGGACGGGAATAGGACGACCGACGATGCGACCAGGGCGACGGGAATCACGATCCGTCTCATGGGGACACCTCGGTGGGAGACGCCACCTGCAGATCCACAGCCAACTTGCCGTGTGGCAATGGACGAATGGCCACTCTCCGCACGCGAAGGGCGCGGGCGGATTTCCGAAGATCGTCCATGCCCAGCAGGATCTGGCCGAAGTCCGCTTCGGCCCCCAGATCCAGCACGGCCCATCCCGCCTTCGCCTCGGCGCGGACCCGCTGGAGCTTCCAGCCACGGTTGGCGAGCTCGGGAACGAGCTGTGCCGCCAAAGCCGCTCCTGGATCGCTTTCACGCAGGATCCGCTTGCCGGATTCGCGCCAGCGTGCTTCCAGGAAGGCGGTATCCGCCACCAGGGAATCGATCCTGGCCCGAAGCGTCGCGGCCTCGGGAACCACTTGTTCCAGACGACGCGCCTGCGCCAGATCGGAAATCGCCCCATGGACCTGGCGAGGCCAGATCTCCGCGATTCCCCACTGCAGAAGGAGCGCGGCGACTACCCATGGAAACCACGGCAATCCCAGGTCCAACCAGGCGACGAGGCGATGGGTTCCGGAGCTCATGGCCATTGTCCCTCGATTTCCATGACCGCCATGACGGCATCGGCCTGCCTTGTCTGGGAGACCACCGCCACGCGTTTCACCCCACCCCCCCGACGCAATGCATCCGAGAACGGTTGGACATCCGACCACTCCAAGAACCGGGCTTCGAACCGGGCCCGATATCCATTGGTCGTCGGCTCCAGGGCGAACACCTGCAATTTGACCGTGGCCGGCACCGCCCTGGCCACCGAACGGAGGATTTTGTCGGGGGATGAATTCGGAACCAAGGCATCCCGCCTGGACAGGAGGGAATCCACCAGGCTCCGGGTTCGTTCACGAAGACGCCCGACGGCATCCAGTTCGCCCTGGACGGAAGCCAATCGCGTCTCCTGGATGGCCCGCACGCGCCACGCGCCGAGCTGAAACAAGCCAAACCCTCCGCTGACCAGGAGGAAGACCGCCGCGATCCCCCCGATCCGCGCCAGAGCGACATGGCGTCGCCGCACTCGGGACCGCTGTACGGAAAGTTCCCAGCCCAACAGATCGCCGGAGGGCTGATCTCCGGCCAGCTCCCGCAACCCGGCCTGGCTTGGTTGGCGCCAGGGGACCTCGATGATCTCCCGTGCCGCTTCCGCTGCGTCCTCGATCCCGTGCTGGCATCGATGTTCCAGGAGTTCCCGGGTACGATAGGGGCCGTGGATTCGCTCGCACCGCTCCCCCTCCCACACTCCGCCCCAGAAATCGTCCCCCGATCGGGTGATCCGCACATGCCATCCCGAAGGCCCGGCAACGACTCCCAACAATTGGCCGACCCAGGCGGCCATGGGCAGAACGACCTCGGCATCGTCCGCAAGGGTGCCCGACGGCGGGCAGAACAGGATCCTCCACACGATTCCCGAAGGAGTTTCCCGATGTCCCAGCACCAACCAGGGAGGAACCGGGCGGTCCGCACCCACGAGGGACCTCCACTTCGCCTCCACGCCATCGGCGGTCGGTTCCTGACCGAACGGAGTGGTCACCTCTCCATTGAGGCAATGGGACTTGGACAATGCCACGCGAGGAAGGCCGGCGAGCAGATCGAACACGAAGGATCTCCACACCTGCGGAAAGATACCTCGTCGGCTCGGTATGGACCTCTCCTGTATTTGCGGTTCAGCCTTCCGCGGGGAAGGAGTACACCGCGTCCAGCAGACGCTCCGCCTCGACGGCGGGTACGGGCTTGCTGAACAGGAATCCCTGTCCGTATCGGCAGTTCATCGCCTTGAGCCCGGCCAACTGGGCGGGGGTCTCGATCCCCTCCGCGACCGCATCCATTCCCAGGCTCCTGGCCAGTTGCACGATGGTCCGCACGATGGCGGAACGCTCGGGTGCTTCGGCCATGCGCGAGACGAACGAACGGTCGATCTTCAGGTTGTCGAAAGGATACTGGTGCAGATAGGACAGGGAGGAATACCCGGTACCGAAATCGTCGATGGACAACTGCACGCCCAAGGCTCGCAGCGCGTTGAGCTTCTCGGAGGCGATCGAAGTGTTCTCCAGGATCACCGATTCGGTGATCTCCAGCTTGAGGCACTCCCCCGGAAAGCCCGTCTCGAAGAGGATGGTGCGGACCTGGTCGACGATGTCCGGAAGCGCGAACTGGCGCACGGACAGGTTCACGGACACGAACAATTTCTGTGCGGCGTCCACGGCGCCTCGCCAGGCCACGAACTGCCGACAGGATTCGCGCAGGACCTGGCGACCGATTTCCACGATCAACCCCGTTTCCTCGGCCAGGGGGATGAACACGGCCGGATTGACCAGCCCCTTCTCCGGATTCTGCCACCGCACCAGCGATTCGAAACCCGCGACCCTCCCGCTGGAGATGTCGAGGATCGGCTGGTAGTACACCCGGAATTCCTCGCGTTCCACGGCACGACGGAGACTGGTCTCCAGCTGCAGGTGCGCGGCGGCGAATTCGTGCATTCCCTGGTTGAACACGACATGTCGGCCCTTGCCCTGGCTCTTGGCCCGGTACATGGCGGTTTCGGCATCGCGCAGGAGGTCTTCCGGATGGTCCTGGAGCCGCTCGGAAACCGCGATCCCGATCGAAAGGCTCACGAAGACTTCCTGGTTGCGCACGCGGATCGGCTGGGCCAACCTCTGCACGATCCGTTCGGCCATGCGCGAGAACACGTTGAGGTCCTGGTAGCCCTCCATGAGGATGGCGAATTCGTCGCCCCCCAGCCGGGAGAGGGTGTCGCGGGATTGGAGGCTTTCCTCCAAGGCCCGGCCGACGGCCAGGATCAGTTCGTCGCCGGCCTCGTGCCCCAAGCTGTCGTTGATGAGCTTGAACCGGTCGATGTCCAGGTGGAGGACTCCCACGTACTGGCCGGCCACCGATTTCTGCGCCCTCTGGATGGCGCGGCGGAGACGATCCAGGAAGAGCGCTCGATTGGGAAGGCCTGTGAGCGCGTCGTAGAGGGCGCCTTGCATCAACTGCTCTTCGGCGCGCTTGCGGGAAGTGATGTCCTCGAGCGAGCCAGCCATGCGCTCGGGCTTTCCATCGGGTCCCATCCGGGCCATCCCGCGCGAGAGCACCCAGCGGTAGGAGTTGTCGCTGTGGAGGATCCGGAACTCGCACTCGAAGTGGGGGACCTGTCCGGAGAGATGGGAGCGGATTTCCTGCTGCAGGAGATCGGAATCCCTGGGGTGGACGCGATCGAACCACTCCTGGGGCGAACCCTTGAGGTCGTTCTCCCGCATGCCCATGATCTGGGCCCAGCGGGGCGAATAGAACATGCGTTCCTTGGGGATGTCCCATTCCCACAGACCGCCGTTGGAACCGGAAGCCGCCAGGGCGTAGCGTTCCTCCGAGCGGCGCAGACCGTCCTGGGCCAGCCTGCGGGTGGTCACGTCCTCGACGGTCCCTTCCAGGAACAGGAGCTTGCCGGCCGGGGACTTGACCGAATGCGCGTTCCCGCTCACCCAGATCTCCGTACCATCGCGTCGGCGTACCTTCGCCTCGAAATCCTTCACGGCTCCCTCGCGCTCCACCGTTTCGCGGAATTGCCGGTAGGCCGCGGGATCGACGTAGACGTCGATGCCCATGTCGCGCACGGAATGGATGAGATGCACCGGACTCTCGAAGCCCAGGATCCGCGCCAAGGAGGGATTCGCGGACAGAAAGCGTCCATCCGGAGAGGCCTGGTAGATCCCCTCGACGGCGTTTTCGAAGATCCCGCGGTACTTTTCCTCCGCGAAGCGCAGGGCTTCCTCGGCGATCTTGAAGCGGGTCACGTCCTGTGCCTGCAGAAGGATCCCGGATGTTCCATTCCCGGCCACGTGGGTCAGGACCGCTTCCACGTTCAACCAGGTTCCCTGGGCGTGGCGCAACCGGAATTCGCAGCGGATGGCGCTTCCTTTGTACGGCACCAGATGGGCCACCTGACGCAGCACATCCTCTTTTTCGTCCGGATGGAGGATCGATTCCAGAGCGAGTCCCACGCGTCGATCCGGGCCATAGCCCAGCCGGCGATCGAACGAAGCCCCTGCTTCCACGAGGTTCCCCTCGAGCGCAAACAGGGCCCAGATCTCGGAGGTTCCCTGGAGAACCTGTTCATGTAGGAAGGAAAGGGCAGTCATGGCGACGCTTGGAGAGTACCATATTGTTCATCATGAAACCATCTTCCCTTTTCTCGAGAATCACCACGATCCTCCCCCTCCTTGCCCTTTCCATGTCGATGGCGCAGTGTTCGTGCTCCGACACCCTGGGCTCGATGTTCATCAGCGAAGACGACGAGCTCCGCCTGGGATCCGAGTTCGACGCCCAGCTGCGCAGCCCGGAAAACGCCGCCGAATACCCCATCTACGAGGCGACCTCCTCCGAAAAGCGCGAGTTCCAGACCTACGTGGAAGAGACCTTCCAATCTGTGTACAGCGCGATGCCCAAGAGCGAACGCCCCTCCTACCCGTTCAAGATCGCGATCGTCGACAGAAGGGATGTGGTCAACGCCTTCGCCGTTCCGGGTGGATTCGTGTACGTGTACACCGGAATCATCAACAAGGCGGAAAACGAGTCGGAGCTCGCGGGCGTGCTGGCCCACGAGATGGCCCACATCTCCCATCACCACTACCGCGACGCGGTGATGAAGCAGGCCGGACTCAGCATCCTTTTGGACGCGCTTCTGGGCGAGGACGCCAGCCAGCTGACCCAGGCGGTGGCCTCCATGTTCAGCACCCTCACCCAGCTCAAGGTCAGTCGCGAGAACGAGGACGACGCCGACGCCACCGGAACCCGCTATCTGGGAGATTCGCACCGCAACCCGAATGGAATCGCCACCTTGTTCGGTCGCATGCCTTCCTCCGGCATCGATTGGCTGAGCACCCACCCCGCCAGCACGGATCGAGTCAAGGCGGTCAACGGACTGGTGTCCTCCGAATCTTCGTCAAAAGGTTGGGACACTTCCCCTGAAGCCACCTACCAAACCCGATTCGAGGCGGCCCGCTCGAAGATGTGATTTCTGGGGAGGCAAGCTGAAACCGGAACCAGTCGTTCCGGTTTTTCGATGGAGCGAGTTTCCTTTGTTGAAAAAATCACGCAGTCTGCGAACTGGCACCACATTCGCGCAAAGTGGGAGGCAAGTCTCATCGAGACCAGGCTCCGCCCCTAACGCGGATTCACCATTCGCTTCAAAGGAAATACACACCATGAAGAAGACGCTGTTCGCCGCCCTCCTCGCGCTCGCCGGTTTCACCTTCGCCCAGGCTCCCGCCACCGACGCGGCCGCTCCTGCCCCGGCCGCCACCGAGAAGAAGGTCGAGAAGAAGACCGAGAAGAAGGCGAAGAAGGCCAAGAAGGCGAAGAAGGCCAAGGCCGAGAAGAAGGCCGAAGAGGCTGCCGCTCCCGCCGCCCCCGCCGCAGCTCCCGAAGTCAAGTAAGTTTTCGGACGCGTTCGCTTCCGGCAAATCCCTGGACGACCACTTGGTGGTCGTCCTTTTTCGTTCCCCGAAATCCGATTTCAAGAAGCGAAAAGGCCACTCCGCTTTGGAGTGGCCTTCGATCGATCGCTGCCTGCCAGGAAAACCTCAGGGCATCTGCACCAGTCGGATGGTGTTGTGCAGGCGGGTTCCGAAGGGTTGGCTGTAGAGGAACACGATCCTGTTTCCCGGCTCGGCGAGATCGCGGGCTTGGATCTCGTCCAGCACCCTGGTGATCGCTTCGTCGATGGAATTGGTTCGCGGCAACCGCACGGGAATGATGCCGTAGAAGAGCGACACCTGCCGATAGATGAGCTCGTCGAAACAGGCGGCGATCACATGCGTGGAACCATGGAAGCCGGCGATCTGGCGGGCGATCTCCATGGTGTGGCAGAAGATGGCGATGCAGGGCGCCTTGGTGTGCTCCGACAGCCGCACGGAACCCGCCACGATCTCCAAGGTCTGGTTGGAGATTTCGGGAAGGGTGGGAGGGGTGTCGGTGACCGCTTCCGCACCGCGCAGGATCCGGTCCATGGTCTGGACGGCCTGGAGCGGGAATTGTCCTCCGGCTGTCTCGCCGGAGAGCATCACCACCTGGGCGCCCTCGAACACGGCGTTGGCCACGTCGGATGCCTCGGCACGCGTGGGGCGCGGATTGCGCTCCATGGAGTCGAGCATCTGGGTGGCCACCACGCAGAGCTTGGCATGGCGGTGGGCCAGGCGCACGGCACGTTTCTGCAGGATGGGCACCGACTCGATGGGACATTCGATTCCCAAGTCGCCGCGTGCCACCATGATGCCGTCGGACATCCGGACGATTTCCTCGATGGATGCGACCGCCAGCGGAGTTTCCACCTTGGCGATGATCGGGGGGTCGGGCCAGCCGATTTCCTGGAGATAATCCCGGACCCGCTTGATGTCCGCACCGTTGCGGACGAAGGAGACGGCCACCCAGTCCAGACCCTGGTCGCGCCCGAAGACCAGGTCGCGCTGATCCTTCTCGGACAGCACGTCCAGTCCGTTGTCGCAATCGGGAGTGTTCACCGATTTGCGAGGCTTGAGCGTGCCGCCGGTCTTCACGGTGGTGACGATTTCCGTCCCCTGCACCTTGACCACCTCGAGCTCCAGGTGCCCGTCGTCCAGGACGATGGCTTGGCCGGAAGGAACCAGGTTGTAGAGGCTGGGATGGCTGATGCCGATCTTGTGGGCTTCGGGGTCGCCTTCCAGAGGCACGAGGTTCCAGGACTCCCCCACCTTCAGCTCGTAGGTCTTGGTATCCGTGCGGACCTTGGGTCCACACAGATCCATGATGATGGGGACCGCGACTCCCATTTCATCCGCGACCATGCGGATCTTCGCGATCCGTGCGGCGTGGTCGGAGTGGGAACCATGGCTGAAGTTCAGCCGACAGGCGGTCACGCCGTTTTTGAATAGGTTCCGGAGCATCTCCGGGGAGTCGGAGGCCGGACCGATGGTAGCAAGCATCTTGGTTCGACGGAGTTCCATGCGGGAAATGATAACTTGGAAACTCCCATTGCAAGACATGGAGGTCCGAAAATGTTCACAGCGATCGAAACCCCTCGAGCACCCAAGCCCATCGGCCCGTACAGCCAGGCCATACGCACTGGGGATCTGCTGTTCCTGTCGGGCCAGATTCCCTTGTCCCCGGATTCTGGCGAGCTGGTGGGCATCACCGCCGCGGAACAGGCCAAGCAGGCCCTCAGCAATCTGACGGCGGTGCTGGAGGACGCTGGTTGCGGTCCAAAGGATGTGGTGAAGACCACCATTTTCCTTGTCGACCTGGCCGACTTCGCCGAGGTCAACGCATTGTACGCATCGATCTTCGGAGTCCACGGGCCGGCCCCGGCGCGCAGCACCGTCCAGGTATCGGGCCTTCCACGAGGTTGCCGTGTGGAGATCGAGGCGATCGCACGAATTCCCTCCGCCTGAATCGGGACTTCCTTTCTTTCTTTTCCCTATCCGTCCATATGACCCAGGAATGCTACGGTAGATATCGGATCCTCCGCCCCCTGGGCCAGGGAGGCATGGCTTCGGTCCACCTCGCCGAAGACCCGTTGTTGCGCCGACTTGTGGCCATCAAGATCCTTCGTGGCGATCTGGGGGCCCAGCCCGACTGGGTCCGTCGCTTCCACGACGAGGCCACCGCCATCGCCAGGCTGGGCAGCCCGAACGTGGTCCAGGTCCACGATTTCGGGAGGGAAGGCCAGGAGGACTATCTGGTCCTCGAGTACGTGGAGGGGATTTCCCTTGCCGACCTCCTGCGGGAACGAGGGGGGCGACTGGATCCGATCGCCGCAGCCGCGATCGCCTGCCAAGCCGCCGACGGACTCCGCGCGGCCCACGAAGCATCCATCATCCATCGCGACATCAAGCCAGACAATCTCCTGATCCGGCGCGACGGCCTGGTCAAGATCGCGGACTTCGGCATCGCCCGCCTGATGGAGGAGGTTTCGCAGACCCGCACCGGTTCCGTGTTCGGTTCCCCCCTGTTCATGTCCCCGGAACAGGTGGAAGGACGGAATCCGTCAGGAGCCATCGACATCTTCGCCCTTGCCGGGGTGTTGTACCGCTCCCTGACAGGCAGGCATCCCTTCGAGGCGGAACACGCCCATGCCGTGATGTGGAAGATCGTCCAGGAGCCTGTCGTCCTGGCTTCCGAGCTGGTCCCCGGTCTGGATCTGGACCTGTCCGCGCTCCTGGCCGCCATGCACTCCAAGGCTCCCTCCGACCGTCCGGGAGCGGCGGAAGTCGCCAGACACCTTCGCCACTTCCTGTCACTCCAGGGCGTACCCGATCCGGTCGGAGTGGCATCCGGAGCACTCCCCATCCAGGTGCGGACCGCACCTCCTGCGGCTCCACCTCCCACCCAGCTGATCCAACAGCCATCCCCGCCTCCACCAGCCCCGTTCTTCCGACGCCATCGCCGATTGCTGCCGGTGGCGATTTCCGGAGTGGCCCTGGTCTGCGCTGCATTCCTTGCGGGAAAGATCTGGGACCGCTTCAAGACCCCCTCCATCCCGGAATCATCGAAGGTGGATCCAAGCTGGGCCTTGCGCCAGGCCGCCAAGCAACGGACGGAACAAATCGATTCCGCGCCGGAAACGGACGGCCCCACGAGCCATGTCCCGGCGGTGGCACCGATCCGCCGATCGGACACCCCCCTCCCCTCCAGGAAGCCTCCGCTTCCCGTGGCGTCCACCAGTCGGCCTCCGCCTCCGGCTCAACCACCCATTGCTCCAGCCACCCCTTCGGCGAACACCGCGCCCCCCGCACGCGTGACCGTGCTGATGCGCGACGAAGCCCCGGAGGACGTAGGAAGCCTCAAGCCACGGATCGCGCTGCTCAACCGCGGCCCCGGCATCCTTCGTTGGGCAAGGATCACCTGGCGAATCCCGATTCCAGCCGGCCCAGCTCCGGTCCTGGATATCTACTACGCCCCGCAATGCGCGCTGCGATTGAACCGCACTTCGGGTACTTTGGTGGCGGAATGCTCCGGACTTTCGGTGGCTCCCGGCCAATCCTGGCCCAGTGCGGATGGGATGTCGCTGGCCATCCACCACCCCGATTGGCGCCCCTGGAAGGGAAAGGCCGATCTTGGCCTGGGTCGAAAGATGTCCGAACGATCCGACGTCCAGCTGGAGACGCGCTGATCTTCAGCGAGAGCGGCGGCGGACCTCCCCGATCCCCTTCTCGAAGGCCGACCACGTCTCCCGGGCCCAATCCGTCTCCGCGCTCCGGGATGCGCTCTTGGAGCCCTTGACCGGCACAGCCAAGGAGTAGAGCTGCTGGGCGGTGGTCAGATCGTAGACCCCAAACCAGGCTGGATCCTCGAAGGAATCCAGGGAATCCCGCTGGTTGCGCGCCCCTCCTGGCCGCAATGCGACCAGGATCTGAACATCCATGGCCTCGCCTACCCGCCGCAACGCGGCCTTGGTTGCTTCGGAGAGCCGCGGCTCCCGCATCTGAAGCGACAGGCTGTCGGCGCTCCGCGCCCCCATCCAGACAGCGCTGTCGGCCACCAGAAGGTCCGTAAGGCTATCCAGGTCCCAACCACCAAGGCGTTTGACGCGATGGTTGCCGGAATCGATCGTCACCCACTTCAATCCTGGCTCCAGACGTTCCAGAGTTTGACCTGCCAGAGACACCGCCTCGAACTGTGCGATGGTGAACGGTCCGCGAGCCGCGACCAGATACAACCCTACCGGCTTGGAAAAGCGTCCATTCCAATCCGGTCGCACCTCCGCCGGGCCATTGGGGCGTTTTGCGGCACAGGAGGAAAGAAGAGACACCCCCCCCGTGAAGGCGAGAACGGCGGCGATGGATCGGATGGATTTTCCCTGGAGTTGATCATGCATGGAGAAAAAATACGAGCCTGCCTCGATCTTCGAGGCAGGCTCGCGGAATCAACTCAGGAAGCGGAAGACGGATCTACTGCCAAACCACCTTCGGGGCGTCCCAATTGAAGCTGTCCCAGACGGCGAGAATATCGCCTTCCTTCTGCGGACGGCTGAAGTCCACCTTGTCGGTCTCGTAGTTCCCGGCCGCATCCTTCACCCGCAGGGTCACGTTGGAATACAGATTGGGAACATCGTAGTCGTAGGAGACCACGCCCTCGAGCGGCTTCTTTGAATCCGGGGTCTTGACTTCCAGGCAAGCGACGGGCTTTCCGGCAATCAGGATACAGGCGGCGGAGTCCGCATGGAACTTGTAGTTGTCCGAGATGCTCCAGGTCATGGTGACCTTCACATCTTGCTTGTCGAATTGGTAGGCACCGGAGCTGGTCAGAGCGGAATCGAAGGCCCAGTTCTGCTTGGTGATCTTCGGTTTCTCTCCATCCTTGGCGCGACGGACCAGCACAGTGTCGGTACTGGTCTTTACCGAGCTGCTGGTCACCTTCAACCGAACAACCGAATCCTGGCCCGGAGCCAGCTTGATGGTCACCGAGCAGGTGGAATCGGATTCGAGCGTGGCTTCCATGCCGTTGATCGATGTCGCCACGATCTTGTACCGGGAATCGTCCTTCACCTTCCATTTGACGGTGATTGCCTCGGTGCCGAAGCCCAAGGTGGAATCGTTGCCCGAGGGCTGCAGCCTGGTGATCTGTGGCTTCAGGACCACTTGGGGGTCGTCGGATTTCACGACGTCGAACGTCGCGGATTGGATGGTGATGTCACCTTTCTCGTTCTTCCCGGTGAACTGGACCTTGTAGGTGCCCAGATCGGCGCTGGCGATCAGCTTGACCACATCGTCGAACACCAAGATCGAGGAGTCCTTGGGCTGTGTGATCGCGAACTGGCTGGTGACGTTCAGGTTGTCCTTGTTGAAGACCTCGATGGAACGAGTGGTCCATTTGGAGCCCGTGGACACCTTACCCTTGAGCCCCAGCGCCTCGTCCTGCTTCACCGAAGTGGACACCAACTCGAAGGGCGATTCCCACTTGATGGTGGACGGGGGAATCAGCTTGTCCTTGTCACCCGACGTGAGAACCTTCAGTTCGATCAGGAGATTGATCCGGACTTCCAACTGCGGGAGGGACAACCCGATCTGGGTCTTGACCAAGTCGGCTGCGGTCACCCCCTTCTTGACGGCCATCACGATGACCAAATTCTGGATGGTGTCCTTGGAAAAACCGGTAGGCAAGCTGTCGGGGAAATTGACCTTGGAGCTTCCGGCAAGAACCATGTTCGCGTAAGCGGCGACAAGCCCGGTACGACTGGACGGGTATTGGGAAGAGTCCGCCGACCTGCGAAGATCGGCCAACGCAGCAAGAAGGATGCGATTGCTGGATTGGTCGAGCTTGGACATCAGATCAGGCAGATCGTTGGCGTCCGGGCCATCCGACAGGTAGAACCGCGTCTGGACCAGGACACCATACTTCCAATACTGGACTTTGAGGGTATCGGAGAAGGACTTGCGGTCGAGCCGCACGGCGATGATGGCCGTATCGTTCTTGCGCTTTTCGACGACGACAAGATTGGCGTTGCCAGAATCCTTCCCGATCTTCCAGGATGCGGAATCGGGAAGCAGCGCGTCCCCCCCCAAGGAATAGATCGGCAACGAATCCACCGACTTCCCCACGGGCGGGGGCGGAGGGGGCTCCTCCTCCACCACGGAATTGTTGCACGATTGCACAAGCCATCCGGACAACACCAAGGGAAGAATGCGAACCGCAAGGTTCTTGCTCAGGAATTGCTTGACTGTGTACATGAGGGGTTTTCCCATTTGACGGAGAGGAATAAGGCAAATAGAAGAACCTGAAGCCCGGGATGGCAAGGAAAAAAAAGAGTCCCAACCGGATGGCTGGGACTCTTTATGACGGGATGGACGAGACTTGAACTCGCGGCCTCCGGCGTGACAGGCCGGCGCTCTAACCAACTGAGCTACCACCCCTTGACGGGCATTCTTCACCTAGAACCAGTGGGCGTTGTAGGATTCGAACCTACGGCCCTCTGCGTGTAAAGCAGATGCTCTGGACCAGCTGAGCTAAACGCCCTTTGGAGACACAAAAATTAACGCAGCTCAGGCGTTTTGTCCAGGGGCAACCGGAGACTCTTTTGCGGAGGCCGCCGAGCTACCCGAAGGCATCAGGAAGCCAAGCGGCATGAGCACCAAGTAGCCCAGAAGAACAACGAAGGGAGCCACGTTCAGCGAGATGGGGTTGTCGACGGGAGCCAAGGACAGCAGGTACAGCCCGAAAAAGCCGACGAGGGCACCAAGGGCGATGACCAGGTAGTTGCGAATGCCAAAGGAGTTGTTCATCTCAATGCCTTCCGGAGCTGGGTTCAAGTCGAGAGAGGAGAATCATAGGCATCGATGATCGATTGGACAAGCGGATGCCTCATCTGATCCTTGCTTTCCAGTCGAACCATGGCGACTCCAGGGATGCCCTCCAAGTTGGAGCAGGCATGAGCAAGCCCGGAAGGGATCTTGGCTGGAAGATCCACCTGGGTGGGGTCGCCGGTGACGACGACCTTGGAGCCGATTCCCATCCGGGTGAGGAACATCTTCATCTGGGAGATGGTGGCGTTCTGGGCCTCGTCCAGGATGGCGAAGCAACGCTTCAGGGTGCGCCCGCGCATATACGCGAGCGGAGCCATTTCGATCACGTCGGCTTCCATGCAGTCCTTGAACTTGGCGCGCGGCAGCAGCTCCTGCAGTGCGTCGATCATGGGCTGCAGATACGGAGCGATCTTCTCCCGCAGGTCCCCCGGCAGGAACCCGAGCTCCTCTCCGGCTTCCACCGCGGGACGCACCAGGACCAGACGATCCACTTCGCGCCGTTGCAAAGCCGCAACGGCCAAGGCTATGGCCAGATAGGTCTTCCCTGTTCCGGCTGGACCGACGGCGAAGACAAGATCGGAGCTTCGTACGGCGCGAACCAGGCGATTCTGTCCCGGGTTGCGCGCCCGAACGACGACACCACGGGCATCGTAGAGGATCGGACGAGCCGAATCGTCCATCGTCGGGGATGCCTGCTCTTCCAAGCAAAGATCCACGGCGGCGCCATCCAAATCCCCGTTTTCCGATGCCAACCTGGCGAGCTCCTCCAGCACTTGACCGGCGCGGCCATGGCTGTCTGCGGAACCTCCCTCCAGAACGAAACCCGTTTCCCTGGAGGAAATCCTCAGAGAGAAAAGGTTTTCCAGTCGACGAACCAGCGACTCCCCATCGCGCAGAAGAACCCCCTTGACCGCGTCGGGGATCGCCTCCAGGATTTGGGTTCGTCGCGGCTGGATCAGATCACTTCCTCTTCTTGCCAGCCTTGACCTTCTTGCCGTTGTCGGCGGCGGCGGGGGCAGGCGTGGCGGCCGCGGCGGGCGCCGCTGCCTCGGGAGCGACGGCCGGGGTCGCGGGAGCCGGGGTTGGAGCAGGAGCCGCCTTCCCTTCCAGTTGCGCTTCCAGATCGGCCTTTTCCTGACGGAGCTCCGACAGCTTGCGTTCCTGGGCCTCGGCCTCGGAGCGGGCGCTCTGGATTTCCGCACTGGGATTGGAAGTGGCGCCGCCCGAGGACGAACCGGAGGAAGCAGCTCCCGCGCCGCAAGAAGTGAGGGCGACAACTGAAGCCATTGCGAGGCAGGCAAGGATACGGCGCATGGACGGAACTCCCGGAATGAATGATGGTCGTTGCGGAATCTACCCCCGGCCCGGGACTTCGGTCAAGTCGTTCCGAGCGGTAGTTGGCGTTCGAACCCCTGATTTTCCAGTTCGCACCCCCAAACGCGCGACTCGACGGGATGGGAAAATCGGGAGGAATCGAACCGGTGAGCCTGGATTGTCCCGGGAATTCCCCATCGATTCCATGGTCGCCCCCATCTCCGGATTCTGTTGCGTCATCTGGCACGGGAATCGATAATGCTTCCGGTATGCTCGGTCGCCGACCGGGACCCCTTCCATCGGAGCCACACATGAACACGAAGATCCTGACTACCCTCGCCACCATCACCTTGGCCGCGGCATTGAGCCAGGCCGCCGATTCCACCAAGACGACGCAAGCCACCCTGGCCGCCGACAAGCAGGAAATCGCCGCAGACAAGGAAAAGATCGCGACGATCAAAGCCGAGGTCGTCTCGGACAAGCAGGCCATCGCCAAGGATACGGCGGCGGTGCATGCCGCCAAGGCCCAGCTGAAGGCGGACCACGAGCAGATCAAGGCAGCCCGGCAGGCGGGGGACACCGCTGCGGTGAAAGCCGGCAAGGAGAAGCTCCAAGCCGACAAGGCGGCCCTGAAGCAGGCCAAGGAGGAAGTCCGGAAGGACCGCAAGGAAGCGCACCAGGATCGCGCCGAACTGCGCAAGGAGCGTACGGAGCTGGCCAAGGACCGCAAGGACAAGGCCCAGGACAGGATGGAAGCCAAGAAGGAGCACGCGAAGGCCAAGAAGGAAGCGAAGTAGCCCACCCTCGGATCTGGGAGGGAGCCCAAGCCTCCCGGATCCGAGCCTTGCGACACCCCGGCTCACCGCGCAAGACCTACATTTCCCCTCCACTATGAACCGCACACACACTTGCGGGGAGCTGCGCGCTTCCCACGTCGGACAGACCATCACCCTCTCCGGATGGGTCCAGAACTACCGCGACCACGGCGAGCACCTCATCTTCATCGACCTGCGCGACCGCTACGGCGTCACGCAGGTCACGTTCGATCCCGACATTTGCGGCAAGGAAGTCCACGAACTGGCCGACAAGTTGCGCCACGAGTGGGTGGTCGAGGTGACGGGCGAGGTCCGTTCGCGCGGAGGCATGATCAACTCCAAGCTTCCCACCGGCGAAATCGAGATCTTCGCCAAGGGTCTCGTGGTGCTCAACAAGGCCGAGACCACACCCTTCGAGATCTCCGAGCACGTGAAGGTCAACGAGGAGCTGCGCCTGCAGTACCGCTATCTGGACCTTCGCCGCCCCACCGTCCAGAAGCAGATCATCACACGCCACCGCGTCTCCAAGTCCGTGCGCGACTACTTCGACGAGCAGGGCTTCCTGGACATCGAGACTCCCATCCTCGGCAAGTCGACGCCCGAGGGCGCGCGCGACTACCTGGTGCCCAGCCGCATCTATCCGGGCTCGTTCTACGCGCTGCCGCAGTCGCCCCAGATCTTCAAGCAGCTCCTCATGGTGGCCGGCTACGACCGCTACATGCAGATCGCCAAGTGCTTCCGCGACGAGGATCTGCGCGCCGACCGCCAACCCGAGTTCACGCAGATCGACGTCGAGATGTCCTTCATCACGATGAAGGACATCATGGACGTGGCCGAAGGCTGCGTGCGCCGCGTCTGGAAGGACGTGCTGGGCGTCGAGATTCCCGCGAACATCCGCCACATGGAGTTCGCCGAGGCGATGGAGAAGTACGGTTCCGACAAGCCCGACCTCCGCTTCGGCCTGGAGATCCAGGACGTAACCGAGTGGGCGAAGACCTGCGGCTTCGTGGTGTTCCAGGGACCCGCCACCTCCGGCGGCGTGGTGCGCCTCATCAACGCCAAGGGCGCCGCCGACAAGATCACCCGCAACGACCTCGACAAGCTGACGGATTACGTCCGCAAGCTGGGCGCCAAGGGGCTGGCCTGGATCAAGATCCAGAACGGCGAGTGGAACGGCCCCGCCGCCAAGAACATCGCCCCCGAAGTCCGCGCGGCGCTGGCCGCCCAGGTGGACGCCGCGGACGGCGACCTCCTGTTCTTCGGTGCGGACAAGAAGAAGAACGTCGAGAATGTCCTCGGCGCGCTGCGCGTGAAGCTGGGCACCGAGACGCTCAAGCTCGTGAGCAAAGGGCAATGGGAGTTCCTGTGGGTCCACTCCGCTCCCATGTTCGAATGGGACGACGAGACCCAGCGCTACTACGCGGTCCACCATATGTTCACCGCGCCCTACTACGAGGAGCTGGACAAGATCGAGAGCGACCCCGGAAACGTCCGCACGCAGAGCTACGATCTCGTGCTCAACGGCGTCGAGATGGGCGGCGGTTCCGTCCGCATCCATTCGCCCGAGGTGCAGGCCCGGGTCTTCAACGCCTTGGGCATGAGCCCGGAGGAGGCCAAGGCCAAGTTCGGGTTCCTGTTGGACGCGCTCAAATTCGGCGCCCCTCCGCACGGCGGCCTGGCCTTCGGTCTGGACCGCATGGTCATGTTGCTTTTGGAAATCGACACCATCCGCGACATCATCGCTTTCCCCAAGACGGCTTCCGCGGCCGACCTGATGAGCGATGCGCCTTCGCCGGTGGCGTCCGCCCAGCTCCAGGAGCTCTTCATCCGGACCATCGCTCCGAAACCGGAGTAGGCTCCATCGCGGCCCGTCGCGACCCGCGGGGCTTCCACCAGATCGTCGAACAGGCCGACGCCCCCAGATCCTGGGGGCGTCGGCCTGTTCGTGCACATCGGGCACGCCTCCAAGCTGGGAGGTCGGCTGTGGGTACCCTGCAAGCAAGATGGCGGGAAACCCTGTCGCGATTCAGGCGCATCGTCCTTGCCTGTGCCCGTGTTCCCCTTCCCGTACCGTCCACGACGCCCACCATTCTGTGGTTGATGCCACCCTCTGGACAACGGTATAATCGCCCAGATCCGAATCCATCTCCCGGGACCTTCCCGGTGGACCACGGCGTCGGGGCGAGGCGACGGATGGGACGACCCAGACAAAACACGATGCACTTCGGCGTGACTCTCATGGAGGTCATCGTCGTCGTGGTGTTGATCGGCATCCTCTCTGGACTGGTCGCCCCGAAACTCACCACGTCCATGGGCGAAAGCCAGCTGGACGCGGACTGCAACCGCCTCTTTTCCGACCTCCAATGGGCGAAGACCCAGGCTCCCAGCCAAAGCACCAGCATGAACCGCTCCGGGACCCGCATCTACGTGATCTTCGATACCCTGCACAAATCCTGGACCATCTACCGCGACAACGGCGACTCGACCTTCGACGCGAGCCAGGACACGGTCATCAAGCGCGATTCCCTGGCGGGAACCTCGCGTTTCGGATTCAAGTCCGGCTTCACCCCTCCGGCGATCAGCGCCCCCCTGGGAACGGGAACCGCCCCCCAAACCGGCTTCGGACAGGCGAGCGTCCTTGGCGACGACTGCATGGATGGCAAGATCTATCCCGCCCCCGCCCCCGCCCCCGGCACCTGGGCCTACACCGCGAGCGGAAACGTCGCGGGGAAGATCACCGTCTGCGGCGGCGCCACCGGCGACATGTCCAACGGGACGGTCTACATCAGCTCCGTCCGTTCCAAGAACAAGGCGTACGCCATCGTCTACAACAGCCTGACGTCCGGAGCATCCAGCCACGCGTTGCGGCGCTATCTCTGGGACGGGAAGAATTGGGGCCGCCGATGAACGCCAGCCGGCATGGATACACCCTCATCGAGGTCCTTGTGGCCGTCGTGATCCTGAGCCTGGTCCTCCCCGGGCTCTCGTACATGGTGGTGGGCTCCCGCAAGGCGCAGGTGTCCAGCTACCGCATGGAACAGGGCGCCGCCTTCGGCCAGATGGTCATCGACTCCCTTTCCCTCCTTCCCCCATCGGCCCGCAGCACGTCCGCCATGAGCGCGACGAACACCATCGGAGGCGTGGCCTACACCTCGACCTGGACCTACACGGCGCAGGGCAATGCGAGCCTGGTGACCAACACCATCAAGTGGGCCAAGGGTGGCAAGACGGAATACGTCATCATCCGGGGGGCGATCCGATGAACCGCCGGGGCCTGACCCTGCTGGAGATGATGATCGCCCTGGCCCTGACGGGGATGGTCGCCTACTTCGCCCTGGACATGTTCGCCGGCCAGCAGGCCAACTACACCCGGACCCGCGAGAAGGTGAAGCTCCAGGACAACGCGCGGGAAGCCATGCGGATCATCGAGGAGGACATCCGCAACACGGGCTTCCGGACCGCGGTCACCACCGAGGCCACGGGACTGGCGGGCACCATGGGGAAGTGCGACTACGTCCTGGACAAGGACTCCGCGGCCTTCACCGCGGGAAACCGGAACACCATCGAGGGCGACACCCTGCGTTCGCGCTACATGGAACCGAATTCCGTCACCGGCCTCGTGTCGTGCGGATACGGACCGGGAAGCGGCTTCCGCGAGGTCGGCTACTTCCAGAGGAACGACACGCTGTTCCGCCGCGTGAGGTCGGACACGACGTCGAACACCGACTGGGTGGAGCTTCTGAGCGACGTGGTGACATTCCAAGTGGAATACGGGCTCCTGTCCGATCCCTCCGACCAGATCGCCACCAACACCCAGCTCACCACGGCAGCCAACTGGGGAGGAGCCACGGCGACCTCGTCGGGCGGCACCCTCACGCTGTCGGGATGGACCTCCTCGCCGGTGTACGCCTACTACAGATACGGGGTCATGCTGGATCCCAAGTACACCTACAGGATCGCCTTCGATCTTTCCCTGAGCGCGAACCTGCGCACAGGCGCCAACGCCATCGACTCCAACACCACAAGCAAGCTGCCCATGTTCGATGTCGGATTCTTCGACGGCGCGGGAGGCAATGCGGCGGTGGGAGACACCATGTACGCCTACCCGCAGGATCCCACGGTGGGAAGCCGAAGGATCGAGCTCTACCTGAGCCCCGCCAGCACGGGCACCAGGTATCTCGGATTCCGGGCTCCGCTCAAGACCGGAGCGATCCTGTCCACCCAGCAGGTCACCATCTCCAACGCGAGCCTCGAGGTCGTTTCGCGGGGACAGTACTTCAACTGGGTGGACGAACCGACCGCGGCCCAGAGACGTCTGGTCAAGGCGCTGAAGATCAACCTTCTGGTGAAGGCGTCCAAGACCGACGACGAAGGGGTCAAAGCCACGTTCACGAACCTCGACGCCGCGGGTCTTTCCTACACCGCCTCCGGGAACGACACAGCCAAGTCCCACGTCCTCTACCAGCGCATCGTCCCGGTGGTGAACAATGGCCTCTGAAGAACCCGTCAGATCCCGACACGGTGTGGCCATGATGGTGGTCCTGGGTGTGGTGATCTTCTTCACCATGCTCGGATTCATGGGACTGGAAATGGCCACCAAGGATTCCCAGGTGTCCGGAACCCTCCTGGACATCAAGACCAAGGAATCGGCGGCGTGGGGCGGATTGAACATCGCCCTGGGCGTCATGCAGGCCAACCCGACCAACCTCGCCACCCAGCTGCAGAAGTTCGTCGCCGACAGTTCCCTTCCCGCCGCGAGCAAGCGGCAGTGGTTTTCCTTCTCGGGAAGCTCGTTCAGCCTCGTTTCGGCGGAACCGGGCTTCTACTCGATCGGTTCCGGGGGCGACCAGTCCGGGATCAAGGTGCGCGTGGTGTCCCTGGACATCAACGGAGCGGGAGGCGCCACCGACGGGAACGGCGTGCCCATCACGCTGGAATGCACGGGCCAGGGCCGGAACGGCCAGCAGTTGAAGATCGTCGCCAGCTACCGCATGCTGGGGCTGGACATCCCCACCATGACGTACACCATCAATTCCCCTCTTCCGGCGAACGCGCTCTACCTGAACGGCAACCTCCCCGGCCTCAACTGCGGCGGCACGTTCGACGGAAACTTCTATTCCTCCGGGTCGTTTTCCGGCAACGCGAACGGAATCCTCCGGATCGTGGGGAAGCTGCGCATCCAAGGCGACGTGTCCGTGGCCTCCGGCGGCGGCATCACCATCGATAGCAACTCCTACATCGGAGGCGCGTTGAACGTGAACTCCGGCAACCCCATGCGCTTCCGGGCGAGCCTGGGAGTCGGAGGCGGGGTGGCCACCATCAACGATTCATTGCACGTGGAAGGCAGCCTGAACATCTACGGATCGGCGGCTGCTTCGCACAGCTGGGGGAAACCCGGCTCGCCGGGTCTCAAGCCCATCTTCCGCGTGGGAGGCCAGCTGTTCGTGCGCGACCAGTACCTCAATCCGCAAGGCGCGATCATCGTCGGAGGCCCGGCGTTCTTCGAAAATTCGTTCCGGACCAAGACCGCCCTCAGCGGGCCGTGGTACTCGGATTCCTTCTACTCCAGGTTCCAGGTCAACGGCTCCACCAACGCCAACGACCTGGAAGGCGGGGTCTACGCCGATACCGCCCTGTTCCTTGGCTCCCAGGCCGTGACGGTCAACGCCAACACGATGGACGTCTCGGGCCCCATGCAGATCACCAACGCCTCCGCGAGCCTGACCTTCTCGAATTCGGGCAGGCTGAACGTGAACGGCACGACTCTCCTTGCCAACGGCGTTTCCAGCTGGGGCACGGGTACGGTTGCCCTGCAGACCAAGGGAAGCCTGTACATGAAAGCCGCCTCCAGCCAATCCAACGCCGGCGCCAAGCTCAACGCCTGGGACACGGTCACGGTGAACGGCACCCTTCCCAACGGATCCTTCGGAACCTTCAACCTGGGTGCGCCCGCTGGAAAGCGGGTCTTCCGGTACCAGTACCCCCCTCCCCCCCCCATGCCGCCATCCCCGACCGTGACCATGACCAACCAGTCGGCGAAATTGACCAACGCAGGCACGGCCTATCCCTTTCCTGCGACGATCCCCGCCGCCTCCCCGAAAGGCCTCCTCGCACTGGGGTACACCATCGCGGACACCACGCTCTCCTTGCCGAAGAATCCTCCGGACACCATCCGCCTCAGCGGATCGGGCACCACCGATTGGACCGGCAAGATCGTCGATCTGAGCACCGTCGCCGCCCTGGTGACGCCCGCGATCAAACCCAGCTTGATGTCCGCCAGCGACATGACCAACCTGTACAACTACCTCAAGAGCAAGAGCCAGCTCACGGGAGGCTCGACCGGCTACATGCTGGTCCGCATGGACGTGGGAACGGTGACGGCACCCAAGATGAACTTCCTCTCCACCGACATCTCCAAGTTCTCCGGCAAGGCGGTCTACATCATCGACGCCCCGATCAAGGTGAACTCGAGATGGCCCGTTTCCAACAGCAGCACCGACTACCAGGTGATCTACATGCCCAGCGGCTCGGGGAACTGCAGCGTATGCACCGGCGGCGGGGCGATCGTGGATTTCGGGACGCTCGGTCCCGTCTACGGCTACGTCTCGGTCGAGAAGACCAGTCCGGCCGTCAGCGGCTGGGGCAACGTTTCCGGAATGATCAACATGAAATGGGGAGCCGCGGGAACCACCGCGGACTGGTACGGCGCCATGAGCTTCGGATTCCAACTCAACAGTCTCCAGGGAAATTCCGCCGGCAACCTTTCCATCCATCTGAACGATCCCGTGAGCCAGACCATGTTCAACGACCTGGCAAGCATCGGCATCCTCCACACCACTTCGGGGGGTGGATCCGGAAGCGGCATCGTCACCAAGTCCACGAAGACATTGACCGTCCGGGCTCCCGCGGCGGGGATCCAGTTCGTGCGCATGGGCGAATTCCGGTAGGACGCGCACCCGAAGCGATCGCTGCGGCATCCGGTTGCTCCAGCCTCGATGAACACTCTCGCTTCGTGTTCCGACGGATGGCCCTCCCGATCAGACCAGTTCCAGCACCTCGATGACCCTGTCGCGGAATGTGCGCGCCTCGCCAAGTGCGGCCCCCTTGAGGGCTCGACCCAAGGGGCTCGCCAGGGAAAGGCTGCGTACCATCCGTCCATCCACGTCCAACTGGACGGGAAAAGGGCTCACCAGGATCCAGCCATCGTCAAGACGAGCCAATGCCCCCGCCGCCACCTTCCCGTGCGTGGCTTGCGGATCCTGCCGGCCCAGCCAATCCAGGGCGAGCTTGGCCTCCTCGAGCAGGCGCAACTGCATGGTCCGCGCCTGCGAAAGCATCTCGCGTGCGGTCTCGTACTTGTCCCCGGCGCTGCTCTTGGTCTCGTTCTCGCAGGCCGCAGCGATGGATTCCAATTCACTTGCGGCAGACGACGCCTTGGCGGCCAGCACCTTCCTGAAGGCGTCGAACACCTCTTGCTTCCAATTTCCGTCACGATTGTCCATCGACCGCCCGCCTCCATTCCCCCGATCCACCGGGGATCGCCACAAGGTAGCCCGTGCGGGGCGATCCCGAGTCCGACCAGGCCAAGGGGAATCGGCCTCAGGCCACCTGGGGGAAATCCTCCCGGACGCACTTTTCCAGCGCCTGGGCGGAAAGGAGGACTCCCGGGACACCTGCGCCGGGGTGGGTTCCCGCCCCCACGAAGTAGAGGTTGGACACGTCCTCCGATCGATTGTGCGGACGCAGGACGCCCGTCTGCAGAAGACCCGGAGAAACGCCGAACGCGTTCCCGTCCAGGCTGTTGAGGTTCTTCTGGAAATGATCGGGCGTCACCACGCGGCAAACCTCCAGGTTGTCCCGCAACCCCTCCAGCCCCCAGGATTCCAGGAATTCGAGGATCCTCCGCGCGTAGCGATCCTTCTCCCGTTCCCAATCGATGCCGCTTCGGTTGTTGGCCACCGGCGAGAGCACGTAGATGCTCTCGCATCCTTCCGGGGCCAGGGAAGGATCCGTACGGGTTGGCGTGTGCAGGTAGAGGCTGAAGTCGTCGGGCAGGATCTTGCGCTGGAAGATGTCCCGCACCAGTTCCCGGTAGCGCTCGGACAGGATCAAAGTGTGGTGGTGGAGCTTGTCGTATCGGCGCTTCACCCCCAGGTACAGGAGAAAGCAGCTCATGCTCTGATCCATCTTCGCGACCTTGCGATCGGTCCAGGTGGGACGGTGGGAGGCGTCCACCAGATCGCGGTAGGTGTGGCCCACGTCGGCGTTGCTCACCACGAGATCGGCGGGATGCTCCACACCCCCTGCCACCACCGCTGTGGCCCGGCCATCCTCCACCACGATCCGCTCCACCTCGGCCCCCAACAGGATCCGTCCGCCGTTTCTCCGGAACAGGTCCGCGAAGGATTCCACCAGGGCGTGCATCCCACCCGGCGCGAACCAGACCCCCTCCACCTTTTCCAAGGACGAGATCATGCGGTAGATGGATGGGGAGCGGAAGGGATCGCCGCCGATGAACAGGGGATGGAAGCTGAACAGGAACCGATGCCGGAAATTCCGGAAGTAGCGCGACACGTGGAAGTGCAGCGGCAGGAACGCCTTCAGTCGCAGCGCCTGGGGCACGAAGGCGAGCATCTTCCCCCACGTGTCCAGGGGGGCGCCGCCCAGGGCATCGGACATCACCGCCCGGCGCACCGGATCGGCGTCGGCCTGGAAGCGGTCGTAGGCCTCGGCGTCGCGGGGATCGAAGCGCCGCATCTGCTCCTTCATCGCGTTCGCGTCGCCGCTGTAGTCGATCCAGGTCCCGTCGTGGAAGTGCACGCGGTAGTAGGAATCCAAGGGCACCAGACGCAGTTCGGCCTCCAGGCTCGTGCCGCCGCTTCTGTAGAGGGAATCGATCACCGACGGCGCGGTGATCAGGCTCGGACCCGCGTCGAACACGTACCCCTTCTCCCGGATCCGACCCGCCCGCCCCCCCACCTGGTCGTTCTTCTCCAGGATGGTGGTGGAAAAACCCAGGGCCTGCAGGCGGATGGCCGCGGCCAATCCCCCGAACCCGCTTCCGATCACCACCGTGCGTTTGACGTCTTTCACAGGATCCTTCCTTTCCAGGCCACCGGCCAGAGCGAGTTCAATGCGGAGCGCAACCCGATCCCCACGAGGAACGGCGCCACCAACGGAAACCAGGCAAGATTGCGAAGCCCCTGGCTCCAGCGGCCGGAACAGCGCACCAGAAGGATCGCCAGGAGCATGGCGGGAATGACGGAAATCGTCACACATCCCGAGACGAGCAGGATCGGAGGCAGGAGGTAGAACCAGGCGACGAAGCCCATCGAAACGATCCACCCCGCCGGACCTCCGCCTCCCAGATCGGCGAAATTCTTGACGAATCCCGACCAGGCCCCAACCGGATCGCGGTACATCCTCACCGACAGGGCGGTGTCGGCCAGGGCGGCCACCACCTTGATTCCTTGCCTCTTGGCACGCCGCGCCAGGGCGAGATCCTCGGAGACCACCCCCGCCACCGCCTGATGCCCACCCAGGGCCAGATACGCCTCGCGGGTGAACATCATCCACTGCCCCACCGCCGCCACGAGGGAGGGCTCGGGACGGTCCGCGGCCAGACGCAACGGGAGAAGGGAGCGCAGGGGAAGATCCACCACCAGGGACACCAGCGCGCCCACCAGGGGACTTGCCGATTCCTGTCGCCCAAATCCGCTGACCAGGCCGGCCCCTTCCGTTTCCAGGAGGTCCACCGTTCCCGAAAGCGCCCGCGGACCCGGCAGGACGTCTGCATCGACGAACAGGAGGAGCTCGCCGCCGGCCTGCGAGGCCAACTGGTGGCAAGCCCAGTTCTTGCCTTTCCATCCCTGCGGGAGCGATTCGCCTTCCAGCACCCGCAGACGCGAAAATTCCCCGGCCTGCCCACGGAGGAATTCCAGGCTCCCGTCCGTCGATCCGTCGTCCAGGAGCACCAACTCCCATTCGGGATGTTCCACCTTGCGCCAAGCCTCCAGCATGGCGGGGAGGTTGGCCATTTCGTCGCGCACCGGCACGAGGACGCTCACCAACCGGCGCGTTCGCGCGGAGGCCGCACCGGAAAGGACGCGGGGAGCACCGCGACGGTTGGCCTCGCAGATCGCGAGGGCCACGGCGAGGCTTGCCGCGTTCGCCAGGCCAAGGGCGGAAAGGACGGTCATGCCAGCTCCCCCGGCCATTCCCGGGAAGCGTCCTCGCCGAGCCTGGCGAGCTCCGCTTCCAGGGAATCCAGCTGCCGTTCCACCGCCCGCTCCAGGGAGGAAAGATCGAACCTTTCCCCGGCCGTCTTCTCCAGGGGTGCTCCCGCCCAGACGAACGCGTGCGGACGCCGCGTGTTCAATGGCTCGATCCGCAAGGCCACGGGAACCACCTGGACATCCCCCATGACCGACAGGATCCGTTCGAGCCCCGGACGGAATCCGAGCGGACGGGCATCCGCCGGCCGGATGCGCCCCTGCGGGAAATACGATACGGCCCAGCCCCCGGGGCTCCTGGCGATGGCCCCCAGGTTCCTCACCAGGCTCCGGATCGAACCGGGCTCCCCTGGCGCCACGCCCAGGCATCCCATGCGCCGGAACCAGCCCCGCGGCGCCAACTCGCGCTCCAGCATCACGCTCCAGAGAGGGGTGTTCGGCATCAGGCGCCGTTGCAAGGCGCGCAACAGGAATCCATCCCACCAGGAATGGTGGTTGGCGACGAACACGACTCCCCTGCCGGGATCGATCGAATCGTCGGCGCGCAGGCGGATCCGCAGGCAGAAGGCCGTGAACGGCGAGAACACCGCCTCGAACACGGCCACCGAGGGTGCGTGCCATCGGGGGGTCATCGGCGACGAGCCCCATCGCGCGCACCGGAAGGCAGCTTCGCCAGAGGCGACAGCCGAAGCCTGTCCTCGGCGGTCAATCCATCGAAGTTCCCCAGGATGAAGCGGGCCACCTCGGCGCGGAGCCCCTCGTCCAAGCCTCCCGTCCAACCGGGCAGCAACCGGGCCAGGGCGCGGAAATCCTCCTCCACGGACGCTTTCCGTCCGAAGAAGAACGGCAGATAGTAGCAGCTCATCAACCGCAGGTAGCGGATCTCCGGGTGGTTGGGCGATCGCGCCACGGCGCTGTCCAGGAGGGGAGCCGCCCTCTCGAGATGCTCCAGCTTGCGCGGAGGCCAAAGCGCATGCTTGGCGGCGACCACTTCCATGGCCCCGTCGTAGGCCGCCTCAAGATCCCGGTGGAGATCCCGTCGCGAGCGCAGGGCCGACCATTCCGCCCGCGCCCTGGGAAGCATGGAATCCTCGGCCACCGAGAGGAACCACAGGGTACGAAGCCTCTCCAGGGACGGCGCGGTTCCGGCCTGCCCACCCAGGGATTCCAGATGGGACCGACCGACGGCGAACATGGCGTCGGACGCGCCCGGAGCGGGAGGCGGCTCCTTGGCCTGGACCAGACCAAGGCTCGCCGCGACCAGGGAGAGGGCAAGCCGGCGCATCAGGGGACCTCCCCCACGACCCCGGGCACGACGAGTGCCTTCTCCTGGTGGCGCAGGGACTTCCACCCCCCTTTCGCCGCCAGGAAGACCTTTTCCAGCGGACCGGTGGCCGCCCTCATGCGGAAATTGTCATAACCGTTGCGCCGGATCGCGCCATGGATCCCGCGGTACACCTCGGAGGCCACGGCCACGGCCATCCGCAGGGAACCCGGCAGATACGGCATCCCCGCCAGGGCCAAGCGGTAGTCGGAGTCGGCCCTGGCCATCAGGGACTCCACCAGTCCGCGCCAATTTCCGTCGATCGATCGGCTTCCGTCGGCGTAGGCGGAAAGGTCTTCCGGAGCCAACCCCGCTTCGCGGAGGTCCGCCAGGGGGATGTACACCCGCCCCCGCGAAAGGTCTTCGCCCACGTCCCGCAGGATGTTCGTCAACTGCATGGCGTGCCCCAGCGCCTCGGCGCACTCGAGCACGCAGGGATCGTCCACGCCCGCCGACCGCGTGACCCAGATCCCCACGGTGGAAGCCACGCGGTAGCTGTACAGGCGCAGGTCCTCGGATGTCTCGAAATGCCTCGGCTCCAGATCCATGCGCATGCCCTGGACCAGGTCCGCGGCCACCTGGAAGGGGATTCCCCGGGCGGCCATGCTGCCGAACACGTCGTCCAGAAGGGAGATGCCGGTGGATTGGCCCTCGTACGCCCTTCGCGACAAGGCTTCCCAACCGTCCAGACGATCCCCGACCTGCGTCGGGGAAAGTCCCACCGCCTCGTCCACCAGATCGTCCGTCACCCGGCACCAGCAGTAGACGCCTCCGACGATTTCCCGCAACCGCGGCGACAGAAACCGGGACGCGAACCGGAAGGACCGCGAATGGCGAGCCATGAAGGCCAGGCGGTCCTCCGTCCGCGGGGGAACGCCGCGCTCCTCCTCCACAGTCGCACCTCGACCGGCCAGGAGAAGCCCCACGGCGGCCACCAACACGCTGGCGACGATCGCCATCCAATACCCGGCCAGGGTCACCATCGCCATCGGAAGGGCCAGGATCGACAGCAGGAACGCACCCAGATACCCCGCCTGTGGAAGGCGTTCCCGGGGAAGGAGGCGGAATTCGAGAAGCCCCAGGAAGAACGCCCCGGACACGTACCAGCCCACCAGGTTGGAGAGGGGAACCCCGTACCAGAAGCCATGGACTTCCCATTTCCACAGGGGCAGCAACGAGCTCATGGCGGGATCCAGGACCAGATCCCATGCAAGAAGGAGGAGGGAGCCGGCCAGGATCCGCCTGGGAATGCCCGACTCGGGTGACACTCTGCGCAGGAAGGCGTGCACCACGACGGCGGAGACGGCCCACGAGAGAGGGATGCTCCAAGGAACCGACCCCGGGAGGAATCGACCCAGACCATCGGAATAGGTGTAGGCCCCGAAGGGGAAGCCGGTCTGGACCCCCAGGGCTTCGATTCCCCAGGAAGCGGAGAACACGGCGAGGAGGGAAACCAGGAAGTTGGTACCGCCTCGCGGCATCAGGATCCACAGGACCAAAGCGGTGAGCAGGATCTGCCCCTGGGCGAAGACCGACCGGATCGCATCCAGATCCACTCCCAGCGAGGCGGGAGGTTCCTTCCCCAACGGAAACGCGATCTGCCCGGCCAAGGCGAGGATCATCCATCCACCGAGGCCCAACAAGGCCAGCGTGGAACGAAGGGATCGCGAAGATTTGGTTTCCATATGCTGTTAGATATTAAGACAATATCTCAACAAGCAAGTCATCTCCTTTCATTGGCTTCACGGTGACGGAGTTTTTACCTTCGCGGAGGACCACCAACGCCCTCCTTCCCAATCACAACGGAGAACTCCCCCAATGAGAGCATGGATCGTCGCAGCAATGACCGCCAGCCTGCTTGCCGGATGCAAGATCGGTGGCTCCTCGGACGCCAAGCCAGCACCCCAGCCTGGACCGGCGGCCCAACCTGCTCCGCCGCCGCCTCCACCGCCGCCGGCGCCTGCGAATCCCCAGCCCGCACCGGCTCCCGCATCCTCCTCCACCTACGTGGGCGCGGAGTTCCAAGGTGCTTGGTACGATGGCGTGGCCAAGTGCAGCCAGCCGATCGCCCTGGTGTTCCAAGGCGGAAACGCGCTGGTGGTGGCCAAGGGTGCCTTCGGTCCGGCCACAGTGGACAACGGCAACCTGACCCTCCCAGGCGCGGCTCCCGCCCGTTACCAAGTCAAGGCCGACAGCCTGGCCATCTACGAACCCACCAACATCCGTCCCACCGTCTACCTGCGCCTGGCCTGCCCCGACTACACGGGCCCCAACAGCACCCCTCCTTCCGATCTGTAACCAGGTTCGGGAAGCCCTGTCGCATCCGCTCCAGGGCTTTCTTTTTCCTTCTATTGTGTATTTATTGTTATTTATTTACTCGTCACCCTTTCAACAGGAGCTGTCCATGTCGATGTTCTGCTACCAGTGCCAGGAAGCCGCCCACGGAACCGGCTGCGAAATCAAGGGAGTCTGCGGAAAGACCCCCACCACCGCGATCCTGCAGGACGCCTTGGTCCACGCCGCCCGCGGAGTGGCCATCTACGCCACCGCAGTCCGTCCGCTGGGCGAGCTGCCCACCCAAACCGCCGAGTGGCTGCGCCTGGCCCTGTTCACCACCATCACCAACGCGAACTTCGACGACCAGGCCATCTTCGAACGCGTCCTGGAAGGACTGGCCTTGCGCGCGACGCTCCGGGACCTGTGCGAGCGCAAGGAGATCGTGGTGGGGCTTTCGCATGTGGATGCCGCCACCTTCAGCGCCACCAGCGTGGACGAACTGGTCGCCATGGCCCAACAGTTGGGCGTGAAGCGCACCGGAAACGAGGACGTCCGTTCCTTGCGGGAACTTCTCACCTACGGCCTCAAGGGACTGGCCGCCTACCTGCATCACGCCGCCGAGTTGGGCGCCTTCGATGCCGAGGTGGAATCCTTCCTGGAGCGCGCCCTGGCGGCCACCGTGGACGACTCCCTGGACGGAGCGTCCCTCACCGCCCTGGTCCTGGAAGCAGGCAGGAATGGCGTCTCCGCGATG
>DAOPYN010000024.1:47546-60470 GCA_035352895.1 Fibrobacteria bacterium | reverse complement strand
CACGTCCGGTTCTGCGAGGGGGCCCCGCCCGAAAGGGCGGGGTCCTACCTCACCGTCCCGGCGGACCCGTGAAAAGCCGGACACGCAGTGTCGAAAGCACCGCGCAGCGGAATAAGCCCAACCGGCAGGTCTACTGACGCGATCCCATCGCGTCGTTCGTCTGAACGACATGTGTGCTCGACGTGAAGACCAGAGCGGACGGCGAAAACGAGATGCCCCTGGCGCCGATTCCCTTGCCGGACACGCTGACCTCGATTTGCCCTCCCCCCCGCACCGCCCAGCCATCGGGCTGCTTCAGTTCCACATAATCGGAGATGGATTTGATCCTGAGCCCATCGATGGACAACGATTTGGCGATGAGCCGTCCCTTGTCGACCGCATCCTTCACGGACACGATTTCCGCCGCCGTCTTCAGGCTGTCTTCCTTGGTGTGCCCAAACCGCAGGTTGGCGACCTTCGTATCCGGGAGCTTGAGGATTTCGTCGACGAACGGCGTCACCTTCTCCAGGTCCATGAGCTTGGCCGTGAAGATCTGGGTGGCCGAATACCCCACGAATTCCTCCCGGCTCATCGATGGCCCCGTCCAACGCGTTTCCTTGTCGGTGACGGTCCGGAACCCGTATGTGCTCGAATCCTGGGTCTTGTTGTAGGTTCTGGCGATCCCGAGCGCCAGTTCCTCGATCCTGCGCGATTCGTCCAGAGCGTCGCGCAGTCGGGGGCGCACGACGCGCGTCTCGACCCGGATCTCGACTTGGTTGGGCCACGCGGAAACCTCTCCGTAACCGATCGTATTGATCTCGGTGGCCTGGGAAACGACCGCCAACGCGACCACTGCCAAGGACTGTCTCATGATGCATCCCCTTTCCATGAATCCCCCACCCTAGAAATCTTCCGGTTCTCCAGAGCCCCGGATCCCACCGGTGCTTGAACACTCAGAGCAACAGCGTTCCCACCAGCTTGAAGTGCACCCACGGGAGCACCTGCGGCTTTTCGGTCAGGGGGAACAATCCCCCCGCCTCCGTCTGGAAGGCCACCCCCACACGCAGGATATGGACGCCGACCTGCGCCGCCACCGGAACCACCAGCCCCAATTGGTTCCGCCAGATGTCGGGAGGTTCGGGACCCAGGTCGCAGTCGTCCGCATCCGATCCGCCGAAATTGAATCCCCAGGGCGATCTGTCGCACGTGGTCAGGTTGGTGTTCTCGCGCAGGAGGTAGAGCCCCATTCCCGTGGTGATCCCGATGTGTCCGAATTGCGCCATCAGGATGCGCGAGTAGGTGGGGGTGAGCGAGAAGAACTCGTGCGGCGAATTCCGGGCGGTCCCCCCGGACAGGAATCCATGGAACGCGGCGCTCGCGCCCAACCACTCCGTCCCCTGCATGTGTCGTTTTCCGTCCAAGGACAAGGACATGTCCGTGCCGCCCGGATCGGTGTCCATCCACCCGATCCCGAGGCTCGGCGACAGCAGCCAGTTGGGCGACTGGGCCGCCGCCGATCCAGCCAGCGCGAGCACCAGGGCCAACGCGCCCGGGCACCGCCGCGCGATGCGCGAGGGGGCGCGGTCTTCCGCGGAGGGAGCCGCGGGAGGTGTCGTCACCATGTCCGGGATTTTGGGATCATTGGGGCCTTCTCCAGGGAACCAGGGAGTTCTCCCAAATCTAACCCTTCGGGGACCTCGCACGGATCCGCCCTCTTGGCGTTCGCGGACACGCCCGACCGAAGCGTCAGGGCTCCCTCATTGGAGGAACGCCGGACGCGTATCCAGCACGGAACCGGTTTTCCCGGACCTCCCCAACGCATCGATCCCCGCCCTGTGCGAGCCCTTCGTGGAGGTCTTCCGCGCCACGTCGCTGGTGCTGGTCAGGAACACAGCGCTTTCCAGGACCACCTCGGATCCGGCGTTGGAGAGGGTCATGTCGCGGATTCCGGTGGCCCCCTGCAACGTGGTGGACAATTCCTGCAGATTGCACCCCACGGACACGTCCAGGTCCTGTTCCAACCCCGCTCCCAAACCCAGGCGGACCACTCCCGTTCCGGCGCTGGCGCAAAGCACCACGGCCTTCCACGGACCGCCGGAAAACCCCAGGTTCTCCCAGACGGCCCGTCCACCCGACTCCAGGGCCAAGGCGTCGTTCCCCGAAACCCATCGCGCCTTGGCGGAACGATCGAAATCGCCCAGGCGCAGCAGGTCATCGGCCTTGCGCACGATGTCGATGCGGTCCAGTTCGGCGAAGCCCGTGCCCTTGGAAAATTTCAGGCTGTTGCGCCCCTTCTTCAGATCCAGTTCCAGGACCACCACCTGTTCGGGCGGGAAGGTGCCCCAGGCGGCGGTCTTGGGGTAGGCGACATCGCTCCGTGCCAGGTCGTTGACCACCAATCGATGGCTGGCGTCGCCATCGCCGGCGGCGTAGCGGACCCCCACCAGGTAGCGGCCTTCCTGGAAGGTGTTCGCGAGAAATTCCACCGAACTGTTGGCGCCGTTGATGAAGCCCACGTATTCCCTGTTGGAGGCGGCCGTTCCCGTGGCGGTCAGGATGCTGTCGCCCACCAGTACGGCGTGTTCCGCCTCCAGCGCCCAGTGGCGTCCCAGGAAGGGCTGGCCCAGCTCCAGCCAGCCGTCGTCGCCGTAGAGGATTTCGCGCAGCTGCAGGAAGCTCGCGCCGTTTCGGTTCTTGTCGTAGTAATGCAGGGCGAAGTAGTCGCGGCGTCCGTCGTGGAAGGGCGAGCCTCCTCCCGGCCCCGCGTAGCGCCCGTAGCCCGCCACCAACTGGGTGCCGCCGCCGTTGGCCATGTCCTTGCCGGATTCGTCCAGGTACGGACCCGTGGGCTTGGCGGACCTGCCGTACATGGTGCGGTAGGTGGACTTGGCCCCGTCGCAGCATTTGTCGAAGGGAGCGAACAGGTAGGTCCAGGCTCCGTGCTGGATGGTGGAGGGCCCTTCGATGGCGCCCCCGTTGCGGCTGGCGATCGTGTAGACGGTCTTGTCGGAGGCCGATTGCTTGCCGGTGGCGGGATCGATGGCGATCATCCGCAACCCCTGCCAGAACGACCCGAAGCTCATCCAGGCCCTCCCCGTAGGGTCCACGAGGATTTCGGGATCGATGGCGTTGTAGTCGTTGGCGGTGGTGGAGCGCCACACCTCGCCGATATTCGTCCACTTGTAGTCGGGACTGGAAACGTCCAGGGTGGGCGACCACATCGCCCCGATCAGGGAGGTGTTCTTCCCGAACACGGACCCGCAGTAGTACACCCACCAGCGGCCGCCCATCCAGGAGAGCTGGGGAGCCCAAATGTTCTCAATTCCGGGATAGGCGGAAAGCATCCAGGCGGGCACCGCGTTCAGGAGCTTCCCCTTGGGGCTCCAGTTGGCCAGATCGGTGGATTGGGAAATGGCCAGCAGATTGTTGGTGGACATCAGGGTGTACACGCCGCGATCGTCGCGGATCACGGTGGGATCGTGGACGCCAGGCTGGCTCTCGGTCTGGAGCCAGGGAATGCCCGGAGCGAAGGTGAACTCCTGGGCTGCCACCCCGGAGGCCAAGGCCAGCAGGCCAACCGCGAAGCTTCCCAAGCCCATCCTGCAGGAGCTCCCTGGATCCTTGAGGTTCGTGCGAATGGACACCTGCGACCTCGCCTTGGTTTGATGATCGGCTCGCCCAATGGGAACTTAGGCTCCATCCGCCACCTGCGACAGGAGATCGGTGCGGGGAATCCCCCGAAGTCGTTGAATTCCTTCAACGGCTGCAGAGGGGGGGGACCCGTGACGGACCCCTCCGCCAGGCAATCCGGCGAGGCGAGGAAATGTCAATACCAAGGCGACATCGGACCTAACTTTCCCAGCAGAAAGCGACCTCCTCGATACCGGAGCCCCTTCGATGCCGCCGTCCGCCCGATTTCCCGCCGCCATCGCCACGATGGCCTCCCTCGCGCTGGCCGAACCGTTCTTCCAGCGGCGTCCATCCCTCACCTTTCCGATCCCGGGAGGGCGGATCCCCACCGAACAAGCCAAGGCCTACCCCATCCAAGCCGAAGGCCTCGATTCCTTCGATCTGGAGATCCTGGCGGCCCTGCCCGAGGCCCTCATCCCGGCCAACCCCAAATTCACCCCCGTGGAAACCAGACGCATCCGCAAACCCGCTCAGGCGGGATTGCGCTGGACTCATCTGCTGGACCTGGATTCCCTGAGCCGTTCGCTGGATGGGGTCTACCTGGAACTGCATGGGATCGTGCCCCAAGGATGGCTGCCTTCCAACGACCCTCCCGACGCGGACGCCTCCACCCACGTGCTCATGGAGGCAACCGAAGATCCAATGAAGACGCATTTCATCGAGGCCCGGAAGGCGATCCAGGTGCAGGGCCCCATGGCGATCATAACCCGCCTCGAGCCGTCGTCGCGTCGCGTCACCGTCTTCGATCCTTCCACCGGAAAGCCCCTGGAGGGCGCCGGGGTCTCCCTGATTCCCGGCCGGTTCGGCGATCCGGATGGCTGGACCGACGCCACGGGAAGCGTCGACCTTCCCCTTTCCGGCGGGAACACGGTGCTGATCCGGCACGAGCGGACCTTCGAACGTTTCCAGATCGCCCCCATCCACACCCCGGACGGTTCCTTCTACAAGCGCCTCCAGGGAGAGGCCTGGGACGATGTTCCCGCCGACCGGATCGTTCCCGCCCCGCCGCCGGTGGAATTCCGTCCCGACCGGATCGTGCGCCCCTTCCTGCACAAGACCGCCTACCGGCCCGGCGACTCCCTTCTGGTCGAATGCTTCGTGCGCACCGAGGCGTCCAACACCTTGCCCCTGGAACTGGAGATCGAAGCCCCCCGAGGAGCGACGTTCCCCGCCGTCAAACGGGAGTTCGGGGTGAAGCCCCTCGAACATGTCCAGTGGCGGTGGAGGATCCCGGATTCGGCTCCCGCCGGCGAATGGAGGATCGGCGCCAGCCTGGGCACCACCTGGGGGGGATTCCCGTTCGTGGTGCGAAGCCAACCCTCCAGGCTCCGGCCCCTGACGGTTTCCATCCACGATCGGGGGCCCTCCCGCTTTCCCGCGCTCTCCGTGCGCACCACCGCCCCGGTTCCCGGCTCTGGATCGGATTCCGTCAAATGGAGGCTGCGCTTCCAGGAGGAGCCCCCCTCCGACCAAAAACTGGTGGACGACCCCCGCTTCTGCCGCAACCAGCGGATTTCCCAACCGAACCGTCCCCTCCTGGGGATCGACACGTCCTTGCGCACCCCCTTGGATCGCGACGGCACGGCCTCGGAGGGGATCGACGCGCAGGACACCACGTTCTTCTGGCGACGAGGATCGTTCCGGGCCGATGTCGCCCTGGAACCCGTACACGGACGCGCCATCGTCGAGGTCGTCCAGAATCTCCCGCTGGCGTGGGGGCGCGAACCCCGCATCCATTTCCAGGCCACCCCCACCCACCTGCGCGTCACCGGGGTGGTGGTGGGCATCGACGGCACGATCCACGACGGCATCCCGCTGCGGCTGCGTGCTCGTTCCTCCCTGCTCCAGGCACGACAGGTGGACACCTGCATCCCCTCCGGAACCACCGTCGACCTGCCTGTGCGCCAGAGGCCCGCGGGATCCGGTACCCCCTCCCTCGATCCGGACATGCAGGTGGATCTCTCGGTGCGCAATCGTCCCGGCGCCCAGGTCCAGGCGCGCCTGCCCATGCGGGACGACAGGAAAACCGGAGACTGGAAACCGCTGGACGATCTTTCCCAGCCCTGGCGACCAGAACCCCGGATCCGTCGCCAAGAAGCGCCAAGCGGATCCCCGGCCCGCTCCCCCTCGGGCGCGGAGACTCCATCGACAGGAATCGTCAGCGAGATCGCCCCGGGCGACACCGTGGTCGCCTCCTGGGAGGCCCTGAGCCCTTCGCCCGCACTGGTGCAGGTGATCGGCGCGGATCGGATCCTCGAGCAGCGGTCGGTGGTTTCGCAGGTGGGCGTCAACCGCCTTCCCGTCCGGGTGCTCCCTTCCTGGACGGGATTCGTCGATCTGGTGGTCCACCGGTTCGATCCTTCGATCCGATCTCCCGGCACCGACGCATTGTCCATCTGGCGCAGGCGGTTCCATGTGGGACGTCCCCGGCCGGAACCTCCGCGGCTGGGTGTTTCCAAGATCCCCGGCTCATCGGATTCGCTGCGATTGGTCCTCCACAACCCCGCGCGCACACCCTGGACCGCGTCGTTGTTCTGGTCCACCTCCGCCACCGATCCCGCCGATTTCGCGGACCTTCCCCGCCCGGAGGAATTCGAACCCTACGAACCCGCCGCCAAGGTCTCGTGGTGGAGCCCCGGCAGCCGCCCCATCGAATTCCGCCACTGCCTCCTTGGAAGCGGTGGGTTTCCCGGGTCGGAGATCCAAGGCGATCAGGAAGCGGGATGGTGGGAGTACCCCAACGACATCCCCTACGTGCGGACACAACCGGACCCCGATCCCCCCGACCCTCGCCGGGCGGGTGTCGGAGCACCGCACGACCGCGTCTGGCTGGGCGTCCCCCAGCGACCCACGGCAGACAGTCTGTCCGTGGACATCGCCATTCCCGAGGGGGTGGATCGCCTGCGCGTGGGGGCCACCGGAATCACCGGAACGGCGGTCTTGTCCTTGGACACGATCGTGGATATTCGCTACCGGGAACCCATGGCGATGGAACTTCCCCAGATCCTGTCCGTGGACGACACGGCATGGGCGTTCGTGCGGTTTCCCCGAGAACTTGGCGGTCGGTCGGCCAGATTGTCCTTCCAGGGACCCGTGGAGATCCGGGGATCCCGAGGCCGGACTCTGGAATGGACCGTTCCCACCGACGGCAGAAGCGTCGTGGAAATCCACGCGCTGCAATCGGGCTTGGCCACCCTGGAGCTTCGCGTGGAGGGCTCGTCCACGCCCGCGGTGCGGTCGCGGATCCTGGTTCCAGGAAGGAAGCCGCGTCTCTCCAGCCGCGCCGAGACCGCCGAGTCCCGCCAATTCCAGTCGCTGTCCCTTCCTTCGCGTCCGCGTCGATTGGACTCCACGGTGCTTGCCGTGTCCCCCCTCGACGACTGGCGCGCGCCGGACGCATTGAGATCCGAGCTGTTCCGCTCCAGGTGGGACGGCACGGAAAACACCTTGGCCGAATCCTGGAAGGGACTCTACACCGATCTTCTGTTTCCCGGACAACCGCGCGATTCCGTCCGTGCGCGCAACGACAAGCTGGTGCCGCTGGTGAAGAGGGCCATCCAGGATGCCTACGTCTTCCAGGAATACGACGTCCACGGCACGGGTCGGGCGGATATCTGGTGGGCGTTGGCCTTGCGGACCTTCCTTGCCGACGCCGGCGATCGAGGGTTCGGGATCTCCCAGCGCAGCCTGCCGGATCTGGATACCGGGATCCGTACGCTGCCGGAAAACGACCTGGACCCCATCGCCCACGCCCTGTTCCTTTCCATGGCGGCCGTCCCCGCCGACTCCGGCCGCCTCGCGCGCCTGGAAGCGAAATCGCCGGGAGCCACCGCCTGCCACCTGGCGTCCAAGGGATGGGCACGGGCTGGCTTTCCCGGCAGGAGCCTGGCGTTGGCCGGAAAGTGTCCGTCGTTTTCCGACGAGATCCTTCCCTGGTCCATGCACTCCGGCGACCGGATGCGGATCCTGTCCATCCAGGCCTGGGCGGCGCTGGGCGCCGGGAAGGTCGCGCAGGCCCAGCCGATCCTGGAAGCCCTCTGCGAAGGCATCGCCGACGGCGACGATCTTTGGAACGGATGGGTACCTCGCACCCTCCATCTGGCCAAGGAGACCTGCGGACTCCGCTCGGCCAAGCCCAAGGTCCATTGGCGGACGGATTCCGGTCCCTGGCGCCCGCTGATGCTGGTCGACGGGAAAGGACGATCTCGCCTTCCCCGCAACGCCACAGGGGTGCAACTGCGATGGACGGGCGGGGAGAATCGACGGCTCCACGCGCAACTGGTGGGGTACGGCGACTTCGAGTTCCCAGCGATCGCCAGCCGCACGGACCTGGAACTGGAGTGGTCGGTGGAGGGAAAACGCTGCGACAGGCTCCCGGACACCCTCCACCTGGACGACGAGATCGTCCTGCGCGCGACGATCCGCAACCGCGCCAACCAGGCCATCGGTGGACGGTTGGAGGTCCGGCTTCCCGGGGGGTGGATGTTCCCGCTGGACCGCGACCTGAACCTGGGTGGAACGAACCCGGCCTTTGGCCAGGCCGGCGAGGCGGAAGCGATGACGAATACCGTCCAGGAAGGATTCCAGGTGGAGGCATTCCACAGCCAGCAACGCGACTTCGCGCTGCGCGCGAGCATTCCCGGCATCTTCCACGGAGGCCAGGTGCGCTTCTGGTCGGCCCTGGAATCCGACCTTTTGGCCGAGATTTCCCTGCCGCGAACGGTGGTGCTTCCGACACGCCGTCCCCTGACCCAAGGGAGGACACCATGATCCCCTTTCTGATCGCTTCGATCCTCCCGCTGGCCACAGGCGCGCAGGTGGAGTGGCGCCCCGGCGACCTCCCCACCCAGGCGCGCTTTTCCCAGCCCGCCGGCCACCTCCAGCCGGCCACCGCCAGGATGTTTTCCGTCTTCGCCTCCAACGCGGATTCGCTCTCCCTGGACATCCTCGCCGCCGCCCCGGAATCGCTGGTGGCCCGTGGGGACCACGGGGTCTTCCGTTCCATCGGACACCGCGGCTTCCGGAGGCGTTCCGCCGAGGCGGGGAACTGGGAGCGTCCCCTGAACTTGGACTCCATCCGTTCCGTCCACGGCGGGGCGGTTCTGCGGATCGCCGCCACCGCGCACGGCCCCCGGGGAAACGCCTCCATCCAGGGCACGTGGTCCATCGGATCGCTGGAGGTGATCGGCTTGCGCACCGAAGACGCCTTCGAGGATTTGGCCATTTCCGATCCCTCCACGGTCCGCCCCGTGGCGCGGGCGGTGGTCCACTTGTGCGACAGCGCATCCTCCGCCGGATGCATCCAATCCGCCACCGACGACCGCGGTTTCGCGCACCTGGCCGCACCTTCCGGCCATTGGCGGGCGATGGTCCGCAACGGCCTGGACGTCCTGGTATTGGGCCACGACCTGGCCCATTCGATCACTCCGGCCGCCGTTTCCATTCCCTCCCCCACAACCGGATGGTCCTCGTGGAAGCGAGAATTCCACGATCCACCCTCCCCACGTGCCCATGGTCGCGGACAGAGCCCCCAACCCGGATCCGGCAAGGGCTACCGGATCCATCCCTATCTGGCGCGAGGGGTGCATCGGCCTGGCGACTCCATCGTGGTGGGCTGCCTGGTGCGCGCGCCCGGAGGAAGCCTCCCGACACCCCACTCGCTGGAGGTGACGTTGAGGCACGACACCACCCTCCTGGTGGATTCCGCCCGCGCATCCAGCGGCCTGGAAGGCCACTACCAGGTCCGGATGGCCCTTCCCCGGAACATCCCCGGCGGAACCTGGACCCTCTGGACCCGGTTCGACGGCGACACGTCCGATTCCATCGTGTTCCGGGTGGAGACGGACCCTCCACGGAAAGTGTCCGTGGACCTCCAGGATTCCGTGCTCATGGACTCCCCCACCATCGTCGCCCGGCTTTCGGCGAAGTGGCTCTCCGGCCGTTCCGCCGTGGGCCTGACCGGCCGGATCCGCATCGTCCGCACGGAGAAGAAGACCCGCGGATACACCCCGGGCAACTACAACAGTGGCGATTGGATCCTGAGCCAATACCGGCGGGGCGGTCCCTCGGAACTGCGATTGGACACCACCTTCGAGTCCTTCCTGGACGACGCCGGCCGGATGGAGGTCCGGCTCCCCCTGCACTGGAATCCGTACGGTTGGCGGGAAGCCGCGTACACCCTCTCCGCGGAGGTCTTCGCGCCCGGGGGAGAGGCGATCGACCCCGTGGAGCGCAAGGGAAGCATCGAGTGGGGCCGGGAGCCCTTCCTGCACGTCTTCTGCGATTCCGTGGAAACCATCCTCACCCCGTTGATGCTGACCTGGGCCGGTCATGTCGCCCTGGCGGGAGTTCCCCTCCACCTTCGCATCCACGATCCCTTGACGGGAAGTGTCCTGTTGGACACCACCATGGAGAGTTCCACTTCCATCCGCGTTCCCACCTCCCTGTGGGTGGGCTCCACCCCCGATTCCCCCCTGCGCCTGGGGAGGTTCTTCCAGGCGAACCTGCGCGTGGTTTCCGATTCCTCGGCGTGGTCGTCCTTCGAGATCGAGACCGGGCGCACCCGAAGCGGATGGTGGGGGCTCCCCCGGCATCTGGACCAACGTGCGCAATCGCGCTGGGTGCTCCATCCCAAGCCCGCGGCCCCCTCCGCACCTAGCTCCCCCAGGACCGCCACCGCCACCGCACCAAGATTCTCGGCACCGCAGGAAACCCCATCGCCCAACGATGCCATGAGCCCCGGACGTCCACCGCTGGAGGTCTGCTGGGAGTCCCTCCCCGGCACCCTTTCCCTGGTGCAGGTGACGCAGGGACGGCGCCTGTTGCACCAGGAATGGGTCCGTGGCGGCAAGGACTCCACCTGCTGGAAACGCGAGCCACCCGCCCATTGGTGGCCCTCGGTGGTCGTCTCGGTCCACGCGCTCCACGGATCGGTGGATTCGGGCATGGCCGTCCAGCATCGGGGAGAACGCTTCCAAGTGTCCGCGCCACGCGGGAGGATCTCGATCGCCGTGCGCCCCCTGTCGCATTTCCAGCCGAATTCCGTCCAGCGCGTCCGCGTCGTCAACCACTCCCGGATCGCGGGATCCGTGGTGGTGTCCGCCATCGACCGGGGCACCCTGGATCTGGACGGCCATCGGACCCGAAACCCCGCGCCCACCCTGGAAGCGGACGACCCCCCGACCGATTCGTGGTGGACTTCCATCGCCAAGGCGACCGACCCCACCGACGCTCCGGTGTTCCACAGCTATCGCACCCTGGGATCGCACGGCGGCGTGAACTTCCCGGATATCGTGGAAAGGCTTCTCGGAAAGGCGGCGGCGACCACGCTGGTGGAACGTTCCGAACCCGAAGTGTGGATCTCGCCGGTGCTCGCTCTCCCCGACACCGGACTCGTGGTGGAGGTCCCGGTGGGCGCCTACGCGGGCGCGCTCCGCATTTGCGCGGTGGCCATGGCGGGCCACTCGGCGACCGTGACGGATACCGACGTCGTGGTCCGATCCCCGCTGGAAGCCATGTGGGGTCTTCCCGCGTTCCTGCGACCGGAGGACCGGACCACGGCCACGCTGATGTTGGCCGGTCCTCCCTCCAGGGATCTATCCCTGCGTTGGCGATTGGACGGATCCCTGGAAGCGTTGGGCGAACGCTCCACCCGATTGGCCCTGGATTCCCACGGAATGGCGACGGTCCACCTTCCCCTGGTGGCCGGGAATCGTCCGGGGTCGGCGCGGATCGAGGGAAACGTCGATCTGGGCGACTCCCGTTCCCGGCTGGCGACCAAGGTGGACATCCACCCCTCCACTGCGCCCGCGCAACCGAGTCGGAATCCGGCCATCCGCCTGGAGTGGACGGATTCCGTCGCGCCCGTCCTGCGGGATTCTTCGATCCTGGTGGATGCATCGTGGCAGTCCATCCAAGGCGCGAATCTGGTTCCATGGAACCTCGCGGCCGGTTCCGACCTGTCCCTGGTGGTGCACATCCGGAATCGTTCATCCGCCGCGGCGCTGGATGCCGACGTGTCGCTGGGTCTTCCCGCCGGATGGTCGTTCCGCTCAGGCCGTCTGGAGTCGGCTCGCGCGGGCCTCGCCGACGCGGATCCCGCCCTCGAATCCCGCGACGACCGCGTGCGGACCCGTTTCGATCTGCCTTCCGGCGCCACCAAGGAGATCCGCCTGCGGCTCCATGCGTCGCATCCAGGCGAGTACCGTGGCGGCGAGCTGGTCGTCGAAATCCCGGGAACCCCTCCCGCACGACTGGTCCAACGGTTCCCTCCTTGCGTGGTCGCGCCCAAGGCCCCTGGCAACAGCGGATTTGTAGACTCCCCGAGGTGACACCACCCACGGAGATGCGTTTGAACCAGACTCATTTTGGCCACACCCGGTCGCGTTCCCTCCCTTCCCGGGTTGCCGCGCTGGCCCTGATGGCCTCCATCGCCCACGCGCAGTACCCGGGTCCACGCGATCTGGGGGTGCTTCAGACCGACCAGGCCAAGGAAGCCTCCGGGATCGCCGCCAGCCGGGTTTCCGACACCGTGCTGTGGACCCACAACGATTCCGGCGACGAACCACGGATCTTCGCCATCTCCACCACCGGAGCCCTGCTGGGAACCTTCCACCTTCCCGCCACGGCGCGCGACTGGGAGGACATCGCCGCGGGACCGGGCCCGGAGGCCGGCAAGAACTACCTGTATGTCGCCGACATCGGCGACAACCTGGGGCTCTTTTCGGTGAAGGAAGTGTACCGGTTGGAGGAGCCCTCTTTGAGCCGACTGGGAGCCGACCGCACGGCCACCGTGACAAGAATCGACACATTGCGGTTCCGCTATCCGGACGGCGAGCGCGACGCCGAGGCGCTGATGGTGGATCCCCGCACACGCGACCTCTACGTGATCACCAAGCGGGAAGACCGCGTGCACGTGTACCTGGGCAAGTACCCCCAGAGCACCCAGCAGGTGCAGACCCTGGTGGCGGTGGACACCCTGGACCTGCACAAGGTGGTGGCCGCCGACATCTCCCCTTCCGGCGACCGCATCCTGGCCAAGACCTACGACTCCGTGTACCTGTGGGAACGCGGCCCCGACCAGAGCATCGCCCAGGCCCTGCGCATGCCGCCCACCACGCTCCCCTACGTCCGCGAACCGCAGGGCGAGGGCTTGTGCTGGAACCGCGCGGGCACGGGGTACTTCACACTCAGCGAGCGGAAGAAAAAGAAGAAGCCCCAACACCTCTACTTCTACGGGAAGTGAGGGGAGGCATT
>DAOPYN010000024.1:0-47446 GCA_035352895.1 Fibrobacteria bacterium | reverse complement strand
CGATACGTTTGCCGCCTCAGGGAGGCATTCGATACGTTTGCCGCCTCAGGGAGGCATTCGATACGTTTGCCGCCTCAGGGAGGCGGCATGGCCGAATTGCGGATTTCGGCGAGGAATTCCATGGAGTCCTGGAACTGGCGGTAGACGCTGGCAAACCGCACGTAGGCGACCTCGTCGATGGTCTGCAGCTCCTTGACCACCAGTTCGCCAATCAGGTTGGATTGGATCTCGTGGCTGCCCAGCTGTTGCAGGAGCGATTCCACCTTGTCGGCCACCGCCTCGATCTGCTTGACCCCGATAGGTCGCTTCTTGCAGGCGAGGGTCACGCCCTTGATGATCTTCTCGCGGTCGAACGGCTCGCGGCGTCCGTCGCGCTTGACCACCTGCAGTTCCAGGCTCTCGATGTATTCGTAGGTGGTGAACCGCTTGGCGCACGACAGGCATTCCCGGCGGCGGCGGATCGCACGCCCCTCGCGAGCGGCGCGGGAATCGACCACCTTGTCTTCCGGAAAATTGCAGTACGGACACAGCATGGGGCCAAAGATAGCCCCATAAATGGGCTCCCGAATCCTCAGCGAACGATCGGAGAGCCTTTCCTGAGCCTGGCCGAAGTGGTTTCTTCGTGGCCCGAAATCGCTGACCAAGAAAAAACCCCGCAGCAAAGCTGCGGGGTGGCTCGTAGATGCTCAGCGAACGATCGGTGCCACCTGGACGGAGCCGTTGCCCAGGGAGCGCACGCTCTTGGGCAGAAGCCGTCCGCGCGCATCCACCACGCGCCCCGCCAATGCGCTTGGCACTCCAAGGCGCCGCACCAACGACGATCCCGTGGGCTTGACCAGGGAGCGGGCGGCGGTCTTCAGGTCGCTGGAACCTGGCTGGACATTGGCGGACTTGGGCAGGGTGGCGCAGGCCCAACGGACGTTCCAGACCAGGGAATCCTTGGGTTCGATCTTGGTCCACGGCCCCAGGACTTCGTTTTCGATGAATGTCCCGCTGGTGTAGATCTCCACTTCCGATTCGCCGGGGGCGAACTTGTCCTGGGCGATGTCCGGGTACTGCTTGACGAACAGGAGGCTTCCCTTGAGCTGGGCCAGCCAGCCTTCGGCGCCGTCGCGGAAGAACTTGTTGTGGGTGTACTTGCCCGCCACATCCAGGTACCAGCCCAGCGAATCTTCCTTGTCCAGGGGGAGATCGGCGGCCAGGCCCGATCCCGATGGATTCACGTACTTGAAGCTGGATCCCTTGGGGAAGAACAGGAGGCTACCGGACGATCCACGGGAGATTTCCCAGGGCGCGAAATGGCGGCCGGAATCGGAAGCGGTGTTGATGGTGGTGTAGACGATGGAAAATTGTCCGGCGTCGGCATCGAAGGAGAAACGCTTGCGCACCTGGAGCTTGGTGGTGGCGTCGGCCGGACCGGTCAGGATCAGTTCCGCGCTGTCGGCGGCAAACGATGGGGTGTAGGGGTTGTCGTTGAACGCCGCCGGAGGGGGCCAGTTCCACTTGGCCTGCGGTGCGGGCCAGAAGAAGGCGCCCTGGTCGGTTCCGGGGTTGATGACATCCGTTCCCCCGAACTGGAAGCCCACCACCTTGCCGGCCTTTTCCGGACTCACGGTGGCCTTGTAGGTGGCCACGGAGAGCTCCCAGTTGTTGCCGTTCTTGGTCCATTTGGCCGCCGAGGCGCCAACGGCCAGGGTGGCGATCGCGGCGAAACCCATCGAGATCTTCATCAGGTGCACTCCCCACTGGTTTGGATACTCCAACCAATGCCCCCAAACCTAATACCGCCCCGACTCCCCCCGCAGTCGGTTCGTTGCCTGCCCCGCCATTGCAGGCTTCTTCCTGCAGCGGGGCCCCTCCGATCCCGCCCCCGGAGTCCATTCCCGCTTGGCACACAATTCCCTGTTGGCCTTGGGCCATGTCGATCTCCAGCGAACCCCTCCAGACTCGATGGCAAGCGTTCGCCACCTACCAATCCGAGCGTTTCCCTTTCGTGGCCCACGCCCCCCTGGTGTTCGCCTTCGCGTTTTCGGCCGCCAGCTACAGCCGTCTGTGCCGTGGCCAGCCGGGCCTCCCTCCGGTCCTGGACATCGCCCTGGGGGGGACCGTGGCCCTGGGATTGTTTTTCCTGCTGCGGCTGGTGGACGAATGGAAGGATCGCCACGAAGACGCCCGGCATCGCCCTTACCGTCCCGTCCCCCGGGGGCTGGTGGGATTCGGCGAACTCGCGCGCTGGGGCCTGATCACCCTGGGCATCCAGACCCTTGCCGTCCTGTGGCTGGGGAACGGTCTTTGGCTCTGGACCCTCCCGGCCGCCGTGTGGCTGGGGGCCATGAGCTTGGAGTTTGGGATCGGAAGCTGGCTGCGCAAACACCCTCTGACCTACGCGGCCAGCCACATGGCGATCATGCCGCTGTTCGATCTCTTCTCCACCGCCATCGATTGGCACGTGCAGGGATGGCCACCTCGCGGCGTGGAGGTCTTCCTGGTGCTGTCGTATGGCAATGGATTCGTGCTGGAGATCGGTCGCAAGCTGCGCGCGACCGGCCAGGAAGAACCCGGCGTGGACACCTACTCCTCCCTGTACGGCACCCGCAAAGCAGCCCTGATGTGGCTGGGGGCCCTGGCCCTCACCGCCGCGACCGCCGCCTGGGCCGCGTGGCCTCTGCCGAGGGGGAACTGGGCGCTGGGGGCCTTGGGGCTGCTGTTCCCCGCCGCCGCGCTGGTGGGAATCCGCTATGCCCTTTGCCCTCTTCCCGCACGTGCCAAGGCCGTGGAAGTCGCTTCCGGGGTGTGGACCCTGGGGATGTATCTGGTGGTGGGGGCCACGCCCGCGATCGTGTCGGGTCTGGGAGGCGCACCGTGAACCACCCGCATCTGTTGGACCTCCGCTCCCCTACACCCGACATGGATCGCGTGGGCGGCAAGGCGGGACGGATTCTGCTCCTGGCCCGCGAAGGCTGGCGGGTACCTCAGCCGCTTGCGATCGCCAAGGAGGCGTTCGTCCAGCACGTCCAAGGCTGGGACCCCCTGACGCCGTCGGGAATCCTGGAATCCGGACTGGATCCCAACCTGCGCGAGGCGATCCTCGCAACGCTTCCCCGGGATCTGGGCCACGGCTACGCGGTGCGCTCCTCCGCCGTGGGCGAGGATTCCGCCACGCTCTCCTTTGCCGGCCAGTTCTCCACCGTGCTCGGGGTGGCTGCCGCAGAGGTCCCCCAGGCCATGCTCCAGGTTTGGGCCAGCGCCGTTTCTCCGCATGCCCTGGACTACCTGCACCGCAACGGCCTGCGCCACCCGCTTCCCATGGCGGTGCTCATCCAACCGCTGGTGATGCCCTCCTGGTCAGGGGTGGCCTTCGGTTGCGATCCGGTCACGGGATCGCGCCGCACGGTGGCCATCTCGTGCGTGCGCGGACTGGGCGAAGGATTGGTGTCCGGAAACCTGGATGCCGACGAATTCCGTCTGGAAGGGGACCGCGTGGAACGCGTGCGGTCCATCGCCCCAAGCGAAGGGGACGACACGATCGGATCCGCGCGCCTGCTGGAGATCGGGCATCTGGTGCGCAGCCTGGAGGAGCGATTCGGGGTCCACCAGGACGTCGAATGGTGCGTTGCCCAGGACCGGTTGATCCTTCTCCAGACCCGCCCAGCCACCACCCTCCACCGTCTTCCCGACCCCACCGACCGCGCGCGCGTGTGGGAGAGCGCCAACATCGTGGAAAGCTATCCCGGCGTGAGCGCGCCGCTCACCTTGTCGTTCGTGGAGGACGTGTACGGGACCGTCTACCGCGAGTTCTGCCGGATCATGGGCGTGGAGGAATGGGTGATCCAGGCCAACGCGCCGAGCTTCCGGATGCTGGGATCCCTCCGCGGGCGCATCCACTACGACCTGGCCAACTGGTACCGCCTGCTGTCGCTCCTGCCCGGCTACGAGATCAACGCCCGGTTCATGGAACAGATGATGGGCGTGCGCGAACCGATGGATCCGCCGTTGGACCTGGTGCGCAACCGGCGCCACCCCTGGATCCGCCTGGCCGCATCCGCCTGGGGGATGGTCCGCAACTGGTGGACCCTGGAATCCGAGGTGGACCGGTTCCACCGGAGGGTGGACTCCGTGTTGGGCGGGTTTTCCCAACGGAATCTGTCGGAGATGTCCGCGCACGAACTGGTGGACGCCTACCGCCACCTGGAACGCGACCTCCTGGCCCACTGGCGGGCCCCGCTGGTCAACGACTTCTTCGCCATGATCTTCCACGGCCTGCTGCGCAAGCGCCTGTCCAGCTGGAGCCAAGACGGAGAACGGCTCGCCAACCAGCTCCTGGGCGGCGAAGGGGGGATCGTGTCCACCATGCCCCTGGAAAGCCTCCGCGCCATCGCGCGCACCTGCCGGGACGTTCCCGACCTTTCCCAGGCCTCCCACGGATCGGCTTCCGAGTTCCTGCGGCGACTGCGCGCCCATGGATCGGTCTGGGCGCTGTGCCAGGAACACCTGGACCGCTGGGGCGACCGCTGCCCCGGCGAGCTCAAGCTGGAATCCATCCCGCCATCGCTGGATCCGGAACTCTTCGCCGAACAGCTTCGCGCCTACGTGGCGATGGACCCCTCCAGCGACAGGCAGACCGCTCCCGGGGCAAGCTCCAGGGCGGAGGCCCAACAGGAACTGTCCGCACTGCTTTCCGGCCATCCCTTGCGGGCCTTGGGCGCGCGCATGCTGCTTGCACGCACCCGCATGCTGGTCAAGAACCGCGAGAACCTGCGCTTCGAGCGCACCCGCGCCTACGGTGCGGTGCGGCGGATCTTCCTGGAATTGGGGTCGCGCCTGGCCCGCGAGGGAAGGATCGCCCACCACCGCGACGTGTTCTTCCTGACTCTCCAGGAGGTCTTCGACTTCGTGGAGGGCCGGGGATTCACCACGGACCTCGCTTCCCTGGTGGAGCTGCGCCGCGCGGAAAGCGAACGGTTCCAGGCCGCCGCTCTTCCCGGCGAGCGTCTGACGACCCGAGGCATGGGAGGGCTGTGCCTGTTCGAGTCCCCGAGGACGGTGGTTGTTCCCTCTGACCACGCTCCCCTCCTGCAGGGACTGGGATGCTCGCCGGGCGTGGTGCGCGGCCCCGTGCGGGTGGTCGCCGATCCCACCCGGGCCGGGAACCTGCAGGGCCGGATCCTGGTGGCCGTGCGCACCGATCCGGGCTGGGCGCCCTTGTTCCCCTTGGCCTTGGGAATCCTGGTGGAACGCGGGAGCCTCCTTTCCCATTCGGCCATCGTGGCCCGCGAGATGGGCATCCCCGCCGTGGTGTCCGTTCCCGGCCTGGTGGCGAGCCTGTCCGACGGGCAATGGGTGGAGTTCGACGGCGGCACGGGAACCATCCGCCTCCTGGAAGGAGAGGCCGCATGACTCCCCTGAAGGCCCGGATGGACATCATCCGTTACGCCAACTGCTGGGAAGACCCGCGGCTTCTGGTGGAAGGCCTGGGCCCGCTCGAATCCAGACGGATCTTGTCCATCTGTTCGGCGGGCGACAACGCCTTGTCCCTGCTCGCCCGAGGGGCCCGCGAGGTGGTGGCCTTCGATGTGAATCCCGCCCAACTGGCCTGCCTGGGTCTGCGGATCGCGGCCCTGCGCACCCTCCCCTATCCCGAACTCCTGGAATTCCTGGGAGTGCGCGAATCGGTCGATTCCTGTCTTGCACAAACCCGAGCCCGCCGCGCGGAGACATGGAAGACCGTCCGGCTGGCCGCCGATCCCCGCACGCGCGCGTTCTGGGACGGCCACCAAGGTGAACTGGTCCTGGGGGCGGTGCACGCCGGACGGTTCGAGGACTTCTTCCGGACCTTCCGCCGCCGGATCCTGCCGCTGGTGCACGGTCCGCGCGACACCGCCTTGCTTCTGGAGGCGAAGGACCGGGCCGCACGGGAGCGGTTCTTCCAGGACACCTGGAACAACCTCCGCTGGAGGCTTTTGTTCGCGGTGGCCTTCTCGCGGTGGTCGCTGGGGCGTCTGGGACGCGACCCCAGCTTCTTCCGGCACGTGCGCGGCCCGGTGGCATCGAAGATCGCCCAGCGGACCCGCCACGCGCTGGTGGAACTTCCCACCCACGACAACCCCTGGCTGGCCTACATCCTGGAAGGGTCGTTCGCCCGGGCGCTGCCTCCGTGGCTGGAACCGGAAAGCGTGGAACGGCTGCGCGATCGGCTGGACCACATCCACCCCCTGCTGGGCGATCTGGAGTCGGCTTGCGACCGGGGCCGCTTCGAAGGGGCGAACCTTTCGGACATCTTCGAGTACATGGCCCCCATGGAGACCATGGAATCGGCGCAGATCCTGTCCAACGCCCTGGCGACGGGATCGCCCGTGGCCTACTGGAACCTCCTGGCCCCCCGTTCCCTGGCTCGGGCGGTTCCGCACCTGTTTTCCGCCCGTCCCGAAAAGGCACGGGAACTCCACGCCGGGGACCGGGCCTGGTTCTACGGCGCCTTCCACCTCGATTCCCGATTGGCTCCCCGATGACTCTCCCCATTCCCACCTCCGACCTTCCCGGCCTGGGACTGGTCGTCCTCGCGAACCTGGTCCTGATGGCCATCGCCTACTTGTGGCGCCGGTGGGGAACGCCCGACGGCGAGACCACCCGGAAGTTCGTGCATCTGGGCACAGGCCTGATCTGCCTGCCCTTTCCCTGGCTCTTTTCCAGCCACTGGTCGGTGTTCCTCCTGGCGGCGGGATTCGTCGCGCTCATGTTCGCCACCCTCAAGTGGGGCGGGCTCCAGGCCATCCACGATGTGGACCGCCCCTCCAACGGCGGCACCTACTACCCCCTGGCGATCTGGATCGTGTTCTGGATCTCCAAGAACAATGGGTGGCCGGAGTTCTACGTGGCCGCGATCCTGGTGCTGGCCATCTGCGACGCGGTGGCCGCCCTGGTGGGCAAGCGCTACGGCGAGCACCGCTTCCAGGTGGAGGGTTCGCGCCGGAGCCTGGAGGGCTCGGCGATGTTCTTCGTCAGCTCCTTCACGGTGCTGCATCTGGTCCTGTCGCTGGCCGCGGGGTTCGGGCCGAAGGAATCTGCGTTGGCCGCCCTCTACGTGGCCATCATCGCCACCGTCCTGGAGTCCATCAGCCTTTCGGGGACCGACAACCTCTGGATTCCCCTGGGCACCATGGCCGTCCTCCTGAACCTTCCCGACAAATCCGTTCCCTATCTGGTGGAACAGAACGCACTCCTGGCCGGATCTCTGGTGGTTTCCGTGGCGGTGCTTTCCCGCCACCGCCAGTTGGGTCTGGCGCCGCGCGCCGCGCTGGGACTGTTGGCCTATTCCTGCCACGCCTTCGAAGGACCCGTCTGGTCGGGAGCCGCCTTCGCGGCCCTGGCCCTGGCCGCCTGGGGACGCGGGGCTTCGCTGCGGATCCCCCAAGCCACCCGCATGCGCCCGGTCTTCTGGTGCGCGCTCCCCGTCCTGGCATGGAACCTGGGCACCCGTTACCTGCACCTGGACCGGGCGCTGGCCTTTCCCGCCTTCGCCACCTGCCTGGCCGGCACCCTGGCCTACCTGTGGACCCTGTTGTGCCCGGATGGCCGCATCCCCCGCCCCCTGCGCGCGGGCCTGCTGGCCTTGGCCGTCACCGCGATTGCCATTGTCACAAATCCGTCGCCATCCTCCGTGGTGGTCTGGGCATTGGTGGCCTTGGGAGCCTGGGGAGTGGACGTGATCGCCCACGGATTGCGTCCGCGTTTCGAACCGGCCACGTACGGATTGCGGGTCCTGGCGGCGGTCACCTTCGCGACGAGCCTGGTGGTCCGCGTTGCCATGGAGGCGTTTTCCAAATGATCCACATTCTGTCCACACTCCGTGGATCCACGGAATTTGTCCAGGCGCGCGAGGCATCAAAGCATCTGCCGGAATCCGACCCGGAACCGATCTGCCCCGTGCGCCCCGGGGAAGCGGCCTTCCTGGGCCAAAGGCACGGCCTCCCCGTGGCCCGCGCCGTGGCCCAGCCCCTGGCTGGCCATCCGGGAACGGGAAACATCGCCCTCTTCGAATGCCTGGACGATCCCGCCATGGCCTTGGAGCTCCTTGGCGCCTGCGAGACCCACCTCGCGAAACTGGGCTGTCGGACCATTCTTGGCCCCCTGGACGGCGACACCTGGCACGCCTACCGCACCGTCGATCCCGGATCCGATCCTCCATTTTTGCTGGACCGGTCCACCCCGGACTGGACGGGCGAGCTGTTCCGGAGGTCGGGTTACCGGGTCTGCGACCGATATCTGTCCACCTGGATCCCGCGCGAGCACCTGGCCTGGCCCCGCCTGGAAGCCCACTGGCAGCGCCTGGCCCGAAGAGGCGTGGCCATCCGCCCGTTGGATGCCGCCGACTGGGACCGCGAATTGGAGCGCCTGCACGCGCTGAGCCTGGAGGCCTTCGCGGACAATTCCTGGGCATCCCCGTTGGATTTCCAGGGGTTCCGGCGCCTGTACGACCCCTGGAAGGGGCGCCTGCCCACCGACGGCATCCTGCTGGCGGTTCTGGGAGACCGACTCCTCGCCTATCTGGTTTCCTGCCCCGAACCCCTCGGGGACGGAACCACCAGGACCATCCTCAAGACCGTCGCGGCCTCGTCGCACCCCCTGGCACGGGGCCTGGGCGCCTTGCTGGGCGAGTTCGCGCACCGCAAGGCTTTCCAAGCCGGGCATGCCGGGGTGGTCCACGCCCTGATGCACGAGCACAACCCCTCCACGCGGATCCTGGCCGGACACGGCCGGGTGGTACGCACCTACAGCCTGTGGCGAAAGGACCTCCCGTGAGTCCGTCCCCTCTGGTGGAACGCTTTTTGGAGCAGGTGGAGGCCCGCGGCATCCAGGAGGCGGTGGTGCAGGCGGATCGATCCACCACCTACCGGGATCTGCATCGGCGGATGCTGGAGTGCGCCGGACTTCTGCGTTCACGCGGCGTCCGCCCGGGCGACCGGGTGCTCCTCTACGTGCCGCCCAGCGCGGATCTCTACGCCCTGTTGCTTGCGGTGTGGAGGTTGGGGGCCGTGGCGGTGTTCGTGGACGCCTGGACCTCCCGCGCCAGTCTGGGACGGGTCGTGGATCTGGCCCGGCCTCGATTGTTCGTGGGAATCCCCAAGGCGCACCTGGTGCGCCTGCTCAATCCCTCCTCCCTGCGGGTCCCCTCCCTCCTGTGGTGGGCCCACCGGGGTGGGAAACCGGACACCCGGCCTCCCGCCGATGTCGATTCCCGTCAAACCGCCCTGGTCACCTTCACCACCGGATCCACCGGAGCGCCCAAGGGCGCCAACCGCTCGCACGATTTCCTTCTGGCCCAGCACCAGGCGCTTTCGCGCGCACTGGGGACAATGCCGGGTTCCCGCAGCCTGGCCACCCTGCCCATCTTCGCGCTCCACGACCTCGCTTCCGGTGCCACCTGCCAGCTGGCCTCGTTGGATCCGGCCAGGCCGGATGCGATCGACCCGTCCCGATTCTTCTCCGAACTGCGCGAATGCGACACCGCCGTGGGATCCCCCGCGGTGTTCCTGTCGGCGGCCAGGCAGCTTGGGGCACCCGATCCGTCCGTCCGTGCGCACATCCACATCGGGGGCGCGGCCATCTTCCCCGAAACCCTCCGCGAACTCTCCGAGGCGTTCCCCGCCGCGCGCTGGACGGCCACCTACGGATCCACCGAGGCGGAACCGATCTCCACGCTGGACGGCCGGATCCTTGCCGTGTCCCATCCCTCCCCGGAAGAAGGCATCAGCGCGGGGACCATCGACCCGTCGCTCCAATTGAAGATCCTGTCGGCTTCCGACGCGCCCCTTGCCGCCGCATCCGACAGCGACCTTTCCGCACTGGAGGTCCCTCCCGGCGAGGTCGGGGAGATCGTGGTGGCGGGAAGGCATGTCCTGGAAGGGTACTGGAACGACCCGGCGGCCACGGAACGCCACAAGATCCGCACCGCCGAGCGCACCTGGCACCGCACCGGGGACGCGGGCCGGATCGCGCCCGACGGCACCCTCCACCTGCTGGGACGCCTGGCCGAGCGGTTCCAGTGGGAAGGGCGGACCTACCACCCCTTCGCCATCCAGCAGGCCCTTCTGCGGATCGATGGAGTCCTGGCCGGTTGCGCCCTGGAACACGGAGGCCGCATCCTGGTGGTGGTGGAGCCCGCCAAGGGCGCGGACACAGGGGCGATCCGCCGCAAAATACCGGCGACGAAATTCGGGTTTCCATTCGAGGTCCATTTCCTGCGGATCCCTCGCGATCCCCGTCACCGTTCCAAGCTGGACACGAGGGCTCTGCGACGGAAACTGGACAGGAAGTTTCCGTGTCGCCAGGAGGCGGTTCAGGTTTCTTGAAGCGCCGGAGAACCGGCCCATCCTCTCCGGCAGTTGGTCACCGGAATTTGTCAAATTCGCGTCCAACCACCTTACCAGGCGCGAATCCTCTTTCCTATATGGGGAACGTCATGGCTCGATCCCATCTGGACATCCGTTCGTTCCGTTCGTCCCTGCCCGCACTTCCGGAACCGGTGCGCGCCGACCCCCAGGCCAAGATCAGCTCCACTCCTCCCCGGATCGCCGCCCTGGAACCCGAACGCGATCCCGGCCTCTGCGAGGGGAACGTCGAGAACTACGCGGGATGGCTGCGGGTTCCGGTGGGCATCGCGGGCCCCCTGAGGGTCCAGGGAGTCCACGCCCGCGGCGATTACTACGTGCCGCTGGCCACCACCGAAGGGGCCCTGGTGGCCTCCTACCACCGCGGATGCCACGCGATCACCCTTTCCGGCGGGTGCCTGGCCTCGGTCCTCGCCGAGGGCATCCAACGCTCGCCGGGATTCGTGTTTTCCAATCTCCTGGAAGCGGGATCGTTCTCGATGTGGGCCAGCCACCGCTTCGAGGCTTTCCAGCAGGAAGCCGCGACCACCACGCACCACGGGAAGCTGGTGGACCTGCGGGCCGTGGTGGAGGGAAACCACGTCTGGCTGATCCTCGAATTCACCACCGGCGACGCCGCCGGACAGAACATGGTCACGCTGGCCGCCGAGGCGGTGTGCAAATACATCCTGCGGGAGTGCCCCATCCCCGTGCTGCGATGGTACCTGGAAGCCAACATGTCCGGCGACAAGAAGGCCTGCGGCCAGACCTTCGGGAACGTGCGCGGGCGGAAGGTCAGCGCCGAGGTGGTGGTGCCCCGGGCCGTGACCCGGCGCACGCTGGGCTGCACCCCGGAAGAACTCGCCGATTACTGGCAGATGTCGGCGGTGGGCGGCGTCCTTTCCGGGTCCATGGGGTTCCAGGGCCACTTCGCCAACGGCCTGGCGGCCCTGTACCTGGCCACCGGCCAGGACGCCGCCTGCGTCGCGGAATCCGCCGTGGGGGTCACCCGCGCCGAATGCACTTCGCAGGGCGATCTCTACGCGACGGTCACGCTCCCGGACATCCTGGTGGGAACCGTGGGCGGCGGAACGCGCCTGCCCGGCCAGGCGGCCTGCCTGGCCTCGCTGAACCTGCCCTCCGAACACCCCGCCCGCGCCTTGGCCGAGATCGCAGGCTCGCTTTGCCTGGCCGGCGAGCTGTCCATCTGCGCGGCCATGGCCTCGGGGAACTTCGCCCGCGCCCACCGGGTCCTTTCGCGCAAGCGGCCCGCCAAGAAATGACGTGGACGGGCCGGAGGTCCGACCCGTCCAGCCAGACCCTGCGTCCCCGAACGGTCCCCAAGGAGGTCGCCCGGGGACGTTTCCTCACAGCGCCCGTTCCCAGCGGGGAAGATTCGCCAGCACGGGGCCCAGGTCCTCGCGCACCAACCGGACCCCCACGCGTTCCAGGTAGATGTCGCGGTATTCCGCCCACTTGGGAAGGACCCGCAGCGTCCTGGGACACTTGGTCGGCGTGCGCACGCAACGCGAAGCGTCGGCGCGGTCGGCCTGGTCGTCGGAAACCGTCACGGAAAGTTCCATGGGAACCTCCTTGCCGGAAAACGGCGCCGACAGGCGCAGCTGGCCACCGTTGTGGACATACTCGAACTCCACCCCCTGGATGGCGATCCTGCCCGTCCCCTCCAGGGGTCGCCCATCCACGTTCCACCGGTGCGTGCGCGCGCCCAGGAATCCGTCGGAGACCGCGACGAAGTCGCCCTCGATGCGCCGCGCCAACGCGGGCGCCTCCCAGCGTCCCACCCGCCCGAAGTCGCGGATCGCCGATGCCGCTCCCATCAGGATCTTCGCGGGATCGGCCACCTCGAAGGGACGTCCCGGCAGGAACTGGGCGGCCTGCGACACCGCCAATGGGTCGGTGCACTTGAATCCCCCATCGATCCGGGTGGACACCGCTCGCGTCTCCCAGGTCTTCCAGCGCAACGCGAGGCGGTCTTCCTTCACGTCCACCACCTGGACCAGCGCCCTGCGTCCCTGACCGGTCCGCACCGCGAAGACGGCACCGGACGGCACGAACAGGTCGGCGATCAACGGCAGGTGGATGCTGTGCCACATCTCCCCGGCGGCCACCCTGGCCGACTGCGCGAAGGGAAGTCCGTAGCACGACCACCTCGCGATGGTGTCGAAATCCGTCCGTCCCGTGCGGGCCAGGAAGGCGGCGCACACGGTGGCCAGCGACCGCCCGTCGCCGGATCCGTCCAATCGCAAGTCTCCCCCTTCCATCTGGGCGCTGCCCACGCGACCGGAATCCAGATCCAGGACCTGTCCGGTGCGCAGCACCACCGATCCGGCACCGCGCACGGGCGCGAGGTCGGGAACCGAGGTCCGGCACCGGATGGTGATGTCGTCGATCTCCACGCTCTGGAACACGATGTCGATTCCCGTCGCGGGGATGTCCACCGAGGGCGCCAGGCGGTCGAGGGTGTCGCGGATGTTGTCGGCGATGCCGTCCAACGTCCCCTCCAACCCCTCCTCCAAGGCGAAGAGCAGAAGCGGCACAAGGACGGCGCCCACGGTTCCCCCGATGATCCCTCCCACCAGCAGGCCGCCCAGGGCGCCCACCACGGCGGCGGCCAGGTAGCAGTACCAGGGGATGTCCAGCTCGACGTCGGGGTCGTCCACCTCGGTGTTCACCTGCAGGCGTCCCTCCACGATGCGGATCCGCATCCGGGCGCCCACGGTCCCGCGCGCGCTCCAGCAGAAGCCGGACTTCTCCACCGCGGCGGAGACCGCCAGGAATCCATTCTGGAGACTGATGGAAAAGGCCGTGAGCGTGGTTCCGTCGCCCACACCGAAGGATCGGGTGAGCTGGCCGTTGCGGAAGGTGCCGGCGGGCTGGTCGAAGGCCTCGTCCAGTGCCGGATCCAGCATGCGCAGGATCCATCCCATGAACACCGCGATGGCACCGGGAGCCTCGCCAGTCCCCCAGTCCACCAGTCCCGAGGTGAAGGCCGCGGAGTCGCCGGGAACGCCGCCGCCGAAGGTGAGGGCAACCCCGATGGCGTCCCGCGCGTCGGTGGAAGCGTCGGCGAGGATGGCGTCCGCCTGGCGGATGTGCTTGGGATCCGCCGTGGTGCGGTCCACCGGAACCGGCAGGAGCGGGATCAGGGGAAGGTGGTCGCGCAGCCAGTTCCTGACAGGAGCCAGAAGCGCGTTGGCCACCGGGCCGCTTCCGATCTCCAGCCCCAGGAAGAACAGCGAGTCCTTCAGGTCCAGCTTCAGGACGTCGGCGTCGGGCGATGTGCGGTCCACCACCAAGCCCGCCACGATCCGAAGCTGGGCTTCCACCGTTCCGGACGGATTGAGCCAGTCCAGGCGGATGTCCACGGGCTTGCCGCCCGTGGGGATGGAGATGCCGCCGGGCCAGTCGAAGTTGATGGACGAACGGAATCCGTCCGCCGAGATGTTCACGCCCGGGATCGCGTCCAGAACGGAACCCAAGGCGGAAAACAGCGAGGATCCGTCCAGGACCCCCGAGACCACCCTCTGGATGGCCTGCTCGGCGAACTCGATGACCATGTCGTAGCCGTGCGTGGCGGTACCGGGCATCAGACACCCCCCGTGATGCGGAGCTTCACCTTGGGGGTGATCACCTGTCCGTTGGGAAGCCGGATGGAAGCAGGCTTCAGAAGCTCCTCCAGTCCCGCCACCGGCTTGAGGGAGGCGCGCAGGTCGGAGGGGACCTTGACCCCGGCGCGCTTGAGTTCGCGGGCGGGATCGGCCAGGAAGGCCGCGGCTCTGCGGGGATCGGCATTGAGCGATTCCAGGATCCGGTTTTCCTGGGAGCGCAGCGATTGCAGGTCGGCCCGGAGCCTGGGGGGAAGACGCTCGTCCAGGGACGGCTCGCCCATCGGGCCCGGCTTGGCGCACGGATCCTGTCTCTTGGAATCGTGGATCATCGAGGACTCCTTTCCCGGCCGCGCGTTGGTGGAAGGAAATTGTCGGCCGAGCTTGGTCAAGGAATCAACGCTCCGCGCAAATCGAGAACAAGTCTTATCCCGATTTTTGCGAAATTCCGTGCGTTTCTTGCGGCGAACGGACTAGAACGGGAGGTAGTTCCCCGCATCCAGGTCGTGCGCGACGGACCGGGGCCACACCGAGCGATCGACGGTGAAGCACCGGTCGCGCAGGGGCCGCAGGTAGGGATCGTTCCTGGGATCCGGGGTCCTGGCCTCGGCCAGGGTGATCTCCCGGCAATCCCGCATGTCGATCTCGAACTGGTCCGCCACCTGTTCGGCGAAGGTGCGGTCGCGCACGAACACGTTGCTTTCCGTGTGGTGGAAGGTGGATCCGTTGGCGATGTTGTAGGATCCCACCGAAGCGAAGGCGTTGTCGGCCACCAGGTTCTTGGAATGGAACGCGCCGGGCTTCTGCCACTCGAAGATCCGGATCCCGCCCTCCAGGAGATGCTTGTAGTGGTTGGAGCTTTCCCAGTACATCCAGCCGAACAGGCCCCGCAGCATCAGCGTGCGCGCCGACACCTTGGAGTTGGTGAACAGGCGCACGTCCACGCCCCGCGCGGCCGCGTCCAACAGGGCCTCGGCGAGCATGCGCGGCGGACGGATGCCATGGCATCCCCACCAGAGGGTCTCCTTGGCGTTGGCGATCACGTGGAGCATCGCGTTGGTCAGCGCGCCCCGGTTCTCATCCCAGGGTTTGTGGGCCACGTAGCGGATGGGCAGATCGCCCGTGGGTTCCAGCCGGGGAAACCACCGCTCGCGGAAGGCTTCGCGGTCGGCCGATTCCCGTCTCTTCCAGCGCTCTTCGCATTCCTCGGGGGAGAACCCCGCCCTGCGGAGGTTGTCGGCCTGCTCGTTCTGGCAGCGGTAGCGGTACCAGTCGGTGACGAATCGATCCTGGATGTCGGCCACCACCGGCCCTCCCAGGAGAACGTCGGTGTCGCGCCAGGCCTTGGGCTCCTGGCCGCCCAGGGCGTACTTGTCGCCCCAGTTCAATCCTCCCAGCACCGCGTGGGTGCCGTCCACCACCATGTACTTCTCGTGGAAGTGGCGCTTGAGCTTGAGCTTCACGTTGCGGGCGATCTGGCGGAAGGGACTTCCCTGCGCGAGGTCGGGCATCAATCCCCGGAACACCTTGTGGTAGTGGAGCACCTCGCCGCCACCCGCTTCGATGGTCCGCAGGATCTTGCCGCAGAAGGTGCTCCAGTACACGCCGTCGTCCAGGATCAGGCGGGTCTGGGCACCCGAGCGCGACAGCCGCACCATCTCGGAGGCCATCCGACGCGACGTGTCGTCGTTCATCACGCTGAAGGCCACCGCGTGCACCTGGCTCCTGGCTTCCGACAACAGCCTCCAGCGTTCGCGGTAGGACTGCACCCCGCTGGGGAGGAACAGGCAGGAGTTGCCCCGCCTTTCCTTCGAACCCGTCAGCCGGTCCATCTCCTCGGAGAACGCGGCGGAATCGAACACGTCGTTCATGGACACCCTCCCGTCCGGGCCATCGACCCGGAACCAACCTGTGCTGAAATAGAAACCGGATCGCCCGCCGCCATCGCGCGTCGGATCAGCCCGCCACCGGAATCCGTCCAAGCAACGCGCGCAAGGCGCCGCGGCGGCTGCGGCTGACGGGGATCTCGCCGTCCTGTCCGAGCAGCCGGACCACCATCGCCCCTCCGGCCAGAACCCTCCAGCCCTCCAAACGGTCCACGCGCACCAGATGCCGCCGGTGGATCCGGATCCAGCACCCCGGATCCAGGAGGGCTTCCAGTCGGGTGAGACTCGCGCGCACCAGATGATGCGCATCGGAGGTGAACACCAGGCAGTGGTCGTCCTCGCTCTGCACGCGCACGATCTCGCAGGGATCCAGGATCCGCACGCGCCTGCCCACCCGCACAGCGATCCCCTTGGCGGGACCGGGCCCGGCGCTGCGGGATACACGGACCACCGCCTGCGCGCAGATTCCCATGACCGCCTGTCGGATCCGGTGTTCCAGATCCCGGCCGAGGGGGGAGTCTTCGGCTTGGATCACGACACGGATCGTTTCCACCACGAAGACCTCCCGCAAGATTCGCCTACCGGTGGCGGTTCCACCACCCGCACGGACAGGCACCCCTGCCAAGATATCCTTTGCAGGGACGGATCGCGTCCGCGGGTGTCAGATCAGGATGCCCACCGCCGCCGCCTTCTTCCGCAGCGCCCCCAGGGCCTTGCGGTCGGCCAGGAACACCTCCGAGGGCCCGATCCTCTCCACGGCGCCCTTGCCGATGCGCTCGATCGAAAGGGCGGTCTCCTCGTCCGGGCACTGCATGAGCACGCCATCCCGCACCCGCACCGGCTGGGCGGCCCGCGCCCAGTCCTCCAGGGAGGTGAGGACATTTTTCGGCAACACGTGGGCGGCCATCGTCCCCAGGGACGCGACGACTTCGGAGAGGGAGATGCCCAGCGCAAAGGCCCGCTGGCACCCGGCGCGGGTGAGCCGGCCCACCAGGCCGTGGTCGGTTCCCGTCAATTCGGCGTACAAGCCCAGTTCGGCGAGAGCCGAGGGATCCACCCTGCCGAAGACCACGTCGTAGGCCGCCGTGACCTTGGCGTGCGGCGTGGTGGGGGCGCCCAATCCCGCTCCCAGCCCCAGGCGCCTCCGTCCCGCCTCGGTGAGCCCCACGGTCACCGATCCGTCGGAGGCCACCCCGCGGAACATCAGTCCGTGCAGGTAGGCCTCGGTGATGGCATAGGCGAGGATGCGCTCCGATTGGACGGGGTGGATCCGGTCCAGGAACTGCTCCTGTGCCACCGCGATGCGCCGTTCGGCCCAACGCGCGTTCGGCTCGGGGATCCACGGATCGCGGGGTCCGAAGGCTTCCACCACGTCGCGCAGGTAGGCCGCGCCGGATTCCGGGAGGCTCTCCAGCACCCGACGCTTCACCAGCCTGCCGACTCCCGGATCGTCCGCCTTGTGGTTTTCCAGAAGCCAGAAGGAATCCTCGATCGCCCTGGCCAGGCCTTGGCTCATCGCATCGCTGGAGAGGTCGAAGACCTTGATCCGGCCGGACTCCACCACGTCGCGGAAGAAGTCCACCCGTCCGCCCCGCTGCAGGAGGCTTCCCCGCGTGCTGATGGCGATGCGATTCCACGAGGTCAGGTCGCCGCGTTGCCGAGCCAGGGCTCCCAAGGCATCCAAGTTGGCGATCGCCGCCAGGACACGCTGCTCCGGGTGGCTCCCCAACCCCCACCAGTTGGGCACCGGGACCAGCCGGTCGGCCAGGGGTTTCAACCATTTCTGGGGAAGCGAACCGTCGCGGTTTCGCGCCAACGGTTCGCCCGCAAGGGCACCCAGCACCATCCAGGCGTCCCAAGTCTGCACCGGAAACCCAAACCGCAGATCGCCCGTCACCCAAGGCGATTCCAACCGGGAACCCACCTTCGCGAACACCCGTTCGCTACCGGGGCCCACCACCGCTTCTCCCAGCGGCGCGACCGATGGCGCCAGCCTCCGGGCGAGCTCGGCTTCCAACTCCTCGCTGGAGGCGACGGATGCCGCGGAGGTCTGCGGACGTTTGGGTGGTTGGATCGGCATTGGAAAGAAAAATGGAAATCTTCACCGTCGGCATTCCCCGGAAACTTCCCGGAAACATCCGATCCCCCAAAAATGCGCGCCCGGGGTGTTTCGGAGCGCGGAATCCGTTGTCTACCTTTGGCCGCTCCGTGGATGCATGCTTGCCGGTACGCACGGCGACGTGTTGGCAGGTTCCGATCGGATACGGCGACCTCAACGAGCCCAACCATCACAACGAAGCGAGCTCCCCCAATGAACACCCGCACCGCGCCGCAACCCGCGGACGACCTCCAGGACAGGATCGAAGAGCGCCTCCGGACGATGGAATCCCCCTCCCACCGGTTCCCCACGCGACTCTCGCGGAGGGATTGGATCCTGACGGCGATCGCGGCGTTCCTCTGCCTGGCGGCGGTGATCGCCGGGGCCTTCCTTTGAGCCACGCAGGAGGCCCCATGGACAGCGAAGTCAATTCCCAAGTGGAGAAGGAAGTCGTCTTCGGGATCCTTCCTGTGCTGCCCAAGGAACGCAAGTACGGATTCCTGGATGCCTTCCTGGTGCTCTCCGGCTACTGCATCGCCACCTGGAGCTACACCCAGGGATCGTACCTGGCGGGCCTGGTGGGCTTCCAACAACTTGTGGTGGGCGCCTTCTTCGCGGCCCTCCTGATGCTGATCCTCTACCAGCTGCCGGTGATCCTGTCGGTCCGCTACGGAATCGACATCTGGATCTGGCTGAGGTCCGTCTTCGGTCCGCGCGGCATCCAGATCATGACGGTGACCATCATCGCGATCAATTTCCCCTAGTACGCCGTGTGCGCGGAGCTGTTCGCCTCGTCCATGACCAATCTGGCCGGGGTGTTCGGGATCCAACTCTCTTCCGGATGGCACACGCCCCTGGCCTTGGCCTCGGTGGGATTGGGCACCATCATCGCCTGGCGCGGGATCGGAGCCATCACCTGGACCACCCGCCTGTTGGTCCCGCTCCTGCTGCTGCTGGGAGTCGTGGTGATCTACGTGGGATTCCGGGCCGTACCGGTGGGAGTGGTCTGGAACTACAAGCCCCCGGTGGCCCCCGGGACGGACCCGCTGGTTCCCTACATCGTCTCCATCGAGGCGAACTTCGCCTTCGTGATCACCCTGGTGGGCGGCATGGCCGCGGTCCCCCGCCTGGTCCGCAGCGAAAGGGCCGGATACTGGTCCGGGGTGCTCGGACAGGGATTGTCCGGATCGCTGTTCGTGGTGGCGGGCGCCGTGATGGCCATCGCCACCAAGCACGCCACCGGCAGGATGGTGGACGATCCCACCACCATGCTCGCCACCCTGGCCTTCCCGGCCATGGCGCTGTGCTCGCTCCTCCTGGTGGCCTTCGCCAACATCGGGACCCAGGCGGTGGGCTCGTACATCTACGGGGTCATGCTCAAATCCGCCTTCCGCAAGGCCGACTACCGGCTCCTGATCCTGGTGCTGGCCGCCTACGTGGGTCTTCTGTGCGCCTGGGGACGGATCGTGAAGTACTTCGGATCGTTCCTCACCCTGAGCGCCTGCATCTACGCCCCCCTGGCCGCGCTCCTGGTGGTGGACTTCTTCTTCGTGCGTGGCCGGAAGATCGCCTTGAGGTCGGCCTTCGGTCTTTCCGGACACCACGCCTACGACTACACCCGCGGCATCAACTGGGTGGGATTCGCCTGCGTGGCCGCCGGGGTCGCCATGTCGCTTGCCATCTACAACCCCCTGACCGGCCAGGTCCACTGCAAGACGCTGTTCCTGCTCACCCCCACCGGATTCTCCTTCCTGGGAACCGGGCTCCTGTACCTTTGCCTGAGCCGGATTCCGGCCGTCGCCGGATACCTCCTGCGCGACCGGCAGGAAACCACGGTCTGACTCCGTCTCCCATGAAACCCGGAAAGAAGATCGACACCACGCCCTTCGACCGCCACCGGGAGCCTCCACGACAGAATCTGTTGGCCATGTGCTTCTTCTGGGTCTATTGCTGGATCCTGACCCGCGCAAACCGCCTGAAGATCCGCAAGGTGGGCATGGAGGGCGTGAAGCCTCCCTATCTGGTGCTGGGAAACCACCTGTCGTTCACGGACTTCCTGGTGACGCCGCTGGTGTTGTTTCCCCACCGGGCCAACTACGTCTCCGAACTGGAGGGGTTCGAGGCCTACGGCGAGTGGGCCTACCGCCACATCGGGTGCCTGGGCACCCGCAAATTCGTCAACGACCTGGCCCTGGTGAAGAACATCCGGAGGGTGCTGGAGCGCGGCGACATCCTGGTTCTGTACCCGGAGGCGCGCTACTGCAACGTGGGCACCACCTCCCGCATCCCGGATTCGGTGGGCAAGCTCGCCAAGCATCTGGGCGTGCCCGTGGTGGTCCTTTCCATGAAGGGCAACTACCTGCAGTCGCCCATCTGGAACCTGCAGCCGCGCAAGGAGGCCCGGCTGGAAGCCACGCTGTCGCTTCTGATGGACGCGCGGGAAGTCTCCGCGATGGACGCCTCGCGCATCCAGGAGCGGATCCAGGAATCGCTTCGCCACGACGAATACGCCTGGCAACAAGAGCGGAAGATGGCCATCACGCACCCTCTGCGCGCCGAGGGCCTGGAGAAGGTGCTCTACCAGTGCCGCGCGTGCCGGGAGCTGTTTTCCATGGCATCGGCAGGCGCCCATCTCCACTGCACCTGTTGCGGGGCGCGGTGGCACATGACGGAATACGGCAAACTGGAGCCGGTGGCGAGGCAGGGAGCGGCCGCGGGGAACGGTGCGCCGATCCACATCCCCGACTGGTACGAATGGCAGCGCCGCGAGGTGGAATCCGAGATCGCCGCGGGGACCTACGGGCTGTCCATGCGGGTGAGGATCGAATCGCTGCCCAACGCGGTGAACTTCATCGATCTGGGGGAAGGCCGACTGGCGCACACCCCGGAAGGATTCGCGCTGACCTTCGTGGAGCACGGCGACACCGAAGCCAAGACCCTGCTCTTCCCATCCGCCGGGATGTTCTCCATCCACACGGAAACCGACTACCGCCAGAAGGGCCAGTGCGTGACCCTCTCCACCCTGGACAACACCTACTTCCTGTTTCCCCTGGAGCCGGGCTTCAACGCCACGCGCATCCAGTTCGCCACCGAACGCTTCCACCAGTCGGCGCGATCGCGAAGGCGGGACACGCCCGCCTAGCGTTTCGACGCGATGGGATCCCGACGAACGGAGTCCCCTCCGGGACTCAGACTCTCTCCACGTCGATGGCCACGTCCACGCCCTCGATCTTCGCTTCTTCGCCCGCCGATCGCGAGGATTGGATCGCGTCGGCCTGGACCTCCTCGGAGAGGAGTGCGCCGAATTCGGACACGACCTGGGCGATCTCGTCGGATTCCGAACGCACCACCACGCGGATGCGGTCGGCCACGGCCAGGTCCATCTCCTTGCGGCGAGCCTGGATGCGTGCCTGCAGCTCGCGGGCGATGCACTCGCGGCGAAGCGCGGGCGTGATCTTGGGGTCCAGCGCCACCGTGGCGTCGGCGGCCGCCAGCACCACCAGGTCGCCCTTGGTCGCGCGATCGATCAGCAGGTCGTCCGGAGTCAGATCGTGTCCGGCGACGGAAATCGTCTCGCCTTGCGCGGCCTTGCGGAGATCGTCCTGCGAAAGCGACTTGAGCGCCTCGCCCACGGCCTTCAGGGCCGGACCGAGCTTTTTGCCCAGGGTCTTGAAGTTGGGACGGGCCGACAGGCTCACCAGGTGCGATTCGTCGCGCTCGATGGCGAGCTCCTTGACGTTGAGCTCCTCCAGGACCACGTCCCGCATGGCCAGGATGTCTTCTTCCGCCTGGGCCGAACGGGGCACCACGGTGAGGGTGGCCAGGCTCTGGCGCACCTTGAGGTCGTTGGCCGAACGCAGCGAGCGTCCCAGCTCCACGATGGTGCGGGCCAGGTGGGTGCGGCGGATGCCGACCTCGTCCTTGAGGGAATCGTCCGGCCTGGGCATGTCGGCGTGGTGCACGCTGCGAGGCGCCGATGGATCGATCTCGGCGACCAGGATCTGCCACATCTCCTCGGCCACGAAGGGCATGTACGGGGCGAGCACGATCGCGAAGTCCTTCAGGACGCGGTGGAGGGTGGCGTAGGCGGCCACCTTGTCGCCGTCGTCGGTGCTCTTCCAGAAGCGGCGGCGACTGCGGCGGATGTACCAGTTGGTGAGGCTGTCGATGAACTTCACGACTTCCGGCACGACGTTGTAGAGCCGGAACCCTTCCATCTCGCGCTCGATCACCGACAGCAGGTCCTGGAGTTCGGCCAGGATCCAGCGATCGAGTTCGGAGAGCTGGAGGCTGGACAGCGGCGCGGAGGGATCCCACGAGAGCTGTCCCTTGGCGCGGTCGGCGTTGTGGTAGGTGCAGAAGAGCGAAAGCGAGTTCCACAGCGGAAGAAGCACCGAGCGCACGACCTCGCGCACGCCGGTCTCGGAGAAGCGCAATTCCTCCGCCTTCACCGCCGCGGAATTGATGAGGTACATGCGCAACGCATCGGCCCCGATCTGCTCCAGGATCAGGTTGGGGTCGGGGTAGTTGCGCAGGCTCTTGGACATCTTCTGTCCGTCTTCAGCCAGCAGGATCCCGTTGACGATCACGTTCTTGAAGGCCGGCTTCTGGAACAGGGCCGCGCCAAGCACCGTGAGCGTGTAGAACCACCCGCGGGTCTGGTCCAGGCCTTCGGCGATGAAGTCGGCCGGGAACAGGGAATCGAAGCCATCGGCCTTCTCGAACGGGTAGTGCAGCTGGGCGTAGGGCATGGAGCCGGATTCGAACCAGCAGTCCAGGACCTCGCTGGTGCGCCGGTAGACCTTGCCCGCGGCGTCGTAGGTCTTGCCGTCGTTGGTCTTCAGTTCGATGGAATCGATGAAGTGGGTGTGGAGATCGGTGATCGTCGAGGCGTCGCGACCCGACAGACGCGCCAGCTCCTGAATGGACCCCACGCAGATCATGTCGCCGTCTTCGGCCTTCCAGACGGGAATGGCCGTGCCCCAGAACCGGTTGCGGGACAGGTTCCAGTCGCGGGCGCCGTCCAGCCACTTCCCGAAGCGTCCGTCCTTGATGTGGGCGGGCACCCAGGTGATCTCCTGGTTGGAATCGATCATCCACTGCTTGAGCGACTTCGTGACGCCGTCGGCGCTCGTCACGGGCTTGTCGAGACCCATGAACCAGGTGCGCATGGCCCGGTACAGAAGCGGCGCGCCGGTGCGGTAGCAATGGGGGTAGCTGTGCACGAAGGTCTCGTGCTTGAACACCAGGCCGTTTTCCTTCAAGGCATGGATGATCGCCTTGTCGGCTTCCTTGGCCTCCTGTCCTTTCCAGTCGGGCACCAGATCGGTGAAGCGGCCGTCGGCGTCCAGCGGATCCCACAGGCCCAGGCCTTCGGATTGGCCCAGCTGGAAGTCCTCCTCGCCGAAGGAGGGCGCGATGTGCACCGCGCCGGCACCGTCCTCGGTGCTCACGAAGTCGGCCAGAAGCAGGGTGTACTGCTTTTCGGAAAGCTTGGGGGTGTAGGAGAACAGCGGCTTGTAGCGCAGACCCGCGAGTTCCGATCCCTTCTTCGTTTCCAGGATCTCGATCTTCTGGGGATCGAAGTAGGCGGCCAGGCGCGGTTGGGCGATCCAGTAGACATGGCCTTCCGAACGCAGCTTCACGTAGGGGATGTCGGCGCCCAGCGCGACGGCCAGGTTGGAGGGCAACGTCCACGGCGTGGTGGTCCACACCAGCAGGGCGGCGTTGTCGGGGTCGTTCTCCAGGAAGAACTTGAGAGTGAGCGACGGATCCTGTCTGTCCTTGTAACCCTGGTTGACCTCGAAGTTGGACAGCGGCGTGGAGAGCTTGGGCGAGTAGGGCTGGACGCGGTAGCCTTCGTAGATCAGGCCCTTGTCGAAGCAGGTCTTGAACACCCACCACACCGATTCCATGAAGGACGGATCCATGGTGCGGTAGCCGCCCTGGAAATGCACCCAGCGCCCCATGCGCAGCACGGTCTTTTCCCACTCGCCGGTGTAGCGCATCACGATGGAGCGGCAGGCTTCGTTGAACTTGTCGACGCCATGGGCCTTGATCTCGGCCTGTCCGGCCAGGTTCAGGCTCTTCTGGATCTCGTTTTCGACGGGCAGGCCGTGGCAGTCCCAACCGAAGCGGCGGTCCACGGAGCGGCCGCGCAGGCTCCAGTAGCGCGGCACGATGTCCTTGAGAGTACCGGCCAGGAGGTGCCCGTAGTGGGGAAGTCCGGTGGCGAACGGGGGGCCATCGTAGAAGTGGAACGGCGGAGCGCCCTTGCGAATCTCCTCCTGGCGCTCGAAAGCGCGGGAGGCCTCCCAGAACTTCAGGATGCGGCCTTCCAGGCCGGGAAACGACGGATTCTTCTCAGGTTCGCGAAACTGGAGCATAGGGACGGAAAGGTAGAACCTGGGGCGATCCTCCTTTCCCCGCTCCGCTCAGGAGGGATCGTTCCCGGTGGCGAGCCAGGCCATCGCCTTCTCCCGGACCGTTTCCAGCTCCCTTTCCAGCCGATCGATGGTTTCCGACTGGCTCTTCCTCTCGCTCTCCTGGAGGCCGCGTTCGATCTGGGCGGCGGTGGCGGAGAAGACCATGGCCCCCAAGGTCGCCGAGCTGGACTTCAGGTTGTGGAAGGCCCGGACGGCCTCCTCGAGGTCGCCGCGCTGGGAGCTTTCCCGCCCCTGCTTGATCGTCTGTTCGGCCATCGAGAGGAATTGGCGGACCAGGGTGCGGACCACCCGGAGGGAATCGGTGCTTCCTCCCAGACTCCGCAGCAGGGGCTGGGCATCGAACAGCCTCTCTTCCTGCGCCGGTACCGCCGCCGCCGACGGCTCCTTCACCTCGGCGAGCTTCAGATGCTTGCGGAAGATGGCCACCAGCTGGTCGACCTCGAAGGGCTTGGTGAGGAAGTCGTCCATCCCCGACTCCATGCACCGTTCCCGGTCGGAAGCCAACACACCGGCGGTCATGGCCACCACCGGAAGATCCATGTGCAGTTCCGAGCGGATGGCCCGTGTGGCGGCGAATCCATCCATCACCGGCATCTGGACATCCATCAGGACCAGATCGTAACCGTTGGGATTCTTGCGCAGCTTGTCCAACGCGAGCTTCCCGTGTTCGGCCAGGTCCACCGTGGCCCCCAGGGTCTGCAACGTCTCCGTCGCCACCACCTGGTTGAACGCGTTGTCCTCCACCAGGAGGACATGGACCCCTCCCAGCGGTCGCAGGTCCTTGCCGATCCGTTCGAACCCCGATCGCGCCTCCTCGGGAAGCGCGCTGGGATGCGCGACCGCGTTCTTGAAGACCTTCAGCAGAGCCAGCGGCGTCACCGGCTTCACCAGGATCCCGTCCAGGAGCCGGATCCCTTCCTCGGCCGGCCCTTCCGACAGGCTCCGCACCATCTTGACCACGGGGATCTCGCGGCCGCAGATCTCCCGGAGTCGCGCGATGGACTTGCGATCGTCCCACTGGGGGATTCCCGCATCCACCAGGATCCCGTCGAAGGGATCCACCGCCTCGCGACGCTCCAGGAGGGCGAACAGATCCGGCAGGTTCTCCACGATTTCCAGGCGCCAGCCCCACCGTGCGGCCGAGGCATCCAGGCTCGCCTGGCTCGAGGAATGGTCGTCCAGACAGGCGATGTGGAGGGGATGCCCTTGCGATGCGGGAACGGCGACCTCGTTTGCCGCATCCACGGGAAACGGCAAGGTCACGAAGAATTCGGTGCCGATCCGGCTCATGCTCCGCACGCCCACGTGGCCACCCATCAGTTCCACCAGGTTCTTGCTGATGACCAGTCCCAGACCGGTCCCGCCGTACTTCCTGGTGTTGGACGAATCCGCCTGCGAGAACGGCTTGAAGATCCGCTGCTGCTGCTCATCGCTCATGCCGACGCCGGTATCCCTCACCCGGAAACCGATCCGCAGCTGGTCGGCTTCGCGGGCCAAAAGTTCGATGGACAGGCTGACCTCCCCCTGGGAGGTGAATTTCAAGGCGTTGCCCACCAGGTTGAGCAGGATCTGCTGCAGGCGCAGCGGATCGCCGTGGAGCTGCGCCGGAACCAGCGGATCCACGGTGATGGACACTTCCAGGTCCTTCCCGGCGGCGTTCATCGTTCCCAGGCTCGCGACGCTTTCCAGGATGTCGTCGAGTTGGAAATCGACGGGCTCGATGCGCAATCGCCCCGCCTCGATCTTCGAGAAGTCCAGGATGTCCTCCAGGATGCCCAGAAGCGATTTCCCGGACTTGCGGATCATGTCCAGGTACTTGTGCTGGACGGGCGTGAGGGTGGTCTTCCCCAGAAGCTGGACCATGCCCAGGACCGCGTTCAACGGGGTGCGGATCTCGTGGCTCATGTTGGCCACGAACTCGCTTTTCATGGAACTGGCCCTCTCGGCCTGCGCACGCGCCTCCTCCATGGTGCGGATCAGTTCCTTGTCGGTGGAAAGGTCGCGGGCCACCCCAAGGAATCCGTTGACCTCCCCCTTGTGGTCGTGGAGGGCCACCACGGTCAGCTGGACGGGAAACGTCGACCCGTCCTTGCGCACGAAGGTCCACTCGCTGGTTTCTACTTCGCCGTGCAGGGCCGCGTCGGCGAACACAGCGACCCCGGAGACCTCCCGCCCTCGTTTTGCCAGGATCTGTCTGGCACGCTCCCGCACCTCCTCCTCCAGATGGATCAGCCGCGGTGTTTCCTTGCCCACCACTTCCTTGGCCGTCCACCCCAGCATCCGCTCGGCACCCTTGTTGAACAGCTGGATGGTTCCTTCCAGCGAGGTGACGATGAAGCAGTAGCCTTCGGCGCCATCGATCACGTCCTGCAACCGCGCGAGGGAATCCAGGCGGGAGAGTTGCTCGGCCTTCACCTGGGAAATGTCGGTGACCAGGGAATAGAACCCGACGACCCGATTCCCGTCGAGGTCGGGAACGAACTGGACCAGGACCTGGCGGGGACCGGATTCGGTTCCGATCTCGCCTTCGATGGTGGTGGTCCGGCCCCGGAGCACCTCGTCGATCTTCCCCTGGAGTTTCGCGAACGCCTCGGCTCCCACCAACTCGGGAAGCTCCACCCCGGAAAGTTCCTCCCTGCCCGTCCCGAACCAGTCCTCGAAGGCCTTGTTGGCCAGCCGGATCCGCAGGTTTCCGTCCCAGGCCCCCACCAGGCCGGGGATGTGGTCGATCACGGTCTGGAGGACCTGGCGGCTGCGCTTGAGCTCCTGCATCTGGAACTCCACCTGCTCGACGATCACCCCGATCAGGATGGGCAGGAACGCGGCAGTGGCCACCCCCACCCACAAAACGAACGGAGCGGAGTTGCGGTAGGCCAGCGGAGGCTCGATCCATCCCCAATTCAGGAGGACCGCGCAGATTCCCAGAACGGCCCAGACGGAGATCGCGGCGGACACCATGCCCCTGCGGATGGCCAGGAGACTGAAGGGAATGGTCAGGAAGATGAAGGGGGTGACCACGAAGCGCAGACAAAGGAGCGCGATCCCCAGAAGCACCAGGATCCAACCCGCCAGCCCCAAGGCATCGCGCACCTGGACCGGACCACGATGGTTGCCTCTTGCCATCGCCATTCCAGGCAGGAGCACAAGCAGCATTCCCGAAGCGTCGGCCGCCCAGGTGGCGGCCATCCGATCCAGGAAGGAGTCGCCGGATCGCAGATGGAGGGCCCCCGCCAGGAGCGCGGCGGCGATGGGCACGACCCCGAACAACACGACCGCGAGCATCTTCAGGGAGGCCTGGATGCCCAGTGCCCGGCAACGCCGATCCAGGAGGCGATCCAGCGCGCAGGTCCCCAGGCTGATCTCCAGGAGGACCACCGACGACCAGGCCAGGATCGTGACGGGATCCTCGCCGTGGGTCGCTCCCGCGACCAGGGACGCGACGAAGAACGCCCCGCTGGTCGCCGCGCGCGCACGCATGGACAGAGGGGACACCGCCACCATCCCGAAGGCGGAGGGAAGCCAGAGGATGGGAATCCCCTCGGAGGACGCCCCGAAGTGGAAGCACACGATCCACAGTGCGAAGAACACCAGGATGTGGATCGCGAGGCTCTTCCGATCCAGGCTTCCATCGGACGGGCAGGGAGTTTCACTCCTCATGGGGCGGTGTTCCTTTGCACGAGCATTGGCCCATTCTACCCATTCCCGCGAAACCGCCACAAGCGGAAGTCCCCACGCGCAGCGATGGTTTGCGGAAGCCTTCCGCCGAAGGTGATATGATCTGGTCCATGGCCAAGAAAACGATCTTCGCGATCGACGACGACCCCATGATCCTCCTGCTTCTGGAGCACATCCTGTCGCGCGAGGGGTTCGACGTCGCCAAGGCGGCCGACGGCAGGGAGGCGGTGGATGTGGGCCAGTCCTTGGCCACCCCGCCCGATCTCGTCGTCACCGACCACATGCTTCCGTTCCTGAGCGGCGTGGAGCTGGTTCCCATCCTCCGCTCGCTGGAAGGATGGGCGCGCGTTCCCATCGTGATGCTCACGGCCAAGGGACAGGAATCCGACATCCGGCGCGCCTTCGAAGCCGGTGCCGACGACTACCTGGTGAAACCCTTCCAGCCTGGCGAACTCCTCGCCAGGATCCGGCGCTTCGTCCGGTGACCAGCCCGCTCTGGGCCGTTCTCCTGTGCCTGGCCCCCGGAACGGATGGGGTGCGGCTGGAACTGTCCACAGCGGTGGCTCGCCTGGATTTTCCCCAAGACGCTCCGTTGTGGTCGGAGATCGGAGCCGGGATCGGCTGGCGAATGCGGGATCGCTGGGCGACCCTTTCCGCCAACGGCGTGCGCAGGTGGGACCTGGACGACCGCCAAGCCGAGGTGCGGCTCGGCTTCTCCCCGGTGGAATCCCTCGCCTGGGAAGGCCAGGCCAGCCTGGGCCAGCAGGAGCGCTTCCTTCCCACCTGGTCGGCGGGAACCGCCCTTTCCAAGACCTTCGCCGGCGGTTGGGTGGGGACCCTCGGAGGCAAGGTCTCGGATTATCGCGGCTGGCAAGTGGTTCTCGCCCGCGGCCTGGTGGAGCGCTACATCCGCTCCTTCCGTCTGGGAGCGGGGATGGCTGGCTCCGGCGCGTCCGGCGCGGACCCCGGAATGGACTGGCGGATCCTGGCCGGGTGGGACTGGAGCGACGTGGGCGGGATCGCGTTGGACCTTTCGCATGCACGCGAACTGGAGCGCCTGGACGAAGGGATCGTCGAGCGGATCTCGAACTCGGCGACACTTTCCGCCAGACAGGGAATCGGTTCCCGCCTGACGGTCCGACCCGCGCTTTCCTGGACGCGGCTGGAAGGGATCCACGATCGATGGGAGGCTCGCCTTGGCGTCGAATGCGGCCTTGGCTCCTGATCCGCACCTGAAGGCCACACTGGGTCTTCTTTGGGACGGCCTGGGCCTCTCGGGACGGATCGCCGCATGGAGCGTCCTCGCCACCGCCATCGCGGGATTGTCGCTTCTGGCCGCGATCCTGGCCATGCACATGGTCAACACCCGCGCCGCGTTCCGGCGGGAGCGCCTGTCGCGCGAATGGCTCGCCTGGCTGTTGGCGCAGGATTCCTCGCCCGAAGATCTCCGTGTGGAGGATCGCGATCTCCAGGACTTCATGAAGACCTGGCTCCACCTCCTGGAGTCCCTGCGCGGCGAATTCCGGGACCGGCTGGTCTCGCTCCTGGCCCTCACCGGCCTTCCCGGTCGGCTCACCGCGCGGCTTCCGAAGGCGGGGACCGCGGAAAGGATCCTGTCCATGGAGACCCTGGGATCGCTGGGCGACCGGTCGTGCATCGAACTTCTGCGTCCGATGGTCCGGGATCCCGATCCCATCCTGTCCCTCCACGCCGCCACGGCGCTCGTGTCGATCGATCCCCATGGCCTCCTCGATGAACTCCTTCCCCACTTCCTGTGGAGGGAGGATTGGCCGATCTCGCGGGTCCACGCATTCCTGAAGGATGCTCCGCAGGACATCGTGCAGCACCAGGTTTCCGCCGCCATCCTGGGGGCGGGGACGGCCTGCCCGCTGCGGGCCCTCCGGCTTCTTGACCTCCTTTCCCACGAGATCCGCGCACAGGTCCTGCGCACGCTCCTGCGATCCCCGGACCCGGCACCGGACGCATCGGAAACCCTGCTCCTCGCGGCGATCCGCGATCCCGCCCAGGCCGACCTCGCGCGCGACAGGATCCGTCACCCACGCTGGACGGTCCTGGCCGCCGCGGTGGACGCCCTGGGCAGGGTGGGAAACCCCGACGACATCCCTGCGCTGAGCGATCTCCTGGAACATCCGCAATGGTGGGTCCGCTACCGCGCGGCCGGTGCGATCGCCGCCCTCCCCCAGCTCAAGCCCATCCAGGTGGAACTGCTCGCCGCCAGCCAACGCGACCCCCTGGCCGGCGAGATGCTCCGCTTCGCCTTGTCGGAACGGAGCCTCGCATGAACCTCCCCGGCCTCCTTTCGGACATCGTGGAGATGGGATTCCTGGCCTACTTCCTGGCCCTTTCCACCTGCACCCTGGCCCTGAACGCGCTGGCCGCCTGGACCATCCTCCGCTACCTGGGCCACCATCCTCTGCTGGGGGTGCAGCGTCGGGAAGCCTTCGGCGGATTCCTCCCCCCCGTCTCCGTGATCGTCCCGGCCTACAACGAAGAGGGCACCATCGCCGCCACCATCCACTCCCTCCTGCAGCTCAACTACCCCCAATTCGAGATCATCGTGGTCAACGACGGATCCAAGGATGGCACGTTGAAGGCCGCCGTCGAGGCCTTCGGATTGCAGGAATTCCGGGAAGTCCACCGCCACGACCTGGCCACCCGGAAGGTACGGGCCGTCTACCGGTCCTTGAGATTCCCGAACCTCCGCTTCATCGACAAGGAAAACGGCGGCAAGGCCGACGCGCTCAACGCCGGGATCAACGCGAGCATCCATCCGCTGTTCTGCGGCATCGACGCCGATTCCATCCTGCAGCAGGACAGCCTCGTGCGCTGCGTGCAACCCTTCCTGGAGGATCCCGCCACCATCTGCGCGGGAGGAACCATCCGCATCGCCAACGGATGCCGGGTGGAAGGAGGATTCCTGGTGTCCACGGGACTTCCCACCAACCCCCTGGCCCTGGCGCAGGTGGTGGAATACCTGCGGGCCTTCCTGTTCGGTCGCCTGGCCTGGTCCCCGCTCAACGCCCTCCTGGTGGTCTCGGGGGCCTTCGGGATCTTCCACCGCGAGACGGTGGTGGAAGCGGGCGGCTACAGCACGGGAACGATCGGCGAGGACATGGAACTGGTGGTGCGCCTCCACGCCACGATGCTCCGCAAGAAACGCAGGTACCGGATCGTGTACCTGCCGGATCCGATCTGCTGGACCGAGGCTCCCGAGTCGCTCGGGGTCCTGGCCAACCAGCGGGTCCGATGGCAGCGCGGCCTGGCGGAAAGCCTCTGGCGGCATCGACGGCTCCTGTTTTCCCGCGGGTCCGGAGCGGTGGGCTTCCTCTCCATGCCGTTTCTTGTCTTGTTCGAGCTCCTGGAGCCGCTGGTCGAGGTGGGAGGAATCGCCTTCTTCGTCTGGTCGGCGGCGTTCGGGGAGATTTCCTGGAGCACCACGGCGCTCTTCTTCGCCCTGGTGGTGGCGCTGGGATTCCTGCAGTCGATCAACGCGGTGTTCCTGGAGGAAGCCTCCTTCCGGCAGTTCAAGAGCCTCTCCCACATCGGCAAGCTCCTGGCCTCGGCCGTCCTGGAAAACATCGGCTACCGCCAGCTGAACACCTGGTGGCGCCTGAAGGGACTTCTGCTGTGGCTGGCCAAGACCAGGCAGAAGTGGGGAACGATGACCCGCAGCGCCCGCTGGAGCGCGGGCTGACTACTTCCGGTGCCCGGACCGGGAGGTCACGAGCAGATGGACCGCCGGGACCACGAACAGGGTCAGCACCAGCGAGGTGAGCATCCCTCCGATCACCGCCACGCCCAGGGGCTTGCGGCTTTCGGCGCCCGCCCCCAGGGCCAGGGCCACGGGAAGGATTCCCAGGATGGTGGCGATCGAGGTCATGAGGATGGGACGCAACCTGGCGGTCGCCGCGCCGACGACCGCTTCCAGGGGCGCCAGGCCCGCCTCCGCGCGCTGGTTGGCGAATTCCACGATCAGGATGCCGTTTTTCGTCACCAGACCCACCAGGAGCACCAGACCGATCTGGCTGAACAGGTTCATGGTCATTCCCGCCACCGCAAGGGCTCCCAAGGCTCCCACCAAGGCCAGCGGAACCGTCAGGAGGATCACGAAAGGAGATCGCAGGCTCTCGAACTGGGCGGCCAACAGGAGGAATACCGCCAGGATGGCCAGGGCGAACACGGCCCCCAGGCTGGACGACGATTCCTGGAAGTCGCGGGCAGAACCCGTCCACTGGGTCACGAAACGCTCGTCCAGGTTGGCCTTGGCGATTTTTTCCATGGCGGCCACGCCCTGGCCCAACGTGGCCCCCTTGGCCAGTCCCGCCGAGAGGGTGAAGCAGGCTTCGCGATCCAACCTCTGCCGCTGCGGTGGAACCATGGTTTCCCGCAGGCCGACCACGGCGGAGATGGGCACCAGCTCTCCCTTGCTGGAGCGTACCCTGACCTGGTCCAGGATCGCGGCGCTGGTGGCGCCGTCGATTTCCGCGAGGATGGAGTACTGCTTGCCCTGCCTGAGGAAGGTCCCCATCTTGGGCGAGCCGAACGCCAATTGCAGGGCGTTGCCCAAGGCATCCGGCGACACTCCCAGATCGGAGAGGCGATCGCGTCGGACCTCGATCTCGACGCGCGGCTTGGTGAAGCTGAGGTTGGTCTCCACCACCGAAAAGGCCGGATCGGAGCGGGCGGCGGCTTCCAGCTCCGGCAGCACCTCGCGCAGGTCTTCCAGGTCGGGCCCCTGGATCACGAGCTGGACGGGAAGCGCCTGGCGGCCACCCACGCGGATGGCCTGTTCCTGGACCACGGAGGCGCGGGCGCCCCCGAACTTGCCCAGCATGCGGTTGAGCCGGGAAGCGATCGAATCCTGGCTTTTCGATCGCTCGTCGGGCTCGAGCAGCACCACTCGGGTACTCCCGGAATTGGTGGCGCCGCCGGCGCCGCCCGCACCCGAGGTGACCAGGTAGGTCTTGACTTCGTCCACCGTGGCGAGGGAATCGGCCAGGCGCGCCATCCACGCGTCCATGTAGGAGAATGTCGCGCCTTCGTGCGCGGTCACGTTGATCTGCAGGGACGACCGGTCCTCGGATGGCGCGAGCTCGCGGGGCAGGTAGGAGTTCAACAGGAAGATCAGGCCGCCGCAGAGGGCCAGCACGCCCAGGGAGGCGGCGGGAACCCGAAGGCTCTTGCGCAGGATCCGTCCGTACGTTTCCGTGAGTTTGCGGAAGAACGGTTCCGTGGCCGCGTAGAACCGGCCGTGCCGTTGGTGGCTGCGCAGCACGCGGCTGGAGAGCATGGCGGAAAGCGTCAAGGCCACGAACCCCGAGATGAGCACGGAACCGCCCACCACCACGCCGAATTCCCGGAACAGGCGTCCCGTGAAGCCCTGCAGGAACAACAGGGGCACGAACACCGCGGCCAGGACCAGGGTGGTGGCCACCACCGCCGAGAAGATCTCGTCCAACCCCTTCATGGCGGCCTCGCGCGGCGACATTCCCTCCTCCACCCTGGACCAGATGATCTCCAGGACCACGATGGCGTCGTCGACCACGATCCCGATGGCCAGCACCACTCCCAGGAGCGTGAGGATGTTGATGGAGAACCCCAGCGCCCAAACCAGCGCGAACACCCCCACCAGGCTGACAGGAACCGTCAGGACGGGGACCAGGGTGGTCCGCCATTCGCGCAGGAACAGGAAGATCACCAGGACCACCAGGGCGAAGGCGATGGCGATGGTCTCGGAAACCTCCAGCAGGGCCTTGCGCACGAACCGGGTGTTGTCGAAGACCTCCTGGATGACCATCCCCTCGGGGAGTTCGGATTCCAGGCGCGGCAACCGCGCGCGGACCTGGTCCACGATGGCGACCTGGTTGGCTCCGGGTTGGGCCACGAACGCCAACGCCACGCCGGGCTCGGTCCCCAGCCGCATCAGGCTCTTCTCGTTTTCCGCACCCAATTCCACGCGCGCCACGTCTCCCAGCCGCACCACGCCGGTCCCGTCCCTGCGCAGCACCACCGCGGCGAACTCCTGGGGAGTGGCCAATCCGGTCTTGGCCTTGAGGGCCACGGCGACGTCCTTGCCTTCGATCTGGCCGGCGGGAAGCTCCACGTTCTCGCGGGCCAGGACCGTCTTCAGGTCCTGGACGGTCAATCCCGCCGCCGCGAGCTTGGCCGCGTCGATCCGTATGCGCATCGCGTACTTGCGCTCACCCCAGATCCGCACCTCGGCCAAGCCGGGCACCGTCTGCAGGCGGTCCTGCAGACCGCTGGCGATCTCGTTGAGCTCCAGCAGGCTCCGTCCCGGACCGCGCAGCGCCAGAAGGAGGATGGGCGAGGAGTTCGCGTCGGCCTTGGCCACGGTGGGAGGATCCACGTCCGAAGGAAGGTTCCGCTGGGCCCGGCTCACGCGGTCGCGCACGTCGTTGGCGGCGCGCTCCAGATCCACTCCCAGCAGGAACTCCACCGTGATCTGGGAGCGCTCGTCGCGGCTCTGCGAACTCATGTTGCGGATTCCGTCAATCCCGTTGAGGGATTGCTCCAGAGGCTCGGTGAGCTGCTTTTCCACCGTCTCGGCGTCGGCGCCCCGCCAGGAGGCGCTCACGGTGACGATGGCCGGATCCACCACGGGATACTCGCGCACCGCCAGGTTGGGGATGGCCAGCATTCCCAGAAGGAGAAGGAACGCCGACGCCACGGAAACGAGCACCGGCCGGGAAACCACCGTCCTGGAGAAGCTCACGGCTTGGCGCTCCGCGCGGAGTCGGTCTTCGCCGGCTTGCCGCCCTCGGACAGCATCCGCGCGATCTCCACGGAAGCCCCCGGCTTGGGAGGCTGGGCTCCCGGCACCAGCACGGTATCGCCCGCGCGCAGACCGGAAACGATCTCGATGCGCTCGGCGTTGCGACGACCGGCCACCACGGGCACGAACACCGCCTTGCCGTCGCGGGCCAGGAACACTCCCGTCCCCTTCACCCCGCCGGACAACACCTGCGAGGGGATGGACAGGACCGGTCCGGGTTCGGAGGGCAGGGTCACCTCCACGGTGGCTCCGGGCACCAGCCCCGCGCATCCGGTGCGGCAGGCGGCGAGCAATCGACGCGTCCGCGTGGACTCGTCCAGCTCCGGCGCCAGCGCCTCCACCTGGGCGCGCCCTCCGCGGGCCGTCCCGGGGTCGCGCCACGAAAGCGTCATCCCAGTGGCGAGCCGGAAGGCGAGGCCTTCGGGAAGGGCCCATTCCAGACGGACATCGCCCGACCCCACCAGCGAGGTCAACAATTGTCCACTGGTCACCCATTGGCCCTTGCTGACCTCGCGCAGGCCCACGGTTCCGGCGAACGGAGCGCGCACCTCCATCTTGGCCAAAGTGGCCTCGGCCAAGGCCAGGTCCGCCTGGCAGACGGCGGAATCCGCAAGCGACGTCTCCAACTGCTGCTGGCTCGCCGATTGGGCGTTCACCTGCTCCCGCACGCGCCGCAAGGTGGCCACCGACAACCGGAGCTTGGCCGCCGCGCGATCGCGAGTGGCTCTCGCCTCGGCGTCTTCCAGACGGACCACCACCTGGCCCGCACGGACCTCAGAGCCTTCCCGGAACCCGATTTCCCGGATCCTCCCCGAAGCCTCGGTGCGCAGATCCACCCGGTCGCGGGCCTTGACCTCGGCCAGTCCAGCGGTGGAATCCCCGAACGGGGCCGAAACCACCAGGGTGGCCGCGAACTTCGCCACCCGCTCCTTTCCGGGCGCCCCCTTCGGTTCCTCCGGCTTCTTCTTGCAGGCGCTGACGACAAGAAGACAGGAGACGGAACCGAGCAGCAGAAGACGTGACGAGATGGACATAGGGTGGACAAACTGCAAAAACCGGAGGTCGGCCGCCATCGTCGCGACCAGACAGCCCCTTGATTTTCAGGGAAGCTGGGCGAACAGATCGGCCAGGGACTCCCGCCTGCGAATCACCCGGATTCCTCCGTCACTCCCGATCAGCACCTCCGCCGGGCGTGGACGGGCGTTGTAGCTGGACGACATCGCCCATCCGTAGGCGCCCGCGTCGCGCACCACCAGCAGATCCCCCGTCCTCGGCTCGGGACCGCTGCGGTCGCGGCCCAGGATGTCGCCGGATTCGCAGATGTTTCCCACCCATTCCACCGTCGCCACCCTCCGCGAGGGGAGATCGTCCCCGACCACGTCGATGCGGTGGTAGGCGTCGTAGAGGACGGGGCGTTGCAGGACGTTGAAGCCGATGTCGCAACCCGCGATCCGGATCCCCTCGCGCTCCTTGACCGCATGGACGGTCCCCAGGACCACCCCGCATTCGGCGAACACGTAGCGTCCGGGCTCCACCTGCGCACGCAGGGAACGTCCGGTGGATTTTTCCCAGGTATCCAGCAATGCGGCCAGGCCCTCCCCCACCCGCACCAGATCCAACCGCGATTCGCTGCGGTATCCGATCCCGAAGCCTCCACCGAAATCCACGATTCGCACCGAGGGCACCTCGCGGCACACCTCCAGCAGGATCCGCGCGGCCTCCAGATACCGCGAAGGCTCCAGGAACCCGGAACCGATGTGCTGGTTCAATCCCACGACCTCCACGCCACGCGCGGACAGGATCTCCACGGCCTGGGGGATCTCCGAGGGCAGGATCCCGAACTTCACCCGCGCTCCCGCCGTCACCACCTTGCCGTGGTGGCCGTCCCCCACCAGGGGATTGACCCGCAGGGCCACCTCCAGCCCGGAAAACACCTCGGCGGCCAGCCGAACCTGGTCCAGGGAGTCCAGACTGGTCAGGATCCGTCGATCGCGGGCGAACTCCAGCTCCTCCCGCGAGACGTTGTTGGGGATGAAGAAGATCTCGTCGGAGCGGAATCCGGCCCGTTCCAGAAGGAGGATTTCCCCGGGGCTCATGGCGTCGCCACGCAGGCCCTCCTCGCGGGCGATGGCCAGAAGCGCCGGGTTCCCGTTGGTCTTGATGGACACGGAGGGATGGAAGTCGCGCCCCGGAAGCATCCGCGCCACCTCGCGGCAGCGGGAACGGAGGGTCGGTTCGTGGTAGACGTACAGGGGCGATCCGTGGGTGGCCACGAGGTCGCGGACCTGGTCCGGCGCAAGCCAGGGATGTTCGAAGTTGGGAGCGTCCATTTCAGTTCCTTTCCGATTCCTTGGCCTGGAGGATCTGGATCTCGTTGGTGAGGGATTCCTTGATCAGGTTCACCAGGTGGGGGTTTTCCGAATACACGCATTCGCCGCGGGAGTGGTCCAATTCGCCGGTGAGGACGCGACGACCGTCCGCGATCAGCCGGATGGGGCCTCGGGCCTTGCGCCGCACATGCACCACGGCCCCCGCGAGCTCCCAGCCCCGGTTGGTCAGCACGGTGACCCGGATCCCCCGCTCCAGCGCGGCTTCCATGCACCCGCGGATCTCCTCCAGGTCGGCGGCGTCGGCGGCGAGATAGACCCGATCCCCGGCACCTTGGAACAGGATCGCCATCCGCTCGACCACGGCCCGGCGACCGGAGACGGACAAGAACGGCGCGCCCTCCCGCTTGGAGGCGGGGGCGTGGGCCAGGGCCGTTCCGATCGACGATTCCTGTCTGTGGCGCACCAGCCTTCCCACGTCCTCCAGGGCGAGGGCGCCATAGCGCGTGGATTCCCCTTCCACGCGCGAAGCGAACCCCTTGTCCACCAGGCTTGCCAGGGCGTGGTAGGCGTTGGATCGGGAGATCCCCGTTTCCTTGGCGGCCTCGTAGCCGGACATCTCCCCGTGTTCCAGGAGAGCCCCGTACAGGGCGGCCTCCTGCCCGGTGAACCCCAGGGCCTGCAGGGCTTCGACGAATTGCGGAACAATCATAGTGGTATTATACAGTACTACGCTCAGAATGGCAAGGGAAGACAAGCCCACGCCACCACGGACTCGGACGAGTCCCCGGTGGAACCTTGGCCCTTCCGCACCCCTGGCGGATCCTCGGAGCATAACGGTACAGGATCCCGGTGGACCACCCGGTTCGAGATCGGTCGTCCCGAGGAACAACCGACTTCGAACGGAGGCTGCGATTCGGGGCCTGGCCCTAGAACTGAAGGGCTTTTTCCCGGAAGTCGGGCGTCAGGTCCATGCATTTTGGATTCTCGACACTCCGTTTGAAGACCAGGCTGCCGCCACGCTTCGAAACCACGGAGATCCACTTGGATCCAGCCGGGCACTTCCCGACGTTCTCGAGCAACGTCGCGGAGAATCTGCTCTTCGTTTTCTGGTAGCGGAACACCGATGGAGGGTTCGGCGGCTCGAATCCGAGGTCCTGAAATGACTTGCTCAGCCGATCCGTTTCCTGGAAGAAGGCGGTCTCCAGAACCTCGTACTGCTTCGTCACGGAATAGACTTCACGCACCTTCCCGGACATTCCCGGAGACACTCCAGTCGCGGTGGATGGGCCTTTGACCTCCATTTTCGCGGATATCGGTTCGCTCCGGAAATCGTCGACGTTCATCACCTCCCTTGCCGATGCAACGGACAGGAGGAGTAGAGGAAGCGAGAGAAGAGGGTTTCGCAGGTTCATGAGGATCCATTCCTTGGATGGGAGAATTTTCTGTCAGAAACAACCTCGATCGAATCCGGCCCTGTATGGCCTGCGGCGAGGATCGTGAGGCAGCCCGGCGGAACCATACCCTCGCCTTCGCCACTTGGCAAGCATCCACCCCGGTCGGTGGGCGTGCGCCACCGGTATCCGGAAAGCTCAGCATTTCAGAATCCAAGGGAGTCGTCATGGTCGTGGGATTTCCCTCGAGCAGAATGGCCTGGTAGGTCGATTCCCCAGCGCCGCCCCCGGAAGGGTTCGTTGCGAACGCGAGAACCATCGAGTGAGCAGGAATGCGACAGGCATGACTTGGATCCATTGGGGAGAGGAGGGGGGGAAGGGCGAATCGCTTCCCGAACAAGAATAGCTCGAACGACTCGATCGGGAGTGGACCAGCCCCCATCGTCGCGTGTACATTGCAGTCCCCAGGAAGGACTCGCCCAATGCCAGAAGAACTGCTCAGCTCCGGCAAGCTCGCCGAAAAGGTTGGACTCTCCCCCGCCAAGCTCAAGAAGCTTTTGGCGGAACTGGAAATCCAACCTGCGCAGATGAAGGGCATCTGCGCGATGTACGATGCCGCCGCCTTGAAGAAGGTCCAATCCAGCCTCAAGAAGTGACTTCTCCGTCCGAGGTCCAGCGTGCACCAGGTGATCGTCAGACAGTTGCGGGTCGTGGTCTTCGGGGCGTCCGGAATGGTGGGCGCCGCCGTCCTCCAGGAATGCCTGCACAGCCCCTACGTCCTTTCCGTCCTGGTGGTGGGGCGCACCTCGTGCGGATTCTCGCACCCCAAGCTGACCGAGCGTCTGGTATCGGACCTCGCCAACCTCTCGGAAATCGAATCCGACCTCCACGGGCTCAACGCCTGCTTCTTCACCGTGGGATGCTCCGCCGCGGGGCGCTCGGAAGCGGAGTTTTCCAAGCTCAACTTCGAGCTTCCCCTGACCGTGGCCAAACACCTTCTGGAACTGAATCCCGATCTCGCCTTCAACTACGTGTCCGGCGCGGGTTGCGATTCCACGGAGAAGGGCCGCGTCATGTGGGCGCGCGTCAAGGGGCGGACGGAAAACGCCCTCCTCGCGCTACCCTTCCGCCGTGCCACCATGTTCCGACTGGCAGGGCTGGTGCCGGTCAAGGACCACAAGTCCAAGACCCGGCTCTACCGCATGGTCTACACCCCTCTGTCGCCGCTCCTCCCGCTGATGGCCAGACTGCTCCCCGGCCTGATCACCACCCCGCGCATCCTGGGGCGCGCCATGATCCGCGCCGCCCAGGGAAGGAGCCCGACGCGGATCCTGGAACCCATCGACATCGACCACCTGGGAAGGTGACCGGACGATCAGACCTTGATCGATTCCAACGGTCGCACCGCGCATGGATGCTCGAGTCCGGCAACCCCATCGCCTGGATGGAATCCGCCTTTCAGAGTTCCCCGGGTACCTGGGAGATCTCGGAGAGGAATTCCGGGCGCAGGTACTTGACGCGGTCGCCCAACTGCCCCACTTCCTCGTGGAGACGGCTCCAGTCCAGAAGTCGGACGGATTCCGTCAGAGGCTTCTTGAGCAGACGGTGGATGGGGCGATGCAGCTGGGAGAGGATCCCGTCTCGCAAGGTGGGGTCGGAAACCAAGTAGACCGGCGCCTTCCACTTGGGGTGCAGGGCCATCAGATCCGCCACGCGCCGCACTCCCTCGCCCAGGCCGACTCCCGATTCCACCACGAACGCCGCCACGACCTCGCCCGCCTGGGTCCAGACCACGTCCAGACTCTGGGCCATCTTCCGCGTGGCCTCGTCCGGAAAGGAAAGGCTGGGTTCGGGATCGGACGACTCCTGAAGGAGCGCGTCCATCCGCACCGCCATCAATTGCAGGCCCAGATCGCGGCCCAGGCTCTCCAGGAGCTCGCAGACTTCGCCACGATGGAAGGAGGGCTCGTCCTGCGAAAACTCGCTGGCCGACGGCCCGAACTCGGGGATGGAGACGCGCCCGAACTTGGCCGATTCGGCGTGGCGGGACTGGAGGGTGGAGGTTTCGGAGATCATGGAAGGCCCCTTTTGAGCAGTGAACAAGATGAAGCAAACAATACTGCTCACCTGTTCACTTGGCAATGGGTTCCTTCCAAAGGATCAGACCCGCGTGGAAAAGGCCAGCTGCACCTTGTCCCCGCTCTGCCCCCGCAGCCCCCAATCCCCCATGGGGAGTTCGTGGAGCGCCACCAAAATGTCTGCCGGCGCGATCCCGAAGGATTTCAGGTTCGCGGCGATGGTCGCGTACAGGATTTCCTTGGCCTGGGCGGTTCGTCCCGGGAAGATGCTCATCTCCACCAGCACGAAACGGTCGGATTTTTCGGGTGCCAGGACGAGTTCGTCCGCATCGCAACGGTGGACCCGATGGATGTAGTCGTGGTCGGGGATGCGGAAGGCCTCCACCAACGCATGGTGGATGGCGTCGGAGATCGCGCGCGCCTCGGCGGTGCTCCAGCGGTCTGTCAGGGTGATGTGCACGATGGGCATGGCAGGTCTCCTCGGGTCAAATCCCGACCACATGGTGGACCAGGTGCCGATCGCCCGCCGTTCCCATGATTTCCAGGAACCAAGGGCCTCCCTGGTCGGGAAGGCGAAACCGCACCGTGGCCGATCTGAACAGCCCGGTCTCCACACGATCGTTCCAGTACACCACCTGTTCGTCGGGAAGGCCGGCCTCGCGGTAACCGCGTTGTCCGCAGTTTCGGAATCCGTCGGGCTTGAAGTCCCAGGCCGTGCGGCTGGAAACGTCCATGGGGCAGCTGTCGGGGCCGCAAGGATCGCGGGGCTTCTTCATGGGGCGACCTTCGCTGCCTCCCGACCAGAACCACCGCCATGCCTCGCTTCCCAGGCTCTCCCGGGACCAGGGCTCGATGGCGCGGAGAGGAAGGATCGACCATCGCGTTTCCTGGACGAGGGGCTCCATCCGAGCGACCTCGGATTCCCAACGGCCGGGATCGGAGAGCCGATTGGAGACGCGGACGGAGAACATGGACGACAGTTTCCGTCCCCTTTGGTCGGCCATGGAGATCTCCACCTCCCTCTGCGATCCATCGCCTTCGATCCGGGTGGAAACATCCGCGAATCCGCCACCGCCCCGCAGGACCAGGGCCGTGTCCACCCAGACCCTCCCCTTGGGCCCCATGACCACGGCGGTCACCTTCAATCCCGGTCCCAGATCTCCGATCGGGAAGGTCAAGGCGAGGGATCCATTGGAGATCCGCCCCGTGAAGACATCCCCGATCCGGCGCGCGGAAGGAAATACCGCCACCGCAGCCCCTTTCCAGGCCGATACCACCTGCACCCGAACGCTCTCGCCCGCCCGGTAGGACGGCTTGTCCAGCACCAGTCGCACCTTCGCGTCCGCGAAGGGAACCTCCGCCGGATCGTAGGCCCAGCCGGATCTGGAGGAGTCCACCAACTCGATCCCATCCACGGTGGCCTTCGCGACGATCGCGAAAGGGCCTTCCGTGCGGGGAACGGCGAATTTCCACCGGACGAAACCCCGGGGATCCGCCATGATTTCCGTTGCGCTTCCGGGAGGGTCGCCCACAAGACCCAGCCGCACCTTGGTTGGGGCGACGGTCCCGTCGGCGTTCCGCACCTGGAGGCTCATCCAGGCGGAGTCCCCCATCAGGTGGGCTTGGCGATCGAAGCAGAAGTGCATGTACGGCTCCCGCTTCCCGACCGGGCCACGGACCTCCACATCCCCATCGCCGGGTGCCGGGAGGACGTTCATGCGATGCTCGAACTGGCCCTGGACGATCCCGCCCGGGTCGGACTTCGCTTCCAGTGCCTTTCCGGAAGCGTTGACCGCGAGGGAAACTTCCCCCGGATGCGCGGAATCGGACACCTGCAGGGTGGTGCGGAACCATCCCTGGCGATCCAGCTTCAGCTTGGGAAGCCCTTTGAACACCGGCGAGACGGTCAATGCATTGACCTGGACGCTGTCGGCGCCCTTCTCGCGACGGGAGACGCCATCGCCGTCGAACGCTCTCACGAACCCGCTCAGGCGCAGAGGTGTTCCCTTGCGCAGGGTGGTGCGCTCGGTCCACACGAAGCCCATGATCTTCTCGGTGCGGCTTGGCCCACCCACGAGCACCTCGCCGAAGACCACCTGCCGCTCGTCCTGCACGGCGATCCACCGGGCCGAAACGTCCCCGGTGTCCGGCCCCAGGGAATCCAGCGGACAACGGAAGATTCCCCGTGGATCCGTGATGCGCGTCTGCCAGGCGCCGTCCCGGAAGAAGTGGACCTTCGACATCCGTTCGGCGATCACCACCAGTTCGTCGCCGGCGGAGAGGACCGACACGTTGCGTTCGGCGATGTTCACCACCGCTTGGACGAATTCCGGCCGATCGACGACCGTGAGCCTCCAGAGGCCCGGCTTCATCGGCTCGGAGAAGCCTCGCGTTCCCGATCGGCCCGATTCCCACCAGACCGTGTCGATCTCGTCGGTGGGTTCCAGGCCGCGCACGGCATCCCACCGCAGGCGGGTGCGTTCCAGATGGATCCGGCGTTCGTCGCTGCGCAGGCTCAGGCGCTCGCCCGGCGCCAATTGGTCGGAGGAAAGCCCCAGGAGGGTCTCGCCCGTGTCCGCTTCGTGGACCCTCGCTTCGTACCTGGAAAACAAGGCTCGCACCCGCAGGTCCTTGCTGGATCGGGCGAGGTCCGACCATCGACGCCACCAATCCCCCTTCCCGAAGGGCAATGCGCTCGGTCCGGGAGCCATCACGGACGCGAAGACCTCCATCAGTTCCTGGTCGCTTCCGGGATGGGCGATGCGTTCCTGGAAGCGCGCCCAGCGTTCCTCGGGTGTCTTGCAGCGGGAAAAGAGGGTATCGGCCCCTCCATTGTCCCGGTTGGCCGCGGAAACGAAGGTTGTGGTGTCCACCTGGTTCCCGGACGGCTCCGGGGGCGATTGGCAGCCGCACATCCAGGAAAGGGACAGGGTGGTCAGCCAACGTGCGATCTGGCGGGACATGGGATCCTCGGAGTGGCCAGCGGTGGGTCCGGCACCATACCGGAGTTTCTGATCCCCCAATGTACCACCGGGATTCGGGACACGAGGCCCTCCCCGAGAGGGCATCCTCGTCGCCTCAATCCTCCTCGAAGTCCTCCATCGACTCGGAACCATCGTCCTCCAGAAGTTCCGCCACCAGATCCGGCGTGAGCGCCGCTCCACCGGATTCCCCGGAGTCGAACAGGTCGCGGGCGAGTTCGGCCTTGGAACGGGCCAAAGCCAGCACGCGTTCCTCGATGGTCCCGCGGGCGATCATGCGGTAGACGGTGACGGGACGCTCCTGCCCGATGCGGTGCGAACGCGCCGCGGCCTGGCTCTCCGCCGCCGGATTCCACCACGGATCCAGGAGGAACACGGTGTCGGCGGAGGTGAGGTTCACGCCCGCGCCACCCGACTTCAGGGAAATCAGGAAGACGTTCTCGTCCTTGGCCTCCTGGAAACGCTTGATCTTGCGCGTGCGCTCCGCGGCGGGGGTGCTGCCATCGAAACGCAGGAAGTCGATCCCCTCCCGCGACAGGCGCTTGCCCACCAGGTCCAGAAGGGAGGTGAAGCTGGAGAACACCAGGGCCCGGTGGTTCTCGGACAAAAGCTCGTGGAGCATCTCCACTAGGCTGTCGATCTTGGTGGACGGTCCCTTGTGGGAGGCCATCTCCGGGGCGCAGGCGATCTGGCGCAGGCGCAGGAGGGCGGTGAGCACCTGGAAGCGGTTGGATTCCCCCATGCCGTTTTCCGACAACTGGGGGAGGAGGTTCTTCTGGTAGTCCATGAGCTGCCTGCGGTAGAGCGCTGCCTGCTTGGGATCCAGATCCACCATCAGGTCCACGTCCTGGCGCTTGGGCAGGTCGCGGGCCACGTCCTCCTTGGTGCGACGCAGCCAGAACGGAGCGGTCAGACGGCGCAGGCGCGAGAAGTCGGGAGCGTCCTCCTGTCCCGGCTCGTACTGTTGCAGGAACGCCTCGCGGCTTCCCAGAAGACCGGGATTGAGGAAGCTGAACTGCGCCCACAGATCGCCCAGCGAGTTCTCGATGGGCGTGCCGGTCAGGCACACCTTCTGGTGGGCCTCCAGGGTCTTCACCGTGCGATGGAGGAGGGTTTCCGGATTGCGGATGGCCTGGCTTTCGTCCAGGACCACCACGGAGAACTTCCGTCCCCGGGCCCAATCCACCTCGCGGGGCAGGATCCCGAAGGTGGTGACGTAGACCAGGGGCCCCTGCGTCTCCTCCTCGCGGACCAGATCCCGCCCGGCGCCATGCAGGAGCCGGCTGGGCAGATGCGGCGCGAACTTCTTGAGTTCGTCCACCCAGTTGCCCGCCACCGAGGCGGGGGCCACCACCAGCGCGGGACCGCAGTGCGGGTCCAGCTCGAACATGCGGCACAGGTGGGCGATCACCTGCACGGTCTTGCCCAGGCCCATGTCGTCGGCCAGGATCCCTCCCGTGCCGCGTCGGCGAAGCCGATCCAGCCAGCGGGCTCCGTCGAGCTGGTAGTGGCGCAGGTTCGCCTTCAACGAGGAGGGCGCATCGAAATCGAGGTCTTCCTGGGACGCACCCAGGATGGATCCCCAGTCCACTTCGCCTTCCTGGGCCACCGCGGCCATTCCCAGGAGTTCCTCGGCCACGGAGGCGTGCGCATTCTGGAGACGGATTCCGTCTTCGACCCTGGCGCCCAGGGCCCCGATCCACCGAAGCTGCTTCACCAACTGGTCGGGAAGGACGCCGGTGGAACCGTCCGGGAGCAGGATGGCCCCCGTGGTTCCCACCAGGGTGGACAAGGGAACTTCCACGCCTTCGAAGTCCACCGTGCCGCCCACCTCGAACCAATCCTGTCCCGATGGCCGCACGTGGACGTGGGCCTGGCCCGTGCGCCGCTTCCAGCGATCCATGCTGAGGCTGGAGACGATGCGCCAGCCTTCCGCCGCCAAGGCAGGCAGCGCGGAGACCGCCACGGAGCGGAGGGATGCCGCCTGGGAGACCAGGAATCGTCCCTCGGACTTCTCGAAGACCACCTCGTGCCGGGAGAGGCTCGCCTCCAGACGGTCCGACAAGGCCGATTCCGCTTCCAGGTCGCGGGCCATTTCCCCGATCCGGCCATCCGCCTCGGTGAAGGCCACCACGGTGGAGGATCCCGGAGCCACGATCCCCACCTGCTCGTACCAGGACGTGGACTCGATGGACAAGGTCTCCTCGCCGTGCATCTCCACCGTGAGGGCCGGTTGCGGCGTCCCCTTGGGCGCGGGGGGAAGGAGCTCCTGGTCCACGGCGATCCCCGCGTCCACGAGGGCGCGCAGGTCGGTCCGGAGCGTTTCGGCCACGGCCCGGGAAGACTTCCAGGACGGCACGAACAGAAGCTCGCGTTCCACGCGGGGATCCACCAGGTACAGGCAGGATCCGATCCACACCAGGAAGTCGCGGTCGCCTCCCAGCACCGGGGAGTCGGGCGGTATGGACAGTTTCCGACCAGGTTCGTCCAGGCTCGCCAGCTCGCGGCGGGGCACAACTTCTCCCATCCGCAGATCCAGCGCCATCTCCACCTTCCAGAGGTGGTCGTCCACCCGCAGGGGCTCGGCGGCGGGCCCCAGGAGCTTGCGCAGGCGGAAGGCGCGAAGGAGGGCATGCTGCCACGAACCCTTGCGGCCGGGAAGGTTCGGTCCATCCAGGGCACGGGCGAGCTGGACCACCTCCTCGTCCGCGGCCGACGCGTAGGAGGGCATCACCCCTTGTTGCTTGTAGCCTCCGTTGGAACGCAGATCGCGCTCTTCCAGCTTGCCCTGCGGGAAGGCCTTGGAGAATTTCCGCACGGTGGGCACCAGGTCCCAGGCCGTGCGCGTGGCGTTCTGGCAGAGCTGGAACACCACCTCGTTGGTGACGTCCCGATCGCGGACCACCGGGGCCAGGCGCCGGGCGGCCTCGCTGATCCACATGTCCAGCGGGGAGCTCCGATGGGCGGACGCATTCGACTCCGCGGCGGGTCCGGAAGGGTCGTCCACGACCTCGGCCGCCGGTTCGCGCCCCAGACGCATCAGGAAGGCCACCTGGTGGCGGCAATCCCCGTTGGATCGCGCCGAGGTGCAGTTGCAGCTGGTTTCGCCGCTGGGCCCCGCCCACAGCTGGAACCCTTCGCCTTCCACCCGCGCCACCCAACCCAGGGGGGAATCGCTCCAGCGGATGTCCCCGATCAGACCGGCGAAATCCTTGCCGCGATTGCGCAGGATGGATGAAAACTGGGAAAGCGAGATCTCGAAGGCGTCCAGGACGGGTCGGGTGAGACGACTCCGCCATGCGCTTTCGATCGTTGATGACTCCACGGCCTTGGACCCTTCGATGCTGCGAAAAAGAGGGGCAAAGGTAGTGGAAACCACCGGACGAAAAAAGCCTTGCCGAGCCGCCGGGCGCACCTCCGCATCCTTTCCGACAGGCTCCGTACCGCCAGACACCCCGAACAAACCACTCCGCATCGAAGCCCCATGCCCCGCGATGCCGGGTCACGAAGCGAGCTTGGGGGAATGCGCACCGAGAGGATTCAAGCCGCGCGGAAGGAAACGCATCCCTTCACGGAGGAGCCACGGTGGCCCTTTCAGGGCAGAGGCAGCACCAGATCCAACGGTCTGGGTTCGCAACCGTCGCATCCCTCATGGCTTTCCATCCGGACCACCGCGACACGGCAGGCGGAATCGGACCATCCAGCCATCCAGCGCAGAGGCATCGGACAGCGAACCATGGCTTCCCCATCCGGG
>DAOPYN010000023.1:0-61693 GCA_035352895.1 Fibrobacteria bacterium | reverse complement strand
TCCGCGTAGGGCGTTGATCCATTTCGCGGTCACCATTTTGAACCGGCCCACGAATAGCGGTATCGTCATTTTACGTCGCTCCCCCACGTTGGTCCCCATCCGTAGGGGCGATCCGGTCGGTAGGGGCGATTCATGAATCGCCCCTACGGATGGGGGGGGCGCCCCTATGGATGAAACGTCATGGATCCAAACGATTCCATGCACATGGTCGGGCATCATTCCCGGAAGCTCAGGACCTCCTCGATTCCCTGGCCGCCCCAGGCCAATGCCAGCAGGCGGTCCACTCCCAGCGCCACTCCCGCCCCCGAGGGCATGCCCGCCTGCAGGGCGTCCACCAGTTCCAGCGGCCAGGGCGGCGAATCCTTGCCCTGGGCCAGGCGGGAGGCACGCTCCGCGCGGAAGCGGTCGGCCTGTTCGGCCGGGTCCACCAGCTCGTCGTAGGCGTTGGTGAGCTCCACGCCCTTCCAGTACATCTCGGCGCGCATGGCCACCTCGATGCCGTCGTGGACCTCCAAGCGGGCCAGGGCCGCGCGCGAAGGCGGATATCCCCACAGGAACACGGGATGCGGATCCCCAAGACCGGGCTCCACCCGGCTGACCATCAGAAGATCGATCCACCCGTCGCGATCCCCGGCATCCAGCGGTGGGAGCACCGCCACGGCGTCCTCGGCGGCCTGTCGGATTTTGTCCACTGGATCCAGGAAGGGATCCACCCCGGCGCGTTCCAGGAATGCCTCGCGCACGCTCAACCAGCGGGCCTCGGGAAGATCCGGCACAACCGTGCGGCAGAGGTCCTCCACTTCACGGCACAGTTCGCGCAGGCTCCATCCCGGCCGGTACCACTCCAGCAGGGTGAACTCCGGATTGTGCCAACGGCCCGCGCCTTCGTCCCGAAACGCCTTGGCCATCTGCCAGATGGGGCCGCTCCCGGCGGCCAGGAGGCGCTTCATGTGGAATTCCGGACTGGTCTGGAGCCACCACCGGTCCTTGCGCAGCTGGCTTTGCACCGCGAAGGAATCGATCCAGAGATCCACCGTCCCGGCCCAGGAAAGCTGCGGCGTTTCCACCTCCACCACCCCCGCCCCGTGGAGGAATTCGCGGATGGCGCGCAACGCCCCGGCACGGAAGCGCAACGCCTCCATGGTGGCAGTGGGCTTCCACGACTCCGCCTGCGCCAGATCCATCAGGTTCTCCTCCCCCATCGTCGACAAAACGGGAAAGCTACCACCGCCGATCCTTCGGGGGTATCTTTGCCGTCCGATGTCGGATTGGAACGAACAGCTGCGGGACGCCTTCCGCGATCCCGCGCAACTGGCGGCCCATCTGGAGATCCCCCTCCCGCTTCTGCCACCCATCCATCCCGGATCGGGAAGTTTCCCCTTCCTGGTCCCCCGGCCCTTCGCCGACCGCATGGAGCGGGGCAACGCCTTGGACCCCCTGCTCCTGCAGGTCTGGCCCGATCTCGCCGAGACCGCGCCCTCCGCCGACGAACTCCCCGACCCGGTGGGAGACGGCAACGCGGTGCGCACACCGGGCCTCCTGCGCAAGTACCATTCGCGCGCGCTGCTTCTGACCACCGGCGCCTGCGCCGTGCACTGCCGCTACTGCTTCCGGCAGGAGTTCCCCTACCACCACTCCGGCTCCGACGCCCGATCGCGCATGGACTACCTGCGCGCGCATCCGGAGATCGACGAAGTCGTGCTTTCCGGCGGCGACCCGTTGATGCTGGGCAATTCCGCCCTGTCCCGGCTCTGGAGCTCCCTGGAAGAGATTCCCCACCTGCGCACCATCCGCATCCACACGCGGCTGCCCGTGGTCCTCCCCGATCGCGTCGACCGGGGATTGCTCGATCTCCTGGCCGGAAGCCACCCGAGGGTGGCGGTGGTGGTCCACTCCAACCATCCCCGCGAGCTGGACGCCGAGGTGGCACGCGCCGTTGCCGGTTTCCGTCAAGCAGGCGCCACGGTACTGAACCAGTCGGTGCTGCTTGCGCGGGTGAACGACGACGTGGAGGTGCTCCACGAACTCTCGCGCCGCCTCTGGGAGATCGGCGTCCTGCCCTACTACCTGCACGCCCTGGACCGGGTGCGCGGCGCGGCGCGGTTTTCCGTGCCGGACTCCCGGGCGGTGGAGCTGGTGGACGCGCTCCGTAGACGGGCGGCCGGTTACCTGGTGCCGCGCCTGGTCCGCGAGATCGAAGGGGAGCCTTCCAAGACTCCCCTGGCCTGAAGCCCTACTTCTCGATCGCGCGTTGGATGCCGGTCTTGCGCAACTGGTTGACGATGCGCGTCTGGCTCCCGTCCTTCATCCAGGCCACCGCCCGCATCAGGTACACGCCGGATCCCACCGGACGGCCATTCTGGTCCATGCCGTCCCAGGCCAGCCACACCTCGAGGTCGCCGCGGCGGGTCCGGGTGATCTGCCCCTTGTCCACCCACTGGCGGAACATGGGCAGCTCCTGGTAGGCCACGGAGTTGCCCAGGTTGTCGTAGATGTAGAGGATGACGTTTTCCGGCACGCGGTTGAGCTTCACCAGCATCCCCGAGAACCGCCGGGTGTCGCCGGGAGCGGCGATGCCGTCGGGCAGGGTCCAGGGGTCCGCCGGGCTCTTGCGGACGAAGGGCTGGATGGCGGGCTCCCCGGGAGGCACCACGTAGCCGTCGGCCTTCACCATGGGATTCGGCAGCTCCACCTCCATGTGCGCCGGAACCGCTCCATATTCCAGAGGGGTCCAGTGCGCGAAGCGCTCGGGAGCGTTCCCTTCCATGTCGGCCAGCGCACCGGGCCAGGAGAAGCGCACCGAATCCCCAGGACGCCCCACGAAGGAGGAATCCACGACCAGCACGGCCTGTCGCGCGGACACCAGGACGGGAGCGACGATCGGTCGGATCACCTTGCCCAGGCTGTCCACCGACGGCCGGCCCACCGAGATCCACCCGGGAGAGGTGTTGGCCACATGCAGGGCCTCGGAGAACCAGGTCCGGATGGAATCCGGAGTGGTTCCCGTGAAGGAGAACCGGAAGTGCGCACGGACGATCACCGGATCCACCCGATCCTGGATGGCGAACCGTGCCGGCGAGGCGGTGGGCATGCGCGAGGAGCGGAAGGATCCCAGGTCGCCGCAGCCCGAGGCGGGGCACGACGTCGCCCCGAACGGGAAGGGATCCACGTCGAACACCAGGACCGTGTCGGACGACTCCGGCGACAGGCCGGCCAGATCCACGTTGCGTTCCACAAGGACGCCGTTGGTGTCCGGCCAGCTGAAGGTGAACAGGTCCGCCACCTTGAGAGGCTTGGACAGGTGCAACACCACCCGATCCGCACGACCATCGGCGTCCAGATCGGCGATGGTGGCCAGACGCGGAGGACGATCCATCCCCACGACCTCCACCAGCCGGGACAGAGCTCCGGGAATGTTGCCCAAGGAATCGCGCACCATGCCCGCCTGCGTGAACCTCACCGAATCTCCCGGTTGGATTTGGGCATCGGTGGAATCGGCCGGGAACAGGAGGATCAGATCTCCCGTGGCGGTTTCCACCCGCGCCTGCCTGGCCACCACGGCAGCGAAGGTTCCCGGAGCCGGTTGGCGCGACAGGACGCGGCTGGCCGGATTCAGGGAAGGCCACACCCCTTCCGAAGGCTTCACCCGCAGGGTATCCCACAGAGGACCGCGCGTGAGCGTCGCCGAGAGCGGCACGGGAGCGATCCTCTCGACCACCTTCACCGGCATCGTCGGCCATCCCGGGCCCGCCGTCCAGGAGGCCTGCAGTGGACCGCCTGCTCGAGTGGTCAGGGGGACCGCGCTGGGGAACACCCAAGTGAGGACGGACCCGTCCGGCGAGATGGAGACATCGGCCACGGCCAGGTTCAGGAGATTGGAGGAAGTGGGCCAGGGCAGGTCGATCTGGCTGCCGGCCGACCAAGCCGTGCGGATGTGGAGATCGGCGCGATCCAGCATGCCATCGCCGTTGTCGTCGAAGTAGACCACGGAATCCGGTGGAATGGCGGAAAAGCGCACGGGAGTGGCCTGGATGGAGCTTCCGAGGGAATCGTCGGTGAAGACGATCGCCCCGTCCAGCACGGGTGCCATGGACAGCACGTCCAGAGAAACCTTGCCTCGGACCAACCGGACGGAAGCCACCACCCCGGTGGTTCCGCTGGGCCGCAATTCGATGCCCGGCAGGCTGGGCAGGAGGCCCACAACGGAATTGCACTGCAGGCAGAGGTCGTCGCCGATGAACGCTCCCACACGTACCTCGGCCTTCTGGCCCACGAGGGATCGAATGGAGAAGGTGTCCACGGGATTGCCCGTGGGATCCAGGAACCGCAAGCGCGCCTTGGGGGCATGGACCAGGCTCCGCGCCCGGACTCCCAGGTAGTTCCCGACGACGGAGTCGAGTTCGCTGATGGAAAGCCCCATCTGCAGGAGAGTGTCCCGCACCGTTCCCGTGGAACCCTGCAGGAAGGTGAAGGCTCCGTAGTAGATCCCGTCGAGACCACGGGTCAACGTGACCTTCAAGGAATCCCCCAGACGATGGCGCACTCCCAGGACCAGGGTGGGCGTCGTCTTTTCCTGGTCCTGGACGGCGACTTGGATTTGGCCGATGGGGCCATCCACATCCGGAGTCATGTAGAGGAGAGGCGTGACCGGATGGTGCAAGGCCAGGATCGCCGAAGCGGTATCCCGCCGGTCGCGCGGCATCCGATAGGTGGCCCGCAGGGTGTCCCAGCCAGGGCCGGAACGGACCACCAGGTCGCCGGGCACCGATTGGGCCAGAGCGAGATCCTGCCAGGCGATGGTTCCGGTGAAGGTCCCCCGCGCGAGATCGCTGGCTGTCGGGGGAACCGGCAATCCAATACGCTCCTGGTCGAGACTGGTGCGGGTGATCAGGTCGACAGGCAGCGCAGTGGTCTTTTCCGGGATGGTCTGGAGAGTGACCACGATGTTGCGGTCGGCACTGTCGGCCCAGGGCAAGCCGGATTTGTCCGGCTTGAGGGTCAACGCCGTGGCCGGTCCGCAGCGGGTGTCCAGAAGCGTGTCCAAGGGCCCCGGGACCACCGGAGCGGTGGCATCGGTCACCAGGATGTTCAGTCGCGCATTGATGGTGTTGGCTGCCTGCTTCACCGTGACGTCCACCACGTTGGCACCGGGTTCCAGCGCCACGATGGAATCCAGGCTCATGCGGTAGGAGTTTCCATTGACCGAGGCTTGCACCGAACGCGCGGATTGTCCGTTGGTCAGGTTCACCACCTGGATGCTGTCGGGGACCGACGGCTTGATCACCTGGCCCAGGATCTTCTGGATCACGTTGGTGAGGCTGTCGGGCATGTTCGGAGGGATCTGGTAGTAGGTCCCTCCCGTGCGCCTGGCGACATCGGCCAACTCCGAACCGGCCACGTCGTCCACGCCCAGGTAGATGGTGAAGACGGGAGGGATGGCGCTGGAATCCGTCGTCCAGGTGAACCCGCCCCACTTGACCGTGGTGGTCGCCCGCAGCGCGTTCGTCCAGGTCCCCGCGTTGGGCCGACCATCGGAGATCATGATCACCGCTTTGCTGGGATCCGCCGAGGGAGGGATCACCACATCCCCGGAGTGACCACCGTACAGCTGGATGCGCGCCCAGGTGAGGGGGGCCTCGTAGTTGGTGCCCGACGATTGCTTGAGGGCGAGGGAATTGACCAACCCCTCGACCGCCACCGGAGTGTTCAACAGGGTCATGTCGGTGGTGGCCTGGTCGATCCCGCTGGCGAAGCCGATGATGGAGGCGAAGGAGTTGGGAGCCTTGGTCGCCTGGAAACGGATGGCGTTCTGGACGGTGGACACCCGGACCTGGTAGGGATCGCCCGCCACCGAGCAGACTCTCTTCAGGTCGTCGTACTTGGTGCCCGGCGCCGCGACGGCCACGGTGAGGCCATGGAAGGTGATCGTATCCACATAGGTGATCGCCGGGGTGCGCACGGTCCGGTTGCACTCGAACCAGCCACTGGTGTCCTCGGCTCCGGGAAGGATCACGGTGGGAAACATGGAGGTGGTCTGGTCCACCGCGTACACGATGTCCGTGGCCGGAGGCGTGGACCCCGGGATCCCGCAGATGTTCAACCCCTCGCTGGAAATACGGGTGGTGGCGGCGGGAACCCGGATGGTGGCTCCATCCAAGGCCCAGATGGGCATGCACTTGCTGGTCGAAACCAGATCGCAACGCTGGTCGGCCGCGTTCGACGCGGCAGCCAGAGAGGCTATCGCCATCCAACCGATTGCAAACGACAACGAAGGGTGAGCTCGAAACATTCGCCTAAGATGTCTTCACCAGAGCCCGGAGAACATCTCGTTTCCCGAAAGAAACGCTGACAAGCGTTGAAAGGTTGTCAACACCCTACGAACCCGGGGCAACTCCGGAGTTGCGCATCCTGCTATCCATTGAAAGAGACCCTCCGGAGGAACGGCTCCAAGGACCTCTCCGGGACCACGACCCCCTTTCCCGCAGCGGCGAGCCCGGAGGCGAGGGTTTCCTGTTCCGTCTGGCCGGGAGTGGGGCACCAGATGCACCGCCCATCCAGGATGCCCAAGGCTTCCAGGTCCATGAGCGTGCTGTACCCACCCCTGGACAGAATCCGACGCGCCCCTCCGAGGGCGGACACCAGAGCGGGAGTGGGGAGATGGGCGACCTCCGCCACGCCCTGCGCGACGGGATCGACAGTCGGGCAAGGCAGATCCGGACGCCCGCGGACCAGCAGATGGCGTCCTGGAGCGCGCTCCAGGGATCGGCGCACGATGGACTCGAGATTCGTGCGTCCCGGCTCGGGCCCGCTCACCAGGACCACCAGATCCCATGGACCGCTCCAGCGGGGATCGCCGCAATCCCCCGCCATGCGCGAAAGCGGCCCCAGATACCGCAACGGGGGAAACTTCGCCGGCCTCCGGGGATGGCCAAGCCGTCCCGACAATCCATCGACGCCCGGGTGATCGGGAATCCAGACCGCGTCGTATCCACGGACCAGCCGCGACACGGCCCACTCCCCCAGCCCTTCGAACGCTCCCAACCCCCGCGGGGACGCCAAGCGCAACTGGTGGGTGAGCAGCACGGATTCCACCCCGGTCATCCGGCAACCGTAGCGGTTGTCCGACACCACGAGGTCGAATCCCTCCCCCTTCCAGGATTCCACCAGCGCCCTCTCCCGACGCATGGCCCTCCACAGGCGCGAAAGGGAAGCCAACAGGCCCGGAACGAGCCACGGACCCGGAGCATAGCGAACTCCGTAATCGGGAAGCTCGCGCAGGGGAAGATCGGGAAACTCTCCGTGCCACCAGTCGGCCGACCGTCCGTTGGACGCCAACACGACGGAAGTCCCTCCCGCGAGCAGCCTCCGGACGAGCACGCTGGAGCGAGCGACATGGCCCAACCCCCAATCCAAGGCGCAGACCAGGGCGCGCCTGGATCGGCCTTCCAACGGCAAGGGGCTGGACTCGCGCTCCATGCACGCCAACGTACATCGCGCAGGCTTCCAAAGGAGATCCCCGAGGGTCTATCTTTGCTCGCCCCTGACGGTCCCGAGCCCCAAATCGGATTCGGGCCTCCCGGCCCAGGGCCATCCCATTCCGATCCGAAACGAGCCATGCACACCTCCCTGGCCAAGGTCCTGGCCCTCTCCCTCACGCTTTGCGGCCTGTTCCTCCTGGAGTCGTGGATCGGTCATCGTTTCCCCGAGTTCCCCCTGCGCACCCCCCAATTCCTGGACGGAATCTGGCGGGTCGCCTCCGCCACCGGCACCGGCGCCGACACCGCTTCCGCGGATTCGGCGGCCGTGGAGCGCGCGGACACCACCAGGACCCTGGTGCCGGATTCCACCTTGGCGGGACCGTCCGACTCCACCGGCCACTACATCCTGCTGACCGGCGACTCCATGATCGAGGAACTGCAGAGGTTCCTGCAGCCCGTGGCCAAGCGCAACGGGCACCGCATGGCCACCGCGATCTGGTACGGATCCAACTGCCAGACCTGGGCCACCTCCGGTCGGCTTCGCGAGATCCTCGCCCAGTACAGGCCCAGCGCCGTGATCTTCTCGTCCGGCGCCAACGAATTGCTGTTCAACGATCCCCCCAAGCGCAAGGTGTTCGTGGACTCCATCCGCGCCGTGTTCGACCAGGCGGGAATCCCGTGGATCTGGATCGGGCCACCCATGTGGAAAAAGGGATACGGACTGGACGACACCATCCGACACGTGGTCGGCGACACCCGCTACTTCGGGATCGGGATGTACCGCCTGGCCCGCAAGCGCGACGGTGCGCACCCCACCCGGGAGGCCGCGGGCATCTGGGCCGACAGTCTCTGTCGCTGGATCCGCACCCAACCCAACCTCCTGGGGCGCCATGTGGCCTGGGACACGCTCCAGCGCGACTCCACCGGACGGGTCGTGGCGCCCCAGCGTCCCGATCGCGGCCGCTGGGCCTCGTTCGCGGAAACCCGGATCCTCCCCAAGACGGGCCCCCTGGAATGACCCTCGCCGAAAACCTCCGATCGCTCGTCCATTTCGATCCGGCCTCTCCGCTCCTGTTCACCAGCGGGATCTTCCTGCCGGTGTTCGCCCTCTTCCTGGCAGGCTACATGGCCCTGGGGAGGCGCACCACCGCCAAGCTCGCCTGGGTGTGCCTGTTCAGCGCGTGGTTCTACTGGAAATCCAGCGGATCCTATCTGGCGCTGCTTCTGGTGTCGGTGCTGGCCAACCACGGGATCGGACTGTGGCTTGCCGCCAAGCCCCGATTCCCCAAGGCGCTCCTGGCCGCGGGCGTGGTCCTGAATCTGGCGCCGCTGGCCTTCTTCAAGTACGCGAACTTCGCCATCGAGAACGCCAACGCCTGGTTTTCCACGAGCCGCTCCCCTCTGGAGCTTTTCCTGCCGGTCGGCGTGTCCTTCTTCACCTTCCAGGGGATCAGCTACCTGGTGGACATCCATCGAGGCAAGGCCAATCCCGCCCGCAACCTCCTGGAGTTTTCCTTCTACCAGACCTTCTTCCCCCACCTGGTGGCCGGCCCCATCGTGCGGGCGGCGAGCTTCCTGCCGCAGATCGCCCAACCCCAGGCGTTCACGAGCCTGTCCGAAGCCGATGACGACGACGCCCACAAGCTGTCCGGGAACCTGCGGCGCATCAGCGTGGACGCCGGGCTCTGGCTGATCCTCAAGGGCCTGGCCAAGAAGGCCATCCTGGCCGACGGCCTGGCCCAGTACTCCGATCTGGTGTTCGGGAACACCGCCGGATACGGAGGCATCGAAGCGCTGATGGCCGCCTGGAGCTACACGCTCCAGATCTACGGGGACTTTTCCGGATACACCGACATGGCCATCGGGATCTCGCTTCTGCTGGGGTACCGCCTGGGCGACAATTTCCGATCACCCTACGTCTCGCTTTCCATCACCGATTTCTGGAGACGCTGGCACATCAGCCTTTCGGCGTGGCTTCGCGACTACGTGTACATCCCCCTGGGTGGAAACCGCAAGGGACCCGCGCTGCAGGCCACGTTCCTGATGGCCACCATGCTCCTGGGAGGACTCTGGCACGGAGCATCGTGGAAGTTCGTGATCTGGGGCGGCGCCCACGGAATCCTGTTGGCCCTGCACAAGGTCTGGCTGGCCACGCGCTCCCGCCACCCCCTGGGCCGATGGATGGAGCGAGGATCGACAGGAGCCCGGGCGATCGCGTGGATCCTCACCTTCCACCTGGTGGCCGCGCTGTGGATCCTGTTCCGCGCCTCGTCCACCGAAGAAGCATGGAGCCTGTTCACGGGAATCGCCACCGGCTGGGACTGGAAGGTGGTCCTTCCGTTCTTCCACGACCGGGCGCTGGTCGTGGCATTGCTCGTGGTCGGATTGGCGACGCACCTCTGGCCCGCCACGTCCAAGGAACGACTGCGTGCCCTGTTCGCGCGGATGCCCTGGGAACTGAAGGTGTTGGCGTTCGTGGCGGTGGTGCAGGGAGCGATGGAGGTGGGCGCGGCGCACGTCCAACCCTTTATTTATTTCCAATTCTGAGGGGTGTCTCGCGGCGCAACCTCCCCTCCAAGGGCTGATCCGCACCTATGGACTGACGCGCGCCGCCCTGAGCGAAGTCGAAGGGTACGCCTTCGGGGGGGACACGGCGCTTGCTGACCCTCAATCCAATTGATGGCCATCACCGGATCGTCTTACCGGTAATTGTTACGAGCTTGTGACTTATTCGCAGCCTTGGCTTGCATACATTCTATTGAGACAACATCTCTTTTTCACAGGAGTCCGTTCGATGGATAGTCAAGTGCTCTTCCCGTTCGCGCAGTACTGGTGGCTGTACGCCCTCTTCACCACGGGCATCCTGGGACTTCTGGTCCTGGATCTGGGAGTGTTCCACCGCAAGTCCCATGTGGTGGGCATGAAGGAATCCCTGGGCTGGAGCGTGGTCTGGATCTCGCTTGGATTGGCCTTCGGGGTGGTGTTGTGGCAGTGGTCCGAAGGGCAACTGGCCGCGCGAGGATTCGCGGAGGCCTCCGCGATGGCCGACCGGATCGGACTGGAATACCTGAGCGGCTTCGTGGTGGAAAAAGCCTTGGCGGTGGACAACCTGTTCGTGATCGCCATGATCTTCGCCTACTTCCAGGTACCGGCCGTCTACCAGCACCGCGTCCTGTTCTTCGGCATCCTGGGAGCTCTGGTGTTCCGTGCCCTGTTCATCGCGGCCGGTGCCGCCCTCATGCAGTACCACTGGGTGATCGTGGTCGCCGGACTCTTCCTGATCTTCACCGGGGTGAAGATGCTCTTCGCGGGCGACTCCAAGGTGGATCCCGAAAAGAACCCCCTGATCCGCCTCTTGCGGAAGATCCTGCCGGTCACGCCGGGCTTTCGCGAGCAGCGCTTCTTCGTTCGCGAGGGCGGACGCCTGTGGGCCACTCCGCTGCTGATCTGCCTCGCGTTCATCGAGATCTCCGACATCGTCTTCGCCATCGATTCGGTGCCGGCGATCTTCGCCCTCACCAAGGAGCCCCTGGTGGTGTTCACCTCCAACATCTTCGCCATCCTGGGATTGCGCTCGCTCTACTTCCTGCTGGCGGGAGTGATGGACAAGTTCCACCTGCTGAAGGTCGGATTGGCGTTCATCCTGGTCTTCGTGGGCCTGAAGATGGTGTGGCTGGACCAGGTGTTCGGCGGGAAGTTCCCCATCGGCTGGTCCCTGGGAATCATCGGGGGGATGCTCCTGGCCTCCATGGCGGCATCGCTGGCGATCAAGCCCCGCGAAAGCACCTGATCCCCGGTCCGCCGTCAGAACTCCAACGCCCCCCCGGCTTCCCATCCACCGAGCGGATCCACCGGGGAGGCTTCTGATGAGGACGAGTTCGATTCCTCGGCCCCAGGTGAATCCCAATCCCCCGCCACCGGCACGCGGATCCCCAACCAACCGACGAACATTCCCAACCCCACCCGACGTCGGACCTCCAGCCGAGGTCCGGTCGCCACGATCCACCCGGTCCCCATGGCCAAGGTGTCCCGCCTCGCCATGGGAAGGAGGGTCTTCACCGCCAATCGAACCCTCTGGATGTCCGCCTCCATCCCGATCCAACGGAAACGCCAGCGCGGTACCAAGGTCCACGCCCCCCGACGGTAGGCGCGTTGGAACTCCGCATCCCAGATTTGGACGGAAAACGTCCCGAAAAGGAAATCCCTCCGATCCTCCACGAGCGAAGTGAAGGGAGCCATTACCCCCTTCGACAGCAGGTTCCAGTGCAACGATGGATGGTCAAGCCCCCCTTGGGGCGAACGAAGACTCCACTGGCGGGTTTCCACGAAGAGGCCCCAGGGCTTCCATCGGAGAGACGCTCCCAGCGCAGCGCGCGAGCTTTCCAGAACCTGTTCGAGGAACACTTCGTCGAATCGGTGCCCCTCCATCGTTCCCTGGCGATCCTCCCGCCAAAGATGGATCCCCAGGCTTCCGGCAGGCCAGTGTCGCACCCCTTCGATCCTCCACCCGGAAGCCAGCGTGGTGTCGGTCAGATGATCCTTATCCGACTCCATCCCGTCTCGACGTGCCCGCCACCAGCCCCCACGGAGATCCCATTCACCCAACGGCATCTCCAAGGCCAGCCCCATGGAATCGGTTCGGGATGGCCAGTCCAGATCAAGGACGCCCTCCTCCGCGCGAACCCGCAGGGAACCGTCGTCGCGGGATCGCTCCACCCCTGCGGCCAGGCCCCAGCCCCCCCTCCTCCATCGCAATCCCACTCCCGAAGCGAGGCGATGCGTCCCCTGCTCGTGCCAGAAGCGCACACGACGATCGGATTCACCCAGTCCCAGGGAGGCGAACCAATCCGTCTCGACGTTTCTCCGATCGGTGAAGCTCCAGCCCGTTCCTGCCAGGCTCGCCGACTCCCGCCGATCGAGACGCCCGCCGCAGGCATCTAACCTGCCTCCGACCCGAAGGCATGGAGCGAGCATCGCCCCTTCCGAGGAGGCATCGAACCTCACAGGACGTCGGATCGACAGCCACCGTTCACCCTGCCAGCGGATCCCCAAGGAGTCTCCTGCAACCCCTTCGGCGAGCAGCCATCCGGGATCGGCCCCCAGAACCCCTTCCAGGGGAATCCGCCCCGCCATCGCCAGTCCAGAAACGAAAAGGACCCCCGCCGCGAAGGCCAGGAGTCCAGGAATCGGCGATCCCCCGGTGTCAGCCAATCAGAAGCCTGCCCTGCGCGGCAGGAATTGACTGCTTGGTGCGACCACGGTTCCTTCCGGATCCATTTCCTGCATCTTGGCCAGGACGTCCTTGGTGGTCTTGAAGGCCGGGAAGATGCCTCCGAAGGTCGGATCCGGCCACTCCATGTAGGGCTCCATATCCAGAGGGCCTTCCGGATCCAGATCGTCCAGATCCTTCATGCTGGTGGAGACGGCCCCCTTCACCAGACTGAACGGCCCCTTGGTGGACCACTGCGCGGCATCGTTCCACTGGAACCTGGGGAAGAACACCTGGCGACTTCCCAAGGTGATGACCTTGGCCAGATCCACCTTCACGGAAAAGCCAGGATAGTAGACGGTTTTGTACTGGGTTTGGTAGGCAAGACCTCCCGACGCGTCGGGAAGACCCACGAATCCGGCGTACTCTTCCCTGTACTCGCCCTCCTTGGTGAACGTGGTGGGGCCGGACAGGAGACGGACCAGGGAGTCGGCCGCTTCATGCGCCGCCTTGTTCTGGTCGGCATCCAACTGCAAGATTCCCTTGCTCAAGCTGGTCTGGTAGGCTGTGGAATAATCGGCCGCGGCCTTCAGCGTGTTGGCCATCTGGATGACCCGACCGGGGATGGCGTCCACCTTGGACTGGTAACCCGCGCGGATTCCGAGGAAATTGCGGGTGCTGGACACCCCTGTGGCCGGGAAAAGGACCTTCAGGTTCTCGAAGGCCTGCTTCTGCATGGCGCTTGCGGGACCGACATCCATCTCGATGTGGGAAAGGGTGTCCAACCAGGCGTATTGGCTGCCGAACCCCTGACCGGCGAAGCCGGCCTCCACATCCTGGGCGATGAGCCACACCAGGTAGTTCTGGACCGCTTGGACCGCCACCAGCGCGACGCCCACGTCGGCACGTCCGATGCCGATGGAATCCTTGATCCCGTCCAACTTGAAGCGGTAGGCGAAACCAGGGTCGTTCCAGCACTTCTGCAGGGCGTTGGCCAGGGAATCCACCGTGGGGAGGAACTTCAGCTCCAGGGAATCCTGGAGCTGGCGGATGGTGGCGCTCTTCTCGGGGACCGCAAGAGCCCGCGCGGAAAGCGCTGGACTCTCGGAGATTTCCAGTGGGGATTCCCGGAAAATGCTGCCAGCGTCGTCGCCGCCGATGGAAAGGCCGTTCTTGTTCATGTTCCGGAAGGTCTGGGCCATGTCGTCGGCCCTGAGGGCCAGACTGGTCATGGCCAACCCGAAATTGGCGGCCGAGTTGTCGGGATCCTGCTGGAGGCTGGTGCGGAAGGTGGCGTTCGCCGACAGGAGATTCGTCCGGGCCTCGGCGGTCAACCCGCCTTCATCCTCCAGGGACAGATTCTGCAACGTCTCCTTGGTCAGTTCGGTCGCGCCCCGGTCGGCGGGGGTCAGGCTCCTGACGAAGGTCGTTCCGGCCGTCGTCTGGGCATTGGCGTTCTCCCCTCCGGAAGAGGAGGATGTCTCGGTGAGGCTGCATCCACCTAGACTCACGGCCAGGATGGAACAGGCGGCGATCGGGAATTTACTTGCATTCATCGGGACGAATCTCCTGGGAAGGAACGAGGGTGACTGCACTCTACAATTCCCCTCGCACTTCCGGCAAGCTCAATCCAATTCCTCGTCCTCCGGGGAAGGTCCCTCGGGAAGCTCCTTGACGAGCTCGGCGAGGTACGGCGCGAAGGCATCGAAGAGCCGGACGAATCCTTCCGGCGCGATCCCCTCGGCCCGGATCCCGGGCTCGAAGCCCACCTTCGCCAAGGCATCGTCCACGACCCCCACCGGAAAGGTGTGCAGGAGGGAATTGCGAAGGGTCTTGCGCTTCTGACGGAAAGCGGCGCGGACGAACCACGGAAACAGAGGGTCGGCGCACAAGGGAGTCTCGCGCGGCAGAAGCAGGACCGTTCCGGAATGGACCTTGGGACGGGGACGGAAGCTGTCCGGCCCGATCTTCAGCCGGGTGGAGGGGATGGCGTGGTTGTGGACCAGCACGCTCAAGGCTCCGAAGTCGCGCTTTCCAGGGTCGGCGGCGATCCGCTTGGCCACCTCCCACTGGACCATGAAGGTGAAATGGCGGAAACGCCGGATGTGGGGCAGGAAACGCAGCAGGATGGCCGAAGCCCGGTTGTAGGGCAGGTTGCCGCACAGGACGGGAAGGACGCCGGTGGGACCGGGAACCATCCAGGGCTCGAGATCGGCATGGAGCGCATCCTGGTTCACCACCACCAGGTCGGCGCCGGACCCCACCTTCCGCGGCAGCTTTTCGGCCCATTTGGGATCGATTTCCACCGCCACCACCCGGCCGGCCCGGACCAGATACTGGGTGATCGCTCCGGCCCCCGGCCCGATCTCGATGATCGTACCGTGATCCACCGGATCGGCATCGTCGGCGATGGCTCGGCAAACCGAATCGTCCACCAGAAAATTCTGGCCGAACTTCCGTCGCTCCTTTTCGTACATCCTCAGCGCTCCAATCGAGATTGCTTCTCGTCTCAACGAGTAGCTATTTTGTCAATCAATCTATGTCCATGAAGAAAACCCCAGCGGTGGCATCCGCCAAACCCGTCGATTTCGAGGAAGCACTCGAGCGCTACCGCGACTACCTGCGGCGCAAGAAGCTTCTCTTCACCCGCGAACGCATCGCCATCCTGGAAGAGGTCATGGCTCGCCACGACCATTTCTCGGTGGAAGAGCTGCACGACAGCCTGAAGCTCGCGGGAAAGAAAGTCAGCAGAGCCACCTTGTACCGCAATCTGGACAGCTTGAAGGAAGCCGGGATCCTCGCCGAAGTGGACTTGGGCAACCGCCACGTCCAGTACGAACACGTCCTGGGGCATCGCCAGCATTTCCACCTGGTCAACGAGGACTCCGGCGAAGTCCTGGAAGACGACAGCGTGGAGATCGAAAAAGCCGTGGAAACCTTCGCACATCGCCATGGGTTCCAGGTATCCCGCATCAAACTCCAGATCTTCGGGCTGCCCCTGCGCAAGTGACCGAACCGACGTCCTGCGACTAACTAGATTCTGTCGCTCGGTGTCGGCCATCATATCGACTTCCCAGGAGCTCCCATGAAGGGCATCGTTCTTGCCGGCGGATCCGGCACCCGTCTGTATCCCATGTCGAAGGTGGCCAGCAAGCAGCTGCAACCCATCTACGACAAGCCAATGATCTACTACCCGGTGGCCACATTGATGATGGCTGGCATCCGGGACATCCTGATCATCTCCACTCCCCACGACACGCCACGCTTCCAGGATCTGATGGGCGACGGCTCCCAGTGGGGCATCCACCTGGAGTACGTGGTGCAGCCATCGCCGGATGGATTGGCCCAAGCCTTCATCCTGGGCGATCGATTCATCGGAACCGACAACGTCACCCTGATCTTGGGCGACAACCTGTTCTACGGTCGCATGGGCCTTTCCGAAGTCGTGAAGACTTTCCAGGGCGGAGCGATGGTCTGGGGCTACCCCGTCAACGACCCGGAACGCTACGGCGTGGTGGAATTCGACGCCACGGGGAAGGTGATTTCCATCGAGGAGAAGCCATCCAAGCCCAAGAGCCGTTACGCGGTACCTGGATTGTACGTGTACGACAATTCCGTGGTGGCTCGTGCCAAGACCCAGAAACCCTCCGTGCGTGGGGAACTGGAAATCACCGACCTCAACAACACGTATCTGGCCGAAGGCAAGCTGCGGGTGGAAAAGCTCGGTCGCGGCATCGCCTGGCTGGATACCGGAACCACCGAAAGCCTCCTGGAAGCCGGCCAGTTCATCCATGCCATCGAGGCCCGCCAGGGACTCAAGGTATGCTGCCCGGAAGAAATCGCCCTTCGCCAAGGCTTCCTGACCACTCCCCAATTCGAAGTCCTGCTCGGGAAGATGCCCAAGTCCTCGTACCGCTCCTACCTGGAAGTGGTCCTGGCCGAGGTCAAGGGATGAAGATCGCACTCCTCCTGGTCGTTTCCGCGATCGGCCTCTGGTACAACTTCAAGGCCACACGGCACTGGTGGTCCATCCAGAAGAACCAATTGCCGAAGAAGCTGGACATCGGAGGATGGTTCATGGTGGCGATGTCGGCCCTGTGGTATTTCTTCACCTTCGTGTTCTTCCTGGGCCTGACGGTGAACAACACCTTGTTGCGTTAGATCCTTGCGGAAGGGATCGCGCGGTCGACTTGAGAACAAGTTATCCACACTGGCCCCCTTGTTTTTGCGATTTTGCCAACACCTGAAAAAGGGCTGAATTTCAGCCCTTTTTCTTTTTTCGGAAAGAAGGAAATCCTTCGTTCCCATCGATGTTTGTTGGAGTCCGCCCCCGCGGACAGGCACCCTGCGGAAGCCCCTCGCGAACCCACACCTTATCCACCAAAGTTTTTCGCGCGTGTGGATCCGAATGTGGATAAGTGACCTTGCCAAGGGCGCATTCGGTTTGCATCGACTCACTGCGGGGCGAGCAGTTCCCTCCAAACTCCATTTCGCCCGACCACCTCCACGACCAGGATCTCCCTGGGCAAACCAGCCAAATCGATGCGCACCGGGCGATCCGCCCCTCCCTCGGACACCGTCTCCGACAGAACGCGGCCACCCAGATCCATAAGCCTCGCCCTGCCGACACCACCTTGGACCCACAGTTCCACGATCCGCCCCGAGCGTTCCATCCGCACGGAAGCGGAAGCCCGTCCATCCAGGTCCGAGCTCCCTTTCTGGTACACCCGCACGTAATCCACCTCGTAGACCATGGGGAACACTCCCTTGGAAGGATCCCCCCCGTTGGCTCCCAGGGCCAGGTTCAACAAGACGTATTGGGAGCGGTCCTTGAAGGGATTGGTCCCGTCGGCGTTCACCGTCTGGCTCGTGAGGGTGGTGTTCATCACCTCCCCATCCAGGGAAAGTTTCACGGTGTCCGTATTCCAATCCATGGTCCACACATGGAACTTCTTGAGCCACGCGGGATCCTTGGACGTGAAGCTGGAGAGACTCCGCACCTTGGAGCTCCACTTGGCGCTCCACCGGGTGGCGGTCCCCCAGGCCACGTTCGCGTGCAGGGCAGGGGCTCCGCTTGCGGGATAGAACTCCATCAGGTCCACCTCGCCGTTGGTGGGCCACTCGCCGCGCGAACCCAGCGTCCAGATGGCAGGCCACGATCCCGCCTGTCCGTCCAGGCGGGCCCGTACTTCCCAGCGTCCGAACTGGAACTGCTTCTTTCCGGAGCTGGTGATGCTGGAGGAGGTGTACTCGGCATACTGGCGATTGGTCTTCCAGCTGGAACTGCCCGCGGCGTAGTTGGGGTTGGCCACCCGCTCCTTGCGTCCCTCGATCCGCAGGACCCCTCCCTTGCAGACGGCGTTCTGGGACTGGTACCACTGCAGTTCCTCGTTGCGCGCGAATCCCTTCTCGAAGTTCCAGATGGCCGGATCGGGAGCGCCATCCTGGGCGAATTCCTCGCTCCACACCAGCTTCATCCCAGGTCGCTCGGGAGGTGGATCGGCATCGGGCAGGAGGGGATCGGCACAAAAGGGCGAGACCGCGGTCACGAAGACCAGGCCCATCGGAAACCGGACGCGTCGGAGGGCGAGTGGAGTCATCGCCAACACGATCGCCTTGCGACGACGATCCCGCTGGCTGGTTGGTGAAAAAGCGTTGAACGGCTTCAGGTTCGCCGTGTACCCGCCAGGAGAGTGTCAGTCCATTTCTTCCAGGGAGATGTAGCGATTGCGCCAGATGGTGACGTACAGCAAGGCCAGGAGCAGGTTCACGTTGGGCCTGCAGACGAGCACCTTGGGCCGGTCCTCCTTCACATCCACGTCCAGGAGGGGGGATCCACACCAGTCGATCCCCATCTGCACCTTCGTCAACCCTGCGGGAACATCGAAGGAGAGCACCTCGCCGCTGCGGATCTTGGCGATCTCGATTCCATTCACCCGTACCTTGTAGGCTCGGGCGATATCGCGAGCATCGGCCTTCCGCTCGATGATCAGTGTGGCCATGACTGGGGATCCTCTGGAAAAATGGGGACGGGGTGGGTGATGCTCACCGACTCCCGTCCGGCACAAATCTATGACTCCGGCGTACACAACCCGAGCACGGAATGTCGGATCCCACCCCATGCATTCCCCTCCGGCATCCCCGGGAAACCATACTCTTTGGGTCGGGAGTCCCCCCCTTTGGAGGTTTTCCCGGAATTCCAACGCTCCCGAAAGGGCACCCATGAGCCTTTCCATCACCACTCTTGCGCTAGGAGCCGCCTCCTTCCTGGCTTCCGCCCCCACCGTCCTGAAGACCGACGTGGGCCCCTCCCGCTGCGAGATCTGGGACTCCACGAAGTCGGCCATGCAAGCCCTGGCACCGGAGCAGACGGAAGTCCGCGCCATCCTCACCGACGGCATCGCGGAAGTCGAGGTGGTCCAGACTTTCATCAGCAACTTCCCCCGGCCCGCCGAAGCCAATTACGTCTTTCCCCTGCCCCACCAGGGATCGGTCCACGGGATGAAGTACCGGCAGGAAGGCAAATGGCGCAGCGCCGAGATCCTCCCCAAGGAAAAGGCGGACTCCCTCTACGATTCCATCAAGACCGCCGGTGGCAGTGCCGCCCGCCTCACCCAGCAACGCGCGGACATCTTCACCCAGTCCATGACCCGGATCGTCCCCGGCGACACCGTGGAAGTGCGCATCCGGTTGTCGATGCCCCTGAAGTACAAGGACGGGACCTTCGAGTTCGCCTTTCCCACCATGATCGGCTCGCGCTGCTGCAACGAAAGCACTCCTCCCATCTTCGGAACCCTTGCGGGATGGAATCCGCCCGCGGACGTGGATGGTCCCCGGATCCGTTTCCTGGTGGGCATCCAGACCGGCTTCGCCATCAAGGAACTGACTTCGCCGACCCACCCCATCCGATCGGTCTCCGCCCAAGCCGCCGTGGACACCCTGGTGGGTCGCGGGCTTCTCAAGGGAATCCAGGATCTCCCACTGGCCGTCCGCAACGCGGTGCTGCTCCAACCCCTCAACACCTTCCCCAATTCCGACTTCGTGCTGCGATTCTCCCGAGCCAATGCGGACTTCCAGGCCTCGTCGGCGGTTTGGACCGATCCCGCCAGCACCCGATACTTCCGGCTGGAGGTGTTTCCCAACGACGCATGGAGCCAGGGCGAGCGCCCCGACCTGGACGTGATGCTCCTGGTGGATCGTTCCGGAAGCCAAGGGGGATGGCCCATGGAGCACGAGAAGACCATCGCCAAGCAGATCATCAACCGCCTGCGCACCACCGACCGGCTGTGCGCGATGAGCTTCGACAACCTCCACGATTTCGCCTTCGCGGACACCCTCCGCTACGCGACCGGCGCCAACATGGCCCTGGCCTCCGACTTCGTGGACAACCTGACCGCGCGCGGAGGCACGGAACTGGCCGCGGCGATCAAGGCCATGACGGCCATCCCCAACCCCACCAACCGACATCGCCTCTTCGTGTTCCTCACCGACGGATTCATCACCAACGAAAAGGAGATCCTCTCGCACCTGGCCGGCCTGCCCGACCTCCAGGTGATCACCTTCGGCGCGGGGGACAATCTCAATCGGGCCTTCCTGGACGAAGCGGCCCTGATCGGAAACGGCTTTTCCACTCCTCTGGTGCAGGCCGACGATCTTTCCGCTCGCGTGGACGAAGCCTGGTCCCGCATCGAAAGCCCGGCCCTCACGGGGCTGCGGCTGGACACCAAGGGTGTCGGCGTCGGCGATCTGGAATTCCCCAACGGCAGGACCGTCTACAAGGGGATGAGCTGGAGCGTGCTGGGTCGCACCACCGCGACGGGTACCCTCCCGGTGGACGTGGTGGCCTTCCGCTCCGGAGCCACGGACAGTCTGCGTCTGTCCGCCACCCTGAACCTGGACGCGACTCCCGCGGTGGGCTGGGCGGTTCCCAAGCTGTGGGCGCGTGCGCGCATCGCCGACCTGGAACGCGAAGAATACAAGGGCGCGGACCGCAAGACGGAAATCGTCGCCACTTCGCTGGAGCACCAGGTGCTGAGCAAGTACACCGCGTTCCTGGCCTGGGACGGAGCCCAGCTCGAGGGCGGAACCACGAGGGCCCTCTACTCGACAAGCGCCAACGTATCGTGGTCGACTCCCATCTTGATCGCCGAAGTGGACTACAGACCGGACCTGGCGAAGACCTCCGCGGTCTCCGGCCTGCGCCTGGTCCGCGAGGGTTCCGTCTGGACCCTGCGGCTGGATTCCCAGGCGACCGCCGACCTCGTGCGGTTGGTGGACATCGCGGGGAACGTGGTCTGGGAAGCCCCCGTGCGCAAGGGCCAGATGCGCATGGAGATCCACGGCAAGCTCCCGGCGACGGTCGTGGTGCAGATCCGCACAGCCCAGGGCTGGCAAGGAAGGAAGTTCACCACGCTCTGAATGGTGGACCCGGCGTTCCCGTCGGGTCGGGTCCGGCGTTCACGCGACGCATCCTCCAGAGGGTCCATGCCCCCAGGAGGATTCCCGCCAGCAGGAACAGATGCCCCGCCGCATGGAACATCCAACCGATGGACTGGTCCTTTTCCAGAAGGCCGGTCCGTTCCAACATCAGGTTCCAATCGTGACCGATCTCGTCGCCGGCGAAGGGACTCACCAGCGGAAGCTCCATGGCGCGCGCATCGGCGGCATAGACGGCCACGTCGTGGAAATTCACTCCCAGCCAGGCAAGGCCGAAGGCGATCGCGAAAAGGTCGCGCTGGCGAAGGAACATGGCCATTCCCACCAGCGGCAAGGCGCATTGGGAAATGGTTCCGCCCGCGATCGAAAGGAATTCCCCGAAAGGCGAGAACAGGATATGTCCCAGTTCGTGCACGCCCAGGTCCAAGCCCTTCAACAGAGACTGGTACATGGGATCGTTCACGTGGTGGACGAACAGCCAGACCATGTAGCCCAACAAAGGCAGTCGCACCCACCAGATGCGTCCCGGATGCCAATCATCCAGTGCCTCCAGCCAACCTTGACCGCTCGCCGCGGCGTTGCGCCCCGGCCCCCGCGCCCAGGAGCCCTCGCTGGAGACATCGCGGGCTTCGATCGAGTTTCCTTCCGTCGACTCCGATCGTCGCAAGGATCAGAACCTGCGGGCGGGGTCTTCGAGCCGGGCCAGCACCAGCCGGGCCACGGATTCCACCCCCAGGAAGACGCCCAGACCCAGCAGGGTGGAAGCGCCAACGCACGCGAACAGGAGCTCGGTGTGCGATCGCGCGAACGATTGCCAGATGAGGCAACCCAGCCCCGGTACCCGCGCGGCACAACCGGCGACGAGTTCCCAGGCGATGGATCCGACGACCGCGAGCCCCGCCGAGACCTTGGCTCCCGCCACCACCATCGGGACCGCATGGGGGACGCGCAATCGGGCCAGAATCTGCCAGCGCGACGCGTTGTGGAAAGAGAACATTCCCAGCAGGTCCGGATCCACCCGAGAAAGACCGATCGCCGCGCAATGGAAGACGGGGAATACCCCGAGGAGGAACGAAGCGCCCCATGGGCCTGAGACCCCCGCACCCGACCAGATCGTGATCAGCGGTGCCGCCACCACGACGGGCACGACCTTCAGGAGGATCGCTCGGGGGAACCGGTTCGCGCGCGACCAAAAACCCCATGCCATCAGCACGGCGGCACCGGTTCCGACCACCAGGGAGGCGGTGAATCCCGCCAACGCCGACACGAGCGTGGACAGCCCGGAATAGACAATTTCCGACGCATGCGTCCATGCTTCGGCGAGGATCGCCGAGGGAGCCGCGAGCACGAGGGACGAGGCCTCCAGCGCGCGGGCGAGGGCCTCCCAGACCACCGCGAGGCAAGCGAGGAGGAGAAGGGTCGGGAGGATCCCGCGGGAAAGCCACCCCATCATGGCTGGGCCCTCGCCAGCAGGTGGACCACCTCGCGGACCTTGGATGCGAAGGTCGCCTCTCCCCGCAGATCCGGATCGCGCCGTTTGCCCAGGTCCACCGCCACCTCGCCCAGGATGCGCCCGGGCAGTTCGGACAGGACGGCCACCCGGTCGGAAAGGAACACGGCCTCTGGCACGCTTTGCGTGGAGAACAGGACGGCGAATCCGAATTCCCCGCGCAACCGGAGGAGTTCCTCCTGCAAACCCGCGCGGGTGATGTCGTCCGTGGCCGAGAAGGGATCGTCCATCAGGAGGATCGTCGGCCCACCGACCAGCGCGCGGGCCATGGACACCCGGATGCGCATGCCTTCGGAAAGGCTGGCCGGCCAGGCTTCGGCAAATCCCGTCAAACCGACCCGTTCCAGCCATTCCATGGCTCGCGCCCTGCGCTCCGCGACGCCCACGCCTTCCAGCTCCATCGGAAGCGCCACGTTGTCCACCACCGTCCGCCAGGGTAGCACGGTGGACGACTTGAAGACGAATCCGCAACCTAGGGTGGGCCTCCCGGTCTCGTCGGGATCCATCCCTCCCACCGTCAATCGCCCTTCCGTGGGCTCCAGGAGTCCGGCCACGAGCCGCAGGAACGTCGACTTGCCACATCCCGACGGCCCCACCAGCGATACGAATTCGCCGGAAGCCACCTGCATGTTCAAACCATGCAGCGCCAACGTCCCCGAGGGGAACCGGATTCCCACTTCGCGGGCATCGACTTGGCCGGTGGCGTTGTGCTGATCCACCTAAGCAATATATGAGATGACATCGCCGATGCGGTCGTTCGTCCCCCCCCAAAAAAACCTCTTCCCACCCTCGTTCCGGAATCCCGCTTCCCCATCCGGAGCCGGCTGCGATTTGCGGACGCCGCTCCCGCTCCGACTTGGTAGCTTCAAGGACCCATGCCAAGCCAACTCGTCGTCTACGCCTACTCCGGATGCGGCACCTGCCGGAACGCCCTCAAATGGCTCGCCTCCAAGGGGATCCAACCCAAGGTGGTGGCCATCCGCGAAACCCCGCCCAGCATCGCCGAGCTAAAGCAGGCCCTGGCGATGGGCATTCCCCTGAAGGGACTGTTCAACACCTCCGGCGGCGACTACAAGAGCCTGGACATGAAGTCCAAGCTTCCGGGATTGTCGGAAGCCCAGGCCCTGTCGATCCTGCACGGGAACGGAAACCTCGTGAAGCGCCCCTTCGTGGTCCATGGAGGAACGGTGATCGTGGGATTCAAGCCGGAGCAATGGGAGCAGGCGTTCGGGGACTGAATCGCGGCGCTTCGTTTGCCTACCTTCTCCGCCATGCCCACCGAACGCGAGAAGATGGTATCCGGAGAGCTCTACGACCCTTGCGACCCCGAGCTGACCGCCTTGCGACGAGCGGCGCGACTGGCCACCGAGGCGTTCAACCGCTCTTCCACGGACGACCTGGAGCGACGCGTCTCGATGCTGAAAGGCCTGTTCGGGAGCACCGGCGCTTCCGTGTTCGTGGAGCCATCGTTTCGGTGCGACTACGGATTCAACATCCACGTCGGAGACAATTTCTGCGCGAACTTCGACTGCGTGATCCTGGACTGCGCCGAAGTCCGCATCGGCAAGAACTGCATGATCGCACCGCAGGTGGGCATCTACACCGCATTCCACCCGTTGGATGCGGCATCGCGGATCTCCGGCAAGGAACTCGCCGCTCCCGTTTCCATCGGCGACAATTGCTGGATCGGCGGGCACGCCACCATCAATCCCGGCGTCACCCTGGGAAACGGCGTCGTCGTGGCTTCCGGCGCGGTGGTGACCGGATCGTTCGGGGACAACGTCGTGTTGGCCGGCGTTCCCGCCAGGGTGATCCGGACCTTGACCTGAAACCCGTGGCCCAACTGCTTGGCTTCGACAGGCTCTCGCGGGACATCGGGACGGGAACCTTGTCGGCACCCTTGGGTTTCGCGCGCTTTCCCAAGACTCAATCTCAAATTCCAGTGTATGTTCCCAGGATCACCTCCTCGGGAGTCGTTCGATGGGAAACACCGTACTCTTGCACCGCGTCTTCAAGGCCAGCCCGGACAAGGTCTACAAGGCGTTCCTGGATCCGGCCGCCAACGCCAAATGGCTTCCTCCGTACGGATTCACCGCCACCGTGCACGAGATGGACGTGCGCGTGGGCGGAACGTTCCGGATGTCCTTCACCAACTTCGGAACCGGGTCTTCCAACTCCTTCGGAGGAACCTACCTGGAGCTGGTTCCCAACGAGAAGATCCGCTACACGGACCAGTTCGACGACCCCAACCTGAGCGGGGTGATCGAGGTGACGGTGGAACTGCGCAAGGTGCTTTGCGGAACCGACCTGCAGGTCATCCAGGCGAACATCCCCGAATCCATTCCCGTGGAGTTCTGCTACCTGGGCTGGCAGGAGTCGTTGGCGCAATTGGCCCACCTGGTGGAGCCGGAAATCCCCGACGGAGCCTGAGGCCACCCGGTCCCGGCCATTCTAGCGTCGGGATCGTCAAATGGCATCTCCGTCATTTCGCTCCCGATCCGCGAGCAGAATCGGGAGCGATGTGGGAATACGGCATCTCCCCGATGCATCCAAGATGAAGATCTCCGTGGCGGAGATCCGGACACCAACCGGGAGACTTGGATGCATTGGGGAAGACGACTGGGTACGACGGCGATCTTCGCGATCTTCGCGGGATGCCTGGATGCGCACACGATCGTGTCGGAGCAGGAGGACAACACGGACACCGCGACCGCCCGGCCGCAGGGGTGGAGCCAGGAAAGCCACGGGAAGAACGCGCCCCCCAACTACGACACCGTCTTTTCCGCAAGCCAAGTGCGCACGATGGAGATCGTGCTCACCGATTCCGCCTATGCGGCGATGCGCACCGATCTGACGAGCCTCATCGGCGCGTTCAGGACACGGCAAGGAAACCAGGGTGGCCCGCAGGACACCTCGTCCCGACCAGGAATGCCCAACGGAAACGGCATCCCCGGCGACACCACGGGAAGACCCTCGATGCCCAACGGAGGCGCCCCCATGGATACCACGGGCAGGCCACCCATGCCCAACGGCGGAACCTTCCCGGCCGACACGTCCGGTCGCACGCCCCCCGCGGACAGCACAAACGTCGTTGGTCCCAACGGCGTGGGCATGGACAAGGACGCCATGGTGGACATGATCCAAGGCGATCCCGTCTGGGTGACCGCCGACCTGAAGTTCGGGGGCAGGACCTGGCCGCACGTGGGATTGCGCTTCAAGGGGAATTCCTCGCTGGCCACGGCCTGGCAGTCGGGATCCAACAAGCTCCCCCTGCGTCTGGACGCCGACCGCTTCGAGGATCGCTTCCCCGAGACCAAGGGCCAGAGGATCTGGGGATTCCAGAAGCTCGCCCTCAACAACGCAAACGGCGACGCGAGCCTGATGCGGGAAATGCTCGCCACGGAAGTCTTCCGCGGATCGGGCGTTCCTTCGCCCAAGGCGGCCTTCGTCCGGGTGGTGATGGTCCACGGAATCGTCCGCGACACCCTGGGCGTGTACACCATGGTGGAGATCCCCGACGACCCGCTCCTGGACGGCTGGTACGGCTCCCACTCCGGGAACCTCTACAAGCCGGAAGGCACCGGGGCCAAGTTCGGGACCATGGTGGACAGCACCTTCACCGTCGACGCCGCCGACATCTCCGACGTGCGCGCGATGGTGGCCGCACTGAACGATCGGACGACGGATTCCGCCGCCTGGCGCCGCGCCCTGGAGAAGACCTTCGACGTGCCCGTCTTCCTGAAATGGCTGGCCGCCAACACGGCGATCCAGAACTGGGACGCCTACGGCCAGATGGCCCACAACTTCTACCTGTACGGCAACCATGGGAAACTCGGGTGGATCGCCTGGGACCTGGGGCTTTCGTTCCAGAGCGGAAACCGGATGGGCACCTCGATGTGGCACGGCACGGTCGATTCCACCTGGCCTCTCATCCATCGCCTGCTGGCCGACTCCAAGTACCGCGCCGCCTACGCGCAGGACATGCGCTCGCTCCTGTCAACAGGATACGACGGAGCGGCGATGTCCTCGAAGGTCGCCGGGTGGAAGACCATGGTGGAGCCCTGCCTCACCGCATCGGAGAGGACGGGATTCGCGGCGGCCACGACGCAATTGGGTCAATTTCCGGCAACCAGGATCGCGACGATCCGGGCCGAACTGGACGCATCGAAATGACGCCGCTTGAGGGATCCGGTATCCGTGATTGAACTACGGAAAGTCCGCCCGAAATGGGGCGGACTTCCTTCGATCGCCGATGGCCGAGACCCGGAAATCTTCACTTCACCTGGATCTCGCGACCGACCGCGGAGGACTTCAGCGGCACCGCGATCCGCAGGAGCCCGTCCTCGAAGCGCGCCTCGAGCCGTTCGGCGTCCAGGTTCTCGCCCAACCGGAAGCTCTGTTCGATCTTCCCCACGGGCCGTTCGCGACGCAGGAAGAAGAACTTGGTCTCCGTTTCGGTGCGCTCGGCGGTCACCTGCAGGACGTTGCCTTCCACCTTCACCTTGACGTTGTGCTTGGCGATGCCGGGCAGTTCCACGTCCACGTAGTAGGTGCTCTTGTCCGTGTACACGTCGCAGCGAGGCGCGGCGTTGGCGACCGGGAGATTCCAGGTCTCGTCCACGAGCGAGTCCAGGAGACGAGCCAGGGAAGGGGCGGCGCGAAAGCTGGTGGCGACAGGATAACCGTACATGTTGGACCTCCGTAGGTTGTGGAATGTGGGTTTCCGGGACGATCCCCGTTTTGCCGATCTCCATCAACAACGTCCGTGCCAAATCCATCGGGCGCCGTCCAACCAGCCGCGGACGCCTCCCGGACGTTCCAACCCGAAACCTCCCGTTTCACCCCGGGACGCCGGAAGTTCCAGCGGGAAACGCTTCGGCGGATTTCTGGATACCTTTTCCGGTAGGTCGGCCCGTTGTCCGGGCCCTCGATCCAAGGAAGACCCGCCATGTCCAAGAACTCCCCCCGCGAAGTCCGCGACCTGTTCCAAAAAGGCCTGTTCCACCACCACTACGCCAACACGGCCTATCCCCTCACGCCGCGGTCCTTCCAGTCGTTTCGCGTGGACGACCCCTCCGCACGCGAGCGCCTGCTCGTGGAAGACTGGAACCGCTGCCAGACGCTGGCCCTCTACACCCACGTTCCCTTCTGCAAGGTGCGGTGCCGGTTCTGCGAATACGCCGTGGTTTCCGGACCGGACGCGGAGCTGGAAGACCTGTACGTGGAACTCCTGCTGAAGGAAATCGCCATGTACGGGAAGATCGTGGGCCCCTCCAAGACGGTGGTTGGCTACGACATCGGGGGCGGCACCCCAAGCAAGCTGAGCCTGGAGAACCTCCGCCGGATCACCAGCGCGGTGCGCGACACCTTCCAGGTCCCCGATTCGGTGGTCTTCAGCGCAGAGACCACTCCCGTCATCGCCGCCAACGAGCCCGAGAAGATCCACGGATTGTTCCAGATGGGCTACCGACGGATCAGCATGGGGATCCAGACCGTCTCGGAAAAGCTTCTCAACGAGCTGGGCCGCGAAGGCGCCACCCAGATCTACGAGCGGGCCATGATCAACATCCGCGCCGCGGGATTCGCCAAGGTGAACATCGATCTGATGTACGGATTCCTGCACCAGGATCTGGAGGACTTCGAGACCACCCTGCGCTACGCCACATCGCTCGGACCGGATTTCGTCACCCTCTACCGCAACCGCTACAAGGGCACCAGGATCGAGAACGAGGCCGGAGGCGTGTCCATCTACAAGGTGATCCAGCAGTACCGCCTCGCCCACCGGCTCCTCAACGAACAGGGGTACCTGGGGAATCCCGGCAAGAACACCTTCAGCCGCGTCCCCGGCGACTGGGGCACCAGCGACTACCTCACCGAGCGGGTGATCAAGGGAACGCCGTACCTGGGCATGGGCCTGGGCGCGCAGTCGTTCGGGCGGGAATACCTGGCCTACAACGAAGGCGCCGCCACCAAGAAGATGGATCTCTACCGCAGGCGCGTGGAGGAGGGCGCGCTGCCCATCCAGGACTGCTACCGGCTGGACACGGAGGAGGCGGTGGCCAAGATGGTCTCGGTGGCGTTCTACTTCGGATTCGTGGACTACGCCGCCTTCCGATCCAGGTTCGACGCCGATTTCCGGGAGATGTTCCCGGCGGAAACGGAATTTGTCATCTCGGAAGGGCTGATGGAGGAGCGGGACGGAGGCATCCGGCTGACCGAACGCGGCGCCGACTACATCAACGGGATCATCCCCCTGTTCCATTCGCGCCGCTCCAAGCTGGAGATGGATGCCCTGGTCCGCAAGGGAGCCAAGCCCGACGGCGAGAAGACCTTCCTGGGCGCCTATCGCATGGACAACTACGAGCGTCCTTCGGTGGCCGCCGACGTGGTGCTGTTTTCCAAGGACGAAACCGAAGCGCGGCACGTGCTCTTGATCCGCCGCGGGGAACACCCCTTCATGAACGCCTGGGCCCTCCCGGGAGGCTTCGTGCATCCGGGCGAATCGGTGGAGCAGGCCGCCGCCCGCGAGCTGGCCGAGGAAGCCGGACTCGAGGGCGTGACGCTCTCTTCCCTTGGCGTGTTCAGCCAGCCTGGCCGGGATCCGCGCGGATGGATCATCTCGTGCGCCTTCGTGGGCTACCAGGAAGACCCTCGGATTTCCCCCCGCTTCGGGGAGGATGCCATCGACGCGCGCTGGTTCCGGTTGGAATGGACCGCCATCGCCGAGGACCGGTTCGAACTCTCCCTGCGGGCGGACGGGGTGGAGCTGGATGCCGTGCTGGAACGGGATGGTGCAGGAGGATTCAACCAGGTCGACTGCGAAGGGATCGCCTTCGACCACGCGCGGATCCTGGCCAAGGCCCTGGAAGCGACCTGAGGCCGACGGGGGATCCCAGGTCGACCGTCAAGGCGGACACCGCCGAGGAACGGACCCTTTTCGCCTCGTCTCCGAACGCATCACCTTCGAAGACGAGGCGGGTCCTCTCGACTTTCGTGCAACTCCGGATCAGCCCCACCGTCCAGCGAACGGCCGATTCCATTCCCTCGGAGGCTTCGAGGAGAGCAAGGGAGTGGCGATGGTATTCGGGGTCAGGAGGAGGGATTTGCGGCTTCTGCTTTGGGGAACATGCCTGTTGCAGATTTCCACATCGATCTGGAGAGCGCGGCCATCCCCGAAATCGGATTCCTTGAAGGGCGGCAAGTCGACGAATTCGGCGAGCGTGAAGCGGGTCCTACCACCCAACTTGATCGTCTTCATCCGGTCGATGGACCCTTTCCGGACGAATTTGCAGGATGCCTGGTAATCGACCGCACCTTGGAAGAAGACAGGCTTGATCTCCACGGCGAGGTCCCTGAAATTCACGAGCTTCGCTTTCCGGGGCAATCCCTTCTTTGGGCACCGTTCGCCGGAAAGGGGATTCATGCAAGGAGGCAAGGAAGAGATCGGCGGGACGTCATCCACCCCGAGAGGCTTCATGGTCTTCCAGCTGCCTCTGATGCTCCGACGCCCCTTCTTCGATTCCAGGATCCAACGCCGATGGATCGCCGCGGTAAGGTCGAAGTGGCCAGCCAAAGGCTGCCTGGCGGGAAGGTCCAGGTGGGGTCGGCTGAAGAAGTCCCGACCTGCAAGCTCGACGACCTGGTCGATTTCCTGGAAGATCGGAGCGAACACACGGTGCTTTCGCACCTCTTCGAACGATTTGAGCATGGAGCGTTGCGTCATGATGCGGGACCTCCTGGCACGGTTTGACAAATATTAGGTGATATCACCACTGCCGTCAGAACCCCGCTTGTTTCCAGTCGACCCCATCACAGGCGTGAATCACGGTTGGATTGAGGTTGCGGATCCAGGCGAGGGCCCCTCCTTCCTCTCGCGAAGGAAAAACGCCCTCCACGACTCCCGATCAGGTCCGGAATCGCTCCGAGAGCTTCTTGAGCACCACCGCGGCCGAATCCACCCGATCCACCGAATCGAGGACCGCTTTCGCGCCCTTCTCGGCCTGTAGGCTGGAGGAGGCGACATCGCCGATGGAGCGGGTGATCCCCTCGACGAGTCGGGAACTGTCGGCGACGTTGCGGACGATCTCGTTGGTGGTGACGCTCTGCTCCTCAACAGCCGCGGCGATGCTCGCCACGGCCCGCTCGATCCTCTCCATGACCTCGCGGATGCGCACGATGTCGTCCACGGTGCTGCGGGTGGAACCCTGGATCTGCCCGATCCTCTGGCGGATGTCCTCCGTGGCGGTGGCGGTGTTCTTGGCCAGTTCCTTCACTTCGCTGGCGACCACCGCGAAGCCCTTGCCCGCCTCGCCGGCTCGTGCGGCTTCGATGGTGGCGTTCAGCGCCAGGAGCTTGGTCTGCTCGGCGATGTCCACGATCACCTCGGTGAACCGGGAGATGTCGTCGGAGGCCGAGGTCAGCTCGTGGACGCGTCCCGCGGCTTCGTTGGCGATGCGCAATGCGTCGCTGGCCGTGTGCCTAGATCCTTCGGCACTGCGGGCGATCTCCTGGATGGAAGCCAGCATCTGCTCGGCGGACGAGGCCAGGGACCGGACGTTGACGGCAACCGTGTCGGCGCTGCGTGACGCTTCGGAGGCGCGCGAAGACACATCGCTGGATTCCCGGAGCATGGAAGTGCCGACCTTCTTGAGGTCCTGCGAGGATCCGGACATTTCCTGCGAGACTCCGCGGATGGCCTCGATGCTTTCCCGCAGGGAGGCGTTCATCTTGGCCAGCGCGGTTCCCAGGCGATCGCGGAAGGATCGCGGTTCCACCCGCGTCGAGAGGTCTCCTTCAGCCACTCGGCCGGCCACCTCCGCCGTGTCGCGCAGGTATCCGTTCATGCTGCCCAGGCTTGCGCCGAGCGTCCCGATCTCGTCCCCGGAATCGAAGTGTAGCTCGCGGTCCAGCTCGCCCTTGGCCACGGCCTCCACCAGATCCACCGCCATCACCAGCGGAATCCCGACGCGCCGGCGCAGCAGGAACATGATCATCGCGATCAGAAGCGCGTTCATGGCAACCACGGCCATCACCGCACCCATCCAGACGTTCCGGACCTTCCGGGAGGATGCCTCCTCCATCCGCGCCTGTTCCGACAGGATCCGACGAGAGGTCATGCGCACCCGGAGCGACCCCACCTCCTTCTCGATGCCCATCGTCTCCTTGTCGGTGACCACCTTGCGGACCACCTCGATCCCCTGTTCGGAACTGTCCACCACCACGCGCGCCACGGGGATCCCGTCCTTGGACAGGAAGCACACCTCCACGAAATCGCTGTCGCGGATCACTTCCTTGGCCTTGGTCTGGAGGTCGGCCAGATCCTGCGACATCAGCGACATCACGGAAATCCGCGCGAGGAGCCCGCCAACGAGCTCGGCCTTGCCGCGCAGGGCGGCTTCCCCTCCTTCGTGTTCGCGCTGGAAGGAAGCCCGCTGGTCCTGCACGAACAACCCGATTCCCACCACGGCCAGCGCGACCATGGCGAAGGTGGTGGCCAGGCTGGTGGCGAGACCCACCTTGGTGCCCAGCGACAGATTCCGGTACCAACCGGCCACGCCGACCGACTGGATGTTCATTTGACCGCGATCTCCTTCACCGACCCCTTCACGGCCGACTTCTCCACCACGGCGATGGCTCCGGGAATGTCCGCCGAGACCAGGATGGCCGCCGCCGATGTCTTCTGGAGCGCAGGCGCCGTGCCTTCGCCCTTCACCTGCGCATCCATCCAGAACTTCTTGTATTCCTCGGGACTCATCCCCAGCACATCCTTGAGGAAGGACACCGCCGCGGGGTTGGATTCGGCAAGCATGAAGGGCACCGCCTTGACTCCGTCCAGGTTGCTCTTCTTGCCGGTGAAGACGCGTTTGAGGTCGCCCTTGGAAATGGTGGCGATGGGGCTCGAGGGGCTGGTCACCACTGCCCAGTCGGCGCCCATGGAAAGGCCGGCCGCCAAAAACAGGGAAAGGATCGACTTGTTCACGGCTGCCTCCGTCTCAGAACGCGACCGACACCTGGGCCTCGAAGTCGTCGAAAGCCAGGTCGGAATCTGTGTAGGTGTTCGCAAGGTCGCCGGAGGAGATGTTGAGCTTCTCCATCTCCACCCGTCCGTACTCGAGTTTGAGGCGGACGTTGGTATAGATTCCGAAGTTCAAGCCCACGACCCAGGTCTGGAACCCTTCCATGGGCACCGCGACCAGTTCCAGAGCCGGATTGTTCTTCCCATCCGTCCAACCGATGGATTCGTGCATGGCGTACGGCGCCACCTCCAGGTTCTTCGCGATCGGGAAGTTCCGGCTCAGGAGCACGTACCATCCGTTGAAATCGGTGGCCTTCCTGTCGTCCATCAGGTTCAGTACGGTCCGATGGTTCCACTCCGCCTGCAGGAGGATCTTCTTCCAACCGATCTTGGTGTCCATTCCGTAGCAGAGTTCCCGGGAATACTGCTTGTCGACGACTTGGACGGTCATCAGCGCCAGGTCCGAGGTGGGAGTCTTGGTGGCGACGTCGAAGGTGTTCACGGGAATGGTCGCCCACTGCTCCTCCTCCCGCATCGTCCCCGTCTGGAACGTGCCTCCGAATCGGATGCCGTCCAAGTAGCCCAGCTCCGTCTGCACATGGGCGCCCACCGCCCAAACGTCCAGGTTGCGCGGATCCTGGCCGTAGTCGGGCCGACCCAGAACGTCCATGCCTCCGCGCCCGGTCGAGATCCACCCCGCTTAGGACAGGTCCTGATCGTAGACAACCGCCTTTCCGAAGACCTGGGCACCTGTCTGGGATTCCGGGAAGATGGGAAGGAACCAGGTCTGGTAGGGCTGGCGGACCGTGAGGATCGCCGGCGACCCGTGGTCGACGTTCCAGATGCCGGCGGGAGTGACGAACTTCCCGACCCGGACGTTCAACTCGTCGGAGATGGAGATATCGGCGTGCACCCGGGGAAGCGCGATGCCGTGGTCCTTCCCCACCTTGACCGGATTCTTCGGATCCTTCAGGCGGTCGGCGGCGACCTTCGAGCGGACACCTTCGCCGATCAGGTGGACCGTCTTGGAGAGCGTGTCCCGCACCAGGGAGTCGGCGACATGTCCCTGCACCGACGCCGGAAGGGCGGCGTACGGAGTGGTCTGGAGATACGCGAGCATCCCCGCCTTGGTGGCGGTCCCCACCTGCGAGTACAGGCTGCCGTAGACCGCGGACGAATCGAACCGCACCAGCTGCCCAGGCTTGATGACCTGCCAGGGATCGCGGTTGTACGAGACCTCCGCGAGCATGCGGACGTTCTGGTTGGGCTTCCAATCGAAATAGGTGTTCAGGTGGTAGAGGTTCAATTGCGTATGGGGCGAGGCGATCCCGCGCAGCCTCAGGAAATTCGATTCCGAATACCACATCGAGGTCAACTGGACGTCTGCGAATCCGTAGGCCTTGAAATTCGACTCGTCGGCGCCGGCCAAGCTAGCGGCCAACCCCAGCGCTAGAATCGCGACACGCGGGTGGAAGGAAGCTCTCATGAGGGACTCCAGGTTGTTTTCGGGCACACGTTCCCTTTTTCCGAGATTCCCATTGAAACCACAACGTGTCAAGCGGGGTCCGGGATTCCGGACCGGGAGCATCCTCGATGGAAACCCGATTCCGCCCGTATGCCTCCGCTGGGCAAACAGCCCCGGATCCGATCTCACCGTCGTCCCCAGGCAGGCTTCTCGGAGGCGAGTTTCGGATATTCACGGAACCATCGTTTCCCGAAAGGAGACTCCCGACATGATCTCCCTGTCCACCCTCAAGGAATCCGCCCTGGCCTTTCCCGATGCGTCGGAATCCGTACACTTCGGGCGGACGATGTTCGGGGTGGGCAAGCGGAACTTCGCGAGCTTCGATCCGCGCACGGGCGAATTCGCGCTGCGCCTGCCCATTGCCGACCCCTTGCGGCAGGAGGCCATCGAATCGGGCATCGCCTCGCCGGCTCCCGGCAAGTACGGCAAGGAGGGGTGGACGGTCCTGGACCTGGAATCCCTCGCCAAGCCCGCCTTCGTCCGATTCCTGGAATCCGCCCATGCTCTGGCGGCGGCCGACTCCTCCGACGCGGGAGCGAAAGCCACCGCACCCCGCAGGCGCCCTCGAAAGGCTTGACCTTCCCGGCTTTTGTCGTTTCCTACATAAAGCTCCGTTGCTTTTACCTCCGCGCACCGCAAGGTGGCTATAAATTCATGGGACACGCCGGAACCAATCCTCCAGAGGGACGGGTCCGACGTCGACACTTCCCGTAGCCCGGAGAATCACCATGGAGAACACCGCCTCCTTGCGCAGCCGTCTTTTCCCTCTCCTCGCGGCGGCTTCCCTCGCACCCGCGGCCGGCACCCAGCTCGAAGGAGTGGTCCAGGATCGCCACGGCAATCCGGTCCCTGGAATCGTGGTCTCCCTGGACCCGCTGGATCTTCGCGACACCACCGACGCCCAAGGCAGATGGAGCCTGGAATCCTCCCTGTCCGGCATCCAAAGCGCGCCCGCCACCAAGATTCGGCAGGGCCCGAGCTCGCTTACGCTGGAATTGGCCAGCTCCGCGAACGTCCAAGCAGACGTGTTCGATGCGCGCGGTGCACGGGTGGGCGGACTCCCCTCGGTCCGCATGGAGCCGGGAAACCACAACCTGGAGCTGAAGCGCCACGGTACCGGCATTCGATGGCTCCGGCTTTCGATCGATGGCAAAACCCAGGTCCTGCCCATGGGGCTCGGCTCCACAACCCGGACAGCCCCGAACCTCGAGGCCGGTGCGCGCACCATGGCCGCCACGGGAGGGATCCTCACCTACGCATGGCAGGGCGACACGATCTGCATCCGCCCGTTGGATTCGCTCCGCCAGAGCGGCATCCGGCAGACGCTGCGCAAGCTCCACATCGCCTCCAATGCCTTTCCCGACCCGGACAACCCCGTGGAAACCCTCCAGGCGGTGTTCGACCTCGCGAACACCACGCCTGTGCGGAAGTTCGGATTGCACTACACCTCGCTCGACGAACCTCTCCCGGGAAACGGCACCTTCCTGAAGGGATTGGTTTCCGGCGACCTCTACCTGCCCATGGATTCGTCCATCGCAAAGCCTCGCCAACGCGCCTGGATCCATGTGCTGGGGAACGGCCAACGCAGGATCGGCCTGTCCGACACCATGGACCTTCCCGGAGACGCGGACACGCTCCGGTTCGACAGCGCCCTCCACCTTTCCAATGCCCTCCCTTCGGGAAGGATCCTCGCCGGGTCCATCCAATCGACCTTCACCCCGCAGGTCGTGGAGATCGCGATGTCGCAGCGGCACAAGCTGGGGATCGGGAAGATCGAATGGAATGTGGATGGCGCCGGCTACCTGGTCGGTGGTGCGCGGAAGTCCATGAAGTGGAGCTGGCCGGGGAGAACCCGCCACGAAATCCTCTGCCGGGTGACCGATGTCGACGGGAACGTGTTCCTCACGGGAACGACGATTTCCGTCTGTCACCTCGATTCGCTGGGGAAGGTTCCCGATCGCACCGTCATGGCCGGGGAAGGGTTCACCTTCGAGGTCTTCGTGGCCGATACCGACGGCGTGGCCATGACCATCGTGGACTTCGGCGACGGCACCAGGGACACCGTCTACGGAGGCCCCTCCCTCTGGGCGAACCATGCCTATCCCGTGGTTCCCTCGGTGGACTCGAGCGACGCGAAGACCTACCGCCTGACGGTGATCCGGGTCGATGCGAAGGGAAACCGCGACTCCACCAGCTCCAGGATCACGGTGACCAACCCCCGCCCCTCCTTCTGGGTGGACAACACCGTCGGCGAGGTGGGAACCCGTCTGCAACTCCAGGTGGTCTCCCTCAACGCGGGCCAGCTCGCCAAGGTGGAGTGGGGTGTGGGCGCCCTTGCACTCGCCACCGGGCGGTCGGATACCACCATCGAGCTGCCGCAGGTCCCCACCGAGGACTATCCCGTGCACGTGCGGGTGACCGACGAGCGAGGCAACATGTCGGCGGTGGACACCGTGCGGGTGCGGGTGCGCCAGGGGGTCCGGATCACGGACGCCCGCGACGGGCAGCGATACCGGATCGTCACCATCGGCAAGCAGACCTGGATGGCGCAGAACCTGAACTACCGGCAGACCACCGGAACGAAGGACACCTTCGGGATCTGCTTGTTGCCCGACCAGGCCGATTGCGCGAAGTACGGGAGGCTCTACACCTGGGCGGAAGCCATGGTGGCGGATTCCGCATACAACCGGAAGATCTGGCCCGGTGGCTCCGCCCGACGCCAGGGACTCTGCCCGACCGGCTGGCACATCCCTTCGCGTTCCGAATGGGAAGAACTCATCGCGACCGCGGGCGGCTGGGAGCGTGCCGGTGCCAGGCTGAAGTCCGCCGGAGGGTGGATCGGGGGCGACTCGACAGGATTCGGAACGGACGATTTCTGGTTTTCCGCCCATCCCAGCACGCCGGGCGTGGTCGACAACAGGTTGCAGGGCTTCGGCGAAGGCGCCTGGTGGTGGAGCACCGCGCAGGAAACGAATCCGACCGACGGCAAGTACACCACCGACTTCAGGACATTCAACACCGGCACCGGGATCACCTTCAGCGCCTCGGAGAAGTCCGGGACCGAATCCCTGCGCTGCCTGAAGGATTGACGGACGGACTCCTGACGGAATCCGTCCACTTTCGCCTCAGCGTTCGATCAGGACCTGTCCGGTCCACAGGACCTTGGCGTCGCGCGTCAAGCGCAGCGCGTAGAGTCCGCCGGGGGCCGTCGAGGCGTCCCAGGCGATCTGGTGCGTGCCCACGGACGGATCCGGGTGGGAGATCCGCGCCATGCGCTTGCCGGAGAGGCTCGCCACTTCCAGGTCCACGCGTCCGGTCTGGCTCGCGTCGTATTCCACGATCGCCACCGACCGGGACGGCGAATGCAGCAGGCTCGCGCGGGCACGGTCGGCGTAGCGTGGGGCCACCGTCGAGATTTGCCGTCCGTAGCCGGCGGCCACGATGTTGGCCTGGATCTGGTCGTCGATCGAATCGGGAGGATTCCCGATGGTGATCACGCCTTCGTAGAAGGTGCCCGTGCCGCCGGGGCTGCCGTCGCCGCCGGTGCCCAGGAAGATGGCGCCCTGGAGCTTCTTGGGATAGTAGTTGGGGGTGGGGCGCTTGCCGTTCCACATGGTGGTGAGCTTTCCGGTCTGGGCATCGCCCGCCTTGAGTCCGAAGCTGTCGGCGGCGGGCCCCTTCAGGAATAGGCTCGCGTAGCTCACGTTGATGGTCTTGTTGTTGGGGGAGGTGACCGACGAGGTGTGTCCGCCCCTGTCGCTCTTGTACATGCCGTTTTCCAGGTCGGCGGCGATCCAGGGACCCTTGCCCTCGCCGGGTCCGCCCCACGAGATGTTGGTCCCCCAGTAGATGGATTCCATGGTCCCGTTGCCGTCGTCGTTGCCGGTGGTCTCGCCGTTGCCGTACGAGAAGCAACACGGCTCGCTGTAGCGTTTTCCGTCGACCACCATGTACATGGTCTCGGCCTGGTTGCCCGTGGCCGTCCCCTTGGCCGCGTTGTTGCGGTAGGCGACGTTCTTGATGCGCCTGGACACCCACACGTCGGCGGGCGAGGCCCCCGTGATGTAGATGCCCGGGACGGTGTTGCCGTCGAGCTTGGTCTGGCCCTTGGAAAGATCCGATTCCAGGCCGGCTTCCAGGTAGTTGCAGCGGGGCGACGGAGGCAGGTGGTTCTTCTTCGGCGACTGGTCGTAGAGCATGGAGATGGATCCCTTGCCCTTCACGAAGGAATCGATGGACGCCTTGTTGATGACTCCGCCCGGCGCGATGGGGTAGATGTCCTTGGTCTTGTTGGAGGCCGAATCGCGGACCTGGATGAGCGGACCGTTGAAGTCCGCGTAGAGGGCGCGCGTGGTGCTGAAAGCGCCCACGCAGGGAGTGCCCGCCTTGGCGTAGATGTCGCAGGGGCCTTCGCCCGCGATGATGGCGACGGCCAGGGCCAAGCTACCGGCGACCGCCCGGCCGACGATGCGGGAGCCGGCACCCGGCCGTATGGCGTTGGAGGTTTCTTTCAGGGAACTGTCCATGGGTTTTCCTTGGTGTGTCCGCGATGCGGAAACGAGTGCCCGCCCCCCACGGACGAGAGGTTGACAATTTCCGAAAATCTCGTCCACCTGTCGGCGGACGCCGGAGTTCGTCGGGTGAGTGGATGGCGATCCGCACCTGTGCCGCGGATCTCGGAAACTGTCACGAATATACCGCCGCCTCGGAGATCCCCAGAGGTGGTTTCTCGAGCTTCTTTCGAGGAAGGCTGTCGTCACGCGGTTTCCAAAGGCTCGATCGCCACCGCGGGCACTCACCCTGGTCATTTCTACAACGGAAACCTTCCCATCCACGCCCACGCGCGGCTCGGTCAGGCCTATCTACCCAGGATCGGGCGCATGGATGACGCCGGAGAAGGGAACGAACGATGCTCGCGATCCAACGGACAACCACCCTGTTCCTGCTGGGAGGACTGCTCCTGGCCCCACGAGCGCAGGCCGTCACCCTCACCGAGGTCCCCGTGGCCACCTGGAAGGGATCGGTCAATCTTCCCAGCTACGCGAAGATGTACGTGTACGTGCCCGCCAAGCTCGCCGCCAAACCGCCCATCGTGGTGTCCAACCATTCCTGCGGCAGCTCCGCCGCCGGGCAGGCGGGCAACATGGGCAAGTTCCTGGCCGCCGCGGACAAGAACGGGTTTGTGATGATCTTCCCCGACAATCCCGGCCAGAACTGCTGGGACGTGGGCTCCAAGGCGGCCCTGACCCGCGACGGTGGCGGCGATCCCCACGCGATCGCCACCATGGTGCGCTACGCGCTGAAGAAGTACGGCGGGGATTCCAGCCGGGTGTACGTGGTGGGCGGATCGTCGGGGGCCATGATGACCCAGGCGTTGCTGGGGGTCTACCCGGACCTCTTCGCCGCGGGTGCCCCACGCGCCGGCGTGGCCTGCGGCTGCTGGGCCGAAAGCTACGCGGCCTCCAACCAGTGGAGCGGTCCCTGCGCGGGCGGAAACGTGACGAAGACCGCCCAGCAGTGGGGAGACTACGTGCGGGCGATCAACCCCGGATACAAGGGACATCGTCCACGCGTGCAGATCTACCACGGCGAATCCGACCAGACCATCAATTTCAAGAATTTCGGCGAATCCCTCAAGGAGTGGACCAACGTCCTGGAGCTCCCGACCACGCCCACCACCTCCGGCAAGGTCACCACGCCCTCCTACACCTACAACCGGCAGACCTGGACGAACGCCTGCGGCGTGGCCGTCCTGGACGCATGGTCGTCGCCGGGCCAGCCGCACAGCATGACCTACGAGGAGGACACGATCATCAGATTCTTCGGCTTGCAATCGCCCGATTCCAAGGACCCGGAAGCCGCCTGCCAGAGCGGGACGGAGCGGATCCAGCCCGCGACCCGCACCGTCGCCCACGTGAGGCCGGACCGGACGCTCGTGCTGGAAGCCTCCGATGCCGACGAGGTCTCCATCGCGATCCGCGACCTCCGGGGCCAATTCCGGATGGGAGCGCACCGCCAGGTGGATGCCACCTCCGAGGCCACCATCGGCCTCTCCGGCCTGCGTGCCGGAACCTATCTGGGTTCGGCGACCTACTTCCGGTCCGGAAGGGCGTTCTTCGGAACGGAATTCTCCTTCGTGATGGTTCCCTAAGCCGCCACCGGGATCCCCGATCCGGGTCAGATCTCCCGGATGGACACCAGCGAGACCACCGCTTCGCCCTTCTCGCGCGATGCGGACAGATCGACGGAAAACGTCGCCATCCAGTCGTCGTGTCCTTCCGAATCCTTCAGGACCTGTTCCACCGTCCAGGTGTCCGGCGCCTTGGCCACCTGGGTGTGGCGGAGGTTGCGCCCTTCGGCGTCCAGGCGCAAGGAGCCGTTGTTCGCCCCGAAGAGGTCGCGGCGTTCCCGAAGCGAGAAGAGGGTCCAGGGCTCCTCGTCGGAGGCGGGAGCCAGGATCTCCAGGGCTTCCTCGTGCTCGTCCACGCTCCACAACCGCAGAAACGAGAAGATCCGCGTGCGCACCAGACCCAGGAAGGATTTCTCGTCGCGGGTGATGTCGCGGGCGGCCTCCTCGGCTCCCGGCGGGCGCAGCTCGTCGGTGGCCTCCGCCTGGAAGGAAGGGTTCTTGAGCCGCTCCCATTCCTCCAGGAGCGAGGAATCCACCTGGCGCACCATGGCGCCCAGATAGGTTTCCATCTCCTGGACCTCCTCGGTCTTGGCCGATTCCGGGACGGTCTGGGCCAGCACCCGGTACACGGAGTTGAGGTGGCGCAGGAGAAGCCCCTCCGTGCGTTGCAGCTCGTACTCCTTCACGTAGTCGGAGAACGTCCGGAATCCCTCGAACATCTCCCGCGCGATGGACTTGGGACGGATGTTGTCGTTGCCCACCCAGGGGTGGCGTTCGGCGAAGGTGTTGAAGGTCCCGTACACGAACTCGCGCAGAGGCTTGGGGTACTCCATCTCCTGGAGCTCGGCCATGCGGGCGTCGTATTCCACGCCTTCGGCCTTGAGTTCGGCCAGGCGGCGGGTCTTGGCCTTCTCCAGCTGCTTTCGCAGGATCAGGTCGGGATCCTCCAGGATGGACTCCACCAGGGTCATCAGATCCAATGGGTATTCCGGCGACTCGCGGTCCAGGAGGGGGATGGTGTCCAGGAGCCACAGCGCCAGGGCATGGTCCATGGAGAAGTCCTCGCCCAGATCCGCCTTGACGCGCAGCTTCGCCATTCCCGGCGCGGAGGGCGGGATGAACTCGACGATCCCCCGCTCCACCAGCGGACGGAACAGCTGGAAGGCCCGGTCGCGATGACGGATCTTGTCCTTTGGGCCTTCGTGGCAGTCGCGGATCAGCTGCCGCAGGGCACGGCAACCGTCGGTGGGGCGCGACAAGATGTTCAGGAGCATGCCGTGGCCCACGCCGAAGCTGGACTTGAGCGCCTCCGGCTGGGCATCGATCAGCCTCCGGAAGGTCTGCTCGTCCCAGGGCACGTAGCCTTTCTCCGGCGGCTTCTGCTTCTGGAACTTGCGTCCGCTCTGGCTGGCCTTGGCGGCGAGCTTCAGGTTTTCGATCACGTGCTCCGGCGCCTGGGCCACCACGTAGCCGATGTCGTCGAAGCCCTTGCGTCCGGCACGACCGCTGATCTGGTGGAAGTCGCGGGCCGTGAGGATGGAGGTCTTGTCGCCGTTCCACTTGCACAGCTGCGTGAACAGGACGCTGCGGATGGGGACGTTCACGCCCACGCCCAGGGTGTCGGTGCCGCAGATCACCTTGAGCAGTCCCTGCTGGGCGAGCTTTTCGGTGAGGATCCGGTACTTGGGAAGGAGCCCCGCATGGTGCAGCCCGATCCCCTGGCGCAGCCAGCGCTTTAGGTCGGGGCCGTAGGGGCTGGAGAAGCGGAAACCATCCAGGGCCTTGCCGATCTTCTCCTTCTCTTCCTTGGTGCAGATGTCCAGGCTGGTGAAGTTCTGGGCGTTGCGGGCGGCGTCGGCCTGCGTGAAGTGCACCACGTACACCGGGGCCTTGCCCCGCTCCACCAGGGCCTGCACGGCGTTGGGAAGAGGATTTTCCGACCAGTCGAACTTGAGCGGAACCGGACGGATGGCCGACTTCACCACGGCGGTGGGTCGCCCCGTGCGGCGCGTCAATTCCTGTTCGAAGAAGGAGGTTTCGCCCAGGGTGGCGCTCATCAGCAGGAAACGGGCGCGCGGGAGGGTCAGAAGCGGCACCTGCCAGGCCACGCCGCGCTGGCGGTCGGAGTAGTAGTGGAATTCGTCCATCACCACGTCCACGATGGGGCAATCCTCCCCTTCCGACAGCGCCATGTTGGAGAGGATCTCCGCCGTGCAGCAGAGGATGGGGGCCCCGTGGTTCACGGAGGCGTCTCCGGTGGAAAGGCCCACGTTGTCCGGGCCGAACTCCTTGCACAGGGCCATCCACTTCTCGTTCACCAAGGCCTTGATGGGGCACGTGTACACCGATCGCCGCCCCTGGGCCAGGGAAAGGAAATGGAGTCCGGAGGCCACCAGCGACTTGCCCGACCCCGTGGGGGTGTTGAGGATGACGTTCTTCCCGTCCCACAGCTCCAGCAGGGCTTCCTCCTGCGCGGGATACAGGGACAAGCCCCGCAGCGAATGGACTTCCAGGAAACGCTCCAGGAGTTTGTCGGGAGCGCAGTCTTCTCCACGGGGCAAGGCGTCGGCGAGCGAGAGATCCATCTGTCGAAGGTAGCTCCCCCCGGAAACCACCCTTTCCGGATATAAGCATCCTCAATTAGCCTCAGGACAAGCAACCGGGATTGCGACGAGCTTTCTAACTTGGCGCCCCTATGCGTTTCGAAGACTCACTGTTGAGGAAGGGTGCCGACAACATCCGTTGGCTCTCCGCCGCCATGCCCCAGGTCGCCAACAGCGGGCACCCGGGCGGTCCCATGGGCGGAGCGGATTTCATCCACCTGCTCTATTCCGAATACCTGGTGTACGATCCCCAGGATCCACAGTGGACGGAACGCGACCGTTTCTTCCTGGATCCGGGACACATGAGCCCCATGCTGTACGCGACCCTCGCCACCATGGGCCACTATTCCCTGGAAGACCTCAAGCAGTTCCGCCGTTGGGGCTCGCACACCCCGGGGCACCCCGAACACGACCCCGCCCACGGAGTGGAGAACACCTCGGGTCCGTTGGGACAAGGACACGTGTTCGGCGTGGGTGCGGCCATCGCCGAGCGTTTCCTTGCCGCGCGTTTCGGCGAGTGGCTTTCCCACAAGACTTGGGTGTACATCTCCGACGGCGGCATCCAGGAAGAGATTTCCCAAGGGGCTGGCCGCATCGCGGGCCACCTGGGACTATCCAATCTGGTGATGTTCTACGACGCCAACGACGTGCAGCTTTCGCACAAGGTGTCGGCGACCACCTCCGAGGACACCGCGGCCAAGTACCGCGCCTGGGGTTGGGTGGTCCACGAGGTGGACGGGCACGACTACGCCCAGATGCGCGCGGCCCTGGACAAGGCCAGCGTCGAGACCGCGGGGCCCACCCTGGTCATCGGCAAGACCGTGATGGGCAAGGGCGCGCGCAAAGCCGACGGTTCCGTGTGGGAAGGCGACGTGAAACAGCACGGCGCCCCATTCGGCGAGGCCAACACCAAGGCCACCGTCGCCGCCCTGGGCGGCGACCCGGAAAACCCCATCCAGATCCTCCCTGAAGTGTTGGAAGGCCAGAAGCGCCGCCAGGCGGAACTTGCCCAGATCGTGGCCCGGCGCCGCCAGGCCCGCTCCGAATGGGCCAAGGCGGATCCCGGCAAGGCCGATTCCTACGCGAAGTTCTTCGCGCACGGCCCCTGGAACGTGGGTTGGGACGACATCGCCTTCGGCGAGAATCTCGCCAGCCGCAACGCCAGCGCGAAGGTGCTGGAGCGCCTGGCCGAGCGCGTCCCCAACATGGTGTGCATGTCGGCCGACCTCGCCGATTCCGACAAGAGCGAGGCCTTCCTCAAGAAGACCGGCGCCTTCGCGCGCGGGGACTTCTCCGGGGCCTTCCTGCAGGTGGGTGTCGCGGAACTCACCATGGCCGCCATCGCCGTGGGCATGAGCCTGCACGGCGGCGTGTTCCCCGTGTGCTCCACGTTCTTCTCGTTCTCCGACTACATGAAGCCCGTGCTTCGCATGGCCGCGCTCCAGGAAACCCGCGTGGTGTTCTTCTGGACCCACGACAGCTTCCGGGTGGGTGAAGACGGCCCCACCCACCAACCCATCGAGCAGGAAGCCCAGCTGCGCCTCCTGGAGCAGATGAAGAACCTCTCCGGACGCCGTTCCATGCTGGTGCTGCGCCCCGGCGATTCCGCGGAGGTCCGCGAGGCTTGGCGCCTGTCGTTGGAAAACGTCCACGGGCCCTCGGCCATGATCTTCTCGCGCCAGGACCTCCTGGATCTCCCCGCCGGACCCGCTTCCCGCGCGGACAACGCAAAGTCCACCGCTCGCGGCGGATACGTGGTTTCCGGCGAGGCCCCTCGGCTGGTGCTTCTGGCCAATGGATCGGAACTGGGCCTGGCCCACCAGGTGAGCGAGATCCTCCGCGCCGAAGGCGTGGCCACCCGGGTGGCGAGCGTTCCATCCGTTGGACTGTTCCTGGAGCAGGACGAATCCTACCGTCGTTCGGTGCTGCCCACGGGCGTTCCCGTGCTGGCTCTGACCGCCGGCCTGCCTTGCGTCTTCCAGGGTCTGGAAGGGCCTCTGGGCGAAGTCTTCGGACTGCCCCGTTTCGGAGCCTCGGCCAACTTCAAGGTGCTGGACGAGAAATTCGGATTCACCGCGGTACAGGTCGCGGAACGTGCTCGGGCGCTCCTGAAGCGGCTTCCGGCCAGGATCCAGGAGCTTCGCGATCTGGCGGAGGCGGCCCGAGCGCTCCAAGGCTGATCGTGGGAGGAGCCAACGGGGGGGTGAAAAATCACCCCCCGTCGGGCATCCGGATAGCCATTTTAAAGAAGACATGCGTTTTTCCGTTTCCAATCTCGCCCTTCCCTGCTTGGCCGCGATGTGGTTGACGTCCTGCGGTCCCAAGCCCGAACCAGACCTCCCCCTGCCCCCACCAACAACCACGGTGGTCACTCCCGGCACCGACAAGCCCATCGCCCCGCCTCCGGTGGCACCCACCAAGCCCGCCGGACTGGTGGATTCCACGGGCGAAGATCCCCGGCCCGTCGTGATCATCGAAAAGCTCGGCTTCGCCGGCGTGCGGACGCGCATGATTCCCCACGTGATGGGCCGAGGCTGGGCCCTTTCCGTGAACAAGAGCGACAGCATCGAATTCGTCCGACCTGCCGAAGCGGAACTGTCCCAACAGCTGTTCGGGGTGATCCCGGAAGTCGGCACCAAGATCCGCTTGCGGTTCCGGCTGGCGCACACCGCGGGGAACAATGTCCGCATCGAGGTCTGCTCCCACCTGGTGGCGCGCACCGGCCAGATGCCCTACCGCGCCAACCTCGAAATGCTCACCCTCAGCCTGGAAGAGCTCAAGACGTTCCTCGCCACCGCACCCACCGGTGGAGGGGTCGTGATCGACAGGGTCCGCAAGAAGTAGCCCCCCCGACCCCAACCCCGCCGCCGCGGGTGGGGTTACCTTTGCCTCCCACCATGGGAAATGTTTTCGGACGCGTACTGAGGGTCAGCACCTACGGAGAGAGCCACGGCGTGGCGGTGGGATGCATCGTGGACGGTCTACCCGCCGGATTGGTGGTGGACCTCCAGGAAATCCAGGCCGAACTCGACCGGCGCCGGCCCGGCCAGAACAAGCTCACCACCCAGCGCAAGGAAGCGGACAGCGTGGAGATCCTCTCGGGAGTCTTCCACGGCAGGGCCACCGGCACTCCGCTGGCCTTGGAAGTGCGCAACGGCGACCAGCGCTCCGGAGACTACTCCGAGATGGAGAAACTCTACCGGCCATCGCACGCCGACCGCGCCTACGATCTCAAGTACGGCTTCCGCGACCATCGCGGCGGAGGGCGTTCCAGCGTGCGCGAATCCATCGGACGAGTGGCCGCTGGCGCCTTGGCCAAACGGCTGCTGCGCGATGCCTGCGGCACCCGCATTCTGGCCTGGGTGGAATCGGTGGAAAACGTCGTCGCCGACATCGATCCCGCATCGGTCACCGCGGACGCCATCGAGGCGAGCCTGGTCCGTTGCCCGGACCCCACCGCTTCGGCGGCGATGGAAGAGGCCATCGTCCGCGCCCGCGGGGACGGCGATTCGGTCGGAGGCGTGGTGCGGCTGCGAATCGCCAATCCCCCGGTGGGCCTCGGCGAGCCGGTGTTCGATCGCCTGGAAGCGGAACTGGCCAAGGCCATGCTTTCCATTCCCGCCACCAAGGGCTTCGAGATCGGGTCGGGTTTCGCCGGCACCCGGCTGCGCGGCTCCGTCCACAACGATCCGCTCCGTGCCCGCGCGGGCGGAGTCGTCCAGACCAAGAACGATTCCGGAGGCGTCCAGGGCGGGATCTCGGTGGGCGAACCCATCGACGCCCGCATCGCCTTCAAACCCACAGCCACCATCGCCTCGTCGCAGGAGACGGTGGATCGCGACGGCAACGAAGCGGTTCTTTCCGCCCGTGGACGCCACGACCCCTGCGTGGTGGGTCGCGCCGTGCCGATCGTGGAGGCGATGGCCGCTCTGGTGCTTGCCGATGCCTATCTTCTGCAGAGGTCCCGCGCCCATCTCTTCACCCCTCCGCCACCAGAGTCCCGGGAGAATCCATGAGCCTGCCCCTGCGCGTAGCTCTCTGCCAACACAAGGCCGACGACGACCCCGAGATCTGCTGGTCGCGGTTTCGCCAGCAGGCCGAGGAAGCCGCCCGTCAGGGCGCCACCTTGATCGTGACGCAGGAACTGTTCATGGGCCCCTACTTCTGCCAGGGACAGGAATTGCGCCACTTCGACCGCGCCGAAACCATTCCCGGGCCCACCACCAACCGCCTCCAGGAACTGGCCGCCAAGCTGGGCTGCGTCATCGTGGGGTCGCTGTTCGAAAAGCGCGTCCCCGGCCTGTACCACAACACCTCGGTGGTCTGCGACGCCGACGGCAGCCTGGCCGGCGTGTACCGCAAGATGCACATCCCCCAGGATCCGGGCTTCGACGAGAAGTTCTACTTCGCTCCCGGCGACCTCGGATTCCAGGCCCACGACACCGCCGTCGGAAGGATCGGGGTGCTGATCTGCTGGGACCAGTGGTTTCCCGAGGCGGCCCGCCTCACCACCCTGCAAGGTGCCGAAATCCTCCTGTATCCCACCGCCATCGCCTGGGACGACCTCGAAACGCCCTCCGTGCGTCCGGTCCAGTACGACGCCTGGCTCACCTCCATGCGCGCCCATGCCATCGCCAACGGCGTGTTCGTGGCGGCCCCCAACCGGATCGGCCGCGAAGGCCGCCTGGAATTCTGGGGAGGCTCGTTCGTGGCCGACCCGGAAGGGAGGATCCTCCACCAGTGCAGCCACGACCAGCCGGAAGTGGCCGTGGTGGAATGCCAGCGCGACCGCATCGAGACCGTCCGCCACATCTGGCCGTTCATGCGCGACCGCCGCACCGACGCCTACGATGGAATGATGTCCCGCTGGGGGCGATGACCCTCGACTCGTTGCGATGGACCGTCGTTCAACGCGGGGAATGCACGAAGCCGCCCCCCGCGGGGCCCGGACAGGGTAGACTTCCATCGAGATGCATCCTGTCTACGCCCACCTCGATTGGCGCGCGTTCGTGCGCGAGGCCCAGGAGGAACTCCGCCTGCGCGAGAGTTCCTTCACCTGGAAGCACGTCGCCGAATCGCTGGGCATGGATCCCGCCCAGTTGGCGCGGATCCTGCGCGGAAGCGCACCGCTGCCGTTCCGCTACGTTCCCGGACTTTCCCGCCTGTTCGATCTGGACCGTCGCGCCAGCGCCTACCTCGAGGAACTCCTGCGCCTGGACCGCGTCCGTTCGGAAGACGAACGCGTCCGCTGCCGTGCGCGGCTGGCGGCGCTTCGCGGCGTGGCCACCCGGGAGATCGGCGGTCTGCAGGCGGAGTTCTACACCCGCTGGCACCACGCCGCCCTGCGCGCCCTGGTGGGCATGGGAGGACATCGCGGCGACGGATCCAACCTGGGAGAACTTTGCCAGCCACCGGTGCCACCCGAGGACGCGCGGCACAGCGTGGAGCTCCTGATGGAGCTGGGACTGGTGGAGCGGGACCGCGACGGTGTGCTTCGCACCACGGAAGCCCATCTGCTGGCCGGACCGGACATCCCGGTGCAGGTGGTCCGCGGATTCCATCGTCAGGGAATCGAGCTCTCGCGGATGGCCATCGCCTCCGTACCCCCCGAGGAACGCGACATCTCGGCGGTCACCGCCACCCTGGACGAAGCCGGATTCGCCGCCGCTCGCGAAATGGCTCGCGAGCTGCGCCGGAAGGTCCAGTCGCTTGCCCATCGGACCACCACCCCCGATCGCATCTACCAACTGGGGATCCAGATCTTCCCGGTCGCCGCACCCACCGCGTCGGAGTCCCCATGAAGACCCGCCTGCTCGGCCTCTGCTCGTTGTTCCTCTGGGGTTGCGATGGCGACCGCGTGGCGGGCGGAACCTCGTCGGAGGTTCCCAACGCCCTCCACGGAAGCGTGGTGGATTCGCGGGGCGCACCCGCCGCCCGCTGCCTGGTGACCCGCACGCCCGCTGGCGTCACCGCCGACTCGGCCTTCTCGGCCGAATCCACATGGACCGACGACCAGGGCCGCTGGAACCTGCCGCTGCGCGCCGGACGCTGGACGGTGCTGTTCCGGAAGGCCAACGAAATGGCCCTGGCCGAAGACCCCTCCGCCTCGGACGCGCCGCTTCGCCTGGCCACCGGAGGCTGGCTCGCGGGACGGCTCGCACAGGGCTTCTCCGGCGGAAGGGTGTACGTGCGTGGCACCGATCTGCAAGCCAGCACGGATTCGACCGGAGCCTTCCTTCTGGGCCCCCTGCCCGCCGGAGACCTTCCCTTGCTGGTGAAGGCGGATTCCTCCGGCGTCGTCCGTTCGCTCCGGACCGTCGCCCGCGTGCAGCCGGCGGAAGTGCGCTCCACGGGCACGTGGTTTTCCACCGACTTCTTCGAGGAGGACTACTCCCTCTGGCCCCAGGCGCGGCTGGCCGTGGTGGATCTTTCCACCCAGGGGGCCGCCGTGCAGGGCGACCAGGTCGCCTTCCCGGTTCCGGTGCGGCTGGATTCGGTGCTGGATCCCGCCACCACCTCCCCCGGCGAGATCCGCTTCGACGACGAACGCGGCACCCATCTGCCGTTTTTTGTCCAGACCTGGGACGCCGCCACGCGCGAGGCCCTGGTGTGGGTGCGCCTGGACACCGCCAACGGCAATTCCGCCAAGCATTTCCTGCGGTTGCACTGGGGCCGCAAGGTGGCGGCACCCACGCGCATGCCGGAGGTCTTCGGCACCCCGAACGGGTTCCTTTCGGCCGACGTGGGATCTTCGGGGGGGGATCCCGGTCCGCTCCCCCTCCATTGGGAATCCACCCTCCCCGCGGAAGGCCCCGTGGGATCCGCCCGTCTTCTGGGGGACGCGTCCCGCTGGATGACGGATTCCGTCGAACTCGGAGGCACCGCATCCTGGACCGTCTCGCTTTGGGTGAAGCTCGCGGAGGAACCCTCCGGGGAGGTGGTCCTGGCCGGATTCGACACCGGCGCGGATTCCTCCCGCTGGGGTCTTTCCGTGAAGGACGACCGCACCGTCCGGGTGTGGTCGGGCGCCGATCCCTCCAAAGACCTGGTCCACGCCACCACCCTTCCGGTGGGCGAATGGGTCCATCTGGCCGCGACCTTCGACGGGGCCTCGCGGCGCATCGGGCTGGTGGTGGGTACCGAGGTGCTCGCCCGCCGCACGGTGGCCTTCCCCCTGGCGTCCCGCCAGCGGATCGTGGGGGCCGTCGGGTTCCGGGGCGCCATCGACCAACTGCGGATCTCCGACACGGCGCGGGAGGGCAGCTGGTCGCAAATGGAAGCCCGCACCCAGGACCCTTCGGTCCGCTGGCTGAGGTGGCAATGAACACCCCATCCCCCGGCACCGAGGCTCCCGACCTGTATTCGTTCCTGGACTACCGGGAGTTCCTGCGCGCCCACTACGAGCACCGGCGCGCCCGGCAGAAGTCCTTCTCCTACCGGTTCATGGCCGCGCGATTGGACGTGGACGCCGGCCAGCTCGCGCACATCCTGCGCGGCCGCCTGCAGCTTCCGCAACGGGCGCTGTCGGCGACGATCGCCCTGTGCCACCTGGACGAACGCCAGGGGGCCTACTTCGAGGAACTGGTGCGCCTGGCCGCCTGCAAGGACGACGAGGAACGCGAGCGCATCGTCGAACGGCTGGACGCGCTGCGGGAGATCTCTGTCAGACAGATTCCGTCTTCTTCGGCGCACTACTACGACCACTGGAAGCACGCGACGTTGCGGGCGCTGGCCGGGATCCTTCCTTCCACCGGGGACGGCTCAACGCTGGGTCGGCATTGCTTTCCTCCCCTTTCCGCCCCTGAAACGGCGGAATCCGTGGCCTTCCTGGAGCGCGCGGGCCTGCTCGGACGCGACGAGTGGGGTCGGCTGGCACCCACCGACGCCCATGTCGCGCCATCCCCCGACATCCCCCGCGAAGCCCTGCGCCAGTGGCACGAACAGGTCCTGGAACTGGCAAGCCGATGCCTGGACCGGATCCCCGCCGACCAGCGGGACGTGTCCACCCTCACCGTGGCGCTTTCCCAAGCCGACGTCCGCACGGTGACCGGATGGATCGCGGAATTCCGGCGCGCCGTGCAGGCCCTGGCCACGGCATCGTCCCACCCGGATCGGGTGTCGCAGGTGTGCGTGCAGATGATCCCCGTTTCCAAGGCCATCCGCAAGCGGAAAGCCGCTTAGACCAATATCACCTTCGGCCCGGCAAGCCCTTCCTGAGAAAGGGGACGGTTTTTCCGCAAGTCGGAGATCGCGACGAGGAGTCGACGGTGCCAACAGGCTCAGGCTTCCTTCCTGGACGCTGGCCCGGAAGTTGTAACCACCGGTCCCTCCATGAGCCTGATCACGCGCAAAGCCCACGACGTCTCCCCCGAATCCACCTGGAACCTCCCCGGCGCCTCCGAAGCCTTCGAAGGAGGTCGCCGCGCCCTGCGGGCCGGCTTCCTGGATCCCGCCATCCGCATCTTCCGCGCCCTGGCCTCCCGCGAGACGCGCGAGGACGTGTGGCTCGCCCTGGCCGAAACCGAATTGGCCCGCGGACATGTCGCGCAGGCGCGCACCATCCTCGCCGAGATCCCCTCGTCCATCCAACGATCGGTCCTGGAGGTGGAATGCGCCCTGGCCGCCGAGGAGACCATCCGCGCCTTGGTGGTCTGGGGGGAGCTATCCGCCTCCGCTCCGCGGCATCCCAAGGTCCGCTTCCTGGAAGGCCGCATGATGGCCCTGGGAGCGGACTTCCAGGAAGCCGAAGTGATCTTCCTTTCGCTTGCCGCCGACCCCGAGGTGGGAGCTCGCGCCTGCGCCTGGGCCGTCTTCTGCGCGGCGTGCCGTGGCGACGTGGCGGGTGCCCGCGCCCTGCTGGCCAACCTGCGCGACGACGACGCGGTCTGCGAAGGCCTGCGCGAGTGGATCGCGACCCAGACAGGAATGGAATGGACCCCCTCCGCGCGGGTGGAGCCCACCCATTGCCGCAGTTGGGCCGACCGCTGGACGGGCTGGGCCCTGCGCGGCGGACGCTGACACTAGGGACTCACACCCAGAACATCTCCGGAAGATCCGCCTGGAGAAACTCCTCGAAGGGAATCCCACCGGGCCCCACGATCATCGGAACCGCATCCGGCCACCGACGCATGAACTCCCTCAGTCCGGCGGGATTCTCGGGTTTGCCGCTCTTGATCTCGATCGCCCAGAGCCCTTTGGGGGAGCGGACCACCAGATCCACTTCCAAAGCCCCGTCACGCCACCAGTGCAACTGCGCGTTGCGCCCTTCCAAGGCCTGGAACAGATGGGCGGCGATGGCGTTTTCCGACACCCTCCCGCGCCAAATGGAATCCGTCTCCAGCGCGCTTCTGGACCTGCCGGACATCGACGAGGCCAATGCGTTGTTGAGCACCACCAACTTGGGGCTGGAGCCACGGGGACTTTGGAGTCCCGGTCGCCAGGCCTCCAGACCCGCCACCAGCCAAGCCGACTGCAGCAATTGGAGGTAGTGGGCGAGTGTCACGGTGTTCCCCGCATCCTGCAGGGCACCGAGCATCTTGTTGTACGACAGGCATTGTGCCGGATGCAGGCAGGCCAGGGCGAAGAGGTTGCGCAACAGGGTGGGTTTGCGAATCGCCTGCATCTGGAGGACATCCCTCGCCAAGGCGGTCTCCACCAGGGAATCGCGGATGTACGACCTCCACAAATCCTCCTGGTCCATCAGGCGGATCGCGCCGGGGTACCCTCCGAAGTGGAGCCACTGCGACAAATCCAACCCGAACGCATCCCGCATCTCATGGAAGGCCCAGTGGCCGTAGCGGTGGAGGAGGAATCTCCCGGCCAGCGATTCCGAGAGCCCCATCTGCATATGCATCGCCGACGACCCCAGGATCAGGACCTGGATCCGCGACGTTCCCCTGGCATCCCACAGCGACTTCAGCATCTCGCTCCAGCCCGAGACCTTCTGGATTTCGTCCAGGACCAAGAGGCAGGGACCACCCTTGCGCGCGAGTCTTTCCGCGCGCTCCCACTGGACGCGGATCCATTCCGGTCCCAAGGCGATCGGGGAGTCGGCCGATTCCATGACCACTTCCCACCCCAGCGCCTGGGCGATCTGGCGGGAGGCCGTGGACTTTCCTACCTGCCTTGGCCCAACCATGGCATGGATCCACGGGTGCTCCTGGGAGATCAGGGCCGTGATTTCCTTGGTTCTGGGGCGCAACCAATTCTCCATCAGCTCCTCCGTTGATCAGCCAATTGAGTAATTATACTCATTTACTGAGTAAATATACTCACTTACTGAGCAAATCGTCCCGATCGCCAGATCCGCCATCCCCAGCGCAGATACAGGAAACCCACCAGGGGCACGACCACCCACGAGAGCGGGTTGTGGCGCCAGGCACCGACAAAATCCAGGCGGCACAGGTCCAGCGCCGCGTGGGTCATGCCGCAGCCGGGACAACGGACGTGGAAGAAGCGCGTCCAGAGGCACAGCGGGGGCGGCTGCCAATCCAGGATTCCCAGAACGAAAAAGGTCGCCGGGAAGGCGACCCAAAGGGCAAGGACCAGATGCGTCCTGGCCGGCTTCACTTCTTGTTGACGATCAATCGACCTTCGGCATCGGTGAACTTGCCCATGGCGATGGTGATGATGTCGATCAAAGACCAGATGCCGCATCCGCCCAGAGTCAGCAGCATGGCCACGCCCGTGCCCGTCTTGCCGACCATGAAGCGGTGGACGCCGAAGCCTCCCAGAAACAGGGAGACGATGAGAATGGTGGTCCAATCCTTGTCGGACACGTTCTGGTTGGCGTCTTGTTCGGCCATGAGCGGGCCTTCCTTTCATGAGATGTGGTCGCGGCTTCCCTCCGGTGCGGAGTGGAGTCCGGGACCATCTTAGGACTTCTCGTCACCGGTTTCCACTATTCGTTCGGAGTCGTCGGGATTTCCCCGCAGGGAGGTGGGAGTGGTTCCATGCACCTCCCGGAAGATCCGGTTGAAATGCGGAACGCTGCCGTAGCCCACCTTGCCGGCGATCTCCGATACCGGCAGATCCGATTCCACCAGGAGCTTGCGCGCCGCCTCGCAGCGGATCCTGTTCAAGTACGCCTTGAAGTGCAGTCCCGATGCCGCCTTCACGTGGGTGGTCACCCGATCCGAGGGGACCCCCGTGGTGCGGGAGACCTTCTCCAGGGAGAGATCGGGATCCGGGTAGTCGCGCCCCAGGCATTCCAGGACGGCCTCCCGCTCGCGGTCGGCGTACGAAACCACCTCCAGCGGCTGGAAGCTGAGGGTGGGATGCAGGACCCCGGTGGGCGGACTGGAGGGCGCCGCAACCGCGGAGGAAACGGCCGGTCGGCGCCGCCGCATCAGGAGGAAGAAGTGGACCAAGGCCACCAACGCACCGGAGGCCAAGCACAGGCTCCATACCAGGAAGCTGTGGGAAGCCACCACGATCTGGGAGATCTGCAGCTCCTGGGCCACGCGCAACTGGGCGCCTTCGCCGGTCTGGAAGATCAGGCGCAGCACCCGATCGCGCCGGGCGGGCCCGATCACCGAGGGCCGGAGGCCCGCCAGCGTGTACCACCACGACGGCGTGGTGAAGGTTTCCAGAGGCATCCGGTAGGTGTCCTGGCCAGGTCGCAGCTCCAGTTCCCGGCATTCGTAGCGAGCGGTCTTCCAGAGATCGGGCCGAGTGAATCCGGGGATTTCCTCCACCAGGCAGATCTGCACGTTCTGCATGGTGGAGGATGCCAAGGTGAGATCCAGCGAACTGTGACGGGACAGGTCCACCGTCTTGCCACTGTCGGTCAGAAAGAGGATCACCCCCGCCACCGGCCAAGTGGCACCGGAATCCAGGGTGGCCTTGAGGGCAAGCCGCCCCCGGGAGGTATCCACCACCATGCGCGAGCTGCCGCCGGATTCCGCATCGTTGAAAGGGATTGCGCTCTTGACTCCGGAAGGCCAGATGCGATACGCCGGCAGGGACAAAAACCAGCCGACCACGCAAGCTACCCCCAGCCATGCCAGAGGCAGGAGCCTGGCGTCGAGACGCCCGGACAGAACTCCGGATTTCCTGACCACATCGGCTGCGCGCATCGATTCGGAATCTAGTTCCTGTAGTCCCTAATCCAGGGACCAGTCGATCTCGGGACGCCCCCATTGGCGCAGGAGGGCGTTGGCGCGGCTGAAAGGGCGGCTACCGAAGAATCCACGGTGGGCGGACAACGGCGATGGGTGGGGCGAGGCGATCACCCCGTGGCGCGAAAGGTCCACGCGCCGGGTCTTTTCGCGGGCGGGCGATCCCCAAAGCAGGAACACCACCGGATCCGGTTTCTGCGCCACCAGTTCCACGATGCGATCGGTGAAGCGCTCCCACCCCCGGCCCTGGTGGCTCAAGGGAGCGCCCGCGCGCACGGTCAGGCAGGTGTTCAGCAGGAGCACCCCCTGGGCCGCCCATTTCTCGAGGCTCCCGTGGCGCGGGAGCGGCAGCCCCAGGTCGGAGGCCAGTTCCTTGTGGATGTTCACCAACGAAGGCGGCGGACGGATTCCGGCTGGCACGGAAAAGCACAATCCGTGCGCCTGCCCGGGCCCGTGGTAGGGGTCCTGCCCCAGGATCACCGCCCGCACGGATTCGTAGGGCGTGGCGTCCAGCGCCGCGAAGATGCGCCCCCCGGGCGGGTACACGGTGGCCCCGGAGGCTTTTTCCGCCTGCAGGAAGGCCTTGAGGTCGGAAAACCAGGGCGATGCGAATTCCGGCTCCAGGCGCGACAACCAACTGGGATGGAGCTTGGGCTGGGTGGACATGGGTTGCAACCTAAAACTTTCCCCGCCGGGGGCTTTTCCTGGACTGCGTCCGGCCTGCCATATTGCAGGACAACGTCCTGCAACCTATTCGCAGGGCTTTGCCCTGCACTGGTTTACAGAAGGGCGCTTCCCGCCCCTTCTGTACATCCCCGGGCCAAAGGGACTGTACGCGCAGTCCCTTTGGAATCCCGCGCGCCAGGGGGCTCAGGCTCTCCGGATCGGATGACCGATCCTCCGAATAACTTCGCCCCCTTGGATCCCCTGCCGATTTCGAGCGGCAGATGTGATTGCCGGATCTCTTCCTTCCTGCCCTCACCACCCGATCGGGTTGTTGCGGCGCAGCACGCTGTCGCGCCAGGATGTGTCTGCAGACCAATGGAACTGGTCCATCATGGAGGGCTGGAAGCTTGGGACTTCCGCGAGGGGAATCTTCATTATGTAGCGCGAACTGGCGGTGTAGAGCGTATCACCCAGTCCCACCAGATCCCACGTGCGCTTGCCGCCACACTGGGCGTAGTCGTTCCAGCACCAGCCTGCGATTTCCGTGGGTATCAGAAACCCAGTGCGATCATCCAGGACGTAGGGGGCGGCTCCGTAGTAGCCGCCCACATACAACCGATCGCGATACGACAGAGCCGTGTACAGGTTGATGGGAGCATTCTTGCAGTCCCCGTAATTTCCGTTCACAGAAAGGCAATTGCTGAACGATTGATACGGAGCCTTCGCACCAGGCATGCGAACAATATCCTTGGCTTGATACGCCACCCAGAGAGCTCCAGAATGCCAAGCCAACCCCCGGGGAGCGATGGCCGAATCCGGCCCCAACACCCAGGTTCGACGTGGTGATGGCTGCCGTTTCCAGGCTGGCTCCGATCCCACTCGGTACCAGAGACCATTGGACCACGTCGCCGCCCACAGGGTATCCCCGACTTCCAGCGTGCGGTAGATCGCATCATCAGGGAAGCCTTGGCTCCAATCAACCCAGACAGGTCCTTCTTGAATCCAGAACGAACGCGACTTCGACGATACAGAAACAGATATTGTCTTTCCCTTTGCCTTTCCTACAAAGTGAACATTCATTGAGTCCTGATCTGGAACCATCAGATCTGCACAATTCCATGGCGAAAGTTTGCAGCCATAAACCTTTCCCGGCTCTTCTGTCCCAATCCATGCCGAGTCTGCATCAGCAACTACTGTAAATGGCTTACCTGGCCACTTCCACTCCATTTTCCGAAACCCTGAGGAATAGGCGTCGCTGACCCAGATATCCCCCATTCCCGTCATGGCCAGCAATCGGTTCCCCGCCGAGGTCAACCTCCACCAGAAATTGTCTCCTTCGCCTTGGGATTCGGCTTCCACACTAGCCGGACGCCATCCCGTGGGGGGCGGCGGCGTCTGCACAGGTTTGTCGGAACAGGAAAGCAGGAAGGCAAACAGAGGGACCAGCATCCAAGAACCTTCTTTCCTTGGTGGGGCCGTAAGGCCATACGGCCCCACCAAGGAAAGAAGGGAAGAGCTGTGAAACGCCGCTCTCACCACCCGATCGGGTTGTTGCGGCGCAGCACGCTGTCGCGCCAGGATGTGTCTGCAGACCAATGGAACTGGTCCATCATGGAGGGCTGGAAGCTTGGCACTTCCGAGAGCGGGATCTTCATGATGTAGCGCGAACTGGCACTGTAGAGCGTGTCGCCCAGTCCAACCAGGTCCCAAGTGCGCTTGCCGCCGCACTGGGCGTAGTCGTTCCAGCACCACCCGGCGATTTCCGTGGGAATCAGAAATCCGGTGCGATCATCCAGGACGTACGGGGCGGCCCCATAATACCCGCCCACATACAGCCGATCGCGATACGACAGCGCCGTGTAGAGGTTGATGGGTGTCTTTTTGCACTCCCCGTAGGATCCGTTCACGGAGCGACAATTCTTGAAATCCTGGTAGGGAGGTTTGGCTTGGGGCATCCGGACCACATCTCCGGTCTGATAGGCCACCCACAGCGCTCCGGAGTGCCAAGCCAGCCCGCGAGGAGCGATGGCCGAATCCGGCCCCAACACCCAGGTAAGGCGCGGCGAAAGCTGCCGTTTCCATGCCGGTTCCGATCCCACCCGGTACCAAAGACCATTGGACCACGTCGCCGCCCACAAGGTGTCCCCGACTCCCAGCGTGCGGTAAATAGCGTCAAGAGGAAAGCCTTGACTCCAATCCTGCCACCTGCCGGAAGACCAGACCCAAAGTGATCGAATTCCGGAGGCAACGGAATTGGAAACCAATTTTCCGTTCGCTTTCCCAACATAGCTGATATCAAAAGTGTCTGCGTCTGGTGAATTTAAATCACGACACGTCCAGTCTGAAATGTGGCACCCATATAGACGCCCAGGCTTTTCAGTCCCTATCCAGACAGAATCACCTTCGGCATACCAGACACTTGGTCGTCCAGGATTTTTCCACTCCATTTTCCGGAATCCCGAGGAGTAGGCGTCGCTGACCCAGATATCCCCCATTCCCGTCATAGCCAGCAACCGGTTTCCCGCCGAAGTCAACCTCCACCAGAAATTGTCTCCCTCGCCTTGGGATTCCGCTTCCACGCTGGCCGGACGCCATCCCGTGGGGGGCGGCGGCGTCTGCACAGGTTTGTCGGAACAGGAGAGCAACAGGGCAAACAGGGGGAGGAGCCTCATGGCGATACCGCCGGCAACACCCGCACCCCGGGTGCCGGTGCATACTGCGAGCCAACTCCCGCGAAGGCCGGATCGTTGGTGGCGTCCCACACCGACCAATCGGGGTAGTGCATCCCGAACACCCCGCCCACGGGATCCGTCCAGACGGCGTTGGGCGCCAAGCGGAGGTTCGCGCATTCCAGGACTCCCACGGTTTCCGAGGGACGCGCGTCCACCCGGGTCTGGCACTGGGGAACATAGTACGGATCCAGCACCACTTGCAAGCTGCGTTCGGGAACCACCGGAAACTCCAACCGGAACGACCGCACCGTGTCGCTTCCCTGGTTGGTCACCCGCACGCGGGGCTTGACCACGTTGGTTTCTTGCATGGATTCCCTCCGAAGTTCCACCCGCAAGCCGCTCACAGATCCCTGCGGTGGTGGCGGAGGCGGAGGGGGCACCACCAGGCTGCGCGACTGACCCCACAGACGCTCGCCTTGGGCATCCAGCACTTCCACCCACGGGTTCAGCACCCATTGGCCATCTTGCCCCTCGCGGGACGGACTTCCCGAACGATCCCACGCCGACCAGTCGGACAGACGCACTCCAAAGGACCCGACAGACACTTTTTGTCCCGGCTGGATCCACGCCTTCACATACCCGCGGACCATCCACAACCCGGCACCCAGATCCACCAGATCCAATCGGGTGTTGGGGGCGCTCCAGGTTTCCAACACCGGCTGAGACCCCACCGGCACCCGCAGAAGCCAACGCACTTGCAGGTCTTGCACGGGAACGCTGCCGTCGTTCTGGATTTCGATCTGCGGTTTGGTAATGTTTCCTTCGTTCACGGCCCCTTCGCGGGTGGCCACCCGCACGCGCCGCACCTCGGGGCGGTCCGGATCGCCCTTGCTCACATCGCGTCCCCACAGGACCTTGTAGTTTCGGTCTTGAACGAGGATGGTTTCATTCTTGCGGATCATGCCAAAGTTGCGGTCGTTGGATGGATCCTTGAATACGTCCCAGGGAGTCCAGTCGGCATACCGCAGACCCACCTTTGCCTGCGCCGCGCTGGGCCAGAACGCACCTGGCTGGATCACCACCGTGGTTTCGCGCGCCTCCAGGGCATAGACATCGTCATGGATGGGAATGATCTTCCACAGGCCTCCCGCCGGAGCGTCCAAGATCACCGTCTTGGTGGGATCGGCCCGGAAGAAATACCGCACGTTCAGACCCACGATCGGCGCTCGCCCGATGTTTTCCACCACGATCCGGGGACGCGACCACTGGGTTTCCGCAGCCCGCGTTTCCCGAAACCACACCTGCACCTGGATGTCCGATCTTGGATCCAGGAACTTCGCGGGCACGTTGCCGGTTCCCACCAGCACGGGCAAGGAGCGGACTCGATCTTCCTTGTCCACGCCCAGATTGATTTTGGTCCCGATCGCGGGCAACACCACGCTCCTGGAGTAGGTCTTCCCGGACCAACTCACCGCTTTCACCGTGAAGGTGTCACCCACGCGCACCAATCGCGGCGTGGCGGCATATCCGGGTTGGATGAAGGTGGTGGTGGTGCCGTTGTGTTCGATCACCACGCCGCCCCCGACCGACCACAGGATCCGCAAGGGCTGCTGACCGGTGGCTACGCTCATGATGCCAAATCCAGTGACCCCGGTATCCGGACTCATGAGCCCGAACTCGAAATTGCCTTCCACTTCCAACGACGTTTGGGAAAGCTTCCGCAACGCAAAGGGATATGTCCCCGAAGGAACTGGCAACGCCATGTCCCACGGAAGACGCACCACCTTGCCGGTGGCCTTTTCCAGCAGATCGCGGCAGTCCGGAGCCAAGGCGCAATAGATGTCGTGGCCTTGCCGCGCGCTTCCCACCATTTCGCCATCCTGGCCGGTGAATCGCCGTCCCAGGATGGATTTGTCGAAACTCGCTTCCACGCTCCCGTGGGGCACCATCGAATCCGGGAAACGCCCCATAGTCAAAAAGCGACGGACGGCATATGGGCGAGGCTCGTGGAATTTCCCTGGATGCAACCGGGTTTGCCAAGTGCCGCTCGACTGGACCGCCTTCTGACTCTCTTCCTGCACCGCAGCATCGGAGCGGGAGAGCCATTCCCTGGAAAAGTCGTCCCAGAATTTGCCCAAAGGGAGGTCGGCATGGACATTCGAAATCAAATTGTTGGAAACTCCCGGAATCCGCAGCGACTCGAAGGCCCCGTAGCAAGCGGCACTGCGCAGATCGGATTCCACGTCGCAGAGACAGGCCAGATTCTTGGACAGCAAACCTCGGATCAGGGGCCCCATCCCGGGCACTGCGCTGTACAATGGCTGGAAATCCAGATCCTGACCGTTCGGAAGCGTGGGGTAGGCACGTAGAAGTTTCTTGATGGAATCGGAACTCACCGACAACTGGCCTCCCCCCTTCTCGCGACTCTCGAAGGTCATCCTGTGTGCGTAGTCCTTGTCGGTGCGGAAGCTCCCTTTCATCGCCGTGATCCCTCCAGGAAGGATGAACTCCCATTTGGTGTTCTTCAGCCAGAACCAATTGCCAGTGGTGGTCAGGCGAAGATCGGAGAAAGTCCCTACCGTGGCTCCAATCAAGGCGCTTGCCTCCCATGCAGGAGTGGAAGCAATGGCCACCGCCATCTCGCCAGCGCCGGAGGCATCGCCGAAGGCCTGATACAACCGACTGTTCGCCTCGCCCAGCAGACCGAAGAACGAAGGAGTGACCGTGACATCCAACAACTTCAGGTCCATCTTCGCCGAGTCCGCCAAGAGCTTCCGCACGGAATTGGTCAGTTCGGGCGGCTGGTCGCCCACGGTGGAAGAATACAGAGATCCAAAGTGCGGGGAGTTGGCACTCACCACAGTCCGGATATGGTTGACGGGATTGCCTGTGCCCGTGGGCAAGGGATTTCCAAACGGATCTTTTCCGCCGGCTTTGGCCACCATTTCCCGGATGCTGACCCCTCCGCGACTGTGGGACACCAGATCCACCTTGAGGGAGGTGTCGGTCCTCCAGGCATTGCCATAGTGGTTTTGCATCAACTCTTCCAGGGCCAGGTAAAGCGACCAGCTTTCGCCTGGCTCACCTGGAAAATCCGGCCCCGCTTCGTTCCACCAGGCATGGGGATGGCGCATTTCGCCTTTGCTCGTACGCCGGTACCCGTTGAAGAAGTAGAGTCCGTTCCGGTTGATGTCGGCTCCCTTCTTCAGACGCTGGAACCGCGAGATCATGTCCGGTGCCGTTCCACTGTTGTAGGCCACTGGATTGTTTGGATCCACGCTTCCCAACACCGAGACTCCAACCGACGCTAGGGAGGCATGATCCCAAAGG
>DAOPYN010000022.1:0-62014 GCA_035352895.1 Fibrobacteria bacterium | reverse complement strand
AGCCCTATGTAGTCATACACCTTCGTCCCGTTGTCGCATTCTGGATCTCGTATAATGCAAACACCGAGATCCATCTGCGAAAGAAAACGTGCAGCTAAAGAATATCTCATTCTAGGATGGATTAACACCTTCACACGCGAATCTAAACGAGAAAGAGCAGACTCATTCAAAAATGGATCAGACCCTATAAGGTGCAAAACCACTTCAGCATATTCGCTAAAATTTACCTCCAAATTTGCAATAGCGTCTATAGCGGAATTGCCATACTCAAAAAATTTCCCAAAACACACCGCACTCAAACGTTGCGAACCTATCTTCTTTGTTGACTTCGACCTAGCCATTACCCGACGGGAAAGCGTGTGTCCATTTGGCACAAGCTCAACTTTGGATCCAAAGCGATTAAAATAGTATCGATAATTTCCTTCTGTCGTTACAACAAACTTCTTGCATCTAAAGAAAATCAAGTATTCCACAAAACTAGCCGCCCAATATTTAGCTGTTTTGCGCCCGCCATTGAATTGCAGGTAATTAAGAGAAAACCCATCCCTCAAATCAAACACAAATTTTGCTCTAAGAAAAACAGACAGAACAATCAAAACGAATGGAACTTGCCGAAATGGCCCCGCTGTATACCAGAATACCCCATTCCTTAGCCACGCCAAATTCTTTATTAACTCTAGATACCAAGCAACATCACTGGAAATCCTGTGCTGATATTTGATTTCAAAATTGTTGCTATACAAAAGCTTCCCAAGTAAATATGGTCTCCAAGCTCCAACCTGTTTTTGGGGATCTCCATGCACACAGCAAACAACTACTTTATTGTTCATTTTACAACCTTTGCAAATGCCCAATATCCAATCAGGAGCTGGGTAAAACCTACAGGAAACAAAAACCCAAAGAATGAGCTTGCAAGAATTGGCTTATAGAATAGTGTAATTGTTAAGGGGAACACCAAAAAGCGCAACCTGCGTGAATAGAAAGCAGAATTTGCCACACCATAATAAACACCGCACACGAGTGGCGCAATGATAAGTCCTGGATAACCAAATAGCCCCCAAGCATCCCCACCCGAAAATGAAGACATAGAGCCTGAAATTGACGCGAACTCTGGCTCAATATAATCGATCAAACATGCGTAGACACTCTGAAAGTCCTCTCCACTGAATCGCGCAAGCATATTTGATATCCCTGCTAAACCCCTGAATCTCAGCTCCTCTGGAAAATACAGAAAAGAAAGAATATACCCAACTGATTGAGTCGAGAATCGATGTTCGAAAATATCAAGTAGATACCCAAAGCCCTCTGAATTGACTTGTTTTGCGTAAACAAAGTAAAACATGAACGCCAGAAAAAAAAACGTTATACCTAAAAACACTGCTGATTGCATTGAAACTCGCAAAGCACTAGGTCTATACATAAAAACAACACAAACAATAGAAAGAGCAAAGTACACAACACTCGCCTTCTCTATAAACCACATCAAAGAAACCAAGGAAACAATTCCTGAAACGATTAGCGGCAAAATCAGAATTCGCCGCTCAAAATACAGTGCGATGCCTATCGGAAACAACAAGGGGAGGAAATTCTTTATCAATTCGGTTTTCACTTTATCAAAAAATCCCCCGCCATGTGATGCATCTGAACGCAACACCGCCAATGCGATATTAGATAAATCACCAGTGAACAAACTTTTTAGTGGAGCATTTTCCGAAATAGCGAACAGGATAAGTAAACCAAAAAAAAGCAAATATGTGATATTTTTAAATTTTCTCCCAATGAGAACATCAAAGCCGTCTCCATTTTTTGCGACATTCAGAACTCCCCTGCAGACTAAACGGCTAACCGCAAGAAATACCACGATAAATACATTAAAGTACATGACCGCCCAAGGCATTACCGATCCATAATCAATGTCATCCAAATAGCTGTTTGAAATAAGCCCAAAATAAATCGCATACAAGCCTATCCCAATTAAAAAAAGCAAGTTGTAGTAAATCGCAATCCCAATAAGATCACTTACTCGATGCATTTTTGCATCAAGCACAAGAACAATGGCCAGCAAACAAAAGCTTAAAATCACGAACGCATCCATCAGGCACACTCACAATGACATGCGTTCGATTCTCTATCATCCGGTATGTAAATTATTGATCGCAATCTCAACCGTTTCAACACTTGCCTATCCCTTGGCAAAGAGACTCGTTTCCATTGGCAATGGATATTTTCTCCATAAGTCTTGCAAGATCAAATCTGGCTAATTCACCTAGAAATGACCGGCCACCCGTCCCCTTTATTGTGCACCCCATAAATTCAGAAGAATCTGGTTTTGGCAACAACCAACGGAGCGAAAGCTTCTCGACAATATAAAACGGAAAATATTTCCAATGCGACCTGGTGCTTACACCATATTCAAATTTGTCGCCGAGTATTTCATGGCAATATGCCTTTACAGCTCTCCTGTATAGATAAGTTTCAATAATATCGGGAATTGATAAATTTTCTAGCGTCGAGAGAAGTGCTGTGTCATACAGTGGGCAAAACCATCTTATGTTATGGAACTCATATCCACGAACACTATTTATTATGTATTTTGCCTGCCTTTCCGCAAGATCCCACTCTTCAATGCATTGGACAGCCTCAGCAACAGAAATCTTCAAAAATGCATGAAGCTGGCTTGAAATCAATGACTCAATAGCTTTGCGGTTCTCAGCTAATACATGATGATCCAAACGAAAATGTTTACGGATAAAGTGTTCAATTACGGAATTTCTTGACATGCCCCTGGAGAAGGCCATATGGCATGGAATATGAGATCCCCCAATAAAATCACCTGAATGCCCAGGCAAGATCAATGAATTCACCCCCAATACCCCGAGCGATTTCAATTCATCAATAGCAATCATATCTTGGACATGAGGCAATGATCCACCTGAACGGCAATAATCAAATAGCGCTTGATTATTGATGATTTTCGCCCATTTTTCCGAATTGTACTCTACGAAATGCCACTGAATTCCAAGAGCATCTGCAACATTTTTGCTAATCCTCGACTCCTCATTCATTGGAGCTCCGTATGAGAATGCCGATACATTTTTCAAGCCGCTTTTTTTGCACATTACTGCGATCAACCTGGAATCCAGACCTCCGCTCAATGGAATTACAATTTCGTTGTCTTTTGCTAGCTTCTTAATATTTTCAGCAACCTTATCGAAGGACTCACATATTTCAAGTATTTTTTCTTCTTCAATGTACGCTTTGTTAGTATTTCGCGAAAATTTTTTTCCTAAAACGGAAGATTTTGTAAATCCATTTTTTTGATCAAACCTGAGTATCAATGCTTCGCTGGCTCGAACCTGACGCCATTCTTTATATATTGTCCGATCACCAGTAACATAGCCTGCAGTTAAATATTCAAGAGCTGCATCCGAATCTATTGAAATAGATGAATCAAACAAGATAGCATCCGTCAATTCGTACACATCATTCTTTTCCCTATAAAACACAGGGAATGAACGAACAATGTCGCACAGGACTTCTACTGAATCTTCATAAGCTCGAACAATAGTGTAACTGCCGTTAATTCCAATTTTATGAACCAGTACTTCGATTGCGGTGTCGTTTTCATCTTCAAGCAGATTCAAGAGATCTAAGCCATCAATTCTTTCCCCATTAATGAACACCTCTCCCTTAACCCAAATATTTGACTTACAAAGCCACGGAAACCCATGATTGTTCCTCAAACAGATTGAGTATCGCATACTGCCCCCTGAGAAAGAATGTGAACCGCTGCCCAGATCCAATACGCGACACCAAGTAATGAATACGCAAAAATCGAAGAAACCCAATTACCCGTCAAAGTAGCCGTCGTAACAAATACCAAGATCCGCAGTAGAAATAGTACGAGGTTCGATAGAAGATAAATACGTTGGTGACCAAGAATCTGAAACAAACCAGAAAATGGAGAAACCACAAAAACAAGGAACAACCATGGCGAGATCACTTTTATCACAAGCGCACACTGCATCCACTTGGCGCCAAATAAGAACATTATTGCCCATTCTGACAGCAACACAACTGGCACAAATATTACGACTCCAAGAAACAAAAGAAATCCCATCGATCGTTTCAAATATTGACGGTTAATGCCGCCATTCCTAAACCGTTCAGCAGCTTCTTGATAAAAAACCTGAGCAACACTAGACCCAACAACGGCCATCGGAACAACAAGAATCCGCTGAGATAAAGAATAATAACCAACGTGTGCACTGGCGAAAAAATGGCCCATCAAGAGAATTGGGAGTTGCGAAGAAACACAATTCAATAATGCGGACCAAACATCATACTGCCAAAAGCCACGGTATTTTAACAGGATATTCCTGAATGCAGCCAAGCTATGTCTGGTTTTTTCAAACTCAACAAACACAAACGTGCAGAGTACAATTCCTGAAAGTGCCGTTAAACAGCCGATCTCCAGGCCATATGAACTTTCAAACTTCCATGCAAAAAGAAGTTGAAAGGCGGCCATCAAAATTGACTGAGAAATCCGAAGAGCAGTAACTTTTTTGAAATCTCTTTTCCGACTAATGAGCGCTATCTGGATTTGAAATACCGATAACAATATTCCAATTATAATGCCAACCAAACTTGTAGCAAGTTCCCACAAGCCAAGAAGCGAGCCAATCAATGTAATGGCCAATGAGATAACGCCTAATGTTACAGAAACCGAAAGCGCCGCCGCAAATATTCTTGACGCCATTTTTTCTGAAGAGGGCATAGCTATCGCCATATCTAATCGGCCAGCTAGCCCAACGGACATTATTGAGCCTATGGCTAGGCTAAGTGAATACCGGCCGAATTGGGTCGGAGAGTAGTACCGAAGAAGAATCGGAGCAACTGCAATCGCAATCAATTGCGCTCCAATTGCTCCTCCGACCAAATGCCAAAACCGATTAACTGTACGCTTTATTTTTTCGATCATTTTAAAATGCATCGCAAGCAAATGGGGGGAGCCATCAAATTTCCGCAGAACCACTTTTCCATACCCCCCTCCATTCGCATTGCTGATTAAATGCCGTCACAATTTAAAAACTTTCTTCTTTTTGCCGACATCCGACTTGACAGCATTTCTTAGATCAACAACCAATTTTGTTGATGAAACAACTTTCTCGTAATCTATCGAAGAGTGCGCTGTCGTAATCACTACACAATCAACCTCTTGCAGAATTTGCTCATTAAGCGGACACCCACGATATTCTTTATTCTTCTCCGATTTTACATCTCCCAAGATATGTGGATCATGAAAAATTACTTCAGCCCCTTTCTTGCTGCATTCATCCATTACCATCAACGCAGGCGATTCTCGTGCATCATCAATATCTGCTTTATAGGCTACCCCTAAAAACAGGATTTTCGATCCATTCATTGATTTACTTTGCCTATTGAGGGCATAGCTTATTTTGTTCATCATGCGATATGGCATTAGGTCGTTAATCTGGCCCGCCGCATGAATCATGCTGAGACCAAAATTGAACTGCTTGGCAATGTGCTCCAGATAGAACGGATCCAGGGGAATGCAGTGACCGCCAATTCCAGGCCCAGGATAGAATGCCTGGAAGCCATATGGCTTAGTCTTTGCCGCATCAATTACTTCCCAAATATTAATGTCCATTTTTCCAGCAAGTAATGCCAACTCGTTTATAAGCGAAATATTCACTAATCGGTAAGTATTCTCCAAAATTTTCACCATTTCAGCAGCACGAGGACTACTAACACCATGGAGGAATTTTATTGCAGTTCCATACACGGCCATAGCAATTTTTTGGGCATCCTCGCCGAGTCCGCCAACAACCTTCGGTGTATTATCTGTTTTATAATCAGCATTACCAGGATCAACTCGTTCTGGACTAAAACAAAGCCAGAAATCCTGGCCTGCTTTTAGACCAGACTCTTTTTCCAAAATTGGAAGCATGAACTCTTCCGTCGTTGTTGGATATGTCGTCGACTCCAAACAAACCAATGTGCCGGGCGACATGTTTTTTCCAATCTCGCGGCATGCACCTTCGATAAAACTCAAATCCGGCTTTTTAAAAACGTCTAATGGTGTCGGAACACATATCATTACCGCTTGACAAAGATGGATTTCGGAGAATTCCGTCGATGCTCGAAGTACCCCTTCCGAAACAATCCGCTTGAGCTCCTGATCGTCTACATCCCCGATGTAATTCTTCCCAGAATTGACCATATCACATTTTGTCGCACTTTTTTCAAAGCCAATTACTCTAACGCCATTTCTAGCAAAAGTGACAGCAAGGGGTAATCCAACATACCCCAATCCTATTACGCCAATACAAAAATCTCGCCTCGAAATTTTCTCAAGAAAATCATCAACGATCTGGCTCATCGTGTTTCTCCTTCAATTAGACTGAGACATTCATTTTTCAGTTGATATTGCTCGCCACAAGATCCACATTTTAATTCATTCCCCCTTAGGGGAATCCCGCACTTGCAGACCCATCCTTTTCTTCTTGCCGGGGTGCCGACCATTAAAGCATAGCTTGGAACATCCTTGGTCACAACCGCACCAGCACCAATAAACGAATATTCACCAAGCGAAACGCCGCAAACGATTGTAGCGTTTGCCCCAATCGAGGCGCCCTTTCCAACCCTAGTGACCTTGTATTCATTCTTTCGGCTAATAAAGGCTCGAGGATTCACCACGTTTGTAAAGACACAACTTGGACCGCAGAATACATCATCCTCAATCACAACATCATCATAAATCGAGACATTGTTCTGCACCCGCACGTTGTTTCCGAGTATCGCTCGCCCTCCAACATTTACGTTCTGCCCAATAGAACAGTTGGATCCAATTTTCGCTCCGGATAGAATATGAGAGAAGTGCCATATCTTTGTGCCTTCTCCGACATTTGCCCCTTCATCTACGTACGATGATTCGTGTACGAAAACGTCCTTGTTGTTCATTTTTTCCTCTAGGTTCCTGTGTTTACTGTATACTTCATCTCACTGTCTAGTCCGAACTCTCGTTTGGTCACTCGGATTAAGAATCATGCGACCGACAACAAATATCGAAGAGCTCAAAGCTCCAAAAAATGCAGATAGAATCACAATAAGACTTCGTTTTGGCCTTTCCCTAACCTCAGGCACCTGAGCATAGTCGACTACTTGAATCAGCATTCCATCTTTAGCTTCATCCATTCGAGCCATTTCATATTGCTTTGCAGTAAATTCAAAAAGCGATTCGAAATAACGGACATCTCTATATTTGCGAGCATACTCAAGGCCTAATTCCGGAGTTTTGCCCTTCGCGATCCAAACATCATCCCCATCCCCTTTGGTCAGAGCTTTTAAATGACTCCGGAGCCCTCCTAAGGCTTTCTGGTATTGAATAAGCTTTGGATTGTTTTCGGTAACAGATTCAGCCATAACTCTAATCTCAATTTCCTTTGCAACTATTTGACTTCTCAATTCAGCCATTGCTTCTGCACTTGACCTGCTTTGAACTTCAGGCTCAATAATTCCAGATTTTTCTTGAAAAATCCGGAGCTGCCCCTCTGCGTGAGCTAAACTATCCTTGATCATTTTAAGCTGTTCTTCAAAATACTTGCGTCTTTGTGAAGCCTCTGAAACAGCGAAGTTTTTTGTCATACTTCGCAGCTCCTCGACATATGCATTAGCAATTTTGGCAGAAATTTCTGGATCTTTATCTTCCACCTGGATGATAAGCAAACCTTCTTTTGCCGCAGTAATATGAGTAGCTTTTGCCAGCGCCTTCAATGCATCCGTTTTGATTTGCAAACCATAATAATCAATCAGATTGAATTTTTTAACTATCGAATCTCCAATTCTGCGACTTTTGAAAAATGCGACATAGATATCACTTGGATTTTTCAAACCAAGCGCGGCCCCGATGCCTCCTCCTCCCCCTCCCCCAGAGCCAATCACACCTCCACCAAGCGCAGAGATCATCGCATTTGCAGCAGACTGCTGTTGTTGGGGGGGTAAAATTGTTGTTGTAGCTTTAAAAATTGGAGTTGCGAGTAGGGCATAGACAACTCCAATGGCAGAAAAAACTACGGAAACACTGAAAATGATTTTCCACGATGACACGAGGAGATCAACAATTTCGAAAAAACCGATTTCAGTCTGCGAGGCGGAAGATGCTTTCTCCTCAGTCATTCGAAATTTTCCACGTAGCTAGTATTTCGAATCGTTTCGCGAATTTATCCCAAATACTCACAACGCCTCCTTCATCGCCGTGGTGACTTCATCGATCTGCGCCTCGGTGAGGAATGCGTGCATGGGGAGGGACATGACCTCCTTGGACGCCAACGTGGCATTCGGGCAGCGATCGTCCGTGATCCCCAAGTGAGCGAAGACTTCCTGACGATGCAGGGGCACGGGATAGTGGACCGCCGTGGGGATCCCCTTGGACTGCAGATGCGCCTGGACCTTTTCCCGATGGGGAACCCGGATGGTGTACTGGGCCCATGCCGAGAAACAGCTGGCATCCACTACGGGAGTGGAAACCACTCCACGCAAACGGTCCGTGTACATGGTGGCGATTCGATCCCGCGCCGTGAGTTCGTCCTGGAAGTGGCGCAGCTTCACCCTGAGGATGGCCGCCTGGAGACTGTCCAACCGACTGTTCAAACCAACGATTCCGTGGTGGTAGCGCTTCACTTGTCCGTGGTTGCAAAGGACCCGGATGCGCGCGGCAAGTGCCTCGTCTTGGCAGAAGATGGCCCCTCCATCGCCGTAACAACCCAACGGCTTGGCCGGAAAGAAGGACGTGGTTGCGAGCCCCGTCACGGAAGTGGATCGGCTCCCGTTGCGGGTGGCGCCGAAGGATTGGGCTCCATCTTCCATCACCCAAAGTCCGTGCTCGCGCGCCAGGGCGGAGATGGCTTCCAGATCGGGCATCTGACCATAGAGCGAAACCGGAATGATTCCCTTGGTCTTCTTGGTGATCAACGGCCGGATGGTGTCCACCGTGATGTTGAAGGTCACGGGATCGATGTCGGCGAACACCGGCGTCGCACCCACCACGGAAACGACTTCGGCCGTCGCGAAGAAGGTGAAATCGGGAACGATGATCTCGTCGCCCGGCCCCACCCCCATGGCCATCAGGGGGACTTGCAACGCGTCGGTTCCATTGGCGCAGGCGATCGCATGGGGAGCGCCGGAAAAGGCGATCAACTCCTGTTCGAGCGTCTTCACTTCCGGCCCGTTGATGAACGCCGTGGAGGCGATCACCGAGGCCATGGCCTGGTCGATTTCCGTCTTGTAGGCCGCGTATTGCGCGGACAGATCGCAGAATTCCATTTCAAGTCCTTTCTTGCGGATCGAATACACCCGCCATGTCAACCGTCGAGAAATCTTCCAGGGGGAAATCGACTGGACGTCCTTCCTTCATCGATTTGTAAAGACCAAGGATCAGCTCCAGCGAACGCAGCCCTTGCTCCAGTCCCACCACGGATGCTCCGCCTGTTTCGAGGGAGGCGAAGAAATCCTTGTACAGGGGTACGTGCCCCACCGGACCGGCCGTCCCAGCCTCGGCAAGAACGGCGGCCTCGTCGTCGCCTTCGACCCGCCATGTCTCGAGCTTCTTCAAGCTCGGCCCGGAAAGGATCACGGTACCCTTCTCGCCGAAAATGCTCAGGCGTTCTTCCACGTTGCTGGGGAAGGCGTTGACGGTACCTTCGATCACGGCGACGGCCCCGCCACGGAATTCCACGATCCCGCAGCCGAAATCTTCGCTCTCGATCGGCCGCTGGAATCGCCTCGTGACCCCATGGATCCGGGAGATCGCATCTCCAATCAACCACTGCATCGCGTCGATTCCGTGGATGCACTGGTTCATCAGAGCTCCGCCATCCTGCGACCAGGTTCCTCTCCAAAGCGCATCGGTGTAGTAGCTGTTCCCGCGATTGAAACGGGTTTGGACCGCCGCGTGGAGGATCCGCCCCAGGCGCCCCGCATCGATCGCCTGCTTGAGTCGCAGGATATGGGGGTGGAACCGGTTCACGAAGCAAACGGAGATCTGCAGCCCCTTGAGACGCGCCTTTTCCACCACCGCCCGGGAGTCCTGCAGGGAAAGCCCGATCGGCTTCTCGATCATGACATGGCAACCGGTATCCAACGCAAGATTCGCCAGGACCGTATGGCTTCCGGATCCAGTGGCGATGGCGACGAACTGCGGCTTCACTTCCCGAAGCATCTTGGCGGCATCGGTGAACACGATCGGCTTGCGACCGGATTGGGCCTCGCACTTGAGAGCCAAGGCTTCCGCTCTCTCCGCCACCCCATCGCAAACCGCATCGAGCCTCACCTGGTCCGGAATTCCCAGCATGGCAGACACGTGATTCGAGCTTATCTGCCCGCAACCGATCAAAACCGCTGAAATCATCGATCTCGTCTCCGAATGGATGTTTGGAGCAGGATCGGTCACCCTGCTCGCGAGGAGTCTACTTGGTCAAGCTCGCCAACGCCGCCGCCGACAATCCGAAATTCGCCAGAATCTGCGTCCAATCCTTCAGCTGAGCCACCCAACGGGTGGTTTCCAGCTTCCGAGGCATCACGATCGCATCTCCCGGCAACACGGACATGCTCGACAATTGCCAGAACAAGAACCCGTAGTCCTGCTCGCCAACCAAGGTGCCATCGGCGCGGATCACGAACGCCTGGGACTTGTCTGCGCATTTGGACGGCCCTCCGGCACTGGAGAGGTAATCGCCGACATCCCGCCCCGGTCGATACAGGAACGCGGTCTGTCGGGAAACCTCTCCGAAAACGCTGATGGTGCTGGGCATGGGGGGAATAGAGAATACGTCCCCGTCTTCCAGGGGGATCTCGGGGATGGCGTCGATTCCAAGATCCTCGTCTTCCTTGAGTTCCAGCACCAGACGCCCCTCGGGTTCGAACCGCTTCAACTCCTCGAAGCGGGTTCTCTGGGCATTCACCTGGTTCTGGAGCACCCTGGATTCTTCCGTGCTTGTCGCCGACGCCAAGATCGCCGAGACGCTTCCTTCGAACTGCCGTTCCATCTCGTCGACAACCTCGCGGTAATTGACCTTCTGGATCGCTTTCGTGGAAGCCCTGAGGAACTTGGCGCCAAACAAATACGCCTGAGGAGTCAAGCCCCCTGCTCTTTGCAGCACATCCTTCAGAGTCTCTCCATATCGAACCTTGTACAGCCCCCCTCTTTGAACTTCGCCATCCAGTTTCACATACATGGGTCGAAACCGCACTGGTACGGACAGGTCTGACGCACCAAACACAGTCACCACATCTCCGGATTCCAGGAGGAGGTTTTCCTTCGATGCTGGATCGCGCATTGCTTCGCCCAGCGAGAAGGGAATCACTTCCACCTTGAGACTGTCGCCAGACATTCGCTGGATCATGGCGTATTCCCAATTGAGATCCAGACGACGTTCCATGGATACGGTCGCCAAGTTCGCACCTTCATCGAATCCATTCAGCCGATTCCAGAATTGGTCAGGAATGAGGTCTGCGACCTGTGGCAACAAATCGCGAATTTTCATTCCGGGCTTCCAAGGGAAGCGTCCGGTTTGCCGCGCGTGTCCCCGCAAGGTCACGGCATTCTCGAATTTCGGGATGGTTCGAGCGAATTCGAAAATTTCGCCATCTCCCAAGAGGCAAGATCTACCGGAATCCGGAAGAAGGAACTGATCCACTTTCAAGCCGGAATCCCCTGCCAGACGCTCACGCCGAACTTGGCGGACATCCGTACCCATCGAGAATCCCCCGGCCCAGCGGACCAAGTCATTCAATGTCTCGCCCGATTTGATCTCATAGATCGCAGGCTTCAAGACTCCATTGACGATCGCTACCTGACCGCGAGCAGACGGAATATGGATCACATCGCCGGATTGCAGGGAGAAGTCCTTGGACTTGTCGCCGTCGATCAACAATGCATACAGGTCAAGTGTTCCAACCAGTTTGCCGGCACGCCGCAATTCCAGTTGACGAAGCGATCCCTGGTTCGTCGGACCTCCACTGACCAACAGCGCATTGACCAGGGAAGAAAAACCGGAGACAGTGTACGCGCCGGGGGAGTTCACCGCTCCAGTCACATAAACTTGCATGCTCTTTTGTCGAGCCAGACTCGTTTGAACTTCAAAATTGCGAAACTGTTTGCCGATGGCTCCCTGAAGATGTCTGTCCAAGTCGCCAAAGCGGATTCCCGCGACCGGAATCGGGCCAACCTGAGGGAGGAAAATCTGCCCGGAACCATCCACCAGGACTCGTTGCAGCATGGTCACCGCGCCCCAGACCTTCACATCTAGAACGTCGCCGACCGAAATCCGGTAATCCACAGGTGGCGCGACTTGATCCAAGGGAGCGTAGGTCGTCGCAGGGTCACGGAAAAAGTCCATCCCGAACAACTCAAGCCTGTTTCCGAGACCTTTGACCATTTGTTGAAACGGCGCGACGGACTCGTCACTCTTCTGGGCTCGCTGACGTTCCGAAGCAGGGCGTGAAGATGGTGCATCGAGTATGGACGAATCGACGAACGTCGGCCGTTGGCTGCTTGGAATCTCGGCACCCCCTAAGGAGGGCATGGAGCCATAATTCGACGCCGACCAAGCGAAGCTAACAGCCCCGAGCAACACAGTCAAGATCCGTCGATTCATCTACCACCTTCAAGCTAAAGTCGTGCGCGCGATTTACGGAACCCCAGTAACGTATTTTTTGACAAGCAGTGTCAAGGCGTTTTTCTACATTGCTCCGCATGGTGCATTGCGCCCGGATTGAGGCATATCACCCCTAAATCCCAGGGGGCCCAACCAACCAGCTTGGTCTGGGATTGCCAGAATGAGGTTCCCGCACCCGTTCAGGCCGCCAGCTCCATCTCCAGGAGGGCGACCTTCTACCCTTGGATGAACACGCAACGTTCCAGGACAGCAGCGATTGCTCCGTCGATTTCCGGCCTGTAGGCCCGATACTGGGCACCCAGATCGCAAAACTGCATCGCAACACTCCGACGGAATTTCCGACGCGTCCCCGAAAGCTCGCCGCCGCCCTTCGATACGATCCGCCGTTCCCCGAGTGGCGCCAAAGGCGCTGTATCGAAGGGCGGCGGATCACTCAGGGAGCGGCGGCTTTCCTGGCAATGCATACGGGGATCCTTCGCCCCCGTCGCGCATTTTCCTTACAAGCGGGCCTGAAGCGCCTTGGCCTGGGCTTCGAAGCCGGGCTTGCCCAGCAGGGCGAACATGTTGGCCTTGTAGGCCTCCACACCGGGCTGATCAAAAGGATTCACGCCCTGCAGGTAGCAGGAAACGCCGGTGGCCCGCTCGAAGAAGTGGATGAGATTGCCCAGCACGCGCGCGTCGAGGGTCTCCACCACCAGAGAGGAATTGGGCATGCCGCCGTCGTAGTGGGCCAAGCTCACGCCCTTCCACGCCTGCAGGTTGATCTCGGACAGCTCCCGTCCCGCCAGGTAGCCCAGGCCGTCCAGGTCGGAGCCGGTGTCGGGGACCACCACGGAAGCCTTGGGCTTCTCCTCGATGAGGAAGGTCTCGAAGGCGTTGCGCTGGCCTTCCTGGATCCACTGGCCCATGGAGTGGAGGTCGGTGGTGAACTCGCAGCCGGCCGGGAAGATGCCGGTGCGGCTCTTGCCTTCCGATTCGCCGTTGAGCTGCTTCCACCATTCCACCAGGTAGTGGAAGGCGGGCTCGAAGATCGAGAGGATCTCGATGGCCTTGCCCTGGCGGTAGAGCGCCACGCGGCTGGCCGCATAGCGCAAGCAGTCGTTGGTCAGGACGTCGTCGGAGGCGCCGTAGGTCTTGAAGGCTTCCTGGGCGCCGGCCAGGAGGGCGTCGATGTCGTGTCCGGAGGCGGCGATGGGCAGGAGGCCCACGGGCGAAAGGACCGAGAACCGGCCGCCGACGTCGTCGGGGATGGTGAAGGTGGCGTAGCCTTCCTCGGTGGCGAGCTTGCGCAGCGCGCCCTTCTTGGCGTCGGTGGTGGCGTAGATGCGGTTCTTCGCCTCTTCCTTGCCGTAGCGGTCTTCCATGTAGGCCTTCAGGAGGCGGAAGGCGATCGCGGGCTCGGTGGTGGTCCCGGACTTGGAGATCACGTTGATGGAAACGTCGTCCTCGTCGTCGAGGCTCTCCAGCAGAAGCTGGGTGTCGCGGGCGGAGATGTGCTGGCCGGCGAAGTCCACCGACACGCCGTCCTCGGAGGCATCGTCGAAGGGGAGGGCTTCCAGCACCGCGCGGGCGCCCAGGTACGACCCGCCGATGCCCACGGTGACCAACACCGGGGACTGCTCCTGGATGCGCTTGGCCGCTTCCTTGATGGTCTTCAGCTCGGCGGCGGGAACCACCGAGGAGGGATCGTACCAGCCGAGGAAGTCGCTACCCGGCCCCTTCTTGGTGCGCAGAAGATCGCAGGCCGACGCCACCTGGGGCTGCATGGCCTTCAGGACGGAATCGTCGATCCAAGGGGCTAGATTCTTGGTCTGGTAACGGATGGTCATCTTTGCGATCTCCTCACAGGAAAGTGAACGGATGGAAACGATCAAAGGTAGCTCGCCCGAAGCGGTTGTCCCTCCCCTTCCGGAAGCGACCGAACCCACGGGCTGGGCAATCGGCGACGGAGCCGACTGGGTGATGCTGCCCCGCTGCGGACTTCTGGCGGGACGTTCGCGCATGTGCGATCTGGTCCTTCCCGGAGCGGACGTTTCCAGGCGCCATGCGAGGTTCACCTGGATCCAGGAGCAGCCCTGGGTGGTGGATCTGGGCAGCGCCAACGGAGTCTTGATGGACGGCGATCCCGTGGGACGCGCTCGATGGCTGGATGGATCCACCCTGATCCTCGGCTCCACCAGACTTTTCCTGCAGCGGAAACAAGCCGCCCTTCCGTCTGCACTCCTGGAAGCATGGAACCTGTTGCCGATCCGACCGGTGGAAGCCATCCGGGAATTGGCCGGAGCGATCTCCTGCACCATGGAGCCGGATCGATCCTACGCACTCGCCTGGGAAGACGGGGCGGGATGGGACGAGCTGGGGCCGCTGCGTCGCACCCTGCTGGATGCGGCCTTGTCCTACCTGGCGCTCTGATCGGTCGCTTCGATCGGTTCTTCCAGAAGCCCGATGGATTCGATCTGGATCGCCAGATCCAGGGACGAGTCACGGCCTTCCAGGGCGCGCCGAAAGGCCCTGTGCTCCAGCTCCAAGGCATCACCTTCGCCCACTCGAAGCGACTCCCTCCGCCCATCCTGGATGCTCTCCAACGTCCGCCCCAGGAAATCCGCGTGGTATGCGATCTGGGGCGTCCGGATTTCCCAATGCCGGGTCCGCCCCGGCTGGTAGCCGCACCGGATGGCCACATCGGCTCCGCAAGCCGCACGGAAGCCCACCCCTTCCAATCCTTCCACCAGGACTGGCAAAGCCCGCCGGGCAAGCGGCCCCAACAATCGGATCGCCAGATCCACGTCGTGGATGGCGAGATCCAGAAGGACATCGTCCGGTTGGGCTCGCTGGGGATGCGGTCCGGTTCGAACGGCGCACAGCCACTCCACAGAAGCGGGATCCACTCGATCGACCAAGGCGCGGAAGACCGGATGGAATCGCTCGCAATGACCGCCAAACAGGATCCTCCCCGCCGCTCGGAACGATTCCGCGAGACGGGAAGCCTGGGCTTCGGAGGGGCAAAGAGGCTTTTCCAGGAGCACGTGGCACCCAGCTGCCAGACATTGCCGGGCCACACGGTCGTGCACGCCGGAAGGAACCGCCACGATGACCGCATCGGGATGCAAGCGAGCCAAGGTGGCGTCCAGATCGCATTCCCAGTGGACATCCGCCCAGTCAGGCTCCACCGGATCCACGATGGACACCAGACGGAAGGCGGTTCCTCTGGCCAGCGCGCGGGCATGGTTGCGCCCCATGCGCCCGGCTCCCACCAGGACCACGGAAGGACGCTGGTTTCCTGTCCGCGAATATCGGATACTTCCACCGACACCCTTTCGCAGGAGATCGGCATGCAGCCCAGCGACGCCGGAAATCAGACCATCAACCGCAAGCCCATCCGCAATTTCATCTTCGATCCGCGCAGCCAATGGCCGCAGATCCTTCGCAACGGGCTCCTGGTGGTCTTCACCTCCATGGGAACCGGCTTGGCGATCCTGTACCTGTACAGCAGGGAATTCGGAAGCATGTCCGTCTATGTGATGGACCGCAACTCGGCGTTCTACCCCCTGGACCGGCAGAGCCTGATCTCGATGATCTTCCCCGCCATCCTGGCCACCACCCTGTCCGGGCTCTTCCTGGGGTGGCTCCTGACCTTCGGCGCGTCGCGACGCATCGCGTTGCCGATCTTCAAGGTCAAGCAATGGGCCCAACGGATTGCGGAAGGGGATCTTCATGTGCGATTGGGCTTTCGGAAACACGATGGTCTCGAGGACCTCGCCGACCAGTGCAACGCGGCCCTGGATCGACTCCGCAGCGGATACGAGGAGATCGAATCGATCCGCCAAGATACGAAAATCCCCGAGGACGTACGAAGACGTCTCGGGGACATTCTGTCACGCTATCAGACAGAGAAGACCTAGCGGCCCTTCTTCTTGTGACGATTCAACCGCTTGCGCTTCTTGCGCTTGTGTGTGGCGATCTTCCTGCGCTTGCGCTTGCGTCCACAGGGCATAGGTCCTCTGCTTCTTGTTAAGGGTGGTCAACGACTCCGAGGGGGGAAAAGGAAGTAATTCCCTCTGCGCTCGGCAAGGAGAATTCCCAAAAGCCCCGTTCCTCGCGGGATCTCAGCCCAACTGGGCCAAGGTTTCTTCCAGGGTGGCGATCTTGATGTCGCCCGGCTCCCGCCAGGAGCGCCAGATTCCCAGGGCCGACTCGTAGCACCGCCGCGCTTCCACCCCGCGCCCCTGCGCTCGATGCTGGTAGCCCAGGCTGGCCCAGATCTCGGCGACCTTGGTGGAACGGGGGCCATGGATCCGCTCGGCGAGCGTCCGCAGCTCCTCCAGGGACGTCAAGCCTTGCTCGGCGGGAATCTCGGGAAGGCGAAGCTGCAGATGCCGCTGCTGGATCTCCACGACCAGCTCCGGATCGCCTCCATTGGCCAGCGCCTTCAGGCATGACTCCAGATGTTCGATGGCTTGGGGCTCGTGATCGAGGTCGGATTCCAGTTGTGCCAGGAATTGACGGGCGCGGACCACCAGTTCGTGGGTCTCGCCGGCCTGTTCGATGGCCTGCTGGAGGATGGACTCGAAATGCTCGCGGGCCTGGTCGTACTGTTCGGCGGCGAGGAACACCGATCCCGCCAGGAGGACCAGATGGGCGTGGGCCTCCCCGACCTTGCCCTGGAACCGCTCGATGCCCTTGCCGCAAAGATCCAGGGCCTGCTGGTACTGCTGGGCGTCGCGCGCGATCTCGATCATGTGGACCAGCGCACGGAAGGAGTCCGGATTCACGGGATCCCCGCTGATCGCGTCCAGACTTTCCAACGTGGCGCCGGTGAGCGCGAACGCATCATCCAGACGACCGCGGAACCTGCACAGGGCGGCGACCAGGATCTGGGCGTTGAGGAACACGCCCACGCGTCCTGGGTGATCCTCCGGCATGGACTGCAGCGGAGCAAGGACTTGTTCGGCCGCATCGGGCTCTCCCAGAAGCGCGTGCAGACGCGCCAGAAGCAACCTGCCGGAGACCATCCGCTCGTGGAACGGCTCCAGGGTGGGCTCCTCGTCGGCGATCATGGATGCCAGCTCGTCGCGCGCCTGGTCGATCCGCCCCTGGTTCAACAGTTCGGAAACAGCCTTCTGCCGGGCCGTCAACTCGACCTGGGGAGCTCCTTGAGGTTGCTCGGACACGTACACCTCCGCATTTGGGATGAAAGAAGCAGGGAAAGGTACTCGCATGCGGGATGTCCGCAGAAACACAATCGCCACCCGGGATGCTCCCTGGGTGGCGATGCGATCTTGCCGATTTCCGTCGGACGCCTATTCGCCCAGCATTTCCTTCTGGCGCTTGCGTTCCTGGATGATCTCGCGGAGCGCCTGGGCTTCCGCCTTGATGTCCTGGAGCAACTTCCTCGCCCGTGTTCCGGCGACGGCGTTGCTCTTGGTCTCGAACTTCTCGTATTCCACGCGAAGTTGCTCGACCAGAGACTTCAAGGAATCGATCTTTTCCAGGCTCATTGACTCTCCACTGGATCTAAACTGGCTGAGCAGGACTCGAACCTGCGACCGGGCGGTTAACAGCCGCCTGCTCTACCGACTGAGCTATCAGCCAAAGGAGGGAGTAATATAAGCCTGTTCTCACGCAGTTGGCAAGGGTCAGTCGCTGCGACCCACCAGTTCTATCCTCGAGTGGACGAGGATCCGTTGCGGGCACCCCACGCCTGCAGCCAAGGACTGGAAAATGCGGGCACGCGCTTTGGGCTCCCAAATGACGGCATCCATCGAAGGAAGGTGGCTTTGCGTCTCGTGGAACACGGTAGCGAATCGCAAGGGGTCGCGCCTAGCCAGGAGCCCTTCCAGATCCACCTGCCGTTCGCCCGCCAACTTCACCTGGAAGAACGCCGCATGGGGATCGAAATCCCACAGGGAAAGCGTCTCCCCCACTCTTCCCAGAGATGGATAGGAGGACGCTCCCAGGATCGTCGCGCCGGAACGCTCCCAGTTGGCAGCCTGGGCACCGCGCACCAGGAGGCCTCGGGTATGACGGGCCAGCAGCCCACCCATCGCGGCGACCTCCGGGGAATCGGGTCCGCAATCCGTTTCCAGGACCCCCCATAGAGGCCGTTTCGCCAATCGGGAATCCAGTCGCTCCCGGATGTGCTCCACCAGGCCTTCCATGTCGTCGTCGGAAAAGCAGGCCACACCACCAGGTGGCACCCGCGCAGGTCGGGGCCCCACACAGGCCTGCAGGGAAGCCAATGCGGAGGGAAGGAGCCCTTCCCATTCCACCTCTCCGTCGGTTTCCAGGATCCATGGCGAGGTGTCGTCCAGGGATCCATCCACCACCACCAGGTCCGCATCCAGAAGCTGCAGGCGCAACGCGGGAAGCTCGAAATGTCCCTCTCGCCATATCGTGCTCTGCCTTCCATCCACCCCCATTTCGGCCCAAGGCCGCTGGGACGAATGGACCAAACCAGACTTTTCCAAAGCCCCTTGGCCGTGGAAGACAAGCCCCACCTGGAAAACCTCGGAAAGCGCCTGGACGAGGCGTCTGGCCAAGGAAGAGGACGGACGCAGGCTTCGCACGACCACGGAAACGGGGTGGTAGGTCCATGCGGACGAGGCATCGCTGTGGGTTTGAGGCACCGGTTGGACTCCTTCCGACCCGCACCCCACGATGGGCGGAGCTGGCGCCGGAAGAATACTTCGAACGACGCCCGAACAGCCGAGGGGCCGTCCTGAAGCGTTTCGATCCACTGTTTTTTACCATGCTTGGGTCATCGAAGATGAACGGAACCTTCGCATCCCGCGACGGATCCGATCCAACCTTCACCAACGGGATCCTCCCCAATGACCAAGACGTTGCTCCTTCTGGCCCTCGCCGTCCAGGCCAAGCCGATCGACATTCTATCTCAAGCGCAACAGGGCGGAGGCTACGTGTACGCATATGGCGGCCTCACCCAAGGAGAGATCGTCAAGGGAGCGGAACCCGTCCTGCGCTATCGCGGCGACAACACGGAATGGTCCGGCTGGACCATCCACCTCGCGCGCACGGTGGATCTTTCCGGTCTGCGGAACAAGGGCGGCGTGGAATTCGAAATCAAGGGCAAGTACGGAGGCGAGCCTGTCGCCCTGGGCCTTCTGGACGACGACTCCGATGGGCCAGGGAAACGGGTCCAGATCCGCACCAAGGTGAATGGATACGCCACGGTGGGCACATCGTGGACCAAGGTCGCCATCCCTTTTTCGGATCTGGAGGACGTGGGCGCCTGGTGGGACGAAACATCCAAACAGGAGATCACGGGCAAATTCGACTGGTCCCGGCTGAGCGAGGTCCGCTTCTCCTCCGACCGGGGGGCGACCTCGGCCGCACCGGCGGATTCCTCGCGATGGATCCAAGTGGAAGTCCGCAACTTCCGCGTGGTGGACTCTTCCACCGCGGCCTCGACCAGTCGCAGCGCCGGAGCCCCCACCGATCGCCCCGAACTCCGATGGAACCACCTGGGATACGCGTTGGCCGGCCCCAAACGGTTCGTGGCGGCGAACGTGGACGCCAAGGAATTCACCCTCGTGGATGCAGCTGGCAAGGAGGTCTTCCGCGGACCGCTGGGGCCGGAAGCTACTTGGGACGCGTCCGGAGAAAAGGTCCGCATCGGTGATTTCTCTTCCTGGAAGACCCCAGGCACCTACACGCTCGCGGTAGGTGACCTTCGCACGCGCGCGTTTCCCGTCTCCAAGGCCCCCTTGGAGACCCTCCTGTCCGCGGCCGTGAAGGCGTTCTATTTCCAGCGGGCCTCCACCGAGCTATCCGCCAAGCATGCCGGCGTGTTCGCCCGACCCGCAGCCCACCCCGACACGGGCATGACTCTCCAGGAAGCCGGAAGGGAAGGTCGCTGGAACGCTCCCGGCGGCTGGTACGACGCTGGAGACTACGGCAAGTACGTGGTCAACGCCGCCTACTCCGTGGGACTCCTTCTGGTGTCCTACCAGATGCAGCCCAAGCTGTTTTCCGACGCGACGAACATCCCCGAATCCGGCAATTCCCGCCCCGACCTCCTGGACGAGGTGATCTGGGAGATGGACTGGATGAGCCGCATGCAGGACGACGACGGCGGCGTGTTCTTCAAGATCGCCACCCAGACCTGGGACGGAATGATCTCGCCACGCCACGCGAACACCCCCCGCTTCGTGTTCGGCAAATCCACCACCTCCTCTCTGGGATTCGCGGCTTGCGCGGCCCAATCGGCAAGGCTCATCAAGCCTTTCGACAAGAAACGGTCGGCCATGTACCTAGAGCGCGCACGCAAGGCCTATGCCTTCGCGCGCAGCAATCCTTCGCTGCGCGAGCCCAAGAACACCGGGGGCAGCGGTCCCTACGAGGATGGCGATCCCTCCGACGAATTCCTTTGGGCGGCCACGGAACTCTGGCTGGCCACCGGCGAGAAGGGCTTCCGCGCGGATGCGGCGAAGGCATTCGACACCATTCCCGCCCTGATCGCGCCTTTCTGGCAGCGCGTGCAGAATCTCGCGGTGTATTCCCTTGCCCTGACCGCTGAGAAAGACTCGCTGGGACTGCAGGCCCGCGCACGGATCGATTCCCTGGCCACGGTGATCCGCGACCAGATCTCCAGCCACCCCTACCGGGCCCCTGCCCTGGGATTCATGTGGGGGTCCAACGATCCTGTCGTCGCCAGGGCGGTCCCTCTGGCCTTGGCCCGGAAATTCAAGCCCACCTCGGACGCATCCGGAATCACCGACATCCTGGACTACATCCTGGGCCGCAACGCCACCGGCTACTCCTTCGTGACGGGAACCGGCGAAGGATCGTCGCGCGATCCCCACAGCCGCCTGATGGTTTCCGACAAGGTGGAGGAGCCCATGCCGGGATTTCTCGTCGGCGGCCCCAACTGGGGGCGCGAGGACTCCAAGGCGAAGGTTGCCTGGGGTGTGGACTACCCCTACAAGGTGCCCGCGCGGGCCTATCTGGATCAGCACGAATCGTACGCGTCCAACGAGATCGCCATCAATTGGAACGCCTCGCTGGTGGCCGCCCTGGTGGCCGCCAGCATGCCCTGATCTCTCCTAGACGCGCGCGACCAGCGCCACCGACTGCGCGGCGATTCCCTCGCCGCGCCCCGTGAACCCGAGCTTCTCGGTGGTGGTTCCCTGGATCCCCACTTGATCCACATCGATCCCCAACGCTCCGGCGATGTTCGCGCGCATCGCCTCCACGTGGGGGCGGATCTTGGGGCGCTCGCAGATCACCGTGCCCTGGACGTTTCCGATTCCATACCCCGCCTCGCGCACGATCTCTCCCACCCGCGCCAGAAGCTTCAGGGAGTCCGCCCCTTTCCAGCGCGCGTCGGTGTCCGGGAAATGCATCCCGATGTCTCCCGAACCGATGGCGCCCAACAATGCGTCGGAGATGGCGTGCAGTAATACATCTGCGTCGGAGTGCCCCAGAAGTCCCTTCTCGAAGGGAATGTCCACCCCTCCGATGATGCACTTGCGACCCTCCACCAACTTGTGGACATCGAAACCCTGACCGACCCGGAACGGAATGGCGTTTGTCATGGCCGGAAAGGTAGGAGAGGAGGCCGTGGCACGGCGCAACGGGCCGCTTGCCGTTGGATCCGATCCAGAAACGGGTCTGATCCCATTGCGGAGCGGACACGGAATGGACAGAACCTCAACACTCGCTTCCCCAAAAGGATGACGCACCTTCTGGACTCGCAGGTATCCTGGAAAGGAATCACCACCTCCCGAAGGACCCTCCATGAGAATCCACCTGCCGCTCGTCTTGGGCTCCCTGGCCCTGTTCGCCACTCCCGCCCTGGCCGCCAATGTCGCCGACAAGCCCATGGGATGGGCGTCCCAGAACGGAGGCACCACCGGCGGCGCCGGGGGCACGGAAGTCACCGTGACCACCATGGCCGACCTGCAGAAGTACGCCAAGATGTCCGGCAAGTACGTCATCTGGGTCAAGGGGACCATGGGAAGCTACGGCCAGCGCGGTGAAGGCAATGCCGACCAGGTCAATTTCGCGAGCGACAAGTCCGTCCTGGGATTGCCGGGAGCGCACATCAAGGGGAACCTCTACCTGAGCGGCGTGAAGAACGTGGTCCTGCGCAACCTGATCGTGGAAGGCCCCGGCGCCTGCGACAACGACTGCGGCAGCGCCGGCGAATCGCGCAAGGACGCGATCAGCATCATCAACAGCTCCACGAACATCTGGCTCGACCACATGGACATCTACGACGGCGAGGACGGCAACACCGACGTCACCAAGGGATCCGACTTCGTCACGGTCAGCTGGACCAAGTTCCACTACACCGACAAGTCCTTCGCCTCGGGAACCTCCGGCAAATCCCACCGCTTCAGCAACCTCCTGGGCGGCTCGGATTCGGAAGCCTCCGACGGGAAGCTGAGCGTGACATTCTTCAAGACCTGGTGGGGAGAAGGCGTGGCCGAGCGCATGCCGCGCGTGCGCTTCGGAAAAGTCCACATCGCCAACTGCCTGTTCAACAGCAAGGATCCCGGCCAGAACCACTCCGTCCGCGCCGGTTTCAAGGCCAACATCCTGGTGGAGAACAGCGCGTTCATCGGCCAGAAGAAGCCCATCGATCTCTACGACAACGACTTCACCGCGGTGACCGTGAAGAATTCCACCTTCACGGGATGCTCCGGCAACACCGTCGGATCGGGAACGGCGTTCACTCCTCCCTACGCGCTGCCCCTGACCGCCGCAGGCAGTCTGGAGTCGGAGATTTCCAATGCGTCAACCGGCGCCGGCGCCAACATCGTCTGGGGGAATTCCGGCATCAACGCCCAGATGGCCCCGCCCTCGCCGCTGACCATCCAAGCCGCCAAGGGTGGCTTGGACCTGATCAACCACACCATCGGACCGGTGGACGCCTCGCTCTGGAGCCTCTCCGGCGAACGTCTGGTCGCCGACACCCGTCTGGAGCCTGGCGCTTCCATCCATCTGGCCAGCACCTCGGCGAGCGTGCTCTTGCGTACCTCGGCGGAAGGAAAGACCTCCACCGCGATGCTGCCCGCGATCCGCTAGAACCCAGACGCATACAACTCGCAAGCCGGCAGGAATCCATCGTTCCCCCGGCATTTTCCATGCCATCCAGCCGCTACGAGGAGAGCGAGGAAATCGCTACCCGCTTCCCCTGGAGGCGGAATCAGCGGAGATGGAACTCCAACCCCAACCCGTAGGCCAAGTGCGCGCACTGTTCCAGATGGAATTCCACCGTCCAGACCCTGGGCCATCCCACTCCCAGCCCCACCCTGGCCACGGGGTCCGACCAATGCTCCTCCCGCAGCCGGTACCAATGGAGATTCGCGTAGTCCGTATCCAAGCGCCCCTGGGGACCATATTCATAGAACACCTCCCGTGGATCGTCGACGGCGACCACGCGATCCTTCCGGGTCCACCCCCACCCCGCACCGAGATCGAACCGGAACCACTTCCGCCAATGCTGCCAATGGGCGGTCAAAATATGTCGCTCCTTCCGCAAGGTGGGGCGTTCCCTGTCCAGGAAGACGGGATCGCTCTCCAATTGGTCTCCGAATTCGCCCAACTGGTAGGCGTAGCGCAAACGCCAGGGATCCCACCCCGCGCAGACGGCCCCTCCGTACCAGAGAACGATCGGGGAGCGGGCGAAGAGATCCGTCTGGCCACCCAAGGTGAACCGCAGGGAGTCCAATCCCCCCGCACCCGCGGTGGAGACAAGCGACAACAAGCCGAACACGGTCTTCATCGCGGCATCACCCTCGCCCAACCGACCCGGAGGAACCTGCTCCCGGGAAGCACCGCGAACACCCCGGCTTCCGTGTACTCCACCCTGGAACAATCATTTGGATTGCCCCAGGAGGACTCCTGGCAGCCCCACAGGAAATCCACTTGGCCCCGGGAGGTCGCGAGATCCAGCCGGAAACCGTGATCGGTCTGGTGGAGCCAGTCGAATTCCAGCCGATGGGGGTACCGCGAAAACGCCAGGGAATCGATTTCCCACTCCAGATGGACCGGACGTTTGCGGATCTGCCTGCCAGCCGAATCCACGAGGGAGTCCCGAGACCCCGCGGCGATACGGAGCTTCGCATCCGGCAAGGGATCGCCCTCCAGGTACAGCTCCTCGGGAGGCTCGCACCCCTCGAGCACAACCAGGAATCCAAACAAGGGGAAAACCGCCCGAAGAAGGGCTCGAGGATGATGCATGACGGAAACATAGCCAGGACCCGAGCCTCCACGATCGTCTTGGTATTCTTTGCTCCGTATGCTCCACCGCCTCGCGGCCCCTTTCCGGAACCGCCCCCGAATTCGACGCACCTTGATCTCCGTGGCAGCGCTCTTCCTCCTCGCCTGCGCGGCAATCAGCCTGGACGGCTTCCGCGACCGCATCGAGCCCGTGGACCTCCTGGTGGTCCCCGGATCCAAGGTCCACCCCGATGGCGTTCTCTCGAGGAATCTCCACGGCAGGCTGGAAGCCACGCTGGCCTACCACCGCACCGGACGTTGCCGACGGATCCTGGTCAGCGGCGGAATCGGCATCGAGAACCAGGACGAATCCCTGGCCATGCGGAAATTCCTCCTGGAGAATGGCGTACCGGATTCCGTCATCATCGTGGACGGAAACGGGATCAACACCTTCGAGACCGCGCGGTCCGCCGCCCGCTGGATGCGGGAGCACGACGCCCGCACCGTGGCGGTGGCCTCCAGCTTCTTCCACGTCTCCCGCCTGCGCCTGGCCCTGAAGCAACACGGCGTACGGATGCAAGGACACATCCATTCGCGCTTGTACGAACCGAGGGACCTCTATTCGGTGGCGCGCGAAGTGCCCGGATTGGTCGCGTACCTTTTCAAGAAGGCGTAAGCCGATCGCGCCGTGTGGTATCCTTTTGGAATCCACCCCCACCGACCGAGGCGTCGATGCCCGTTTCCTCCCGACTCCCTTCCATCCAGATCCTTCCGGCACTCGTCGCATTCTTCGCCGTGTCGACGCCAGCGGACTTCGACGCCAAGCGATACCTCTCCTTGTACGGCCCGAACCTCGCTCACGAGGGCTTTCCACACGGCGTCCCCACCACCTACAGCTGGTATCGGAAATCCAGCCTGCCCACCCTGACCCCACCCAATGGCGAGACCATGGCCAATGCCTGGGGGCAGGCCTACTTCGATCGCACCTTCGACACATCGCGGATCGCCCAGGTTTCCACCCGTGTGGAGATCGGCTCGGGCGCGTTGTGGGTTCTCTACGACGACAGCACGCGCTGGACCAACCTCCAGTCCTCCACGCGTATCGGCGGCGGAAGCTGGGCGGAAGATTTCCATAGTTCCTGCAAGACCTGGAACAAACGAACGGAATCCGACGGACGGACGTCCGCGAGCATCGATTCCGCCGGATGCAACATCCACTTCTGGCCGGATGTCGCCCACGCCGTGGTGCGGGTGGGGCACCCGAGGGCGTTCTTCGCGACCGCCGCGCTGCGTCTGGTGCCACAGACTCCTGGAACCCCGCTCGGATCGGAATCGACGCAGATGCTCGGAGGCGCAGGCGCCGATTGGCGGGTTCCAGGCGGTGGTTGCCCCACGCCTTCGGACTCGAAGGTCGCCGTCTGCAAGGGAATCGGGATCGGCCGCTTCGTGAGGTTGTCCGCGCGCTGGAGGCTGGTCTCCTACGTCAGCGTCGCTCCGTCGGCGCTCGATTCCATTCCCATGCCGCCGTTGGAGGCCTTCGTGCTACCGGACGGAAGCTATCCGGACCTCGCCCTGGAGGATCCCTCCGTGGCGATCTCGCCGCGGCATCCTTCGACGCGACATCCGGGATTCCAGCTGGTGCTGCGGTCGGATCTGACCGGAATCGAGCTGCGAACAGGAGCGGTCCCGCGCCGCATGGATGGACGGATTCCGCCCCCCGATCCTCCGGCTTCTGAAGGCACGGAACATCCGGGATCACTTGAGTTCCTCGATCCACAGCCCCAGCGGCACGAACAGGGCGACCGAATGGATGGTTCCGGCGGGCCGGTGGTCCATCCGCCATCGGACACCCGCGATCAGCGCGTTCGCCCACAGATCGTTGGTGGGTGAAACCCCGCCGTCCCCCGAGAAGGACGCCCCCACGCTCGCGCCCAGGATTCCCACGAACGCGAACTTCGCCAGCGCCTCCCCCACGAGTTCGTCGCCCTGCCCATAGGCGCCCACTCCCATCCCCAGATAGGCGGCATCCGAGACGCCCCAGTAGTAGGATGCGTGGATGCCACCGAACAGGTCGCCGCCAGCCGCGGTGGTTCCGCCGATCTGGGGACTGATGTTGAAGAATTCCTCGGGGGAATGGTAGTTCTGGGCTTGGGCGCCCCCACTCCAAAGACCCATGGCACAGAGGATCGCGACCACGTATCGATTCACAGGATACCTCGATTGTTGCCCTCTCGGAAATGCAAGAGCCAGGCCAACATCGTACATTCTGGAGGTTCGAGCTTCCCTCCTCCTTTCCGCAGCGCGCGGACTGCAGGTCCCACCGCTTCCTAACGAAGCCGTCTCCGCGTTGGACTCCCCTTTCCCTTGGAGCGACATGTTCCTTTCCCTCCTCCTTTCCGCTCTCTGCCAGGTGCACCCGGATTCCCTGCCTTGGAGGTCGTTCACGGATCCCGTCACCGAACGGATCGGCTTCAAGGACGCTTCGGGGAAGATCCGGATCCCGGCCCGCTTTTCCGCGCCCAACACGGGGGCCGTCTTCCGCGACGTGATCGCGGTGGCCGAGCCGGACTCGTCCTCCGATGACATGCGGATGTACTATCTGCGCAAGGACGGTCGCATCTTCGGGCGCGACAGCGTCCCGATCGTCGAAGAGTTCGAACTCCCCTGCCAAGTGGAAGGACGCATCCTGTTTTCCGACCAGGGGATCCGACGCCCCCCCACCTCCGACCCTCCGATCCGGATGGGATACTTCGATTCCACCGGGAAGGTGGCGGTCCCCGCGAGGTTCGTGTACGCGAGCTCCTTCCACGGCGGATACGCGGTGGCGATGGAGGAAGGGAAGCGCATGTGCGGCGACGGGAAACCCTGGTCCAAGCAGGCCGCCTGCGAGCACTGGTACTGGTCGGGTGAACATGTCCTGGTGGATCGCGAGGGTCGGGTGGTCGCCAAGCCGCTTGAACTCGAGGACCTGCGCTACCCCGACTGGCTGCGGGCCAAGGCGTTGGACGCCAAGCCCGATTCCAACTCCATCGGCATCCCCCTGCTGGATGGACGGTATTTGTCCATCCCGGACATCAAGCGGGATTTCCTCGCATGGTTTTCCGATGCCCTGCCCGGATGGAAGGGTTCGGCGATCTCGCCGGATCTGTTCTTCCCCACGGTCTACGCCGAACACGACGGCCAGTGGAGCCTGGGACGCGGCCCCAATCTACCGGAAACCGTCTGGTCAGGGGTCGAGTCGTCCCGATTCCTGCGGGCCAACCGCGCGAAGTTCGCGGGATTGTTGGACACCTTCCGCCGCCATCTTTCCCAATTGGATTTCCATGCCAAGGAGGAACCGGTGTTCGCCGAGCACGCGGGTTTGCTGGGGGACTGCGGCCGATTCGATCCGGTTCGCTTCCCCGCCGTGCGCGTGTGCTGGGACCCGCGCGATGGCGGACCACGCAGGGAGCTTCTGTTCGTGCGCACGGAAAAGGGCTATCGGATCATCGAAGTGCGTTGAGTACCTGGGACAGCGCCGCGTTCCCTACACGGAATGGCCGGCCATCCAGCGGGCCCACTCCAGGTCCTCGGCGCTGGTGATCTTGCGCAGCCGGTCCGCACCGCGCACCAATCGCACCGGATGCCCGCAGGCCTCGGCGATCCCCGCTTCGTCGGTGGGGGCGAAGCCGGCCATGCCGTCGATCCTGGCGTAGCAATCGTCCAGGACCTCCCGCCGGAACGCCTGGGGGGTCTGGGTGAGCCAGATGCGGGAACGATCCAGCGTCCTCTCCACCAGAGGCGTCTCGCCTTCCTGGGCCGCGAGGGCGGATTTCACGGTGTCCGGGCAGGGAACCGCCAGGGTCGCCGCACCGTCCCGGGCCGCTGCCGCCGCCACGGCGTCGATGTCCCCGGAAGTCAGGAAGGGACGGGCCACGTCGTGGATGGCCACCAGGGGACATTCCCCATCCAGAGCCGCCACGCCGTTTCTCACCGAATGCCAGCGCTCCGCACCTCCGCAAGCGAACACCAGTCTCCCGGAGGCCAGCAGGCTACCGAAGCCGTTTCCCAGTTCGTAGCGGACCTGTGCCTCCTCCTGGGAGGAAACCACCAGCACCACCTTGCGCACGCGGGAATGAGCCAGGAATGTGGAGAGCGATCGATGGAAGACGGGGCGACCGCCAAGCTCCAGGAATTGCTTGGGGCGCGGCGCACCCACGCGCGTGCCCGAACCGGCACAGGGAAGGACCACACCCAGATCTTGTTGGGAATCGTTGGACATAGATCGGTAAAGGTGCAAATCCCCGTTGCCGGTGGACCCCATTGTTGAGTGGGGTCTATTGGTGGGGATTGGACGGAAAACGGCCACCCGCTAGGGTGGCCGCACAAAACAGCATCTGGGCGAGCGAGGGGGATCAGAGTGTCGGCCCGCCCTTCGATACGATCCGCCGTTCCCTGAGTGGCGCCTGCGGCGCTGTATCGAAGGGCGGCGGATCACTCAGGGAACGGGCCGATGCAAGGACGTTTCGCCGGCCAGATCAGAACCGGACCGGCGTCTTCTTGCCCAGCATCATGTGACGCACCTTCATGGGCAGGCCGTAGCAGCGGATGAAGCCCATCGCGTCCTTCTGGTCGTAGGTGGGGACGTCGGAGAAGCCGCCCAGGTGCGGATCGTAGAGGCTCCACGGCGAATCCATGCCGGCCAGCAGGATGTTGCCCTTGTAGAGCTTCAGCTTGACGGATCCCGACACGACCTTCTGGGTCTCGTTGACGAACGCGTCCAGCGACTGGCGCAGAGGAGCGAACCAGCGACCGTCGTAGACGACGTCGGCGTACACGTCCGCGACGCGACGCTTCTCGCGCAGGGTGTCGCGATCCAGGACCAGCTGTTCCAGCCACTCGTGGGCGGCGTACAGGATGGCGCCTCCGGGAGTCTCGTAGACGCCGCGGCTCTTCATGCCCACCAGGCGGTTTTCCACCATGTCGACCAGGCCCACGCCGTGCTTGGCGCCGACCTTGTTCAAGGCTTCCAGCAAGGCGACGGCGTCCAGACGCTTGCCGTTGACGCCCACGGGCGTTCCCTTCTCGAAGTCCACGGTGACGTATTCGGCCTTGGCCGGAGCCTTCTCGGGAGGAACGGTCCAGCGCAGCATCTCGAAGCCGTGTTCCTGCTCCGGATATTCCAGCTTGCCGCCTTCGTGCGAGACGTGCCAGAGATTGGCGTCTTCCGAGTAGATCTTCTTCTTGGTGACCGTGAGCTCGATGCCCTTGGCTTCGGCGTAGTCGATCGCCTCTTCGCGGGAAGTGATCTTCCAGTTGGGATCCTTCCAGGGGGCCACGATGGCCAGCTGCGGAGCCATGGCCTGGAACGTCAGTTCGAAGCGGACCTGGTCGTTCCCCTTGCCGGTGGCGCCGTGGGCGACCGCGTCGCAACCTTCCGCCAAAGCGGTGAGTACCTGGTGCTTGGCGATCACGGGGCGGGCGAAGGACGTGCCCAACAGGTACACGGACTCGTACTTGGCGCCGGCGCGGAGCGTGGGCCACACGTACTCTTCCAGGAACTCCTTGCGCAGATCCTTGACGATGCACTTGATGGCGCCGGTGGCCTTGGCCTTGCGCATGAGCGGGGCGGTTTCCACCTTGCCCTGCCCGACGTCGGCGGCGAACGCCACGACCTCGCAGCCGTAGGTTTCCTTGAGCCAGGTGATCATGATGGAGGTGTCCAGACCACCGGAGTAGGCCAGGCAGACCTTCTTCAGGCGCTTGCCGTTGAACAGCTTGTATCCACCTTCGGTTTCGGCGGCAACGGCGGCCTTCTTGGCGACCGTCTTGGTCGCGGGCTTGGTCTTCTTGGCTGGCTTTGCTGGCATGCGCGCAGCTCCTTTGCGTTGGTTTGTGGAAGGCAAAGGAGAAAAATAGGTCAGTTTGATCGACGATCAGGAACTTAGGCCAGGATAGGGACTCAAAGATTCAGTTCCAGCTTCGCCTCTTCGCTCATGCGGTCCTTTGTCCAGGCCGGCTCCCACACCAGTTCCACGTAGGCGCCGGAAACTTCCGGGATGGCGTTGAGCTTGTCCTGCACCTCCGCCACGATGGAATCGGCCACCGGGCAGGCCGGAGCGGTGAGGGTCATGCGCACGCCCAACACCCCGAAGGGCTGGACGTCGATCTCGTAGATCAGGCCCAGATCGTAGATGTTCACGGGGATCTCCGGATCCTTCACGGTCCGAAGGGTCTCGATGGCCTTCTCGCGCAGGGCTTCGCGTTCGGCGGCCTCATCCATGGGATGCCTCCTGGCTGGCGATGGCGGCGGCGTAGAGCTTCATCTGCTTGACCATGCTGGCCAGCCCGTTGGATCGGGTGGGCGAAAGATGCTCGTGCAGTCCGATGCGATCCAAGAACGACAGCGGCGCCTGCGCGATGGCCCGGCAGGGTTGCCCGGAAAGCACCCGCACCATCAGGGCCACGAGCCCCTTGGTGATCGCCGCGTCCGAATCCGCCTGGAACACCAGCGCGTCGCCCTGGCGGACCGGGTGCAGCCAGACCTGGCTCTGGCACCCCTTCACCTTCCATTGGTCGGCGTGGAGCTCCGATGGCATGGGCTCCAGCGACTTCCCGAGCTCGATGATGTGCTCGTACTTGTCGAGCCATTCGTCGAACATCGAGAACTCCTCGATGATTTCCGCTTCGCGCTCGGCGATGGTGTCGGGAGTGTTCATTGGAGGACCCTCTTCAGACGGACCACCCCGGCGACCAGCCGATCGATCTCGTCTTCGGTGTTGAACACGGAGAAGGAAGCGCGGATGGTGCCTGTCACGCCGTAGCGTTCCATGGCGGGTTGGGCGCAGTGGTGGCCGGTGCGCACGGCGATCCCCATCTGGTCCAGGAACAATCCCGCGTCGTAGTGGTGGACGCCCTCCAGCACGAAGGAGACCACCGCGGCCTTGTGCGGGGCGCTTCCCAGGATGCGAAGACCTTCGATGCCCCCCAGACGCGAGGTGGCGTGCTCGAGGAGTTCCCGCTCCCGCGCCGCGATGCGCTCCAGGCCGATCTCCTCGATGAAATCCAAGGCGGCGTGCATACCCGCGGGCCCCTCGTAGTGTGGGGTTCCCGCCTCGAAGCGCCAGGGCGGTTCGTGGAAGGTGGTGCCGGAAAACGACACCTTGTCGATCATGTCGCCCCCCCCTTGCCAGGGCGGCATGGACTCCAGCAGCTCGTGGCGCCCGTACAGGAAGCCGATCCCGGTGGGGCCGTACATCTTGTGCGCCGAAAAGGCGAGGAAGTCGCACCCGATGGCCTGGACATCCAGGCGCAGGTGGGGGGCCGACTGGGCGGCGTCCACCACCGTGGCCACTCCGCGACGCCTGGCCGCCTCCACGAAGCGTTCCACGGGATGGATGGTGCCCAGCGCGTTGGAGACGTGCTGGATGGCCACGATCCGCACGGGAAGCGAGTCCAGCTGGCGTTCGTAGGTCTGGAAATCCAAGGTGCCGTCGTCCATGGCGGGGATCTTCTCCACGCGCGCGCCGCGTTCGGACGCAACGATCTGCCAGGGCACCAGGTTCGCGTGGTGTTCCAGCTCGCCGACCAGCACCACGTCGTTTTCGTTCAATTTCTGTCGTCCGAAGGTCCAGGCCACCAGGTTGATCGCCTCGGTGGTCCCCCGCGCGAAGACGATCTCCTCGCGACGCGAGGCCCCCAGCATGCGCTGGATGCGGTCGCGCAGCCCCTCGTGGACCTCGGTGGCCTCCTGCGAGAGGCGGTGGACGCCGCGATGGACGTTGGCGCGGGTGGTGCGCTGGAAGCGGGCCATGGCCTCGATCACCTGCTCGGGCACCTGCGATGTCGCCGCGGAGTCCAGGTAGGCCAGGGGCTTTCCGTTCACCATCCGGGAAAGGATGGGGAACCGGCCGCGGATCGCGGCGACCTCCTCCGGCGAGAACACGCTCACAGGACCTGCTCCAGGCGGCTTTCCAGGAGGAAACGGAAGTCCTCGCGGGCGACCGCCTCCACCAGTTCCGACGCGAACGCCCGCACGAGGAGACGTCGGGCGGATTCCAGGGAGAGCCCGCGCGAGCGCAGGAAGAACAGGGCCTTGTCGTCCAGTCGCCCGGTGGTGGAGCCGTGGGAGCACTTGACGTCGTCGGCCCAGATCTCCAATTGCGGACGGGAATTGACGCTCGCCTCCCGCGAAAGGAGCAGGTTCCGGCTGGACTGGCGGGCGGATGTCTTCTGGGCCGCGCGATCCACCTGGACCACTCCCAGGAAGCTCGCGGACGACCGCCCACCCGCAAGGGCCTGGAAGACCTGCTTCGATTCCGTGTGCGGGGCGGCGTGGCGGACCACCGTCAGGACGTCCGCCACTTCCTCCCCGGCCTGCGCGCACAGTCCCGCCAGATCGGCGCGCGCTCCCGGCCCCTGCAGCTCCACGTGGCATTCCGCCCGCGAGACCGACGATCCGAACAGGAACTGGCGGGACACGAAGGAGGCGTCCCGTTCCAACCGGGCCACGATCCCGTTCCATGCGGACGACCGGACGTGCCCGTCCACCAGCATGGCATGGTCCACGGACGCTCCCTGGCCCAACCGGAACTCCGTCACCGAACGGGAAATGGAGGTCCGACCGGGGAGAGCGACGCCCAGACGCACGACGTCGACCTGGGCACCCGCGGACGCATCCACCACGTGCCGCGTCCAACCGGATCCCGAGCCGATCTCCAGGATCTGGACCAGGCCGGCCCGGACACCCCGGGAAACCGAGACGTGGACTCCGTCCTCCGCCTGGGCAAGGACGGCGGCGTGCAGGGACGGCTCCGGTGGATCGAATCGACCGGGACGGCTTTGACGGATTTCGTCTTCGGTCATGACCGACAGCGGACGGACGTCCACGCCATCGCCCAGCCGCGACAGATCGTCGCGGAACACGCCATCCTGGAACACCAGGAGGCTGTCCGCCCCGGCCAGCACCCAGGAGGGATCCAAGGCATCCAAGGACGATCCCTCCGCCTCCGGCGACTGGAGGAACCGCGCCGGATCGAGGTACTTCCACTCCTCGGACCCCGCCACCGGCAGGCTGGAGAGCCCGCCGCTCATGGCGTCCCCGTCAGCCATTCGTAGCCCTTCTCCTCCAGTTCCAGCGCCAGCTCCTTGCCGCCGGAATGGATGATCCGCCCCTTGGACAGGACATGGACGTGGTCGGGCACGATGTGTTCCAGGAGGCGCTGGTAGTGGGTCACCACCACGAAGCCCCGATCCGGGGACTTCATCGAATTCACGCCTTCGGCGCAATCGCGCAGGGCATCGATGTCCAGGCCGGAATCGGTCTCGTCCAGGAAGGCCAGTTCGGGCTCCAGAAGGAGCATCTGGAGAACTTCGTTGCGCTTCTTCTGTCCTCCGGAGAAGCCTTCGTTGAGCGACCTTCCGACCAGCGACGGGTCCATGTGGACGGCCTTCATCCGCTCCCGCAGAAGCTTCAGGAACGCTCCTCCGTCCAGTTCGGGCAATCCCTTGTGCTTGCGATGCTCGTTGAGCGCCGAGCGGAGGAAATAATTGTTGGCCACTCCGGGAATCTCCACCGGATACTGGTAGGCGATGAACACGCCTTCGCGGGAGCGGATCTCGGGAGCCATTTCCAGGAGATCCTTGCCCTTGTAGACCACAGACCCCGCCGTGATCTCGTACCCGGGATGCCCTGCGATCACCTGGGAAAGGGTGCTCTTGCCCGACCCGTTGGGACCCATGATGGCGTGGATTTCACCGCGGCGGACCACCAGATCCAATCCCTTCAGGATTTCCGTGTCACCCGCCTTGGCCCTCAGTCCCTTGATCTCCAGAAGGATTTCACCGCTCATCTGGTCCATTCCCCTTTGTCCACCCGGCTCGCCGGTTTCCCCGGGGAGGCGATCTCCCGCGGTGCCCAGCTCCGACCTCTCTTGAAAATAGAACTAAAAAGGTCCTGTTTCCAGGAGCCTTGCGGTTCTCCGATGTGGCATGGGACAATCCGCAGGACTTTCTCGAAACGCAGACCGATGGACATCAGACTCGAGTGGAACGACTCCTTCAGCATCGACGACCCCCTGCTGGACGCACAGCATCGGGAACTGATCGCCATCGCCAACTCCATCCCAGAGAACGACGACCGCGCGCAAGTCCGCGCCTGCGTGATGCGCCTGTTCCGCTACGCCAGGGAGCACTTTTCCGCCGAGGAGGAATACATGCGAGCCGTGGGCTATCCCCGGCTCAAGGAACATGCGAGGATCCACGAGGCCCTGATCGAGGAACTCGGCACGATCGCACGCCAACCGCTGGGAACAGCGGAAGCGGACCTCGCGTTCAAGAGATTCGTCCTGCAATGGTTCTGCGAACACATCCTCGTGCGCGACAAGGACATCGTCCGCTACGCCCGGGGACGCTCCGACTCGGACAATTCCAATTCCAGCGACGTTCGCTGATCCCGCCGCATCCCCTGCCGACCAGCTGGACCGCCCAAGGTGATCCCGGGGAGGAGTCCACGTTGGGAACCGGGTTCATCCGCGAACGCCATCGAAGTGCCGCGCTTGGCCGCTAGGATTTCCCGATACAGCTGGGCATACAGCGCCACCATCCGCGATTGACCGAACCGTTCGATCGCGAGCTTCCGGCATCGATCCGGGAAGGCGGGTTCCCAGTGACGGATCGCCAGGGCCTGGACGAGCATTTGCCGAAGGGATGCGCAATCGTCCCGCTGGAACAGGTAGCCTGTCCTACCCGGCACCACAAGTTCGCGGAAGGCGGGGAGATCGGAGAAGACCGACACGCATCCGCTGAGGATCCCTTCGATGGCCGCGAAGCTGAGCCCTTCCACCTCCGATGGCATGCAATGGACATCGATGGCGGCGAAGAAGTTTTCCACATCGTCCCGCGGTTCCAGGAAATGGACCCGGTCCAGGACGCCATGGGCGCGGGCGATCCGCTCCACTTCCGGTCGCGTGTCCGGATAGCGGTCGGAAACCGCTCCGAGGATCGCCAGCCGAAGGTGGGGATCGCGTTCCATGAGAGGAACGATCCCCTGGGCAAGCAGCGGATGTCCTTTGCGCGGAGTCCGCGCACCCACCGATCCGACCACCAGATCGTCGTCCTTCCATCCCCAGCGGTACCTCTCCCTGGAACGCGCCTGGAGATCGGGACGGAATCGCTGTTCGTCGGCGCCATTGCGGATGAGTCTGTATTTGGATGGGGGCTGGCGTTCCCGAATCTTCGAGAATTCCAATGCGGGAACGGAGACCGCCGTGACGGCGTCCGTGAACCGACCCAGGAAGCGCTGGACGCGGAAGACCCTGGGCGAATACCAATCGTAGACGCTGTGGAGGGTGTGGACGCGTGCGGGAACCCGGGCCAGCACGGAGGCGATCCTGGCCATGGCCGCGGGATAGAAATCGGGTGCGTGCACCACGTCGATGCGATCCCTGTGCAGATGCCAGGCCAATCGCAGCAACGCCAATGCGTTGATGGGACAGGAGATCAGCCCTGGTCGGTTGTCCCCACCGATGACGGTCACCGGGATCTCCCGATCCAGGAAGGCGTCGATCCAGGGATTCTTCTTCAAAAGAGAGTAGATCCGAACCTCGAATCCTTCCTTGGGAAGGTTCGTTGCCAGGGTCAAGGCGAAACGCTCCAAACCTCCCTCGGAGAGGGAGGTCAGGACATGGCCGACCCGGATCGGGCCTGGACTGGATGGAACGGACATGTAACGTACAGAAAATAGGGCCGATCGCCGCGGTTGCCGCCCGGAATCTCACCCAGAGGCAAGATTCCGTATGCTGGTTCGGTACGCTTTGAGCGCAGATCCCGTCGGAGTTCTTCCGGGTATCACCCCCGGAGGCCCCTGGAAGAGGACTTTGCCGCCCTGGGCACCACCCTCCGGCCCCAGTTCCACGAGCCAATCGCACACTCCCAGGACGTCCAACTGGTGTTCCACAACCACCACGGTGTCGCCCCGGGCCACCAAGCGATCCATCGCCTGGACCAGAAGATCGATGTCCGCGAGATGCAGACCGGTGGTCGGTTCGTCGAGGATGTAGAACGCCTTCCCTCGCCGGTTCCGTCCCAGCTCCTCGGCCAGTTTCAGACGCTGCGACTCGCCACCGGAGAGCTCCGTGGCGGGTTGCCCCAGACGGAGATAGCCCAACCCGAGCGACTCCAGGGTTTCGAGCATCTGGCGGGTCTTGCGGTGGAACGAGAAGAAATCCCGCGCCTCGTCCACCCGCATCGCCAGGACATCGGCCACGTTGCGGCCGCGGAAGCGGATGTCCAGCGTATCCGGATCGAAGCGTTTCCCCTCGCAGGCCTCGCAACGGACCCAGACGTCGGACAGGAAGTGCATCTCCAGTTCCACCGCACCGCGCCCCTCGCAGACGGGACACCTGCCGTTGCCCCCGTTGAACTGGAACCGGCGTCGATCCCATCCCTTGGCCTTCGCCTCGGGAAGCGCGGCGAAGAATTCGCGGATCTGCTCCCAGATCCCGCAGAAGCTCGCCGGGGTGGAACGGGGCGTGGTTCCGATGGGACTCTGATCCACCACCACGATCTCCTGGATCTCCTCCCCGGCCACCACGGATTTGATTCCCGGACATTTCTTGCGCCCCGCCTTGGCCGCTTCCAGGGCTGGCACGAGAAGATCCAGGGCCAGGGAACTCTTCCCCGATCCGGAAACCCCCGCGACGGCGGTCAACCGCCCCATGGGGATGTCGACGTCGACGTCCTGGAGATTGTGCAGATTGCCGCCGCGCAGTCGAACCCATCCGGCTTTCTGCACCGGAAGGACCTCCCGGGAGATGGTCCGCCGTCCGGACAGGTAGGCCGCGGTGAGGCTGGATGGATGCGACGCGACCTGGGGGACGCTTCCCGAGGCGACCACCTCCCCCCCTTCCTCTCCCGCTCCCGGTCCCATGTCCACCAGGTGGTCGGCGGCGCGGATCAGCTCCGGATCGTGCTCCACCACCAGGACGGTGTTGCCAAGGTCGCGCATCCGCCGCAAGGTCCGCACGAGCTTGGCGGTATCGCGCTGGTGGAGACCCGTGGTGGGTTCGTCCAGGACGTACAGGACGCCCTCGAGTCCCGACCCGATCTGGCTGGCCAGCCGGATGCGCTGGGCCTCGCCGCCGGAGAGCGTGTTCCCGGCCCGATCCAGCGCGAGGTAGCCCAATCCCACGTCGGAGAGGAACTCCAGCCTGCCGCGCAGTTCCCGCACCACCGGAACGGCGATCTCGGCGGCGGCCCCCTTGAGCTTGAGCGCACCGACGAAGGCCAGCGACTCGTCCACCGTGGACTGGACGAATTCCGGCAATCGCTTCCCGGCCACCCGCACCGCCGCCGTCTCCGGACGCAGCCGCTCCCCGTGGCAGACGGGGCAGGGCCTGGACTTGGTCCCACCCAGGCCCTCGCAGGCCGGACAGGCTCCGAAGTGGCTGTTGAAGGAGAAATGCTTGGGCTCCCAAGCCTCCTTCTGCCAGTAGCCGGACGCGGCGTCCAACGGCTGGGCTCCCGTCCACAGCTCGCCCCCTTCCCAGCGGAAGAGGCAGATTCCATGCGCCTCGTCGCGCGAGCGCAGCACGGCCTCCAGCAGACGCTTGCGTTCGCCGGGGCGGGCCTTCAGGCGGTCCACCCGGACGAACACGCGGCATCCGTCCTTGGGAGCGGACGGCTTGCGCAGATCGATCTCGCGCCCCCCGGCCTCCGCCACCTCGAATCCCAGCTCCAGGAGTTGTTCGGCCACCCGGGGCAGCTGGGAGGATTCGGCGAGGAAGAGAGGCAATCCGGATCCGGGCAGGTGCAACGGAGCCCACACAGACAGAATCTGGCCATCGGCCGCCTTGAGAGCGGCGTCGGCGGCCTCCGCCGCGCTCCAGGACCGCAGGACCTTTCCGGTGGAGGGATCGTGCTGGACGCCCGCGCGGCACCACAGGAGGCGCAGGTAGTCGTAGATCTCCGTGAGCGTGGCCACGGTGGAACGCGGAGAACGCGAAGCGGTCTTCTGGTCGATGGCGATGGCCGGCGAAAGGCCCTCGATGGAATCGGCCTCGCCCCGGTCCAAACGCCCCAGGAAGCGCCGCGCGTAGGTGGAAAGCGACTCCACGAACCTCCGCTGGCCCTCGGCGAATAGGGTGTCGAAGGCGAGACTCGTCTTTCCCGACCCGCTGGGTCCGGTCACCACGGTGAGCGAATGGCGCGGGATCCGCACCGAGACGTTCTTCAGGTTGTGCTTGCAGGCTCCCCGCACCTTGATGTCCAGGTCCGCCGACAGGGCTGGTTCGGCGGCCATGGGCAGGGGCGATTCCCGTTGGGGCGATTTTTGTTTTTGTAGTAGGGGCGATTCATGAATCGCCCCTACGGGAATTGCCCCTGCAATGGCGGGGGCCATATCGCGCATGGCGATCGCCGCCTCGATCGCCTTGGCCAGGTAGGGGCCGGTCGGCGATCGCTTCGCCTTGGCCACCTGTTCCGGAGTCCCCTGCGCGCACAGGAATCCACCCTTGGCGCCCCCTTCGGGCCCCAGATCCAGGACCCAGTCCGCGGCACGCACCAGGTCCAGGTTGTGTTCGACCACCAGCACCGTGTTCCCGCGATCCACCAGTTCCTGTAGCGCCACCACCAGCCGCGCCACGTCCTGGAAGTGCAGACCCGTGGTGGGCTCGTCCAGGAGGTACAACGTCCTTCCCGTCGAAGGCTTCTGGAGCTCGGTGGCCAGTTTGATCCGCTGCGCCTCCCCGCCGGAGAGCGTGGTGGAAGGCTGGCCGATCTTCACGTAGCCCAGACCGATGTCCTGCATCGTCTTCAATCCCCGGGCGATCTTCGGAACCGCCTGGAAGAAGTCCAGCGCCTCGTCGATGGTCATCTCCAGGACGTCGGAAATCGTCTTCCCCTTGAAATGCACTTCCAGGGTGGGCGGATTGAACCGCTTGCCGCCGCACTCCTCGCACTCCACCTGCACATCGGCCAGAAGCTGCATCTCCACTTCCCTGGAACCGGCACCCTCGCATTCCTCGCAACGACCTCCCGCCACGTTGAACGAGAACCGCCCCGCCTTGTAGCCGCGGGCCTTCGATTCCGGCAGCGCGGCGAAGAGGTTGCGGATCTCGTCGAACACTCCGGTGTAGGTGGCGGGATTGGATCGCGGCGTGCGCCCGATGGGCGCCTGGTCGATCTCCACCACCTTGTCCAGGTGCTCGAGCCCCTCGATGGCACGGTGCTCGCCCACCTCGCGTTCCGCGCCCTGCAGCCGGTTGGCCAGGGCGGGTCCCAGGATGTGGTCCAGGAAAGTGCTCTTGCCGGACCCGGACACGCCCACCAGGGAGACGAAGCGCCCCAGGGGGATCGAGATGTCCAGGTCCTTGAGGTTGTGGGCGCGGCATCCCGCCACGGTCAGCCGCGGCACGTCGGAACCGCACGGCCGGCGGATCCGGGGCATGGGCACCCCTTCCGATCCGGACAGGAATCGTCCCGTGGGCGAGCCCTCGGTGGCCACCAGGTCGGTCCACCGGCCCTGGCCCACGATCCGCCCGCCCAGGCTTCCCGCGCCCGGCCCGATGTCCACGACGTGGTCGGCCTCCTGCATGGTCTCCTGGTCGTGTTCCACCACCAGCACCGAGTTGCCCCGGTCGCGCAGCCGCCGGAGGGTATCCAGCAGACGGCGGTTGTCCCTGGGGTGCAGCCCGATCGACGGTTCGTCCAGCACGTACAGGACCCCCTGGAGGCCCGCACCCACCTGCGACGCCAGGCGGATCCGCTGCGCCTCCCCGCCGGAAAGGGTGGCGGCCGATCTCTCCAGGGAGAGGTAGTCCAGCCCAACCGCTTCCAGGAAGAAGACCCGTTCCCGGATCTCCCGGAAGATCTCGCGCCCCACCTTGGTCTCGAATTCCGTGGGCTTCACGTCCCGGAAGAACACGGAGAGCTCGGCGACGGTCATCCGCGTGAGGTCGTGGATGCCCTTCTGCCGGAATTTGACCGTGCGGCTCACCACTCCCAGGCGGCTGCCGTGGCAGGACGGACAGATGGTGGATCGCTGGAACCGCTCCAGGAGACGGATGTTCCACTGGTCGTAGAGTTCCTGCAGGACCGGGATGGCCCCGCGGAGCCCGCGTTCGGGAACCCCGTCGCGGAGGACCGCCCTGCGCCCGGATGCGGGGATGTCGCGCCAGGGCGTGGAAAGCTTGAATCCGTGCCGGGCGGCGATGGCTTTCAGCTCGCGGGGGCCCCAATCGCTGAACATCAGGGTTCCCTTGTCGGTGATCGCCGCCAGGCCGCGCTGCTCCAGGGACTTGCCGGGATCGGGAACCAGGAGGTCGTCGTCGAAGCTCCGCAGCACCCCCAACCCCTTGCACTCCGGACACGCTCCCGCCGGGTGGTTGAAGGAAAAGCACCTGGGCTCCAGCTCGGGAAGTTCCACGTGCCCGTTGGGGCAGGCGCGAAGGGCGGAGAACAGCCCCTCCTTCCCCTTGCCCGCGAATGCATCGGGGCCGGTCAGGACCGACACCACCCCATCGGCGAGCGCCAACGCCTTCTGGATGCCCTCCCGCAACCGAGGCAGATTCTTCTCCTCGATGCGGATCCGGTCGAGCACCAGCTCCAGGGTGTGGTTCTCGTAGCGCTCCAGCTCCCGAATGGTTTCCAGGTCGTGGAGAGTCCCGTCGATGCGAGCGAAGCGATGTCCTTGGGCCTTCCATTCCTCCTGCTCGGCGCGGTACTCGCCCTTGCGTCGGCGCACCACCGGCGCCATGAGCAGGCAGTCCTGGTCGGGGCGGTCGAACAGGAGCCGATCGGCGATCTGCCCCGGCGTCCGCGCCTCGATGGGCTCGGCGCAGACGGGGCAACGCGCCTCGCCCAGACGCGCGAACAGCAGACGCAGGTGATCCAGGATCTCCGTGGTGGTTCCCACGGTGGAGCGGGGATTGCGGTTGACGGTCTTCTGGTCGATGCAGATGGCCGGGGAAATGCCCTCGACATGCTCCACGGCAGGCTTGCCCATCTGCCCGATGAACTGGCGGGCGTAGCTGGAGAGGCTCTCCACGTAACGTCTCTGTCCTTCGCGGAAGATGGTATCGAAGGCCAGACTCGATTTGCCCGATCCCGAAACCCCCGTGAGGACGACCAGTCGGTCGCGCGGAAGGTCCACGGAAACGTTCTTCAGATTGTGTTCTCGCGCTCCCACGACGCGGAGTGTGTTGCCCATCGATTCCTCGACCTTCCCTCGGGGCGACGCCCAACTGCCCAAATGAGCACTAATTATACAATCCTCCGAGTACACCGCACAGGCCAAGGTGCGGAATGGGAAAATCCACGACATCGATGGCCGTCTCCCATTCCAACCCAAGCGCCACGCGACTCCACCGACTTGCCGTCGCCTGTTTCGCCATCGCCGCCGCGACGGGCCTGGGTGGTTTCCGGGACTTCCCGGATCCCCTCCATCTGGGACTGGGTGCCTCCGGAGCCACCTTGGCGATCGGGCTCGGGCTCGCGCTGCGCGTCCTGGCCAGGCAGGCGATCGAGCTCCAGGAACGGTCCGACTTCATCGCCAATCGATCGGAAGCGAACCTGACGGAATCCGAGCTGGACACCGATCGCCGACGCTTGGAGGACCTGGTCCAAGAACGGGAGCTCAAGTACTCGGTGCTGTTCGACAGCGGCAGCGACGCGATCTTCGTGACGGAAATCCAGGAAGGTCAGGCATTGCGCTTCGTGGAGGCCAACGCGGTGGCTTGCCGCCGGCTCGGGTACACGCGTCCGGAGATCCTCGAACTCGATCCCCTGGACCTCTGCCCGGTGCAGGACCGAAGCGCGTTCGAAGGGAGCCTGCGCGACCCCGGCGGACGCGAGGGCTCCCGACTGGAAACCACCTTGCTCGATTCTTCCGGCCGATCCATTCCGGTGGAGATCTCCGCACGGTTCCTGGAGTGGCAAGGACGCCGCTGGACGCTGTCCATCGCCCGCGACATCACCGACAGGAAGAAGTCGGAAGGAGAACTCCGGGAAGCGATTTCCCGCGCGGAATCCGCCAGTCGCGTGAAAAGCGAATTCCTCGCGAACATGAGCCACGAGATCCGGACTCCGCTGAACGCCGTGATCGGATTCAGCGAGCTCCTGGCGGGAACCGATTGCCGTCCGGAACAGGCGAGCTTCATCGCCTCCATCCGCGCGAGCAGTCGCAACCTGCTGCGCTTGATCAACGACATCCTGGACATGTCCAAGATGGAGGCCGGACGGATGCGCCTGGCCACCGCCCCCACCGACCTGCGCCACCTGTTCGGCGAGCTGGTCCGGATGTTCGGGGCCCAGGTGGCGGAGAAGAGGATCGAGCTGCGTGTGGCGGTTCCCGACGCCCTTCCCCGCATGGTCTCGGTGGACGAGACCAGACTGCGCCAGATCCTGGTGAACCTCGTGGGGAACGCGATCAAGTTCACCCACCGCGGGGAAGTACGGATCGAAGCGCGATCCCAAGGCTCCAATTTCGAAGCGAACAGGATCGACCTCCAGGTTTCCGTGGTGGATACCGGAATCGGAATCGATCCCGAGGAGCAGGAACTCGTCTTCGATGCCTTCGAGCAGAGCCACCGGAGCCTCGCTTCGGGAGGAACGGGTCTGGGACTGGCGATTTCCCGCAAGCTCGCCCGACTGATGGGCGGCGACATCCGGTTGGAGAGCCATCCGGGGCGCGGCTCCACCTTCACCGTGCATCTGCCGGACCTGGAAGTGGTCCCCGTCCTCGAGGAAGCCCCACCTCCATCCGATGACCTGGGGAACGTCCATTTCCGGGGCGGCCGCGTCCTGGTGGTGGACGATCTCGACGTCAACCGCATGCTGATGCGGGAAATCCTCCAACTGACCGGTCTGGAATGCATGGAAGCGGAGAACGGGGAGATCGCCATCCAGCTGGCCGAACAATCCCCACCGGACCTGATCCTGATGGACCTGCGGATGCCGGTCATGGACGGCTGGGAGGCCACCCGCAGGCTCCGCTCCGGGGAAACGACACGGAACATCCCCGTCGTCGCCCTGACCGCTTCGATCGACCGCCGGAAATCCCCGGATCTGGAACGTCTCGGCTTCGACGGATTCCTGAGCAAACCCGTCGAAGTTCCCCACCTGGTGAAGACCCTGGATCGCTGGTTCGCTCGACTGGAGACGGTTCCCGCACCGGATCGGGCGCCTGGCGAGTCCGCGCAGGCGCATCCGGAAGAGGCCATCGAATCCATCCGTCCGCTCCTGGATGCGTTCCGGGAGAAGTCGGAAAACGGCATGCATTTCGGGGACGTACGATTTTTGTCACAAGCCATCGCGCAAGCCGCGGAGGAATCCGGATCCCCCGCACTCGCCGCACTCGCGGAACGCCTGGCGCAAGCATCCAGGACCTTCGATCTGCGGGCGATCGAAAGACTACTGGATCAACTCGGGAGGAACACATGACCAACTCCGGTACGAGCGAGATCCTCATCGTGGAGGACAATCCCGCCAACGTGCAGGTCCTCGCCGGAGTCCTCGATCGCGAGGGGTACGGGATCTCGGTATGCCAGAGCGGCGAGCGCGCGTTGGAATACCTGGCGTCGCACGAGGTCGACCTGATCCTGCTCGACGTGAACATGCCCGGCATGGACGGATTCGAGACCTGCAGGAAACTCCGGGAACGCCCCGCGTCGCGGTGGGTCCCGGTGATTTTCCTGACGGCGAGGACGGACCCGGAAGACGTGGTCCGAGGCTTCCAGGCCGGAGGGATGGACTACGTGGGCAAGCCGTTCCAGCCCGAAGAGCTGCTCGCGCGGGTCCGCACCCACCTGGAACTGCGCAGGGCCCGCGAGGAAATCGTGGAGCTGCGCTCCCTGGTCCCCGTCTGCGCCTGGTGTCGCAAGGTGCGCAGCGACAAGGGGGCCTGGCAGACGGTGGAGGAGTACATCAAGGACCATAGCGCCGCATCGATTTCCCACGGCATCTGCCCGGACTGCAAGTCCAAGATCCTGAAGGAAGATTGATCAAGTTCTTCGTCCGGTCGTCCGATGAGGAAATGGGTGGCGGTCCGTGCCGGGGGAGGGAACGATGCGCATCGAAGTGAACACGTCCACGACAGCGGTCGGACGAAACGCGGCGAAGCCGCCGACCACGCCAGCCAACCGCACGGAACCGACCGGGACATCCGCGACCAGGGAATCCCGTTCCAGCGAGGACAAATGGGAACCCAGCGGCATGTCCCCGGCCGACCTCGCCACCCGAAGCAAGGCTCCGGGCTCGGTGGCCGGCTTCGACCTGGAAGCATTCAAGCTGGAAACCAAGCGCCAGCTTCTGGAGCAGGTGCAGAAATCGAAGCAAGAACTGGACAAGGCGGGGATCCGGATCCGGTGGTCCAGCGACATCCCCTACCAGGTGGATCCGGAAGAAAAGGCCGCGGAGGTTCCCGAAGAATGGGGTGCCGACCAGACCTCCCAACGGATCGTCGATTTTGCGCTGTCCATGCGCCAGATGGGCAACGCCAAGGACCTGACGGACGAAGAATTCATCTCGCAGATCCGCAGCGCAATCGAAGACGGGTTCCGCTCCGCGAAGTCGGAACTGAAGGAACTGCCCGGGCCCGCGGCGAAACTCTTCAACGACACGTACGAAGCGGCCATGAAGAAGCTCGACCAGACGCTCGAGGATTGGAAGACGGCCAAGGAGGAACCCGTTCAGCCACCGGCTTCCGACAGCCCACCTGCTCCGGCCTCCCCCATGTCGAAGCCTTCCAGTGGATTCTCGGCGATCGCCTGAGAAATTTTCTTGATCCCGAGGCGTGCAGAGGGTAGGTTGCATCCAAACAACCCAACTCAACACACCTGAGGGAGATTCCAGATGCGCATCGCCATTCCACAGCACCAAGGCGCAGTCGCCGGTGCCTACGAGCTTTCAAAGAGCATTTCGCTCCATCTGCTGGACTTCGCCGGAATGCAGTCCCAGGACGAAGGCCTCCTGGAGTTCCCCGGCACCGACGCCTCCTTCGGGTGGCTTGCCGAGCGCGACGTGGACGCGGTCCTGGTGGGCACCATCGAACCGGACAACGCCCAGTCCCTCGCCGACCGCGGCATCCACGTCTTCACCGGAGCGGACGACCTCTCCCCGACGGAAAATGTCGACCGTTTCCTGAAGCTGATGCGCGAAGCCCTCACCCGCAGCCATCAAGGCGGCGGGTGCTGCGGCGGACACGGGCACCAGCACGGGGGGGAATCCGAAGGCGGGTGCTGCGGCGGCCATGGACACCACCACGAAGACGATCACGAGTGTTGCGGTGGTGGCGGCGAAGACTGCTGCCAGGGCGAAGGCCACGCCGACCCCGAACACGTCTGCCGTTGCCGCTGATTCGCATCGCCTCTCTTCCGGAGGCGGTTCCCACCGTCTCCGGAAGCCGTTCCTACGATCCCTTCCGATAGACGCAACGGAGCTTGCCGATCTCCTTCGCTGCCGCCGGGAAGGATATCCGCATCTTGCCCCCATCCAGGGCCAGTCTCGCCAGACGAGGCACCGTGCCGGAGAGGGTCCAGAACTGGTCTCCATCGGCAAGCCCGATGGCCTTGAGTTCGGTGGCGGAAGCTGCATTCATCCTTTGGGCATCGAGGCTGTCGGGCAATGTCCATCCCTCGGGACAACGTCGGGAAGTCCCCGCCACTCCCGCCGAATCGGATTCAGCCGAATCCCGGAGCGCTTCGGCGATCCATGTGCGCCCGAAAGCCACCGCAAGGGACAGATCCGCCCCGTTCACCGACCAGGAATTGACAACCTTGATGGACAGGTCGAAGGTGTCGCTTTGGGCTGTTCCCTGAACGCTCGGGTTGACGACATCGGTGGCCTCGACCTGGAACCGTTCCACACCAACCTGTGTTCCCGGAACGAATTTGACCTCGTCCTTGCCTCCAGTCCGAAGCACGGACGGTTGGGCGAAGCCCAGGTTCTTCGACCTCGAAACGACCCGGAAGGCCATTCCCGGCACCGAAGGCTCGCCAGGGCCCGCCGCGATGGGATCCATGAGGAACTTGGCCGACGAATCGGAAATGGGAACGACCACGGACCAGTCGACACCCACCGGAGGATCGTTCACCGGTTTGATCTCCACCTTGATCTTGATGGGATCGGAACAATCCTTGCCCCCGTTTTCGGTTCCTCCATCGTCGCAGAGCCGGATCGATAGGGTGTCGAAACCGAAGGAATCCGCAGCGGGAACGAAGTTGAGGATTCCCGTCAGCAGATCGATGCCGGGAGCCTTCGCGTACAGCCCGGGACGCGGGGATCGCACCTCGAATCGGAGCGTCTGGGAAGAGTCCCACTCACCACCCTTCCGCAGATCCTGGGCCAGGTACAACTCGCCGCGAGGCGCATCCTCCAGGATGGAGATCAGATCCACCAACGGGCTGGCACGAGTGTAGGACGGAGGCTGGTTGGTGTGCTTCACGGTGAAGGCGGCGCTGGAATCGCAGCTGTCCAGGGAACCGGCCAGACTCGCGCAGACCCGCAGCTTCCCGCTGGCCAGGAGGGACACCACATCCCCGGACTTGGCCGTTCCCTTGCGACCGCGATCCGCTTCCCAGCTGAAGGCGACGCCAGGGATCGCTGATCCCAAGGTGAACTTCACGGCGTCCCACTGGATGCTGGAGCTGCTGAGCGGATCGACATGAAAATCAACGGGAACCACCCAGCGGATCTCGTAGCTGACCGAATCCCTTCCCCGACCGGAATCCGCGGCAGCGACCACCACCCTCCGGCTGGAACCTACAGGCTTGGCGACCGTCACCCGATAGGTGCCGTCGCCGCGAAGCGTCTGTTCGACGCCATCCACCCAAGCACGGGTGGCCCCCTCCACCTTGAAGACCAGTTCGGCGGTCTGCGCCTCGGACCGCACCAGGCCGGAAGCGGGCGATGCCAATTTGATCGTGGGTGCCATGAAGCGGCGGATCTCGAAATTCACCCGCGAGAGGACCGTCCGTTGGTTCCAGGTCATGACCATCGAATGGGAACTGGTTCCGAGCTTGAGGGAGATCCTGGCACCGACGGTGTCCTTGGACACCACGGCTACCGATCCATCGATCTCGAACTGGCAGGAATCGCACTTGGAGTCCAGCGCCCAACGCACGTTCACGAGGGAATCACTGGTTCCCAGGACTCCCGTTTCCAGGGTATCCATGCCTCCGAGGAAACGCGGTTTCGGAGCGGAAATCGCCTTTTCGCGGGTCACCCAGACGGTATCGTAGGCGATCATCTGCTTGACCGTGTCCTTCAGGCAGATCACCACCGCCCTTGTGGCGCCAGCGACCAGATTTCTGGCCCGGATCCGGAACTTCCCAGCACCGAGGCTCGACGTGTCGTCCTGGCTTGCCGACCAGACTTTGTAACCGTTGGATTCCTTGGGCAGTTGCCAGATGGCATCGAAGGAAACCACATCTTCAGGAACGACGTTCCCCGCCCGCCTTGCCGGCTGGATCAGCTCCAGAACCTTCCCCGAAGGGAGCCGGATCACCTTCACCACGGAATCGGAAAGATTGCCCCGGCGGTCCCAGGCCCGGATGTGGATGGCCGTGGTGGTATCCGCGGCGACCGGAACCAGGCTGAAATAGCGTCCCGGCGCGAGCATTTCCGGCTGCCGTCCCTGGATCCGCACGGAATCGATCCCGGATGGATCCAGGACCTCGACGCGGATCTCCACCAGCGGGGAATCGAAGTCGACGCTGGTGTCCTGGAGCGGAGTGATCTTCCGGATCGTCGGCCCCTGGACATCCTTGGCGCGGGTCACCTCCAGGAAATGCGAGGTCCGCCCTCCCTGCTTGTCCACCACCATGACAGGAATCGTCACAACCTCCCCGGACGCGGGCACCGGGACATCCAGGTACCAGTGGTCGGTGTCGTTGGGAGGCGATCCGCGCCGGGCGAGCTGGCGGTTGATGCGGACCCCGGTGTCGGCGATCCCGAAGGGCGATCTCGCGAAGTACTCGACGCGCAGGAAGGCCGAGTCCACATCGAGGTTGTTCCCCGTCTGCGCGGAGGGCGAAAGTAGCTTGAAATCCAAGGTGTCGCGGACTTCCCTGCGCCTGACCTGGAGGAACGAATAGCTGCGGTTCCCCTGCTTGTCCCAAGCCGCGACCACGAAGCCGAAGTTGGCCGACTTCAACGGAGTGGGGACATCCAACCAACAGGAATCGCCGGAAATCTGGGCACGACGATCCTCGACGGTGACGGAATCGATTCCCGAGGAATCCGTCCAGACCATCCGCAAACGGATCACCGAATCCTTCGGTTCGATCACTCCGTTCGGGGTTGGAGACAAGAAATGGATGACAGGTCCATCCCCATCGGGCCTTGGTTCCACCTGGAACGGGACCGTGTGGAGGATGCGCGATTGGCGCAGATCCCAGACCTGGATGGCCATTGTGTAGGATCCGAATTCGGTTCCGGATCTGGCGTGCAGACGCAATCCGGAAAGGTCCCAACTCCTGCCGGAAACGGAAGGTGCCGTGTCGATCGAAAACCGGGAGGTCACCACGGTTTCCCCCTTCAGGATCTGGATGGACACCCGAGCCAACGTGGAATCGCTCTCCACGCGGCCTGCGAGCTTGACCGTGTCGCCACCGGGCCAGACCCTGCCCAGGATTTCAGGAAGGATGGCGGGAACAGGCGCAGGGAATCGTCCTTTCCGGTGGCGCGCTCCCGCAGGATCTCCAGGACCAGAGGCTTCGCCTGGGATGCGGAAAGGCCCAGGTTCCAGGATGCGGCGATCTGGTCCAGGCTACCCTGTCGGTCGATCGCCAGCTTGATCATCCTGCGGACCATCCCGGTCGTGTCCATGCCATCCGGCCAGGTCCTGGGGTATCCTCCCACCACATTCTTGTTCCCCGCGAGGATCGCCGCCGCGAATGCGTCCATGGCACCATTGCCGGTCGCCGGGAACCTCGATTCGTCCAGCTTGCGCAGGGAATCGTGGAAAGCCAGGAGGAACTTCACCCCGGTGTCCACCCGGATGGATTGCAACACGGAAAGATCCCCGCTGGCATCGAGCCTGGCGATTCCCTGCATGGTACGCAGTCCGCGGCTCCAGAATCCGCAGTAGACGGTGTCGTTGGGCCCCACGGAACTCAGGCTCGCGAGGAATTTGCAGATGCCTTCCGAACACGCCAGAAGGGCCTTCCCCTTCTGGCCGTTCCAATTCCACGTGACGGAGTCCAGATCGCGCGTGGTATCCGCGTATCTCAGGGTTCCCCGCAGGACCGGCTCGGATGCGGGAGGATCTTCCTGCACCAGGGTGTCGTTGCATCCGAGGATCAAGGAAAACAACACGAACAGAACGAAAAGCGGGCTTCGTCTTGACATCTGGACCGGTTCCTCATCGACACATCGAAGACCCACGGCCCTCGATACGGATCGGAATCTAGTTCAGATTCCGTTGATCATCAGATGTACGGAAATTTCCCGTCCTCGGTTGCCGAGGACGGGCGAAGGGGCGTATTCCTGCTGGCGTCAGAACCGGATCGCGGACAAGGTTTGGCCACCCGTGGCACCGCGGACCCGCACGAAGACCCGCTTGCCGGTGGCCGGCAATTCCAGCTCCGAGACTCCTCGGGACAGGGACCGTTCGGCCAGGATGCGTCCGGCCGGATCGATCACCTGGACGAACGCGGCTTCCGGAAGATCCAGTCGCAAAGCACGGCCCACCCAGCGCACATTGTAGGCGTTCCTGGAGCGTCCCAGCACGGCTTCCACCTTCGGGGGAGAACGGAATTCAATCCAGTTCAGATTGACCAGACCGTCCTGGTTGTTCCCCTCCTTCCATTCCACACGGAATTTGGTTGGGCCGCCAGCCAAGGTGATGGAATCCGAGACGAAGGTCTGCCATTTCTTCCAGCCACCCGTACCGGTCACCTTGATGGAGGTCACGACGGCATCGTTCACCTTCAAGCGAAGCGTGGCTCCCTTGGACTCGCTGGCGGCACGCAGGGCCACCACCTGCCTGCCGGCGGGGAGGTCGGCCTCGTAATCGGCCCAGGAGGTGTCGTACGTCCAACCCAGGCTCTCGGTCGCGTCGTCCTCGGAATTCTCCACGGTCATGCTGTTCTTGGCGGTGAAGGACTCCGCTTCGACACGCACGGACACGGGGGTGGTATCGGGAGGAATGGGAATCGTGGTGCCGTTGCTGTCGATCCGACCGGTGATCTCCATCCAGTTGAGGTCGAACAAGCCGTTCCATTCGATGCGCACCTTCTGGGCTCCGGCCCTCAATAGCGCGGAGTCCGTGGACACGGTCTCGAATACGCCCCAACCACCGGTTCCCTTGAACGTAAGCGTCTTCCAAACGGTGCCGTTGACCTTGATGGTGGCCTTGGCATCAGCTTCGGCAGTGGCCACGCGAAGGGACATCACGGCGTATTTCTGGTGGGGGTTGAAGATGGAATACTCCGCCCAGCTTCCCACCTTGGAGTTGCCCAGGAACGGACTGTTGTCGGTGTCTCCAGGGCCACTGCTGGTGAGATCGGCCTTGCTGGTGGCGTTCTCGGCTTCGATGCGCCCCGGGAGCTTGGAGCTGTCGATGGGCGGTGGGAGGAAGTCGTACTGGGTGTTGCGTGCACGGATGAGGCCGCGCACGAACAGTCCCGATTCGGTGAGGTCGGAATCGTTCCAGCCGAAGAGCTTGGACACGGAGGGCTTCAGGATGGCCGAAGCCTCCCCTTTGTTCTGCACCGACCAATTGCAGGAGGAAATCTTGTTGGAATCCATCCAGGCGAACCAGGCGTTGGTGGCCTCCGGGTACACGGCCTTGTCCACCGTTCCTCCGTCTTCGTTGGTCGTTCCCCATTCGCTGACGAACAGGGGAACGCCGTTGGCCAGGGCGGTCCTTCCGCGCGCGGTCAGCGTATCGCGGTGGGAACCCGCGTAGAAATGCAGGACATAGGCCAGGTTGGTATCGGTGATCGGATCCAGCGAAGCCTCATCCACATCGCGGGACCATTGCCTCGTGCCCACGAGGATCAGATTGTTCGAGTGCTTGCGGATGACCGGAATCACCTCTTCGGCGTAGGCCTTGATTTCCTTCCAGGTGTAGTCGTTGGCCCACGGCTCGTTGAACAGCTCGAAGATCACGCCCGGATCCTTCCCGTAGCGCTGGGCCATGGTGTCGAAGAACCCCTTGGCGTCGGCGACATGCTTGGGAGCGTGGTGGGAGTGCCAGTCGATGATGGAGTAGATGCCTCGGTGGTTGGCGGCCTGGACGACCGTCTCGGCAAGCTTGCGCCCCCCGGAGATGTCTCCCGGCGAGGCCACACCCCCGTCCGCGAAATCCACGCCGATGGCGGCCCGGACGATCGAACAACGCCAGTCCTCCACCAGCCAATCGATCGTCTTCGGGGTGTAGTACTGCCCCATCCAATTGTGCCAGAACAGGCTCATTCCGGTCAGCTGTACGGTGTCCCCGCTCTTCTCACCGATGATGCGGTTGCCGGACACCTGGAGTCTCCCGTGGATGTCCACGGGGTTGCCGGCAAGGACTGGGATCGAAAAGAAAGAAATGGAAACAAGGAGCCGAAGCAGTCGACGCAAGTTGAGTCTCCAAACCGAGAAAGGAGAGTGGTGGTGATGCCCTCCAACCTTATCCACGATCGGGAAATCCGTGTTCCTGTTTCCCGGCTCCCCGATGACGGCTGGATCCTACCGGCTTCTGCAGGATCCACAAATCAGGAGCCTACCTGCCAGCCAGTTGCGATTTCTCGTGCTTCACCAGATCGGCCACCGATGTGCGAATCAGATGCTCCCGCAATCCTTCCCGCATCTGCTTCCAGGAGGTATGCAAGGGGCATGGCTTGTCGTCCTGGCAGGTCTTCCATCCCAAGGCGCACTCGTCGAACTGCGAGACACCATCGATGGCCTCCACGATGTCGAACAGACTGATCTCCTCGGGCTTGCGGGCCAAGCGGAAACCTCCCCCAGGACCGCGCACGGAATGGAGCACGTTGCGGCTGGATAGGATCTTGAGGATCTTCGAAAGGAACGGCTGGGGAAGATCTTCTTCCCGGGCGATGTCCTCCCCGCGGACGGGCGATTCCACATTGCGCGTGGCAATGTAGAGAACCGCACGGAGTCCGTGCATGCATGGCTTGCTGTAGATCATGTTCATCCTCCTCGAAGCGCTTTTGGCTCTGTTCTAGTAACGGATCAAAGGCTCAGAAGATAAGATTGAAATTTTATCTCAAAAAGTCACGCAGCACCTGAAGCCCCACCCCAAACTGACGCCTGCGGGATTCGGTCGGCGTCGAATGGTTCCTTGGGGCCTCAGGGTATCCAGCTCCGAAGAGGCGGGATAGTTGCGGGTCCGGCATTTTGCGGAACCCAGGGTCTGGGCGAGCTCCTCCAGCACGAGAGCCGAACCACCATGCAAGGTCCCCAGGTCTGGACGACCGGTCAGGTCGGAAGGCCCCCGATAGGCCAAGTTGCCGGAATCCCATCCGGAGGGATTCCGGACGGTGGAAAAGACGTCCAGTGTCCATTCTCCCAACCGCCCGGGTAGATCGTAGGCCCCCCAGGCGGAGACGCAACGGGGGTCGGCGTTGGACACCGACCTCGCTCGGGTGCTATCCCCTGTGCCCAGCTGGCAAGCCTCCTGCAGCCACGCAAGGGAATCCAGATCGCCTCCTGCTCCGACCTCCATGGCTCCGTAGGGGTAGATCTTCTCGCTGTCCGTTGGTGAAGTCTCGCAGGCGCGGACCCATTGCGCCTCGGAACAAAGGCTTGCGCCATCCTTCGCGCAGAGGGCGATGGCCTGTTCCCAGGTGACGCGGGAGATGGCGCTGTCCCCCTGGGCGTGCTCGTGCTCCTCGATGCAGAAGTCCTTGAGGCGTCCAATCCCGGCAATGGTGTCCCCCTTCACCGCAACGTATCCATCGCGACAGCGCGCTCCGGAGATCACGGGGGGGAGGGAATCGGAGAACGATTCGGGTTGCATCCCCTGATTTCCGGAAACATCCTGGACGTGGACCTCCACCGTGTAGCGTTGGCCCGGCCTGAGGTTGGGCCACTTCCAGATCCATTTGGGATACCGCCATTGGAACCGGCCTGGATCCACGGCATCATTGGGATCGCTGGAGAGGAAGGCATCCATCTGGGGCCGCAGATCGACGGAGTCCACCCATTTCCCATCCAAGCGGATCCGGTACCAGGCGATTCCCTTGTTCGGGCGGCTGTATATGGCCACCTTTCCCGCCCCGAAGGTATCGGTGGCGGCATCCCAGGAAACGACCAACTCGTTGCCGCCGACCTTGGCGGACAATTTCTGTACCGGCGCGGGAGGGAGGGAATCCCTGGTGGTGAACTGCATCTGCGCCGAACGCGCCACGTTGCCGACCGAATCGACGGCCACCATGACCACCACGTAGGGAGTGTAGCTGCGCAGGCCGGTCAACACGATCTCCAGGGTGTCCTTCTTCCGATCGGCGAGATCCTCCGGCGATACCTTCCACCGGGTCACCTTGCCGACGGAATCGAATTGGACACGGCCCGGCCAGCTCAGGAATTCGATGGAACGGAGAGGGCCTTTCTGGATCGTATCGAATCGCCCGGTCTGGTCTCCAGGCCTGGGAAAGCGCAGGGTGATCCGCGAGTCGCCGATCGAATCCTGGAACTCCATGGCCGTGGGAATCCGGGGTGGCATCTCGTCGCCCAGGAAGAATGTGTACGAGACCGGCTGCCCGATCGGGCCATCCAGATAGCGAGCCCACACGGCGAATCGGAATGGCTTGGTGCGCGAAACGGAATCGAATCGCTTGCCATCGAAGATCCTGGAAGGGATTTCCCAGATGGTGTCCTTCTCCACATCTGCAACCGACACGATGTTGTAGGCAGGCAACGACGAGAGGTCCATCGCCTGCGTTCCGTTGTTGAGCCGGGCGATCTCCGCCTCTTTCAGGGTGTCCTCGAAGATGTAGTACTGGTACAGGCCGGTGGCGGAGAGCGGGGGCACCCAGCGCAAGTACCAGCCGGACAGGGAATCCGGAAGTGTCACACCCTTGCGCAGATCGGAGATGTTCAGTCCGCCGACATTGCGGTCCTGGGGGAACGGCTCCTCGGGAACCTTGGAGCCGCAAGAATAAAGAACCCCGAGCGCGATCACGCCCAGGGTCCATTGGATCTTCTTGAAGGAAATCATGCCAAGGAGCAATGTAGCAGGTCGAAACCCGCCCGCCCCCGTTTTCACCTCAAGCCTCGGCGACGACCGAGATCTTCTGACGCTTGCGGTCGAGCCGTTCGAAGCGAACGACGCCGTCGGTCAAGGCGAAGATGGTGAAGTCCTTGCCCAAGCCGACGTTGTTGCCGACGTGGAACTTGGTTCCGACCTGGCGGACAATGATGTTGCCGGCGAGAACGGACTCGCCGCCGAACTTCTTGACGCCGCGGTACTGGGGGTTGGAATCGCGACCGTTGCTGGTCGACCCGCCGCCTTTTTTGTGAGCCATGGCTTAGATCTCCTTACGAAGAGAGTTCTTCTTGACCTTCGCCGGCTTCTCGATGCCCTGCTTGATCTTCTCGGCGCGGGTGAGAGGCTTGGCGGCAGGCGTGTGGCGAACCGCCCAGGCGTTCGCACGCTTGCGGGCGAACTCGATGCGGGCGGACTCGGCGGCGGCCTTCTGGCTGCCGGCTTCGAGGCCGGTGACCACCACTTCGGTGAAATGCTGGCGATGGCCGCGCAGACGACGGAAGCCCTTCCGACGCTTGCGACGGAAGACCATCACCTTGTCGTCCTTGCCGTGGAGGAGCACTTCGGCGGAAACCTTGGCGCCGGCGACCGTGGGCGCTCCCACCTGGACGGTGGAGCCATCGCTGGTGAGGAGAACCTCGGCGAAGGTCAAAGTGGTGCCGACCTCGACCTGCTGCAGTGGCAGGCGGAGGATCTGACCGGCGTTCACCTTGTACTGGAAGCCGGAAGTCTTGATGACGGAGTACATGGGTTTTGTCCTGGTTGTCCCGTTTTCGTGGAGGGGGGAATCTAAGTCCTTCCCTCACAAGCGTCAAGCCTTCTTTGGGCCACCGCGCAAATGGAACGCGGCAACAACAGAGAAGATCTAAGTTTCCCACTCGTCATGACTCCCATTCCAGCAGGCCAATCCAACTACGCCGAATACGGGTCCATCGCGGTGGTCCTTCTCCTCACCATCGTGGTCGTGTTCGTGTTGATGACGCTGGTGCGCATCATCACGCGGACCTTCAGCCGCATCCAGACCACCCCTGGAAAACTCACCACCTACGAGTGCGGCGAAAAGCCCATAGGCCCGGCCTGGTTTCGCTTCAACAACCGGTTCTACCTGGTGGCGATCCTGTTTCTGGTCTTCGACGTGGAAGTCGCCCTGATGTTCCCCATCCTGGCCCATTTCACGAGCTTCATCCGCGAGGGAATCGGGCTGTCCGCCTTGGTGAAGGTCGTGGTGTTCGCGGGGACCTTGGCTCTGGGACTGGTCTACGCGGCCAAGAAAGGCGATCTTGCCTGGAACAAGTCCATTCGTCTGGACCAGGGAGATCAAGGATGAACGCGCCAACCCAGGACATCCTCAAACCAGGCAACCTCGAAGACGAGCAGATCCTTCTGACCTCGGTGGACGACTTCCTCAATTGGGGGCGTCAAAATTCTCTTTGGTATCTGCTGTTCGCCACCGCTTGTTGCGGAATCGAGCTGATGCAGACCGGCGGCCCCCGCTACGACTGGGACCGGCTGGGCATGATTCCCCGTCCAACACCGCGACAAGCCGACCTCATGGTCATCGCCGGTACGATCACCCACAAGATGGCTTCACGCGTGCGCACCCTTTGGGAACAGATGGCCGAACCCAGGTGGGTGATTTCCATGGGTTCCTGCGCCAATGCGGGCGGCCCCTTCTCCAAGTTCAGCTATTCGGTGCTCAACGGGGTGGACAAGTACGTGCCCGTGGACATCTACATCCCTGGTTGTCCTCCGCGCCCCGAGGCCTTGATCGATGGGGTCCAGGCCTTGAAGGAGCGCATCCAGACCTACAAGACCTTCGGACGGCGGGACGAACCCCTCGTCATCCAGTAAACTCCAGAAACCTGTTGCTTCTCTTTCCACCGCCCAGTACATTGGGCAAACGATATTCCGGATCCTTCGGGAGGATTTCCATGCGTCGTTTGATTGTTGTGCTCTCCATGCTCGCCACCAGTGTCTTTGCCGAGCAGATGATTTCCGCCGACGGCAGCGAGGTTTCCTTGTATACCAACGCCAAGCGTGGCGTGAACGAAACCCCTGCCACGAAGGCTTCCGGCACGGAAACCTTCGCTGTGGTCAAGCGCCAAGGCAACATGATCCAGGTCCGCAATTCTTCCGGCCAGGAACTCTGGGCCGAAGCCCGCGCCCTGAAGGTGTTCAACCAGGCCCAAGGTGCCTCCATGGACCTCGGTGCCGGAAAGATCGATGGCTTCCTGGACAACCCCGCCACGGTGTACGTGTTGCAGGAAGAAACCAGCGCCATGGCCGGTCTGGATCTCCAGCGCAGCTTCATCGAAGCCGTCCAGGGCAACATGGACCGCGAAGTCACCGAGCGCAAGAACAGCGAAAACCGCTAAAACAGCGAATCGCCATGAACGGAAAAAGCCCAGCCGATGGCTGGGCTTTTTTTGTCTATCCGTAGGGACGCCTGCCGTAGGGACACCTGTAGGGACGCAAAATTTTGCGTCCCTACGATGCGTCCCTACAGGATTGCGATCATCGCAAACGATCCGTGTCGCGCACGCCGCCGAAGGCCGCGGACTTGGCCAGGGTGGCATAGGTGCGCAGCCAAGTGCTGACTTCGCGCTCGCGGGCCACCGGGTGCCAGGCCTTGGCTCCTCTGGCCTCCTGCGCGGTGCGTCGTTCGGCCAGGACCACGTCGGACACCGCCACCCGGATGGTGCGACCGGGAATGTCGATTTCGATGGTGTCGCCTTCCTCCACCAAGCCGATGGTCCCTCCCTCGGCGGCTTCCGGGGACACGTGCCCGATCGACAATCCCGCGGTGCCTCCGGAGAAGCGGCCGTCGGTCACCAGGGCGCAGACCTTCCCCAGGCCCTTGGACTTCAGAAAGGTGGTGGGATAGAGCATTTCCTGCATGCCGGGCCCGCCCATGGGGCCTTCGTGGCGCACGATGACCACGTCGCCCGGACGGATCTTGTCACCCAGGATGGCCGTCACCGCGTCTTCCTGGCTTTCGAAGACCCGCGCAGGACCCGAGAACTTCAGGATGCCCGCATCCACGCCTGCGGTCTTGACCACGCAACCATCCACGGCGAGATTCCCCTTGAGGACCGCCAAGCCGCCGTCGGGGCTGTAGGGATGGTCGGCATCGCGGATGCAACCCAGCGTACGGTCCAGGTCCAGGCTGGGATAGCGCTTGTCCTGGCTGAAGGGGACGGTGGTGGGAACGCCACCCGGTGCGGCATTCCAAAGTCCCGCGGATTCCTGGCTCCGGCGGATGTCCCAGTGAGCCAGGTAGTCGGACACTGTCGCGGAGTGCACCATGGGAAGGTCCCGATGCATAAGCCCGGCCCGATCGAGCTCTCCCAGGATGGCGGGAATGCCGCCGGCCCGGTGGACATCCTCGATGTGGTACTTCTGGGTGGAGGGAGCCACCTTGCACAGGTGCGGCACCTTCCGGGATAGACGATCGATGTCGGCCATGGAAAAACCGTTCTGGGCCTCCTGGGCGGCCGCCAGGAGGTGCAGGATAGTGTTTGTGCTGCCCCCCATGGCGATGTCCAGGCTCATGGCGTTCTCGAAGGCCTGGAAGCTGCCGATGCTGCGCGGCAGGACCGAGGCATCGTCCTTTTCGTACCAGCGCTTGGCCAGTTCCACGATCAACGAGCCGGCCTTCCGGAAGAGCTTCTCGCGTTCCTTGTGGGTGGCGACGATGGTTCCGTTGCCCGGAAGAGCGAAGCCCATGGCCTCCATCAGGCAGTTCATGGAGTTGGCGGTGAACATCCCGGAGCACGAACCGCAGGTGGGGCAAGCGGAACGCTCCACCTCATCCAGGCGCGCGTCCGAGACATGGTCGTCGCCGGCCTGGATCATCGCATCGATGAGATCCAATCCATGCTCGTCACCGGAAACATGCCCCGCTTCCATGGGCCCGCCGGACACGAACACCGTGGGAATGTTCATGCGAAGCGACGCCATCAGCATTCCCGGAGTGATCTTGTCGCAATTGGAGATGCACACCATGGCGTCCACCGTGTGGGCGCGGCACATGGTCTCCACGGAATCGGCGATCAGTTCGCGGCTGGGCAGACTGTAGAGCATCCCACCGTGTCCCATGGCGATGCCGTCGTCCACCGCGATGGTGTGGAACTCGCGGGCGATCCCTCCGGCCTTGGCGATCTCGGCGGCCACCAGCTCGCCCAGCTCCTTCAAGTGCACATGGCCGGGAACGAACTGGGTGTAGGAGTTGACCACGGCGATCAGGGGCTTTCGGAAATCCGCATCGGTCAGACCGGTGGCCCGCCAGAGCGAACGCGCTCCGGCCATCTGTCGGCCCTGGAAGGTGGTTGCGGATCTGTAGGCAGGCATGGCATCGCTCCTCTTCGTGGACTCGTCTTCCGTGAAGATACAGGACGTTTCCTTCCGTTCGTCCCTACGGCGGTACTCAGGGCTGTGCCTGAGGAGCCCATGCAATGGGCGTTTCCAAGGGCGTCGGAAGCTCACTTCGCCTGTTCTCGAAGTTGACAGGATAAAAATCTCCGGCTCCCATCGACGCGCATGGAACCGATACGTTCCCGGCATGGCTACATTCGCCCTCCTATGCCCACCACCAAGCCAGACAGTCTCGATCTGACCCCCCGCCCCGACGACCTCACCCTGCGGAGCATCCAGTCCATCACCGACGATTGGATCCGCACCGTGGGTGTGCGGTACTTCTCGGAATTGACCAATTTGGCCCAACTGACCGAGGAGGTCGGGGAACTGGCTCGACTGATCTCGCGGACCTACGGCGAGCAGAGCTTCAAGGAGTCGGACAAGCACCGCGACCTGGGCGAGGAGATGGCCGACGTGCTTTGGGTGCTGGTCTGCCTAGCCAACCAGACGGGCGTGGACCTGACCGGCGAATTCGTCAAGCGGCTGGAAAAGAAGACCGCCCGCGACAAGACGCGTCACCTGGAGAATCCCAAGCTCCGCGTCTGAAGATCAGCACCCGTTGAAGGCTCGTCTACGGGTAGCCAACGACGAAGTGAACGCTGGGGCGGTCCACGGCATCCGGCCAGCCGGTCTGCACCGGCTGATCCTTGCACGCTCCCAGGTTGCTGGCCGTGAGGCAGTTGCTCAAGGGGAGGCTGTCGGCCAGGAGCGTATCCGCGGGGGACTTCCAGAAATCGTCCAGCTTATCGCCACCCCAACCGACGAACAGCCAATACCCAGGTTTCCCCACGCTGATGTCCACCAAACCGCGTTCCGCGCTGATCCGGTGCTCGACGAAGACGATAGGAACCTGCGCCGGAACCTCCTTGCCATCCACGATGGCCTTGGGGATGGATCGCTCCCATTCGATCTTCCACACCATGAAGCGATAGGCATCGGAACGGTTGCCATTGTACGTGGGAACGCGGACGATCTGCTGGATGGCGCTCCTGGCACCGAATATGCCCACACCCAACGGTACGTCGCCGGCCCGTGAGGTCCGACTTGGCGCCGCGAGATCTCGACAGGCGACCACTCCCACCCGACTCGTTTCGGTGCCGGGAAGAACGGTCAAAGCCCGGGTGCACGAGTCCATTCCCACCGCTTTGGCCGCGCTCAGTCCTTCCAAGCCCCCTGCGTGCGCGGTGTCGCGCCATGCCTCCACGATCCAGAGTCCATCATCCGGAACCAGGAATCCGCTGGGATCCACGATCTGCCACGTGGGCACCGCCTGGTCGCCATCCACTCGCCAAAGCCTCCAAACCTCGGCTTGCAAAGGCTGGAGGTTGGTGTCCAAGAGCCTTGCGGTCGGTTTGGGTAGATGGGTACCCGAACCACCGGCCACGCGATCATCGCCGCAGCCGAGAAGCAGCGCACTCAGAAGCACGACCAATGTCCGAGTTCTAGTCATCCGGAGGAGCACAGAGGAATGGTATCAATTGAAAGTTGATTTGGACGACTTGATCGACAGGTCCGTCATCGGTAACGGTGTCGGCGAGCAGATCCAAGCCGAATTGGCGGAGCTGTTCGGCGATCTTCTTGGCCCGATGCTGGCTGACGGCCAGGGTGGTGGAGCTGATCAATGTGTCCGGTGGAGGCCCCTGGTCCAGCCGATCCAGGGCATGGAGCAACATTTGACGCTTGGCATTGCGGATGATCGCCGCATCCTGGTCGCCGGGAATCAGCCTGGCGCTGGTCTGGCGATAGGTACCATCCTTCGTCTTCTCCAGCATTCCCAGCTCCACCAGCAAATCCAGGGATTCCTGGACCTGGCCCGTGGGAAGTGGCGGCCGGATGGCCTCGCCCATCTTCTTGGGGTTACCCTCGAAACGCTCCAGAGGCGCGACTTCCCGCAGGACCACATGGATCCAATCGCTGTAGTAGCGCGATTGGGCAAGCTTGACGGAAGAGAATTCACGCCGCGCCTGCAGAAGCAGGAGGCGACGGAAGCTCTGGGCCTTTTTCCCGTCGTCGGCTTCGCGGTTGTACTTCACCAACTCCCTGAAATAGACCGCAGCGTCGTCCACCAGACCGATGGCCCCCAGGAATTTCTCCACGGAGTCCTCGGAAATGTTCCGACGTCCTTCGATGACGTCGCGAAGGAACGACATCGAGGAAAAACCAGCTTTCTTGGCGAAGGAACGATAGGAGAAGCCTCGACTGGAAACCTTCTTCCACTCGTACCACCTTCTCAAGAACTCCCGGTGGTCCAGAAACGAAAAGACCACTGGAGGAGGAGGCGAACCCGGTCGGCTGGCGTTCTGTAGCATGTTCTCTTCATCATACCTCCCCTCGTCGGAGAGGTCTCGCACAAGAGGGCGACTGTCGCCGGTTTCGTACGCACCATGCGTGCGTGGAACGACTTATGGCGGCAAGAAACGAAAACGCCCTCCCGCACGATGGCGGAAGGGCGTTCTTGTTGACACCCTGGTAGGATTGATTGTGCAGAAGATCAAAGTACGAGGCTGATCTGTCGGATGGGATC
>DAOPYN010000021.1:0-62588 GCA_035352895.1 Fibrobacteria bacterium | reverse complement strand
AGGTGTAGGCGTAGCAGTAGAAGCGAGTGTGGATGAAGTGCGGGATGTAGCTCCAACCCCAGCGGTAGGCCGGATTCATGTCCACGGCGCTCCCGTAGAGCGCCGCGTTGGCGTCCCACCACTTCTGGCAGATCTCGTCGCGCGAAAGCTGGCCCGCCTTGCGGCCCAGGTGCACGGAAAGCTCGAACTCCGTCAGCACGTTCTGGCGGTAGGCGGTGGACAGCGCGTCCTCGATGCGCGAGCACAGGAGCGACCGGCGCCGAACGGGATCCGATTCCTGCGAGAGGAGCCTGCGGTTGAGGAGCATCTCCCCGAACACCGAGGCGGTCTCGGCCAGCACCAGAGGCGCGTCGTAGAAGAAGAGTGGCTGGCCCGCCGAACGACGGTAGTGGACCCCGTGCCCCAGTTCGTGGGCGAGGGTGAACACGTCACGGATCTGGCCGGTGAAGTTGAGGAGGATGTAGGGGTGGTGTCCCGGCCACGTCCCCGAACAGAAGGCCCCATCGTCCTTGCCGGGCCGCACTTCGGCATCGATCCATCCCTTGGTCACGAAATCGCCGGCCAACGCGGCCAGCTCCGGGGAGAAGGCTTGGTAGGCGGCCAGCACATGGTCCACCGACTCCTTCCAGGAGTAGGGAGTGTCCGTGGTGGAAATGGGCGCGTACTGGTCCGTGTTGGACAAACGCTCCATTCCCAGGAGTTTGGCCTTGGCCCGCCAGAAGCGCTGGGCCACCGGGTAGTTCTCGTGGGTCACCCGCATCATGGTTTCCACCACCTGGTCGGGCAGGGAATTTCCCATGTGGGTGCGGGTCATGGGGTGGGAATAGTTGCGCACTTCGCAGTCCACCTGGTGGTCCAAAGCAAGGGTGTTCAGTACGTGTGCAAGCACCAGGCCGTTCTTCTCGAAGACGGAAAGGAACGCCTCGTGGGCGGCCTTGCGGATGGCGGGATCCTGGTGGCGGCCGTAGGAGAGCATTTCCGCTCCGGTGCGTTCGCGCAGTCCGGTGCCGTCGTCGAAGGGGAAGGAAAGAGAATTGGTGAGGTCGTCGAACAATTGCGCGGTCGCGGCGCGCCCCGTGAGGTCCTTGCGACTGGACAGGCGTTCCTCGGGCTCCGAAAGGAGGTGGTCGCGGTACTTGCGCACCTCGCGCACCCAGCGTTCCAACCGCTTGGCGCGGGGATCGCTCCACCACGCATCCACAGAGGCCTGGTCCATTGCGGCGATTTCCACCTGCAGGAAGGAGGTGGCCGCGTCGCACACCGAGGCCAATTCGCGGGAACGCGCCTGGGCGGCGCCGATGGCATCGTTGCGGGCATCGGCCGCATACGCGAGCGATGTCCACGATCCCACCTTCCATAGGTCGGTGGAAACGCGCTCGTGCTCTTCCAGGAGATCCGCCACTTGGGCGGGGGAAAGCGATGCCACACGACCCTTCCACCGCAGCGCGAAAGCCTGGGTGTCGGCGAGCACCTTCTGGAAGTCGGCATCCAACCGAGGGTCGTCGGGGCCCAGGTACAAGGAAGACAAGTCCCAGCGCACTCCCTTGGCGGAGTCCTGGGCGGTGATCGGCGAAGCGGAGGTGTCCAGCATGGTCGCTAAGCTACTCACCAAGAGAAGGATGGGAAGGTCCCGGAGGACCCGCCCCTTGGATTGGTGTGCGCCAGCGGGCCACAGTCAACGAAGAGGGAGCGCTTCACATGATTCCGGAGATAAATCAAGCGGAAAGGTGCCTGCCGGCATAAATTCATCCGCTCTTTTCCCCCGGACTAGACTTTCGGCCCGAAGAGTCCTATCTTCCTTTCCAACCGGTTTTCCCGAAAAACCCGGGCTCATCAAATCCACTCATAGAGGTTCTTCATGCAGAAGCTTCGCTTTCTTCCCCTCGCCGCGATGACGCTGGCGCTGTCCCTCTTCACCGGTTGCGACGACGAAGATGGATCCGTGACCATCAACGGCTTCACCGTTTCCAACCCCACTCCCGCCGCCGGCACCAGCATCGACGCCCGCGGAACCGCCGACTTCGAGACCGACAACGCGACCGTCACCTACTCCGTGAGCGGCACCAACGCCGCCACCGTGATCGAAGTGCCCGCGCCCTTCAAGGTGGCCGCCGGCGCCAGCATCGGCAAGCAGATCTCGATCAAGGCCGGCGCTACCGGTTCCTACACCCTCTCCGTCAAGGTCGTCGACGAAGACGGCGCCGAAGCCACCGCCAGCACTTCCTTCTGCGTTGGCTCTTGCAGCGGAAGCACCCCGCTCGATCGCGTCGGATCTGTGGACCTCGGCAGCCAAGCTGACCCGACCAACGGCTCCTTCCTCGATGTCGACGGCGGCATTGCCTACACCAGCGGCTCCAAGACCGCTGCGGAAACCGCCGAGATCGACCTTGTGTTCTTCAAGGACAATGCTGGCACCGCCTCCTTCCTGTCGCCCTCCCAGGTCGTCGCCGACGGCCTGAACACCCTCAGCGGCTGGGCCAACAAGAACTCCACCGTGATCGTCGACGCCGGCACCACCGCCATCACCACCGTCGAAGGCGCCAAGTCCGCGGTCGGCTCCAGCTCTTCGCAGAAGGCCGCGGTCGTCTCCGGACACTACTATGCCATGAAGCTCACCGGTGGTGAATACGCGGTGGTCAAGGCCACTTCGATGACCGCCTCGGGCGTGACCGTCACCGTCGAAATCTTCTCGGAATAATTCCGATCAAGGTTCGTTGAACCCCTGAGCCCTGCCGGCACATGTGTCGGCAGGGCTTTTTGTTTCTTGGGCGAATTCGACTACCTTTGGAGAGAGGCATTCTCCCTCCGCCCATCCACTCCGATCCGAGGATTCCCAATGATCAAGCTTCGCGCCCTCACGTTGTCGCTCTTTGTGGGAGCCGCCACGCTCCTGACCGGTTGCTTCGAAGACGTGGAAGCTCCGCGCATCCAGGGACTGGCGGTCAATCCTTCCGCGGTTCCCATGGAAGGCTCCCAGATCCAGGGCACGGTGGAATTCGACACGGACAAAGCCACCGTGTCGTTCCGCGTAAGTTCCGCCACGACGGGATCGGTGGTGGACGCCTCCAGCTATTTCGACTTCAGCCAGTCGGCCGCTCTCGGTTCCAGTCCGGCCACGTTCGGACGGATCACTCCGCGCCTCGGCGCTCCCGACGGCAGCTACACGCTGTCCGTCACCGTCACCGACGACGACGGCAACTCCACCACGGAAAGAGCCTCCTTCCAGATCGGCGCCGGCCCCCGGGAAACACCTTTTGACAACAACGCCGGCGACAACCTTCGGATCCTGGGTGCCCAGGACAACTCCACGGACGGCTCCTTCCTGGATGTCGACGGCTTCAAGGTCTTCAAGTCCGGAACCAAGACGGATTCGGAAAAGTCCACCATCGACCTGGTCCTGTTCGCCTCTCCCAACACCTCGACCGGCACCCTCATGCTCTTGTCTCCCAAGGAAGCCGCCGCGATGGGCCTGGGCGGCGTGACCTCGTGGGGCGCCGCCAATCTGAACTCCACAGTCATCGTCAAGGCTCCGGGACCGGTCAACACGCTCGAACAAGCGATGGCCGTCATCGGCGGCAGTACCGGCGAGAAGGCCGAAGCAGAAGTGGGAGAGGTATACGCCTTGAAGCTCTCGAACGGCATCTACGCGAGCATCACGTTCATCGCGATCGTCGGCAATGGCAACGCCGCCGCCGCCACCGTGACCATCCTCTCCGAATAACCTCCCCGGACCTTCCCCCTTGCCACGCCAGACGTCGCAGGGGGGCTTCGAATCCATTCAAAGCATCCCCATGACAGTCCCCAGGAATACTCCCATGACCCGATTGTTTCGCTGGGCGGCACTGGCCGCCTTTCTTCTTCCCTTCTCCGCTTGCGACAAGCTCACCGAAGCCGACGATGCCTCCGAAACCGAGCCCAGCGTGTCCGTTGTGCTCTCGAATGCGGTGATCCATCCCCTCGACGCACCGGACTTCACCGTGGCGACGGTGATCGCCAAGGCCCCTGCCAAGGGGATGTCGCTTTCGGTCATGATCCTCGACGCATCGAAGAACGTGGTCACCGAATCCTTCACCACCGATTTCGACCCACGTCCCTCGTCGTCGGACTCCCTCTTTTCCACCAGCGATTGGAAGATCGCGACCAAGATCGCGACGCCCCCCGGGAGCTACACCCTCAAGGTGATCGTCACCGACAAGAAGGGGCATACCGCCACCCAGACCGCGAACTTCCAGGTCGCACCCGACGCGGACGACTCCGGCCCCTCGGGGGAGTTGGGCATCGAAGACTGGTCGGCGCCCGACGTGGTCCTCACCGACAATTTCTCCTCGCCCAGGGGGACCCTCCGTTTCAGCGGCGCTTCCGTGGACCTGACGGTGCGCATCCAGACCCTGTCCGGCACCGATGTGACCGACGACTTTTCGCTGGACTATCCCCGAGAAGTGACGGCCTCCCCGTTCGATCTCTCCGACATCGGAGTGGCCGGATCGCGCGCCGACCCGGGCGATTACGAAATGATCCTCACCGTGAGGACCGTGGGGGGCAAGGAGCTGACCGAACGCGGCCAGTTCGCCGTGGAGTCCGGAAGCGAAATGGAAGACGATTTCGCGATGGAAGGACCAGTGACCCTGGGCGCTCAGAGCAACTCCAACCCGTCGTTTCTCCAGGTCCAGGGAGGCACTCCGACATCCTGGTCGTCCGGTTCGAAGCCGGTGGAAAAGATCGACCTGGTCCTTGGCGTGGACGCCACCGGGACACTTTCCCTGATGTCCCCCAACCAGGCCAACGACGACGGCTTCACACTTTCCAGCTGGGCCACCCTCAACACCACGGAGATCGTGGGTATCGGCACGGAAATGCCTTCCAGCCGCGCCTCCGTGATAGAACTCCTGGACGACGGCGGATACGGTGGGACTTCCGAGAAGGTGGACCTCCTGGAGGACTACTACTACGGGGTGCGTCTGGTCACGGGCCAGGTGGTGGTGGTCCATGTGGGCGAAGTGACCGGTTCCGATCGTAACGCCGAAGCCGAACTGACCGTCTACTTCTGAGGAATCTCCCGACCTGTGCGGATCCCGTTTGGAAATGGCGCCATGGAAGGTATACTGCATGGACGCCTCCCATCCGGCGGGGCCGCCTCTCCACTCATGACCAGATCCTTCCTGCACATCGTCGGTTCATTGGCGCTCTGCCTGGGGCTGTGGTCGTGCATGCCTACCAACGATCCTCCCCGATTCCACGACGTGGGATTGACCGGAACCTTCTCCACGAAGGATACGGCCCTGGGATTCAAGGGAGCCATCACCGCACCCGCGGGCAGCGTTCATCTGGATTTCAAGGTCTACAGCGAGGCCAGCGAGAAGACGGAACGATTCCGCTTGGACGGTGCCGCTCCAGTCGCCACCACCACCACCTGGGAATTGGCGAAGGACACCCGCCTGCGTTTGGTCAATCGATCGGCCGACGTCGGTTCCTACACCCTGGTCCTCATCGCCGTGGATGGGGACGGTATCAGCGATTCGCTCCGCATTCCCTTCTCGATCGCCTCTTCGAGCCCCCACTACCTCGAGTGGGCTCCATTGGAGGTATTCCTCTCTTTGGGCTCCGCCAGCGGATTGAGCCTCGACATCGGCCAGGTCGTGTTCGCTGACTCTCCGGAAGCGAAGGATGCCACCTTCTTCCTGAGCTACCAGCACTCCACTTCCGACCTCAGCGGCTTCTCCTGGCTTGCGCTGGTCCCTCCCGCCCTGCTGAACCCACCGTTGGCCAACGCGGCCGAAGCCCGCAACGACACCCGATTCTTCACCTCGAGCACCATGGACAAATCCACCACGCCTGAACAGGTGAGCGAACTCCTCGCCTCGAAGGCTCCTCTGGACGAAATGGCCGGTCTGACCTTGCGGCACACCGTCTACTTCACCACTGGAAGCGGCCTGATCGGCAGGTTCGTCGTCGATTCCCTGTACGTGAACCAGGAGGCCGGAATCGTTCGGCTGGTCGGCGCCTACTCCAAGCCCATCTGAACGTCCCGCTCCGACAGGATCCGACGCGTCGCCCCTCGGCTCAGGCCGGAAGGGACGCGAGTCCGTCCACGTCGTCCACGAAGAGGACCACCCGATCCAGGCTCACGATCTCCAGGAGGTGCCTCACGGCCGCGTTGGCGCCGATCAGCACCAGGCTGCGCCCCCTCTTTTCCAAGTCCTGCTGCACTTGGGCCATCACACCGATCCCGCTGGAACCGATGTAGACGAGTTCCGACAGGTCCAGGGCGAGATGCGATTCCTCGCGCCCCAACCGGTCGAACAGGACGGACCTCAAGGTTGCCGCGTCGGCGAAGGTCTGGATCTCGCCAACCAAGCTCAGGATGTTCCAAGAATGGATCCTGCGAAACGTAAGTGTGGCCATGATTCCAATGTCGAACCCCGAATTGTCCCGTGCAAGGCCTCCCGCGAAGAAGGGCAACGCGTGTCGAGCACCTCGCCGAAACCAATTGCCAGTTCGATGGGATCCAAATTATCGTTCCGTTCATGCAGTTGGAAACCGGTCACCTGTCCGGAATGAACGTGGAAATCCTCGTCGGTACCGAAGACGACCTCCCCCAGATCGAGCACGCCTACGTGGGCTCCGAGTTCGCCGAACTCCTGGAAGCGGATCTCTTCAATGTGCTCCTGGTGACCAACCAGGACTCCTCGGAGGTTCTTCGCATTTGCGGAGAAACGGATGTGGTGGCGATTCTTTACACCAATGGGCAGAAGCCCAAAGCTCCGGAGATCAAGAAGGCCAAGGAGATGGGGATCGCCGTCTTCTCCACGCCGTTGAATCTCAAAGCCGCCCAACAATCCCTGAAGAAGGAACTCCCGGAAGTGTCCATCAAGGACGCGACCTGATCCGTTCCTGTGCCCTGGCACGGCTCCAGCCGAAGACAGCCAATGCGCACCCGACCATGTCCACAGCGAAATCGCCGAAGCTTGCCGACCGTCCGGGTGTCCAGGACTGGTGCCATTCGTCGCTTCCGGCATACGCAGCCACCAGCAGCGGAACCAACCAGTACGCGCGGTGCTTCCATCTTCCCGCACCCAGGCAACACACGAAGGACAGGACGCCGAAGGCGGCTCCATGGACGACCTTGTCCCAGGGAGGCGCGATGCTGACTTGGTCGCCGGTCCTGGACGAGCCCCAGAACTGCATCAGGATTCCACCCAACGCCACCACCCGCCAGAACCATGTTTCCATTCGTTCCATCGTTTCCTTGGCAATTTGCATCCTCGCCACGGCGATGGCATCGCCTGTTCTCGCGGAAACCCCTCTGAGCTGGGGAGCCAGCTGGGACGGAGAAGGCCTGGGGATGAATCTCACCCCCGGCCCCTGCTACCGCACCGACGTCGGATTCGCCCCCAACCACCTGGGCGCCAACATCTGGTTCCACTTGAAACCGGATCTGGTGGGAGTCATGGGGATGGAATTTTCTTCCTGGAGCCCAGACCGAACCACATCCCTGGGCATCGGCCAATACACGGGCGCCTTCTCCTGGATCTTTCCCAACAAGGACTCCCTGCAGACCCTGGACCTGTCCCTGCGTCTGGGCGGGGAGACCCAGAGCGCCATCCTGGACACCATGCGCCACACTCCCCCGCGCACCAGCGTGTCGTGGGACTGGCAGATGGGCCTGCGGGCGGGATACGCGCGGCAGGATGGCCGGATCGGCAGTTGGGTTTCGTGGGGGCCCCTGTTCAGTTGGCGCACCTCCGGGGAAGCCACCGGACTGCGATGGGTCCTCGAAACGGAAACCGGTTTGACCGTGGACCTGCGGGACATCTTCGTGGGTTCCCGCTCGGCCACCCGGACCTGGAACCTCGTCATCCGCGTTCCCGTCCGTTTCGATCCCATCGCCCCTCGCCTGGGCCGCGACGACAACATCGAGGAGGCCCAGTGGAGTTGGGCTCTGCTGGTGGGGCCCAGCGTCCTATTCTGAGATCGCCGCGAGCACCTCGTCGACGTGACCTTTGACGGAAACCGGCGACCAGATGCGCTTGATCTTCCCGTCGGGACCGATCAGGAAAGTGGAACGCACGATTCCCATGGACTCGCGCCCCATGAACTTCTTCATCCTCCACACGCCGTAGAGACCGCACAGGGAGCCATCGGTGTCGGAAAGGAGATCGAACGGGAGCTCCTTCTTTTCCCGGAAGTTGCGGTGGCTCCTTGCCGAATCCTTGGACACCCCGAGCACCACGGCTCCGGCCTTGGTCAACCGTTCGAAGCGGTCGCGGAAATCGCAGGCCTCGGTGGTGCATCCCGGGGTGAGGTCCTTGGGGTAGAAGTAGAGGACCACCCATCTGCCGGCCAGATGCCGGGAGTCGACGATCGATTCGTCCTGGTTGGGAACGCGGAAAGCGGGCGCAACGGCTCCGATCTCAAGGCTGGACATCGCTGGTCTCCCGGATGGAAAGGATCTGGAGGGATTGGCGATGGGAAATTCCCACCGCCACGGAATGGATCAGGGCCGCCTGGCGCACGATGGCCAACCACAGCGGATCGCGCCGATCGCGGATGCGGACGGGCCAGTTGTCGAAATCCGATTTCAGGAGGATCGAAGGGGCGGGAAAGCCTTCGGCGGAAACGCTTTCCTCCCGCACCCCGTCGGAGTCGGCGACCACCACGGTGGTGGGCTCTTCGCCCACCCCCAGGTCCAGGGTTCCGTGGTGCCCTTGCACGGTGGCGGCCCGGCTGGCACCCAGATCGCGCAGCACCTGCGGCAGGCGATGGGCGAAGGTCCCATGCGAGATGCCCACCAGGACGGGAGCGTGGTCGAAGGGACGCACCACCTTCTCCAGGGTGTTGAGGATGGTGCGGAAGCCCAGTTCGGCACGCAGTTGCGCGAGCGCCCCCCAGCCGGGGACCATCCCGGAAACCGTGAGCATGGGGCAGAGTCCCGCCGCCAGCCAGGGATCCGACAGCAAGACGTTTTTTGTCCGCTCCATGGCTTGGACATCCGGGAACAGGCAGCCCGGCTCCCAGACCACCACCGGCCGGCACAGTCCCAGGCGACGCAGGTGCGCCGCGGCCAGGAGCGAGACCACCCCGGCCTTGCGCGGGGTGTCGAAGGCGAGATTCACCACCACCGGATCGGTTCCCGGATCCAGGTCCACCCGCGCCCGGCGTGCCGACAGCGCCTGCGCCGCCCCCACCAGCTCGTCGACGGTGGTTTCCTTGATCCGCAGCGCCTGCAGGAAGGCTCCCGCCTGCGCGGGAGTGAACCGCCCCTCCAGGAGCGCGCCGATGGCCTGTTCGGATTGCGATCGATCCAGGTCGCGGGCCAAGGTTTTGCCTCGTCCCACCTGCTTGATCCAGGTGCGGATGTTCTGTTCCATGCGTTGACTCCAAACTACAAGAATTCGTCTCATCGAGGAGTACTCAAGATCGGTTGGGATCCGCAAAAGCGATCGTGTCTCCAATCATTTTCTCCCGAAGCCCTTGCCAAATCGCACCCCCGCCTATATTCCCGCACATGCAATCCCTACGCACCCGCAACTCCCGTCAACGCCGCGTGCGCTTCTGCGCCGCGGTCCTCTCCTTCTTCTTCCAGACCGGATGCCTCGACTCCGACTCGGAGGCCCCCTCCGGACCACCGCCCGTCTCCGGGACGGTGGACATCGAGGTGGCTCCCTGGCGAGTCCTGGCCGCCCGGACTCTTGCCGTCGAACCCGGCGGACGCCTGATCGTGGAACTGCGCGATCCCTCGCGTCGACGCCAATGGATCGATTCCCTGGATTGGGACGGTGGTCGCAGCGCGAACCTCTCCTTCCGCGACATCCCGCAAGGCGGGAACTACCTGCTGGTGGGACGCTACCGGGACGGTTCCGGAAGGTTCACGCACGCCGATTCCCTCTCGCCGCTTTCCGTGTCCGCCGGCGAGGCCACCAGCGCCCGGCTGGGACTCCGCGCCCTGGTCGGTAGACTGGTGCTCGGCATGCCTTCGGTTCCCGCCACGGTGGATTCCCTGATGGCCACCTGGATGGAGGGCGGCCGCTCCCGGAGAGCGACCGCGGGCCGGGGAACCGGGGGAAGGACCGTGCTTCGGCTGGACTCGCTTCCCGTGGGGACCACCGGGGCGGTGACGCTCCGCGCCTGGAACTCCCAGGGAGACACCTTGTATTCCCTGGATACGTCGATTTCCGTCATGCGTGACGCCGATCAATCCATCTCCCTGGTCTGGCGCGACGCCTCCGCACGCCCCAAGTTCCTCGTGTCGGCCCTTCCCGGCGGGGAGGTGGACGCCACGGTGCGGTTTCCCGGAGAAGCCGCACCGGACGGACGCCTGCGGATTTCCGGCCTGTCGGATTCCGGTTCCTCCGATTGGATCCTCCTGGAAAACCCCGGCTCGGACACCCTGCGGGGATCCTGGAAGATCGCCCACGGAACGGAATCGGCCGTGCTGGATGCAGTCCTGCCTCCCGGAGGCAGGGTGGTGGCCACCCGCGCCGCGTGCGAAACCGTCCGCGGCACGACCCACGCCCTGGGAGGAGTGGCCTCCCTGGTCTGCGGGGTGGACCTTCCCGTCTCGTGGACGGCTCCCAACGCATTGTGGGAATTGCGCGACGCCGACGGCGACCTGGTGGACCAGGTGTTCGCATGGGATGGACAGAATGGATGGCCCGATCTGAACGCATCCACCGCCAGGACGCTGCGAAGGCGTTCGGGCGAGGTGGGCGCCGACGCCATGGCGGGACGCTCCTGGTGCGCGACGGCCTCGGCCGATCCCGCTCAGGAATGTCCCTGACCTCCCTCCCCTCCCTTCTCCGCGATCGGACTCGGATTCCCCGCTAGAACGACCATGCCGAGGAGATGTGGTGCTGCCAGCCGAGGTCCGGATCCCCCTCCAGGGCCCAGTCCATGCGGACTCCGCGGAAGCCGCCTCCCAGACCGACGGAAATCGTCCATGGGTTGGCCCGCAGACCCGCGCGGATCCGCAGCGGCTCCAGGCGAAGTTCCTGCCCCACTCTCCCCGACCAACCGCCGATCTGCCGGCGCTCCACCGAAAGATCCCCGGCCCACGAGGAATCGCGCCCCTCCAGGGCGCCCCCCAGTCCCAAGGTCCAAGGCTGCGCCAACCCTCCGGTCCCGAGGAAGGAAGGGTCCTCCAGGACCCCGGCAACGGAAAACCCCTCCACCAGCCTCACGGAAATTCCCACCGCCCCGCCCAAAGGGGTCCCCAAGTCTTCACCCTCGAGAGACACATGGCCCCCGCGCATCCCGCACCCCATCGCCCATCGTCCACCCGCCCAGGCCAGATCGCCTCCCCATGCGTCCTCGCGGTAGAGTTCCGCGGCACGCAGGCTCTTCCATCGGCCACCCAGGGCCCATCCCGCCCCAAGCGGGACACGCCCCCACAGTCCGCCCAGGGAGAGCTCCGCCAGACCCAGGGGGCGAGTCAGTCCTCCTCCCACTTCTCCACCCTTGCGGGCGACCAGGGCGGGATTGGCATCCGCGGGATCGCCTTCCGAGATCCACGCCACCGAAGGTCCACCACGTCCTTCCACGGCCGCGGCCGGCAATCGCGCCTCGAAGGCGGCGCACCATGACTGCGCCAGCATCGCCCAGATCACGGCTTGCCCACCGCGATCCACTCGCGCCGGATTCCACCTCCGCAACGAGCCAGCAGGAGGTAGACCCCAGGCGTCGGATTCCGTCCCGCCACCTTCCCGTCCCAGACGATCCGGCCATCCACCGGCGGCGTTCCATCGAAGACGATCCCGGCCGGGCGACGGGCGAGATCGAACAGTTCCAAGCGCACGGGCGCCTCGGAGCGGACCACCATCGCGAAGGGGGTTCCGGGATGCATCGTCCGCCGAGGGATCTCCAGGGCGAAGGAACTTCCCGTTTCCTCCGGGAAGGCCTCGATCCATCCGGGACTGGCGCCCAGCTCGGCGCGGGAGATCCGCCAGGAAAGGGGATCGCTCCCCGGTGCGTCAGGGGACGTCCGGACCCGGCTCTTCCCGCGGGGCCATGCGCCCCAGTTCTTTTCGGACCAATGGACGGAATCCGTCACAGTGCCGAGGCTGTCGCGCAGGACCAGCAGATCCGACCCGGCGGAGAGCCTCCCCCACGAGGAAGGTTGGACGCAGGGGATGTCGGCTCCGGCCCAGGCCTCGCGCAGCGACCGGCAGTCGGGCGAGACCACCAGGAGGCCGGAGGCGGCGATCGCGCTGGAATCCGGGAAGACGCGACGTCTGGTGGCGTCGGAGAGGCTCCAGCCGGCAAGACACCGGCCCGGCGTCCCGGAAAGCTCGACGAATTCGGGAAGGCCCTCCTGTGGATTGGCCTGGATCTCGGACAGACGCACGGCGGCCACCAGGGCGAGGATCGCGGGGAAGGGGAACATGGTCATGCGACATATCCCCGGGTCGCATGTGGCAGCAAGTGGTGGATGGCGCTATCCCTTGCTTTGCTGGGTTCCAGCGGGATACATGCGCAGGATCCATGGTGGGCCACATCGGATGCGTCCCTCCTGGATCCGGCCCCGGACGAACTCGATTCCCTGCGGCCCTCGCGCGGAGGATTCCAGTTGGCGGGGGCGTCATCGCCCGGGACATCGACGGCGCGGACATCGGCGCGCTGGGACGACCGTTCGGGGATCGGGATGGAATGGGCGCGCACCCAGCCCGGGGGATTGCGCCGGAGGCGCGTTTCCTCGACGTCGGAAAACGGCAACTTCGTCGCCGGCGACCTGGATCCATGGGAGGACGCCCCTTTCCTGGAAGGAGCCTCGCGGCGGTGGGGCCCGTCCACCAAGGACGAATCCGAAGCTTGGCTGCATGGATCCGGAAGGCTTCCGAACGGATTGGAAAGCGTCTCCTCCTGGCGGGGGTTCGAACTGCGTTCCCGCTGGCGGGACGACCGCCGCAAGACGGAAAACGCCACATCCGCGGCGATGGAAGCCGGATGGTCCGGGTTCCACGCGGGTCTGCGCGCGGAGCGTCCCGATGGCGGCAAGTGCGCCGTGGCTGGTTGGCGCGACGGAAGCTGGAACCTCTCCGCCCTGGCCACGGGGGAAGGTCCGAAGGGCGCGCGCCTGGCGGGATCCTCGGCATCCACCGGCCTGCGCGGCGAACTGAGATGGGTGTCCGGCGCGGTGCGCCACGGGGGGCTTCCTTCCGGGTGGTCGGGAGCCACCGCCGCGCGCCTGTCCTGGAAGAATCCCGCCGCCAGCGACATGATTGACGGAATCCGTCTGGAGGCGGAACGACGAGACGAACTCGATCGGATCCTCGCGCAGCTGGGATGGACGCCGATCCGTTCCCCGCTGGAAATCTCGACGCGCCCCGCGACGACCTGGAGATCGCGGGAAACGCCCCATGGATCGGTGGTGGTGCGCGTGGGGAGATCGGATCCCGGCCCATGGAAGCCTTCGCTGGAAGGGACGTGGTCCGACTCCGCTGCCGGCATGGGACTGTCCGGGGGAGCGCAGCTTGCATGGAGCTCGGGAGGACGGCGCAGCGCGGCGGGAGCCCTGTCGCGTCCGGGTTCGCCCGTCCAGGTGTTCGCGGAACAGACGGGATCCGTCCGATCGGGAAGGCATTCCGCGGAGGTTTCGATCCGGCTTCGCGCGTTCTGGGCGGCGGATCCCCGCGTCCGGGCGGAAGGAGGGCTTTCATGCGCATGGTGAACCGGTTGGCGGGAGTCCTGGGTCTTTTCCTTGGCGGCTGCATGGAGACCAGCGCCCCCGAGGAGCCGCCGCCCATCCTGCTGGTGGCCCCCGACGTCGGGCAGGGACACGCGGTGGCGGTGATCCGCGACGAACGCGCGGTGGTGGTGGACGCCGGACCACCCGGACAGGCCGCCCTGCGGGAAGCCCTGCGTCGACACGGCGTGCGACGGATCGAGTGGCTGATCCTCACCCACACCGACCTGGATCACTCCGGAGGCATGGACTCGCTGGGCATCCCCGTGGACGGACTGCTGCACGGCCGTTGGACGGAAGCCGAATCCCTTCTCCTGGAACCGTTCTGCCGGAATCTGCCCAATGGTTGCCGGCAGGCGCAAGCGTTCTCGCCGTTGCCGATCCTGGGAGATGCCCGCATGGAGATCCTGCACGATGGACTCCAGGGACGCGAGGACGATCCCAATTCCCGATCCCTGGTGGCGGAGTTCTCCTGGAACGGGTCGCCGCGTCTTCTGGTGTCGGGCGATCTGGATACCCTGGGCGAACTGGCCCTGCTCCCGTGGATCCGGCGCACGGAGGTGGTGCAGCTGGGACATCACGGGTCCCGTTCCAGCGCCCACCTCGCCTGGTTGGGACGCGCGAGCCCGCGTTGGGCCCTGGTGCAGGCGGGAGCGGACAATGGGTTCGGGCATCCCACCGCGCAGGCGCTGGCCCGCGTGGCCGCGGTGGGCGCCGATCTGCTGATGCCGCGCGGACGGGAAGTCATGCTGAGATGGGACCCGCAAGCCGAGCTTGTGGCGCGGTGACGCCCCTGCGGGCGAGCCTGGTCTCCAGCTTCGGATCCGGATGGAAGGTGCCGGGGCCTGCGCCGAGCGATGCATGGTGGCCGTGGCAGGAAAGATCCTCCGCCGATCGCCCCCCCGGGGAACCAGACCTTTTCGGTCCGACACCAACCTGCAGACGCTTTGTCGGCCAGGAAGGAGTCTCGGCGCATCGGTATCCGCGCACCATGCGTTGCGCGTCCACCAGTTCGAGGAACCTCTCCTGCGCATCCGGCTCCATTCCCATGGCCCGCGCCACCTCCACGGCGACCTGTGGTCCCAGGCCACGCTGGCCCAGGCAGACCAGCCGGAGGAAGGATCGGGACTTGATCTTCGATCGGTTGGCCAGAAGCTGCAGGCTGTAGGCCGACCACTGCGCCCGTCTGGCCGCCACCCAATCGCGCAGGAACTCGTGGTAGTCGTCGTAGTCGAAGACCGACGGGAGATCGGAGGGCAGGGCCCGGAGGTGGGCTTGGAAGGGGAGGACAGGAAGTGGATGCGAGTGGTTCATGCCCGAGAAGCTACCGGAAGGGAGGGGGCAAAATCTGTGATGCGGATCACACCGCGTCCGGAGTGTGATCTTCGTCACATTCCGCGCGAACGCCCCCTTGACGGCCACGTGGGAAAGTCCATCGCGCGGTGCACGCCGGCCACCGACGCCTCCGTCCATGCCACGGATGGCTCCGGCGGGTTTGACGGACGCCACGCTCCGCTACACTTTTATGACGCTCAGTGACCGACTCTCCTCGCGATCGAGCCCACTCACCCACATGGACCAACGAAAGAGCCGAACATGAGCCAGGTACCGCGCAGCCTCCTGAACAGATATCCCGAGATCTATTTCGGCATCTCCGCCCTGCTGTTGATCCTCAAGGCCCTGGACATCTCGCCCACCAACCGCACGCCGTGGCCGGCGGCCATCCTGGCCATCGTGCTCTGCTGCATCATAGGAACCATCGGGGTGATCTCCAAGTACAGGCGTTCCTGAATTCGCTCCGGCGCTTCCCGACGTCAAGATCCGGCAAGCGCCTGCGGGGGACCTACTCCAACCAACCCGACCCGACTCGAGACCCGCCCGGACGCCCCAGCGCATCCCAACCACGGCGTTCCATGCGCGGGAGATGACTACCTCCCGCGGTACGGTGCGGCCTGAGGACGATTTCCGACAACTCCCGGAACGCGTCGAGGGTTCGCGTGGGCTTTCCGGAATCATCGAAGGCCCCCAGCTTGTAGCCCTGCCATCCGCCGAAGGCCTGGGGCTCCCAGTAGAAGACCCCGAGCCCGGCGCCGCCGGGAAGGGAAGCCACGTCCGCCTGGAGCTTCTTCAGGAGGGCGTAGCCGGAATCCGCCGAGGCCATGGCGATCCCCACCTCGGAGACCACCACCTGCTTGCCGTAGCGGGAGACCATATCCTTCATGTTGGTCACTGCCCGGCTTTCCGTGGTGCGCCAGGTTGTCGGATCCGGATAGAGGCTCATGCCCACGACGTCCCACTGCACCCCGTTGGCCTTCAGTCCGTCGAAGATCCACCTGAACAGGGTGTTGTCGTATCCGTTGGACACGTGGACCACCACTTTCGCCCCGGGAAACACGGCCTTCACCGCCTTTGACCCGCTCTGCACCAAGGCGGCGAAGTTGGCCATCGACTTCGATGCCTTGCCGTCCTCCCAAAGCATGCCGTCGTTGGTTTCGTTTCCCACCTGCACCCATTCGGGCGACACTCCCGCGGCCTTCAGCGCTTGGAGAACCTCCGTGGTGTGGGCGGCGACGTCGGCCTTGAGCTGTTCCATGCCATGCCCAGCCCAGGCGGCGGGCTTGGTCTGCTTGCCTGGATCCGCCCAGGAATCGGAATAGTGGAAGTCGATCATCAGCCGAAACCCCATCCCGGCAGCACGTTTGGCCATCCGGACCACGTCGTCCTTGCCGCACCAGCCTCCGGCCGGATCCACCCAAACCCGCAACCGGATGCTATTGATCCCCATTCCCTGCAGAATGGCCAACAGATCGCCAGCCCTCCCTTCCTGGTCGCGGAAGATGCGCCCCTCGCTCTCCATCTGCGACAGCCACCCCACATCGGCTCCACGGGCGATCTCCGCGCGAGGAGAGCCGATCAACCCAAGCAGGACGATCCAGCACGCGAAATGTCGGATACCAGTCATGCTTGGCAAGATGCGGGCAAGGAAGCGGATCGGCAGGGCGTTGCCCCATCGATCCGTTGCATTCGCGACAAAACCGTGGAAGCGGGTCCGCCCCGGAGCCCCGCCACCGCCCTTCGATACAGCCAGCCGTTCCCTGAGTGGCGCCTTCGGCGCTGTATCGAAGGGCGGCTGGCCACACTTCGACAAGCTCAGTGCATCGCTCAGGAAACGGTGGCGGCGATCGATTTGGAACGGATCAGCCTAGAGCGCCTTGGAGAGAAGGTTCACCAAAGCGGATCCGAGTTCGGCTCCGGATCCTTCCTTGGGGCGGGTGGGAATGGAATCGGTGGCCAGATCCACCGAAACCTGGTCGGTGGCCTTGGACAGCCCATCCACGCCCTTCAGATCGAAGGCGAGGACCCCCGCCAGGAAGTAGGGAACCTTGTCGCCGGCCAGGAGCTTCTTGCGCATGGCCGGCTCGGTGATGGTGGAAAGAGGCAGCTCGATGGGGAATGTGAGCTCCGTCACCTTTCCGCCATCGACGGAAAACGGCTTGAACTCCACTTCGATGGGAGTCGACGCCTTGTCCATGAGTCGGAACTGGAGCTTCGGCTTCACCAGGTCCGACCCGAATGCGGCTTTTTCCGAGTTGCCGGAATTGTCGGCCTTCACCTTGAAGGTGATCCCCAGCTTGAAGGAATCGAGGACCTGGGACGGTGAAAGTCCCTCTCCATTGAGAGCTACTTCCACGTTTCCAAGAGGCGTTTTCATAATACTGTTCTTCGGGGCTAAAAGTTGAGTTGCCCTCAGCAACGAGGGCCCGTTGATGGTGGGACCGTCGTAGCCGTTGGAGGAGAACCCCAACTTGAAGACGTTCAGGGTCTCCGAAAGGTCGCAGCTGGCAAGGAACAGGGGCAGGGCCAACAAGGCGGCGGTGGACTTTCTCATGGCGTCTCCGATGCGTGCCTGGGGATCAGAACATCACGTTCAGCGAAATGCGGGACTGGCCGGAACGTACACCTTCTTGCTGGTTGCCCAGCAAGGCGATGTCCTTGATGTACGCGTAGTCCAGCTGGAGAAGGTCGGACAGGGTCACACCCATGCCCAGGTCCAATTCCTGACGAGCGCCGCCCGGATCGAACAGGAGGCCGGAGCGAAGGCAGAACATGGACGAATAGGTGTATTCCAGACCCATGTTGTACATGGACTCTTCCAGGTTCTTCTGGGCGATATCCACGAATCCGGCGTTTGGGGGCGCCTTCCCCGCACCCCACGGCTCGGCCACGGCGTAGTAGGCGCCGGTCGCGAAATCGCGGGCCCGGCCGGACTCGTAGCGCGAGATGGTCTCGCGGGAATAGTCGGCGGCCACGGAAAGGGCATGGCTCGGGGTGCGGAACACCTCGTAGGAGAACCCGGTGCGCCAGGTCAGGGGGATGGGATCGGATTCGTCCGACGAGATGTAGAAGACGGAAGGTCCGATGTTCTGGACCACCGCGCCCCAGGTCAGCCCGGGAACCAGGACGTTCTTGCGCAGGACGGCCGCATCGAAGGCATAGCTCACCGCGACGCCGTCTTCCTTCTGGCCACCGATGGTGATTCCGGAAGCCAATGCGGAATAGATGAACTTCATGTTCAGTCCAAGCCCCCAATTGCGATCCAGTCGGGTTCCATAGGAAAGCGCCCCGATCAACTCGTAGGAGGAGAAGTTCTGGACCGGGCCGTTTTCCTCCTGGTAGGTGGTCTGCCCCAGCGACAGGAAGTTCACGAAGCCGCCGAAGGTGCCCCACTCCTCCACCGGATAGGTGACGCCGGCATAGGTGTGGTAGAGATCCTTCAGGTTGAGTGCGGGCAGAAGGGTTTCGAAGAAGAGGCCCGCCCGGGCGGGAGCATGACGGGAACGCACGACGCCGTTTGAGGTGGTGAACCACAGATCCTCACCTTGGGCCACCACGCCGGTGGCATCGTTGGCTCCCAGGCCGTTGCCGGAGTGGTAGTGGACCCACCGTCCTTGGGTTGGGGCATCCTGCTTGCCGGCAGTCGCCTTCTTCTGGGCGGCGCGTGGCAGATACTTCCACACCCCCTTGTCGGTGGCGATCCACACGTTGCGCTTCTTGTCGACGGCGATCCCGCGCATGTCCACCCGTTGGAACCGGAGCTTCTCCCACACTTTGCCGTCCCAGTGGACCACGCCGGAGGGTTGGACGATCCAGGGCAGACCGTCCGGATCCATGGCCATCGCGCTGGATGTGTCGGACAGGACGCCGTCGGCGACCAGCCACTTCTTCCAAGTGGACGCCTGGGTGGTGATCTCAAGACGGGAGACGCCTCCTCCCAGGGTTCCCACCCACAGACTCTTGGACTTTTCCGCCCACCCCAGGGCGGTCACGTTCTGGGAGCCCAGATAGGTTTCACCGAATCGGCGGACCTCCAGCTCGTTTTCCCGCTGACGCAGTCGAACCAATCCCGAGTCGGTGCCCACCCAGAGGTTGGTTCCCGCGGTCTGCAACGCGTTGATCCGGTTGGAGGGCAATCCGGATCCCGAATCCCGCCAGGATTTCCAGGACTTCCCGTCCCACCGCAGAAGACCCGCCGCAGTCCCCAGCCAAACCTTGCCGGTTTCATCCACCGTGATGGCGCGGATGGAATCGCGCACCACCAGCTTGAAGGGGACGTCCAGTTCCACCAGATCCTTTTCGTCGGCTTCCCGGACGGCTCCGGACGCCTTCAGGATGGCCGTTTCCAATTGGCGTTGCCCAGCCGTGTCGGCAGGGTAGAGATTCCCCAGGAACTTGCGGATGACCGAACTGGCCTTTTCGCCCTGGGGTAGTCCCACCTTCAGCGAGGTCCGCCATCCCTTGCCGTCCCACCGCTGGAGATCCGGCCCCGAAGCCACCCAGAGCTCGGCCCGGGCAAAGAGTCCGGAACGTTTGCTGGCCGTGAAGGCGGTGACCGGACCCGAAAATTTGGATTGGCTGCGTACCGTCTCCCATTCGTCCGCAAGGGGTCCGAAGGCCAACCCCGCTGGATTCCAGTACGGAGCGAAGACGTCGTCGGACATGCCCACGGAAGTTTCACCCATGCCCAGCTGGCGGGCGCCGACCGGCATGACCAAGGTGAGGATGGAGGATTGCGCCTGCGCGAACCCGACGCAGGCGAGGATGGTTGCGGCAAGGGGTTTAGCGGACAAGGGTCCTCCAATCGGGAACTTGGTATCGGCCACCATCCGGGAGAAGCGGCTTCCAATCACCTTCGTCCCATGCGTTGCGGGGCTTGAGAACGGCCCGGCACCCAAGATGGAAGGGAGGGATCAGAGCCGCATTCGAGCCAAGCTGGTCTCGGGTGACATAGGTCCCTTGGGGAAAGGACTTGATGGCTTCTGCTTGGGTGGACGGAATGACCAGCTCGAAGGTCCGGATCTCCTTGAGATCCGCGTCTTCGATCACCCGGAGATTCTGCTCGGTCTGATCGCGCCACAGCTGCACCAGAGTCTGGATCTCCGAAGAATTGAGGCCTTGGCCGGAGAGATGCTCCTGGATTTCCTTTTCCGAGGGCTTGGCCAGGAGAAGCGCTTCCCGCGGACTGCGCCGCAGCCTGTAGACGCCGGAATTGTGGATCTGAGGAGTGGGATCCTCCTCCTGGTTCTTCTTCTGCAGGGCCACATAGAGGCTCGCCAGGAAAAGCGCCACAAGGATGAGGACGGCCAAGATGAGGAGAAGCCAGTACATGTCTCGCCACAATCTACCCTAATTCCTGGACATCGTCCCGCCCCATCTGAGGCAAGCGCGACGGACCGCTTTCCCAGACGGCCCGACTGTGGTAGTTTTCCAGGAAGGAGAGCCCTATGCATCACTGCACCTTCCAGCCGTTCGCGCCCTTCGCGGGTAGCCGTGCCCCCGGCTGGGTGGACCTGCACATGCATTCCACCCTCTCGGACGGCACGCTGAGCGTGGCGGAGATCATCGAAACCGCCGCCCGCCGGAAGCTTTCGGCCATTTCCATCACCGACCATGACAACTTCGATTCCTGGGAGCAGGGGCGACAGCTGGCCCGCGACGCCGGTGTGGATCTGATCCCGGGCGTGGAGATTTCCAGCTCGTGGGAGGGTTCCGACATCCACATCCTGGGGTATTTCTTCGATCCTTCCAACCTGGCCCTGAACCAGGCCATGGAAAAATCCAAGCGCCGCCGCCTCTTGCGGGCCAAAGCCATGGTCCGCAAGCTGGACCGCCTGGGGATGCCCGTTCGCTTCGAGAAGGTCCTTTCCTACGTGCAAGGCGGCACCGTCGGACGTCCGCACATCGCCCGGGCCCTCCTGGAAGAGGAGTACGTCAAATCCTTCCAGGAAGCCTTCGAAAAATGGCTGGGACCCAAGTGCCCCGCCTACGTGGAGACAGAATGCCTGACGCCCGCCGAAGCCATCGCGCTCATCAACAACGCGGGGGGGGCGGCCTGCATGGCGCATCCCATGCACACCGACCGGGACGACGCCATCCCCATGATGGTGGAGGCCGGGTTGAAGGGAATCGAGATCTATTGCCATCGTCTGCCGTCCGCCATCCGGCGCAAATACCAGGACTTGGCCCGTCGATACAATCTCGTCTGGACCGGAGGTTCGGACAGCCATGGGGAGCGACCAGGATGCCCCGGAATCGGCTCCGTCCGCGTAGCCCGAACCGTTGTGGAAAAGCTTCTTGAAGCCCGCGACCGCCACTTCGCCGAAATCTGAACAGCCCCGCAGCCTGGGCCCCTACCACGTCCTGGAGCCCATCGGCACCGGGCTGGGAGGCATGAGCGAACTGTTTCTATGCCACGATCCCTCGTTGGATCGCAAGGTGGTGGTGAAACTGGTTCCACCGGGCACCAACGAGGAACTGCTCAACCGTTTCCATCGCGAAGCCAGCCTGCTTTCCGGCGTGGCCCACCCCGGATACGCCCACGTCTACCGCTACTGGAACGTGGACGGCCGTCCGGCCATGGCGATGGAGTTCATCGATGGGCTCACCTTGCGCGAGATCCTGGACCTGCGGCGCACGGTGCCGTTGGACGTGGGGTTGGCGATCTTCCGCACGGTGGCCCAGGCGCTGCGCCACGCGCACCTCCACGGGATCATCCACCGGGACGTCAAGCCGGCGAACATCCTGATCAGCCATTCCGGCCAGGTCAAGCTCCTGGATTTCGGAGTGGCTCGCTTCGAGAACCAATCCGACCTCACCATGCCCGGCATGGTGGTGGGAACCACCTCCTACATGAGCGCGGAGCAGGCCAAGGGAGAGGATCTGGACGAACGCTCGGACATCTATTCGATGGCGCTTTGCCTCTACGAATCGCTCTCCGGAATCCACCCTTTCCGCAAGGACCAGCCCGACGCCACCCTGACGGCCTTGCTGACCAAGACCGCCAAGCCACTCTGGAGGATCCAGCCAGGCACACCCTGGAGGATCTCGGGGCTCGTCGCCCGATGCATGTCCCGCGACCGCCGCAAACGCGTTCGCGAGATCACCGAGTTCCTCGCGGAGCTTGACCAGCTCTGGGGGCCTTGCGGCACCGACCACGAAGCCTACCTGGCCGCCTTCATGGCCGCGGTGCGCAATGGTCGTCGCTTCGACCAGAGGCTGCCTCGCGTGGGCTGGCCCTGGTGGGCCATGGCGGGGGCGGGGTTGGCGGTGGGACTGTTGGCCGGGATCGCCATCGCATGGTGACACCGGTCGGGGTCGCGACGTCCGCTTGGGTCCGTCCATGAACTGGGTGGATTTCGCAGGATTGACCATCGTGGCGTTCCCCGCCCTGTCGGGCCTTCGGCACGGCTTGGTGGCGGGGCTACTCAAGTTCGGCGCGCTGGTCGTGTTCGTGGGGCTCGCCATCTGGCAGATGCCGTTTCTGACGACATGGTCGTCCCTCCACCTGCCCTTGTCCCCATCCGCGGCCCCCGTCGTCGCGATCGTCCTGGCCCTGGTGGTCGGCTGGATTGCGGGCGCCCTGGCCGCATTGGCCTGGAAGAAATTGTCGGAAGGTTCTGTGGCCTGGACGGACAGACTCCTTGGGTGCCTTTCCGGCGCGATCAAGGGAGCCTTCGTCGCGGTCTGCGCCATGGCCACCCTGGCCGCCGCCTGGCCCCGGGGGAAGACAGCCGTCGAAGAGTCCTGGATCTCGCGCAACGCGCTGGCTCCGATCCTGGAAGAAGGACGCTCCCGCTTGGCCTCCCGGCTGGGCTTCACCTCCCCCGAGTCCCCGTGACACGGCAGATCTCGATCCGCATCGGCGAATTGGGGAAAGCCCATTCGGTGGAGCTCAACAAGGCCGGGAGCTGGCTTGTGGGCGTCTTCATCCTGGGGGCGATCGCCCTGGGCCTGGGCGCATGGCAAGTTCTGGCCAGTGCGCGCATCTATCCCAAGCTTCTCTACCAGAAGCAGAAGAACTCCCTTCTCCAGGAACGTCTGGCTCGCCTGCGAAAGGAGTCGGGATCCGTCCAGATCGAGGTCGCCACCCTGGACTCCGCCCGGAGACTGATCTCCAGCCGCTTCGGGCAGTCCGACAGCGTGACGACGAAGACCTCCCGGCGCTGGAGCAACGCCCGCACCCTGGATGCCCTGTTTCCCGATCCTTCCGGCGAGGAAGCCTGGGCGCGTTCCATGGAGGACCTGGGCGAACACGCCGCGCTGGTCCGGGATGGCCTGAGCAGGCATGTGGATGCCGCCAAGCGGATCGTCGGCCGACTGGAGACAACCCCCAGCATCAGCCCTGCCCGCGGGCAGGTCTCGTCCGGCTTCGGATGGCGTCTACACCCCGTCCTGGGCGTTTTCATGATGCATTCCGGACAGGACATCACCGGCCAGACCGGTCTTCCGGTGTTCGCTACCGCCCGCGGAAAGGTGGTCACCAGGGAGTTCAGTTCGAGTTTCGGCAATTACGTTGTTCTGGACCACGGCAATGGGATCCGGACCCTGTACGCCCACCTCAGCGCTTTCCGCTGCGAGTTGGGGAAAGAAGTCCGGCGTGGCGAGGAGATCGGGTTGATGGGTTCCACGGGAAGGTCCACGGGCCCGCACGTCCACTACGAGATCCACCAATCCCTGAAACCTCTCGATCCGCTTCCTTGGATCCTACCGACCATCTTGGTCCCATAAGTTCGACCCCCAGGATCGCCTCATGAGCCTCATACAACTGTCCAACAAGTACATCTCCGCCTCGATCTCCCCCAAGGGAGCCGAGTTGCGCAGCCTTCGCCGCGCCGACACCGGAACGGAATACATGTGGTCGGGGGACGCCGCCCACTGGGACCGGGTTTCCCCAACCCTGTTTCCCATCGTGGGGAGGCTGCACAACGACGCCTACACCTGGCAGGGACGTCGATACAGCCTGCCCCAGCACGGGTTCGCCCGCGACCTGGAATTCGACGTCGTCCACGAGGACGGAACCTGCGCCTCGTTCCTCCTGGGTTCCGCCGGACCGTTCCTGGAACGCTATCCGCAGCAGTTCCAGCTGGCGCTCACCTACACGCTGGACTCGGAGGCCCTGATCCTCCGCTACGACGTCTTCAACCCATCCAACGCCGACGACCTCCTGTTCTCCCTGGGCGCGCATCCGGCGTTCCGCTGGCCCCTGGACGAATCCATCCCCGCCGACGCCCACATCCTTCGTTTCGAGCGCAGCGAAACCACCGACCGCCTGGAAGTAGGGACCGATGCCCTTCTGACCGGACGAAAAGTGCCGTTCTTCCGGGACATGGACCACATCAAGCTGCGTTCCGACCTCTTCCGGGCCGGAGCGATCGTCCTGGAGGGCGTCAAGTCGGATTCCGTCGTCTTCGGTGCCGAGGACGGGCCCAGGGTACGGCTCACCGCTCCAAGCGCCCCCTGGTGGGCCTTCTGGACCATGCCCAACGCACCGTTCCTGTGCCTGGAACCGTGGCACGGAATCGCCGACAAGCACGGCGCCGACTGGGACCTGCGAGGGAAACCGGGAATGATCGCCCTTCCTCCGGGCGACTCCTGGAGCTGGACCCTAAAGATCGAGCCCTCCTGACCCACACGGGGCAGTCGCATCGGGTTCCGGGCGACCGCATCTCCGATCCACTCCCACGGAGATGCAAAAACCTCTTTCCCTGCAGGTGGGAGCGGAGCTATTCTTGACTGTGGAAGCGCGCCATCCCTTGCGATGGGGGCCGACTTCGACGCTTCCTTTCAGAGGACCGCCAAACCGTGCTGCCAGAATCCGCGCAAACACCCACTTCGACGATCGAAGACCCGTCCTCCGCGACGGACGGCTCCCTTCCTCCCGAAGTGCTGGGGACCGTCCCCATCTGGGTGCTGGCCGGTTTCCGTCTGGAAAGGATCGGCTGGCGACGGCAGGACTCCGGCTGGTCGGTGGGAGTCTACCGCCTGGAAGAAGCCGAACCGGACCTGGAAGACATCGAACTCCAGTAGCGCGGACCGGGGATCAGGCCAGGGTCCAACCCGCCGGAAGGACCAGGGACATGGGCTTGCCCGCCTTTCCTTGGCGCAATCGGGCTCTCACCCTGCCCTTGCGCACATCCCAAACCAGCTCCCAGATGCGATCCCCCTCGCGATGCTCCCGCGGCGGATCCCCGGTGGTCGCCGTTGGCTTCTCCAGAATCCGGGATTTGTCGACGATGTTCCAATCCTCGCCATCGATCGCCACGGCTCGATCGGCGAACCAGGATTCCACCGGCTGGGGAGGAGGTGCCCAGCCCCCCCGAGCGGTGCACCATTCCAACACATGCCGTTCCCAGGCACGCTCCACTTCCTGACGCTCGGTGGCAGACAAGGCGATCCAGACCGCTTCGCGGGCGGTCTGGGGATCGTCCACCGGACCTTCGCTGGATCCGATCACATCCTTGCCCACCCGGCGGACCCACTTGGCTTCCAGCCTCGCGCCCTCCCATCGGGCCCGTTGGACTTCCAGCCTCCCGATTCCCAATCGCAGGCAGTCCGAACCGGACAAGCCCAGGCAGGCGTCCATCCACACCCGTGCATCGCCTCGAGCCGTCCTTCCCCCGTGGACGGAAAGCGCCAAGGCAAGCTCCGGCAATCCGGAGAGGGAGTCGCGCGACGGCCACAGCGCAGCGCCCTCCCCCAGAGCATACTCCTCGCGACCCGGCGCACCGCGGCGCCGCCGCAGAGCGCGGGGCTCGAGGAGCCACAACTCCCTGGCCAGGGCCTGGACCTGGACATCGCGGGGCCAGCCATCGTCCTCGCACCCGACCAGCCCCTTCAGGCGGTGGAACAGCCGTCGCGCCTCGCGCCAGGTCGCGGGATGGACGCCCAGGGTCGGTGCGACCTCCTCGGGCACCTCCAGCACCCGGCACAGGAGGGATTCGTCGCCACCGCCGCGCGCCAGATCGCGGCGCCTCTCCAGGACCTGTGGGGAGGGTCTGGAGAGGAGCAGCGGCCGGGAGGCGCTCAACGCGGCGGCAAGGGCCAGAGCATCGCGCAGGGATGGTTTCCCGCGATGCCTCAGACAGAATCCGGCAAGATCGGGGGGCAGCGGCAGCGCCACCGCCTCCCGAGCCAAGTCGGTCGGCTCCCCCGCTTCCCGCCAGGGATCCTCCCTCCAGAGGCCCAGGCGACGGAAGGCATCCTGCGCGCTTCGCATTCCGTCCGCGCGAGGACGATCCAACCAGGGAAGCGTCCATGGATCCGCCCCCGCCACCAGAAGCGGGAGGAGCCAATCGCGGGGATCGTCCACTTGGATGCACGGACGCGCGCGGGGCTCCAAGCGGGCCGCCGGGGACCAGAGCCGCAAGCAGCGTCCCGGGCGCACACGGCCCGCCCGCCCCGCCCGCTGGTCGGCGGAAGCCTGCGAAATGCACCCCAGTTCCAAACGGGGGAAACCGCTGGAACGCTCGATCCGCCGTTCCAATCCGGCGTCCACCACGGCCACCACGTCGGGAACCGTCAGGGCGGATTCCGTCACGTTGGTGGAAAGCACGATGCGAAGATCTTCGCACGGCTGGAGGACCCTCCGTTGGACCTCCAACGGCAATCCACCATGGAGCCGTTCCAGCGTTCCCCCCACCCTCCCGGAAAGCCAGGCGTGGCATTCCTCGATCTCCTGCACGCCGGGAAGGAACACCAGGACCGTGCCGTCGGGAGCATCCAGCCTCCGCAAGGCCGTCTCCACGCGCAGGGGCAGTCCCCCGGCCTCCGGCAGCCCGCCTCCAGGTGGCGGCAGGTACTCGGTATCGACCGGATGCATCCTGCCACTGGCCTCCAGCACCTTCCCGCCCAACACCTCCGCGATGGAGACGGCATCGAGGGTCGCCGACAGGATCACCAATCGATGCTCCTGTCCACGGCCGCGGGCGAAAGCCAGGAACGCGTCCACGTCGGATCGACGTTCGTGGAATTCGTCCAGGATCCAGGTGGGATATTCCTCGGCCTGACCACTTCCGAGCATCCCCAGGGCCACCCCTGGGGTGCAGTACAGGATCTGGGTGGACTCCCGGCGGACCACGTCGTCCCGGACCATCCACCCCACCCTCTCGCCAGGTTCCGTCCCCGTCTGGACAGCCACGTGTTCCCCCAGGGACCTTGCCGCGAGGCGGCGAGGCTCCACCACCAGCACCTTTCCCTGGTCGCAGGCCCAAAGCGGAACCCGCGTGCTCTTGCCCGACCCGGTGGGCGAAGCGACCACCAAAGGGGTCCGTTCCGACCGAAATCGGCGGAATTCGCTCTCGATCGCATCCACTGGCAGCATAGACATGGTCAGAAATGGTATTTCTTTTGGAATCTATGGCTCCCATACTCATGCGTTCCGTCTCCGGCGTCCGTGGCATCGTCGGCGACGGACTGACCCCCACCTCCCTTGCCGTCCACGTCAACGCCTTCGTGCAGGAAGTGGGGAGAGGCAGGATCCTGGTCGGCCGCGACGCGCGCGATTCCGGCCCCCTGGTGGAGGATCTGGTCTGCGCCACGCTGGCACTGTCCGGTTGCACCGCCGTGAAGCTGGGAATCAGTTCCACTCCCACCGTCGAGATGGCCGTTCTGGCCGACCCCGAGGCGGTGGGTGGGATCATCCTCACCGCGTCCCACAATCCAGCCCAATGGAACGCACTCAAATTCCTGGACAAGAACGGCTTGTTCCTGGGACCCGATTCGGTCCGATCGCTGTTCGACCGGGTCGATCGCGACGACCTCCGTTGGGTTCCGCACACGGAGATGGGGCGGGTGATCCAGGGCCAGGACGCCGACGATCTGCACATCGATGCGATCCTGAAGCTCCCGGAAATCGCCCTTCCGACCATTTCCAAACGCAAGCCAAAGGTTGTGGTCGACTGCGTCAACGGCGCCACCTACCGGATCGCACCCCGGATGCTCGAGCGCATGGGCTGCGAGGTCCAGGTCATCCACGCCACCCCCGACGGCACCTTCCCCCGAGGGGCGGAACCCGTACCGGAAGCTCTTGCCGATCTGGGCCTGGCGGTGCGGAATTTCGGAGCCGACTTGGGATTGGCCTTCGATCCCGACGGCGACCGTCTTGCCCTGGTGGACGAACTTGGCACCCCTCTGGGCGAGGAAGCGACCTTGGCCCTGGGAGTGCGGCACATCCTGGCCAAGCGTCCTGGAGGAGTGGCGGTGAACCTTTCCACCAGCCGCATGTCGGAAGACCTGGCGCAGGCCGCGGGCGTTCCCTTCCAACGCACCCCCGTGGGCGAAATCCACGTGGCCAAGGCCATGTTGGCCGCCAACGACGTGGTGGGCGGCGAGGGCAACGGAGGCTTGATCCTGCCCCACCTGCATCCCGGTCGCGACGGACTCCTGGCCGCGGCCGTGGTTTTGTCCCTTCTTTCCGAATCCGGTCGCAAATTGTCCGAACTTGCCGCGACCCTGCCACGCTACGCCATGGTCAAGACCAAGTTCGGCTTGGAAGGGAAATCCCTTCCCGCGGCGATCGCCGCCCTGGAAACGCGTTTCGCGGACGCCCAGAAGGACGTCCGCGACGGCCTCCGGCTTTCCTGGCCGGACTCCTGGCTCCATGTGCGCGCATCGAACACCGAACCCATCCTCCGCGCCATCGCGGAGGCCCCCACCGAAGAACGGGCGCGCGAACTGTGCGAAGCGGCCCGGGAGGTCCTCTGATGTGCGGAATCGTCGGCTATCTGGGCTCCCGCCCCGCCTTGCCCCTCCTGCTTGAAGGCCTCAAACGGCTGGAATACCGCGGTTACGATTCCGCCGGAGTCTGCGTGCGTCGCGCCGACGGGCTGTCCACCTGCCGTGAAGTGGGCAAGGTGGCCGCCCTGGAAGCCAGGGTCGGCCAGGAGCTCGATCGGTTCCAAGGCTGCGAAGGCATCGCCCACACGCGCTGGGCGACCCACGGCGTTCCCGCCGAACGCAACGCCCACCCCCACCGCGACGACCAATCCCGCATCAGCCTGGTCCACAACGGGATCATCGAGAACTACCAGACCATCAAGACCGCCCTGGAATCCAAGGGGCGGAAGTTCTCGAGCGAAACCGACACCGAGGTCCTGGCCATGCTGGTGGCCGAGCTCTACGAAGGCGACCTGGAAAAGGCCGTCCAGGCGGCCCTGCGCGAGATCACCGGCGCCTACGCCATCGCGGTGATGTGCGTCGACGAGCCCGGAGTGATGGTGGTGGCCCGCAAGGGAAGCCCCTTGATGGTGGGCATCGGGGCCGGCGAGTTCGTGGTGGCCTCCGATCCCTCGGCGATCGTCGCCCACACCCAGCACGCCTTCGCGCTGGAGGATTTCACCGTCTGCCGGCTGAGCCGCGACGGGTACCGCACCTCGAACCTCCACAACGCTCCGGTGACTCCGAAGCTCATGGAACTGGAGATGAAGCTCGAGGAGATCGAGCTCGGGGAATTCCCCCACTTCATGCTCAAGGAGATCTTCGAGCAACCCAACGCGCTGCGCAACACGCTCTCCGGTCGCGTGGACGTGGAACGCGGCGAGATCTTCCTGGGAGGCCTGCAGCAGATCGGGCGCAAGCTCACCCACGCGCACCGGATCGTGTTCACCGGACAGGGAACCGCCTGGCACGCCGCGCTGGTGGCCGAATACATGATGGAGGAGCTGGCCCGCATCCCCTGCGAAGTCCAGTACGGCTCGGAGTTCCGCTACCGCAACCCCATCGTCGAGGACCACACCGTCCTGGTTGCCATCTCGCAATCCGGCGAGACCGCCGACACCCTCGCCGCCCTCGAGGAGGCCAAGCAGAGGGGAGCGCTCACCCTGGGCATCGTCAACGTGGTGGGCAGCTCCATCGCCCGCGCCACCGACGCCGGCGTCTACCTGCGGGTGGGACCGGAAATCGGCGTGGCGAGCACCAAGGCGTTCATCGGACAGGTGGCGGTGGGCGCGATGCTCTCCATCTACGCGGGCCGCCGGAAGCATCTTTCCATCGAGGCCACCCGCAGCCTGATCACCGAGTTGAACGCCATACCGGACAAGATCCGCCAGGTGACCGAACAGTCCGACAGGATCCGCGGCATCGTCGCCAAGTACGTGGACCTGAACAACTGGCTGTTCCTCGGGCGCGGATTCAACTACCCCGTGGCCCTGGAGGGTGCGCTGAAGATCAAGGAGATCTCCTACATCCACGCGGAAGGGATGCCCGCCGCGGAGATGAAGCACGGTCCCATCGCCCTGATCCACGACGGCATGCCCTGCGTGTTCGTGGCTCCCCTCGGAAGCCAGCACGACAAGGTGATCGGCAACATGCAGGAGGTGCGGGCCCGCGGCGGCCGGGTGATCGTGATCGCCACGGAGGGCGACACCGCGATCGAACGCCACGCCGACGAGATCATCCGCGTTCCCTCCTGCCCGGAGGTGTTCAGCCCCATGGTCACCACGGTGGCTCTGCAACTGATGGCCTACCATGCGGCGGTGCTTCGCGGACACGACGTCGACAAACCGCGAAACCTCGCCAAATCCGTGACGGTGGAATGAACCCGGAAATCCCCTTCGTCGATCTGGAGCCCCAATACCGCGACGCGGGAAGGGACATCGAGGAAGCGGCGCTGCGCGTCCTGAGATCGCGCAGGTATGTCCTGGGGCCCGAGGTCGCGGCCTTCGAGGCGGAATTCGCCGCGGCCATCGGCACCAGGTTCTGCGTGGGAACGGATTCCGGAACCAGCGCGCTGAGACTGGCCCTGCAGGCGGCGGGAATCGGCCCTGGCGATGAAGTGGTCACCACCCCTGCCACCTTCATCGCCACCGTGGAGGCCATCCGCCAGGCCGGCGCCAGACCGGTGCTGGCCGACATCGACCCCACATCCTGGAACCTGGATCCGACTGCGGTGGAATCCGTGGTCGGCCCGCGCACCCGGGCGATCCTGCCGGTCCACCTCCACGGCCGTTCCGCCGACCTGTGCGCCTTCGGCGAACTCTGCCTGCGACACGGGCTGACCCTGATCGAGGACGCCGCCCAAGCCCACCTGGCGAACCATGGAGGACGCCGCTGCGGAACCCTGAGTCTGGCGGGTTGTTTTTCCTTCTACCCCGGCAAGAACCTGGGAACGGCCGGGGAAGGCGGAGCGGTGGTCACCTCCGATCCGGAAATCGCCCGCAGGGTGGCCATGCTGCGCGACTTCGGAAGCGAGAAGAAGTACGAGCACATCCTCCATGGAGGCACCAATGCGCGCCTGGAATCCATCCAGGCGGCCATCCTGCGCGCCAAGCTCCCCTTCCTGGAAGGGTGGACCCAAGACCGCGAACGGATCGCCAATCGCTATCTGGATGGACTTGCGGGGCTTCCCTTGGTCCTTCCCGCCGAACCAGGTGTCCACCGCCATGTCTGGCACGTCTTCGCGATCCGGCATCCCCGGCGGGATTGGCTCCGGTCCGAGCTCGCGGCACAGGGGATCGAGACGGGAATCCACTACCCCCGACCGATCCACCTCCAGCCCGCCTGCGAGCACATGGGCTATCGCGAAGGGGATTTCCCGCATGCGGAGGCCTTCTGCCGGGAAACATTGAGCCTCCCCCTGTGGACGGGGATGTCCGAAGCCGTGCAGGATCGGGTGATCGGCACCCTGGCCCGCATCCTGGGAGCCTGACCCAGCCTTTCCCCGTCGACTTCCGGCCTCCAGGGAGCCATACCGGAATCGCAAGAAGCCACCCCGGGAAAAATCTGCCCGTTTCCCGCACCTGAAACGGCAAATCCTGCCTCCCCGACCCGGCAGGTTCCGTCCGGGACCGCCAGATAATGTCCTGGACTGGAAACTGTCCGAGTGATACAGTGGCCCAGGGCTTGCGCACCGCGGCATGGAACGATGCTTGCGTGCCTGCGTCGAGGACCCTGTATGGGGAAAGGGTGCGCTATGAACGGTTCCATCGAATGAAAGCGGTCATCCTGGCCGGCGGATTGGGGACCAGGCTCGCGGAAGAAACAACCGTGAGGCCGAAGCCCATGGTGGAGATCGGCGGAAAGCCGATCCTGTGGCACATCATGCGCCACTACTCGCGCCACGGCATCCGGGAGTTCGTGATCTGCCTGGGGTACAAGGGCCACCTGATCAAGGAGTGGTTCTCCAACTACTTCCTGTACTCCAGCGACGTGACCTTCGATCTGCGTGGAAACCGGCTGCAGGTGCACCACACGGAATCCGAGGATTGGAAGGTGACCCTGCTGGACACGGGGGAAGCGACGCAGACGGGGGGGCGTCTGAGGCGGATTCGGGAACACGTGTCCGACGGCACGTTCTGCGCCACCTATGGCGATGGCCTATCGGACGTCGACGTGGGCAAGCTGATCGATTTCCACCGCAAGCAGAAGACCCTCGCCACCCTCACTGCCGTCCAGCCTCCGGGCAGATTCGGGACCATCGACTTCAAGCGAAAGCGCGTGGTGGGTTTCCACGAGAAGCCCCCGGGGGACGGGACGTGGATCAACGGCGGGTATTTCGTGCTCGAACCAAAGGCGCTCGATCTGATCGAGGGCGACGACACCAGCTGGGAGCGAGGCCCCATGGAGACGCTCGCCGGCCGCGGGGAGCTTGCCGCGTTCAGGCATGACGGATTCTGGCAATGCATGGACACCGTCCGCGACCGTACCCATCTGGAGGAACTCTGGAATTCGGGCAGGGCTCCGTGGAAGCCGGCGGAGACATGATGACCGTGGTGGAACAGATTCCGATCCAGGGATCCTTCCTCCTGGAAAGTCGCGCCCTCGCCGACGATCGCGGCTCGTTCCAACGATTGTACGACGCGCCGTTCCTTGCCGGATTGGGGTGCACCGAACCCCTGCGCCAGGCGAACCTCTCGCGAACCCGACGACGAGGCTGCGCCCGCGGGATGCACAGGCAGCAACTCCCCCATTGCGGATTCAAGCTCGTGACCTGCCTGCGGGGCGCGATCTGGGACGTGTGCCTGGACACCCGGACGGATTCGCCCACCTTCGCCAGATGGGAGGGACGCACCCTGGAAGCCGACAGGAACGCTTTCATCCTCCTTCCGCCGGGATGCGCCCATGGCTTCCAATCGCTTTCCGACGACACGGAGGTGCTCTACCTGATGGGCGAGGACCACGATCCCGGCGCGGAGGTCCGCATCCAGATGCTGGATCCGGAATTGGCCATCGCCTGGCCTCTGGCCATCGACCAGGTATCTCCAGCCGACGCCGGCGCCCCCGGACTATCCACCATATTCAGGAGAGATCCTCCATGAAGTGCAGAAATTGCCAGAAAGACCTGTCCCGCGTGTTCATCGATCTGGGAAGCTCCCCGCCTTCGAACTCCTACCTGGACCCGTCCGACCCCAACGCGGGGGAAGTCTGGTACCCGCTGAAGGTCCATGTCTGCGAGGAATGCTTCCTGGTGCAGATCGACGAGTTCAAGTCGCATTCGGAGATCTTCTCGGCGGAGTACGCCTATTTCAGTTCCTTTTCCAAGACATGGCTGGAGCACGCCAAGCGGTATTCCCTGTCCATGATCGAGCGGCTGCGGCTGGATCGCGATTCCTTCGTGGTCGAGATCGCATCCAACGACGGGTACCTGCTGCGCAACTTCGTCGAGGCGGGCATTCCCTGCCTGGGTGTCGAACCAAGCACGAACACCGCCGAGGCGGCGCGACTGCTGGGCGTGGAAAGTTGGACGGATTTCTTCGGAAACGACCTCGCGCGGCGCCTGGTGAAGACCAGGGGACGGGCGGACCTGGTCGTCGGCAACAATGTGATCGCCCACGTCCCGGACATCCTCGATTTCGTCGATGGAGTCAAGACCCTCCTGAAGCCCGATGGTACCGCCACCTTCGAATTCCCCCACCTCCTGAACCTCGTGAAAGAAAACCAGTTCGACACCATCTATCACGAGCACTTTTCCTACCTCTCGCTGCTCTCCAGCTGCAAGGTTTTCGAGCACTGCGGACTGCGCATCTTCGATGCGGTCCAGCTTCCCACCCACGGCGGCTCCCTGCGGCTTATGGTCTGCCATGCGGATTCGCCTCGCCCGGACCACCCGAGGCTGTCGGAAATCCTCGCTCTCGAACGCTCCAACGGAATGGAGAACCTGGAGTTCTACCTGGGTTTCCAGAAGAAGGCAGACCGCATCAAGGACGGGCTTCTCTCCTTCCTACTCGACGCCCGGAGGTGGGACAAGAAGGTCGTCGCATACGGCGCGGCGGCCAAGGGCAACACCATCCTCAATTACGCGGGGATCAAACCCGACCTCATCCCCTACGTGGTGGACGCCTCGCCCCACAAGCAGGGCAAGCTCCTTCCCGGAAGCCGGATCCCGGTGGTCTCCGAGGAGCGCCTCCGGGAGACGAAGCCGGATTTCGTCCTGATCCTCCCCTGGAACCTGACGACGGAGATTTCCCGGCAGCTCTCCTACATCGGCGAGTGGGGCGGACGCTTCGTGACGGCCATTCCCTCGCTCTCCGTGTTCGATCCGGAGCATGCATGAAACCGGTCCTCTACGCCAAGCCTTCCATCACCGAGCTGGAGATCCGCTATGTGGCCGATGCGATCGCCAACGGCTGGGGACCTCGCTGCAACGATTACATCCTGCGCTTCGAGAGGGAATTCGCCAAGCACCTAGACGTTCCGCTGGCCATGGCCACCGCAAGCTGCACGGGAGCCCTGCACCTGGCCCTGGCCGCATTGGGAGTGGGTCCCGGGGACGAAGTGGTCGTTCCCGACATCACCTGGATCGCGTCCGTTTCGCCGATCGTCCATCTGGGCGCGACACCCGTGCTGGTCGACGTGCTGCCGGACACCTGGTGTGTCGATCCCGATCGGGTGGAAGAAGCCCTCACCTCCCGGACCAAGGCGGTGGTGTGCGTCCATGTCTACGGGAACCTCTGCGACATGGATCGTCTATCCAGAATCTGTCAAGAAAGGGGCGTCGCGCTGATCGAGGACGCCGCCGAAGGACTCGGGTCGGAATGGAAGGGCCGCAAGGCCGGAAGCATGGGGGATTTCTCCGTTTTCTCCTTCCACGGCACCAAGACCGTGACCACCGGCGAAGGAGGCATGCTCTGCTCCAGGAGAAGCGACCTGTGGGACCGGGTCCGGACGCTTTCCGACCACGGACGCCGACCGGGAGAACCCGTCCAGTTCTGGTGCAGCGAGTTCGGCTACAAGTTCAAGATGTCCAACCTGCAGGCCGCGCTGGGATGCGCCCAGCTGGAGCGGATCGAGGAGCTGGTCGCCCGCAGGCGCGAGATCTTCCACCGCTACCGGGAGAGGCTTTCCGGCCTGCCGGGCCTGCGATGGAACCCCGAGCCCGCGGACACCGTGAACAGCTACTGGATGACCACCATCGTGTGGGACCGATCGCGCGGCGTCGACCGCGACGATCTGGTTCGGCGCATGAAGGAGAACGCCATCGACGCGCGCGTCTTCTTCCATCCCGTGAGTTCGTTTCCCATGGTGGGCGGGCGTCGCTTCGAAAACCCCGTCGCCGCCTCGCTGGAGGGATGCGGCCTGAACCTCCCCTGCTACCACGACCTGGACGACGAAGGCTTCGAGCGTGTTTGCGGGATCGTGGAGGATCACCTCGGCGAGGATATCCGGTGAAGACCGGGATCCTCTGCTCGACCGCCGGTTCCGCCTTCCGGGGGATCCACGATTGCCTCCTGGCGGCGGGGTCGGACCACGAATTCACCATCATGACGGATCGCGCCTGCGGCATCGAGGATTTGGCCCGATCCCGTTCGATCCAGTGCCATCGGATGGCCGGAACTTCACGCGACGAACTATCGGCGGAAGCCGCCTCGGTGGCGATGGCCTCCGGGTGCGATCTTCTCTTGCTCTTCTTCGGCCGGATCGTTTCGTCGCACTTGCATGGCGCCTTGCCGACCTTCAACGTGCATCCGTCGCTTCTGCCCGCCTACCCCGGAGCGAACGCGCTCCGGAGGTGCCTCGAGGACGGAGCGACGGAATTCGGCTGTTCGGTCCACCGGGTGGACGACGTGCTCGACGGTGGCCCCGTGGCGGTGCGGATCCGGCAGGGGATGCCCCGGAATCCGACGCTGGAAGGGCTTCGGCACGCGAGCTACCTGCAGAAGGTGATGGCCGGCTTGTGGTTTCTCGATGCATATCCGGGAGGAACCCGCGATGGCGCCATCCTTGAGGCCGAGTTCGGAACGGAGATCCCCGGTGCCCCCGCTCCGCTGGCGGATGCCTGGAAGGATTTCCTGCGAAAGGACCGGTCGGGAAGGGTCGACGATGCCTGAACAGAGAACCGTGGTGATCACCCAGCCGATGTACTTCCCCTGGGTCGGGTTGTTCGAGCAGATCCGGCTCGCCGACGAGATCGTCTGGCTCGACGACGTCCAGTTCGCACGCGGCTTCATCAACCGTGTCCAGTGCAAGACCAGGCAGGGGATCTCCTGGCTGACGATCCCCCTGGTCCAGCACCACAGGGACACGTCCATCCGGGATCTGGCGGCCAAGGACGAGGAAGGATGGCGGGAACGCCATCAGGGAATGCTGCGCTCGAGCCTCGCCGGAACGCCGTTTTTGGACGACGCGCTGTCCCTGGCGAAGGAGGCGTTGGAGGTGGACGGTTCCCGCGTGGTCGACATCCTGGAAACCGGACTGATGGCCGCCTGCCGGTACTTCGGACTCCAGGAAGGGAAGACGTTCCGCAAGTCGTCGGAGATGCGGCCGCGGGGGACCAAGAGCGACCTCATCCTCGATCTTGTCGAAACGTGTCGCGGCACCACGTACGTGACCGGACTCGGCGCGCGCAACTACCTGGACCACGAGGGGTTCGAGGCGCGCGGGATCGAAGTGCGCTACATGGACTACAAGAAGACTCCCTACCCCCAGCCACACGGCGAATTCACACCGTTCGTGTCCGTCCTGGACCTGGTGGCCAACGTCGGCAGGCGCGGCGTCGAATGGATCCACAGCGGTACCGTCCACTGGAGTTCCATGCAGGACACCGCCGAACACCACCCAACGACACGGAGCGACGCATGACCAATCCAGATACCCGGTTCCCGCTGGTCACGATCGGACTCCCGGTGTACAACGGGGAGCGCGACCTCGCCAGGGCCATGATCAGCCTTTCCAGACAGGACTACCCCAACATCGAGCTGGTCCTGTCGGACAACGGATCCACCGACCGCAGCGTGGAAATCGCCTCCGCGCACGCGCACCTGTTCCAACGGTTCCGGATCCACAAGGAACCGAAGAACAAGGGAGCCCTTGCCAACTTCAGGAAAGTCCTCGAAATGGCAGAAGGGGAGTTCTTCGTCTTCTGCGGCCACGACGACTTCTGGGAGCCGGATTTCGTCTCCGCCTCCATCGCCGTCCTGGAGAGGGAACCCGACAGCATCCTTTGCAACCCCGGAATCCAGTTCGTCGATCCCGGGGGGGCGCCCATCGCGGCCGACTACGACTCGGTCAACGCCACCAGGTTCGAGTCGGATTCGTTCGAGGAGCGCCTCGACGGATTCCTGAAGCTGCACGGCTGGTACATGACGGGTAGCGTCACCCGCACCGAGGCGCTGAGGAAGGCGTACTTCATGCCCGGGAGGGACTACGAGCAGTTCGGATCGGACGTGAACATCGATCTCGAACTCCTTCTCGCCGGCAAGTTCGCCAAGGTCGACAAGACCCTGTTCCACTACACCCAGAACAAGCCCTCTCCCGAAGCGCGGCACCAGAGCACGCAGGTCGAAAAATCCCCGATCGTCCTTCCCTACGCCGGCCTCAGCCTCCGCCTGGTCCGGTCCATCATGGAAAGCGGGTTCCTGGACGACCAGGAGATGGTCCGGTCCGTCCGCAAGGCCTTCCAGGTCTTCGAATCGGACAAATTCTGGTCGTACAGGTTCGCATCCGGAGCGAGCCCCACCTACCACGACCAGAAGCGCCTCGAACAGGAACGCGGCATCTTCCTTGGAACCGTTCCCTTCTCTCCGGCACGGCTGCTCGAGACTGCCGGTGCCGCTCCCGCCGATCCGTCCCGTCCCAAGGTGGCGATCTTCGAGTTCAACGCCCACCACGACCACGTGATCCCGTCGCTGATCCGCCAGATCAACACTCTGGGATTCCACGTCGACGTGTTCATGCCTGAGGCCGCGATCGGCAACGACGTGTTCCGGGAGTTCGACGGGCTCGGGTTCACCCTGCACGCGATCGACCATCCGGCGTTCGACTACTGGGTGAAGGCTTTCCGCTTCATCGAATACGAATTCCTCGTCCTCAATTCGATCGAGCCCGATGCGATCCTCCGGCGGGTGAAGGAATGGCCCGGCAGGAAGCTGTGCATCCTGCACAATCCCGAACTGGTGCTGCGAAACGAGGAGTACCGCGGGTTCCTCGCCTCCCCGGCGCACCGCGCCGTGGTCCTGGGCGCGAACGTGGCCGCATCCACCCTGGAGGACAAGGACGCGTGGATCGCGCCGTTTTCCCCTCCGGTGGATTCCGGATCCGCCGCGGTCGACGGAAGGACGCGTTTCGTGGTCCAGGGAGTCGTGGAAGACCGCCGCAACTACGCATCCCTCCTGGAGGCGGTCCAACGCTTGGCGGCCGATCCCGAGCGACTGGATTTCGAGGTCGTCCTGCTGGGGAAGGTCTTCGTTCCCTACGGCGAGAACCTCCGCCAGGAGATCCAGCGATCACCCGTGCTTTCCAGGCACATCCGGTTCGTCGACGACGCCTCGACCTACCGGGAGTACTACCGCGAGACCCGGCGGGCGGACTTCATCCTCCCGCTCATCGACACCACCTCGCGCACCTACGCCAACTACATCGGCGGGAAGATCACCTCGTCGACCATGACATCCTTCGCCTTCCGGATCCCCGCGGTGTTGCATGTCGAGCTCCAGGACGCATTCCGTCTGCCGGGATTCGGCTACCGCGACGGCGGCCTGCACACGGCGATGCTCGAGGCGATCCGATCCACACCGCGCCAGAGGTCGAAGCTCAAGGAGGACATCGACCGCGTCCGCGAGGAATGGATCGGCGCATCGATGGCCAACCTCGCCGGAATCCTCCGCGGCTGGGGAATCGGCCATGAAAGCCCCCGTCCCGCTTCCACCCCCGCCCCCTCGGCGAAGGACGGTTCCAGGTACGACGAGGCGTACTTCCGATGGCAATCCCCGATCGGAGCCTTCGGCGGGAAGGCGAACCTGATCAAGTTTCGCGAATTCTCCGCGCCGCAGGGGACCGTCGCCGATTTCGGTTGCGGAGGGGGATACCTGCTGGAGAATCTTCCCGGGCGCAGGAAGATCGGGATCGAGATCAACCCCGCCGCCCGGGAACGGGCCCGATCGGTCGGGATCGAGACCTACGGCACGCCGGAGGAGACCCCGGACGGGTGCATCGACCTCATGGTCTCCAACCACGCCTTGGAGCACGTCCACGACCCGCTTTCCACGTTGCGTTCGCTCCTGGCGAAGCTGCGTCCGGGTGGCACGGCGGTTTTTGTCGTCCCCCACGACAGCGTCGCCATCGCCTTCGATCCCTCCGACGTGAACCAGCACCTGTTCACCTGGAACCCGGCCACCCTGGGCAACCTGTTCCAACTCGCCGGATTCCAGGTCGTGCGCGCGGAGGCGTTCCAGCACATGTGGATGCCCGACTACGAGGCCGTCTGGAACCAGGCGGGGGAGGCGGAATTCCATCGGCAGTGCGAAGCCTTCGCGAGGAAAAACGGCAACTACCAGATCAGGGTTGTCGCCAAACGCGCATGAACCGCGAGCATCCATCCGATTCGCCGGACAGGCCTTCGCCGCGGGAACGCTTCGTCCTGAGGCAGCTCGACAACCTCGTTCCCGATTCACCGGAAAGCACACGAAGGATCCGCCTGCGGATCCCCGCCGCCATCGAGGCCATGGAGCGGATGCTCCGCCGGACCAGGCTGGATGGCAACGATGCCTTCGACCCGTTCCTTTCCTGGCAGTACCCGATCTTCCTGTATCTGCTGTCCCGGGAGATCTGGGACCAGGATGCCGACGAGCGCCTGTCCACGCGCGTCTACCTGCTCAACAAGTACCTCCACGGACTGGATCTCTTCTACCGCATCCGCATGCCACCGACATTCCTCCTCGGCCACGCGATCGGGCAGGTGTTCGTCAACACGACCTACGGCGACCATCTGGTGGTGAGCCACGGATGCACGATCGGACGCAACCGCGACGATCGCCCCGTCCTCGAGGACGGCGTGGCCCTGCTCCCCGGAGCGGCGGTGATCGGGCGCTGCCTGGTGCGGGCGAACAGCGTGGTATCCGCCGGTGTCACGCTGATCAATTCCGACACTCCCGGCAACTGCCTGGTCTTCTCGGGCAAGTCGGGGAAGCCGGTGTTCAAGGAGATCGCCTACCGGTACGTCGACGACCTCTTCGCGGGACGGGACCCCGCCTGAGCGTCGCGGAAGCGGACCCCGCACCCCTCCGACAGGTGTTGGCTGGTCGGATCCGATGGAAGGTTTTTGCCTGGTTCGGATTCCGTCATGGGTGGTAGACTGGTCCGTGTCGCCAGGTTTCACGATGGTTCGGGCCTTGCTTCATGATCCGGCGTCGATCCGTTCGCGAGAAGGAGAAGCTCAGTGGAATCCGATAGCTCCCAGGTTGGCAATGGCTCGTTTCCCGTCGCGGAGGGGCTCGATGGACATGCTCTGACGGGCATCCATCCCCTGCGACTCTACGCCGGGGACCTCCCTCCGGACGACGCGAGGTACGAGGGCTGGATCGGCCTGTCCCTGACGCAGCGGGACGCACGCCACATGAGGCAGGACCTCAGGGAGCGGATCCCGCTTCCCGATTGCTCCGTGGACGCGTTCCAGGCCGAGGACGTCCTGGAACACATCTCCATGGAAGCGATTCCCGGGATCCTGGACGAGATCCACCGGATCCTCAAGCCCGGCGGCGTCTTCCGGCTCTCCGTTCCCGACTACCGATGCGACGTCTTGCTGGACCGATCCGTCAAGGATGCCACGGGGAAGGTCGTCTTCGATCCGGGTGGAGGAGGAACCCCGAGCGAACCCGGACATCTCTGGCATCCGCTGATGGAGACCCTCGAGGACCTGATCCGCAGATCCCGTTTCCATTCCCAGGGGAAGGTGGAATGGCTGCAGGGAACCCGACCCGACGGGGTCCGTCTAGCGGATCCGATCGACCCATCCAACGGACTCGTCCGCAGGACCCCCGACCACGATCCGAGGGTCATGCATCCGCGGCGTCCCATGTCGCTGGTGGTCGATCTCCGCAAGGACGGCAAGCCCGAAGCCCTCCGGATCGCGACGGTCCTCGTCGCCTTCAACCGGCCGAAGCACACAGCGAAGGTGATCGACGCCCTCCGGAGGGACAAGGTCCGGGATCTGTTCGTCCTGTGCGACGCTCCGCGCGGGGAGGAGGACCGCGCGGCCGTCGAGGAAACCCGCCGCCTCGTGGGGTCCATCGATTGGACCAGACCGAAGGTCGTCCTGCAGGAGCGCAACCGCGGACTTGCGCGATCGATCCTCCAGGGAGTCGGGCTCGCGCTGGAAGACAACGACGCGGTGATCCTGCTGGAGGACGACTGCGTCCCCAACACCAACTTCTTCCCGTGGATGCGCGCCTGCCTGGAAACCTACCGCGACGTCCCGAAGGTCTTCGGAATCTCCGGATACAGCGTTCCCATCCCGGAGAAGATCCTGGCCGACCATCCCTACGACGCCTACTTCGTTCCGCGGATGGGCAGTTGGGGATGGGCCACGTGGAAGGACCGTTGGAAGACGGACGAACGCGATCTAGGAAAGCTCGTGGCGGCCTGCCTGGACAGGGGGATCGACCTGGAACAGGGCGGTGCGGACATCCCGGACGCGCTGGGAGCGTGCCTGGCCGGCGAACTGAAGGACACCTGGACCCTTCCCTGGCTCCTCAACGTCTACCTGAACGACGGATGCTACGTCTATCCCACCGTCTCGCACATCGACAACATCGGCATGGACGGGACCGGGATCCACTGCGGCAGGACGGACAGGTTCGTCACGCCTCTCAGCCAGGCTCCCTCGAACCGGCTTCCCGCGAAACCCGTCGAAAACTCCCGCATCCTTGAGGTCTTCCGGTCCTTCTATCCGGCGGGCCCGATCCGCAGGTTCACCGCCGAGGCGCTGAGGACTCTGGCGCGACCGAAGGCATCGTTCCCGGCCACAACCCCATCCCGCTCCCTGGAGAGGTCGCTGGCGATCCTGAGGTCGGCGGGGAAGACGGGACCGGAGAATCCGAAGGTCGTCCTGGTCACCGCCCACGACCACGGCGGCGCGGGCAAGGCGGCCCTCCGCCTGCACCGCAGCCTGTCCGCGCACGGGAGAGGCAGCCGCATGCTGGTCCTTTCCAAGAAATCCGACGATTCCCAGGTGCGTTGCCTGCGGCCGGTGGCTCCGAGCGAGGTTCCGGCGAGATGTCTGGAGCACGGGGATCGACAGCTGATCGAGCGCGCGGAGGCGCGCTGGGCGAAAATCCGCGCCGCCCATCCACGGCACTCGCCGCTGCTCGAGCAGTTCAGCGAGTTCGAGACGGGCATCGACCTGGCCGACTACGAGGATTTCCGCGAAGCGGACATCGTCCATCTCCACTGGGCGGGCGGCGTGATCGACTACACCAAGCTGGCCCGATCGTGCGAAGGCAAGAAGGTGGTCTGGACGCTCCACGACATGAACGCGTTCACCGGAGGCTGCCACTACGATTGGGGCTGCGGAAAACACAGGACCGGATGCCGGGCGTGCCCGCTCTTGGGATCGCAGGAGCAGGACGACTACTGCCACCGGGCGTTCCAGGCCAAGCTCGCGGCCTTCCGGGACATCGACCTGACGATCACCACGCCGAGCCGATGGCTTTCGGAACTCGCCGCCTCGAGCATCCTCCTGGGTGGCCGGAACATCCTGACGATCCCCAATTCCGTTCCCCTCGAGACCTTCAGGCCCCTTCCCCGCGAGCAGTCGCGCCGGCTCCTGGGAATCCCCCTGGATCGCCAGGTCGTGGTCTTCGGGTGCGAAGGGCTCTCCAATCCACGCAAGGGCCTGGCCATCCTGCTCCGTTCGATCGAACTCCTGCGCTCGACGATGGCGACGCCTCCCCTCTTCTGCTTCTTCGGAGCCTCGGGAGCCGGCTTGCCTCTTCCGGCCGATTCCATCTCCCTGGGCGGCATCGACGACGAAAACCGTCTTGCGCGCGTGTTCACGGCGGGCGATGCGTTCGCGATCCCCTCCCTGCAGGACAATCTCCCGAACATCGTCCTGGAGGCGATGGCGTGCGGAACGCCCGTCGCCGGCTTCCGCGTGGGAGGCATCCCCGACATGGTGGACCACGGACGGACGGGCCATCTCGCCACCGAGGGCTCCCCGGAGGAACTGGCCGCTTCGATGCGTTGGCTCCTGGAGAATTCCACACCCCGGATGCGGGAGCAGGCGCGGCGCACCGTCGAGGAGCGCTTCTCGCCGAAGCGGCAGGCCGAAGCCTTCCAGGAGCTTTACGAACGCCTGGGAGCGTCGTCCTCTCCTTCCACCAGGACGGATTCCGGCTCCCACGCCCCGTCCCGGTCCCCCGCCCCGCGATCCCGGACCGAAGAGAGGGGGGGCCACGGCTCCATGCTCACCGCCATCGTTTCCGTGTACAAGGCGGAGCGGTTCCTTCGCGGATGCCTGGACGACCTGATGGACCAGTCCCTGTGGAAGGCCGGCCGGCTGGAGATCATCGTCGTGGACACGGGATCCCCGGAATCGGAATCCGGCATCGTGCGCCAGTACCAGGCCCGCTTCGGATCCGACAGGATCCGCCTCATCCGGACGGAGGATCGCCGCAGCATCTACGCCGCATGGAACCTGGGAATCCAGGCGGCGCGAGGAACCTACCTCACCAACGCCAACGCCGACGATCGCCACCATCCCCAAGGACTGGAACGTCTGGTGGAGGCGCTGGAGACACATCCCGGATCCGGACTCGCCTACGCCGACAGCCTCTGCACGCGCACGGAAAACGAGACCTGGACATCCCACACCGCGCATGCGCGCTTCTGGTGGCCGGATTTCGATGCCCAACTCCTGTTCGAAGGCAACTTCATCGGTCCCCACCCCGTCTGGAAACGTGCCCTGCACGATCGATGCGGCCTCTTCCAGGAAGACCTCCGGATCGCCGGGGATTACGAATTCTGGCTGCGGCTGGTCTCTGCCGGAGTGGGATTCCTCCATGTTCCTTCCGCCTTGGGCCTCTACCTGGAGGGGGGCGCGGAGGCCACCAACCTGGACCTGTCCAAGAGCGAAACGGAAACCGTGAAGATGCGCCATTGGAAAGGACCGGGAAATCCGCCCGCCGAACTTTCCCGAGGCTACCAGGCCGAACGCGAACCGATGGAAGCGATCTGGTCCAACCTCTGCTTCGGCCTTCCGGATCGAGCCCGCAGGATCGCGAGGACCTCCGCTTCGGAAGATCCCTCGGTCGCCAGACTCGAATCCCGGATCGACAGGATCCAGGAGCTCCTGGCCTCCGGCGACAGGGACGAAGCATTGGAACTGGTCAAGGCGAGCCTGTTGGAATCCAAGCAACCTGGGAGACAAGCCCGCTCCACCATGGACGAAGCCCTCGATGCCGCCGACCGCCACCTCGCCTCCGGCAGGATCGATCTCGCCGTGGCGGAGCTGGAGCCGTTGGCTGGCGAAGGCGCGCTGGAACTGTTGACCGCGCTGGCTTGGCTGGAGACCAGACGCGGAAACATCGCCGCATCGCTTCGCTGGTACAGGATGGCCACGGAACGACACCCCCTGGAGATCGCGGCGTGGTCGAATCTGGCGGGCGTGCTCATGGGATTGGGAGATTCCTCGGGTGCCCAGGACGCCTTGGGTCGGATCCTGGCCATCGACCCCAACGAGCCGGAAGCGTTGGTGGCCCTGGTGAGGATCCTCGGCCGTGCCGGAATGGCGAAGGAGGCGGGCGATTCCGCCCGGCGATTCATCGCCGCACACCACGCGAGGGAGGAACGCGAAGAGTTCCTCCAAGCCCTGGCGAACAACCCGGGCCAGCCGCGCGGCGTCCCCTTTCCGAAGGACCATTGCGCAGGAAGGATCGTCGCTCTCGTTTCCAGTTTCAACGAAGGCGACGTCATCGGTCCCGTGCTGGAAGGCCTCATCGCCGAAGGCATCGACGTCTACCTGATCGACAACGCATCCACCGACGATACCGTCCTGCAGGCATCGAGGCTGCTTGGCAAGGGACTGATCCACATCGAGCGGTTCCCGCACGACGCGGGATATCCCTCCCGTTCGGAAAAGGAATACGTCTGGACCGACATCCTCAGGCGCAAGGAGGAGCTCGCTCTCCACTTGGGAGCGGACTGGTACCTGCATGCCGATGCGGACGAGTTCCGGGAAAGCCCCTGGGAAGGACTCAGCCTGTCGGAGGCCATCCGCAAGGCCGATTCCGAGGGATGGAACGCGATCAACCACGAACTGTTCAATTTCCGTCCGACCGACGATTCGTTCCCTCGCGGCGAGGATCCACGCCGGCACCTGACCGGGTACGAAGCCGGAGACTGGTTCGACAGCGTGCAGATCAAGACCTGGAAGAACCCGGGCGTCCGGGTGGATCTCGCTTCGTCCGGAGGCCACAGCGTGGGCATCCCCCGGCGGCTGGTCTGTCCGATCCCCTTCATCCTCCGGCACTACCCGATCCGCGGCGAATCCCACGGCCGTCGCAAGGTGATGGCGGAACGATTGGGGAGGTTCTCGCCCGAGGAGAAAGCCCGCGGCTGGCATGTCCAGTACGATGAATTCAAGGATGGCAGAAAACGTTTCCTGTTCGATGCCGACCGGCTGTGCCCTTGGGGGGACGGAACCAAGGCCAGGCGCGCGATCATGGAGAGGTTCGAAGCCGACCAGGAACAGGTTGGCCGCTGCAAGGGGACGATCGGCTCGATGGAGCTGGACTGGACGGCCTTCGCGCTCCAGGTCGACGCCAAAGCGGAGACGCACCTCGCCCGGGATCTCAAGGTCCTGCAGGAAGCCGACACGGTCCTGCGGGGATTCGCGGACCACCCCGATACGTTCCGGCAGCAGATCGAGTCTTCCGCACAGACGCCTCTCGGCGCCATCTGGCGCGAGGTCGCCTCGATCCGCTCCAGCCAGGCACGCCTCGCCGGAGAGATCCATCTCGCCCGCGGATACCGGACCATTCTCGGCTGGCTGGAACCCGCCAAGAGCGACATGGACCTCCTGGAAGCGATCGAATCGGCGCATGCGACCGGCGATACGCCCCTGGAGAGGCTGCTGATCTCGAAGTCGCTGGGAAACGGCGTCGGCGAATCCCTTTTCCATCGCGTGTTGGCCGCACGTTCCCGGCAAGACCTGGAGATCCCGAACGCATCCCGTGTCGTCCTGCCGGAACACCCCAGGGTCTCCGTCGTGATCCCCGTCCACAACGGCGCCGACCTGACGCGCAACTGCCTGACCTCGATCTTCTCCACCCCATCCAGGCACTCGGCACAGATCGTGGTGGTGGACGACGCCTCCACCGACGGCACCAACGCCTACCTGCGCGGTTTGCGCGATTCAGGCCGCATCCTCCTGGTGGAGCACGCCGCCAACCTGGGCTTCGCCGCTTCGTGCAACGATGGTGCGCACGCGACTACCGGAGATGTCCTGGTGTTCCTGAACAACGACACGATCGTACAGGCAGGATGGCTGGACGCGCTGGTGGATGAACTGGTCCGGGACGCGTCGGTGGGCATCGCCGGAAGCCGCCTGCTCTACCCGGACGGACGGATCCAGCACGCCGGCATGGTGTGGGAATGGCAGGAAGGAAGACCACATCCCGAACACGCGTTCCGCCGCCATCCCGGAGACGCCCCCGAAGTCAGGATCTGCCTCGACTACCCGGCCGTGACCGGCGCGTGCATGGCCATCCCTTCGTCCCTGTTCACCGATCTCGGCGGGTTCTCCCACGAGTTCGGGATGTACTGCGAGGACGTGGACCTGTGCCTGCGCGTCTGGGACATGGGCCTGCGCGTGAGGTACGTCCCCGCCAGCCGCCTCTTCCACCTGGAATCGGCGACGCCCATCGACCTTCAGGCCCGCGCGGAAAGGAGCCGCAAGGCCGCCGACCTCCTGCGCGCGTCCTGGAAGGGACGCTGGCCCGCCGCCTATGCCGCCATGCCCTCCTGGATGTGGCCACAAGAGGCTCGGACCGGAGTCGGCCCGACCCCCACGCGCGGTCCACGCATAGGATTCGATGCGCGCACCCTTTCGGTGCCGGATTCCGTCGTGCGCGGGATCGGGAACTACGCGCTGCACCACTTGCAGGCCCTCCTCCGATCGCGTCCGGGTACGCCCATCACCTGCCTGCACGACGACACCCCTCCTCCGGCGGAAATCGTCGAGCGTACGAAAGTCCTTGGAGCCATCTGGGAGCCGTGGTCCAGTCGATCGGCATCGGACTTCGACCTCTTCCACACCCCCGACCCGATGCACGTCTATCCCGGCTACGCGAGCCCGTTCCAGCGTTTCGGGAGCACTCGCGTCACCGCGACCTTCCACGACATCATCCCCATCCGCGTCTACGAAGGACGCATCGCCAACTGGCCCGCCTACCTCGCCCGTCTGGACGAGATCTCCGATTGCGGAGCCACCTTGCTGTGCAATTCCGAGTTCACCCGACGCGACCTCCTGGAGGCGACGTCCATCCGTCCGGAGAAGACCCTGGCCGTGATGGCGGGATTCAACGCATCCGCCTCCGGCCGTCGCTGGAGCCGAAAGGAGGGCGACGCGCTCCTGTCCAGGCTGGGGATCCGCGAACCCTTCTTCCTGCACGTGGGCGCGGCCGATCCGCACAAGAACTTCGAGTCGTCCCTGGCCGCCTGCCAAGCCTTGGGCCGCAACCGTCCAGTCCAGTTCGTGGTGGTGGGCAAGCTCGCCAACGCGTTGGGATCCATGCGCGACCAGGTGCGGCAGGCGAACCTCAAGGACGTGGTGTTCACCGACTACCTGGAGCGCGAGGAGCTGGAACTCCTGTATTCGCGGGCGGTGGCCACCCTGTTCCTGAGCCGCTACGAGGGTTTCGGGTTTCCCGCGCTGGAGGCCATGGCCTCGGGATGCCCGGTGATCGCCTCGGACGCCGCCTCCATCCCCGAGATCGTGGGCGATGCCGCTGTGTCGCACAAACCAGACGACCTCGCGGCCATCGTCCAGTCCATGGTGCGGCTGATGGACGATCCGTCGCTGCGCGAGGACCTGATCGCGCGCGGCCGGGAACGCGCCGGGAAATTCACCTGGGCGGAGGTTGCCCGCCGCACCTGGGAAGCCTGGGATCGCCTGCTCGCCTCGAGCGCGCCCAGCCCGCGTCCGGCACCGGCATCCGCCAAGGTGCAATGGATCTCGCCCGTGTGGGATCCCAGCGGCTACGCGGACGAATCCCGCGCCTTCGTCAGGCATCTGGCCTCCACCGATCTTGGCGTCGGCCTCCTGTCGTGGGGTCGCCATTCGGAGTCGTTCCGCCAAGCGGCCTCCCCGGACGATCGCCGCATCCTGGACGGGGCCTTCGGACGGGAACTGGCCCAGGGACGCGTGGTGGTGCTGGACATTCCCGCTTCCGCGCTGGGACGCGTTCCCGGCGGGGGCGTGCACGTGGGGCGCACCACCTTCGAGACCGACGGCCTTCCCGCCGACTGGGTGGAACGCTGCGATTCCATGGACGAGATCTGGGTACCGTGCGGATTCAACCGCGACACCTTCGCGCGCGCCGGGGTGGCGAAGCCCATCCTGGTGGTGGGCGAGGGCGTGGACACGGACAGATTCCGCCCCGGATTGGATCCGTTGCCCCTTCCCGGGAACGCGCGATCCACCACGTTCCTTTCCATCTTCGAGTGGACCCACCGCAAGGGGCCGGATCTCCTCCTGGAAGCCTGGTCCAAGGCGTTCACCGCTTCCGACGACGTCCGTCTGGTGCTGCGCTGCTACCCGCCCAACCAGATCGAAGGCGACCCGGCGGCCTGGGTGGAGGCGAAGATCGACGAGGAGCTCGCCCGGGTGGGATCCAGCCGCTCGCGCTGCGCCCCCATCCTGGCATTGGCACGGCAGGTCCCGGACGAAGACATGCCCCGTCTGTACGCCGCCGCCGACGTCTACGTGGCGCCCTCCCGCGGCGAAGGGTGGGGTCGTCCCCACATGGAAGCCATGAGCTCGGGCCTGGCCGTCGTGGCCACGCGCTGGAGCGGGAACCTGGAGTTCCAGAACGACGACAATTCCTGGTTGATCGACATCGATGGACTGGAACCCATCGGCGAACGCGAGGAATTCCCCTTCTACCGCGGCCAGCGATGGGCCTCGCCCTCGGTGGGAAGCCTGGTGTCCCACCTGCGCAGGGCCGTCTCCGACCCCGATGCCCGAAAGCGCGTGGGACGGACGGCGAGACGCGACATGGTGGAACTGTGGGATTGGAAACGGATCGCCCCCTTGGCGGAGCTTCGGATCCGGGAGATCCTCCAGGGGATCCCCGCCGAGCGGTCCGTCCTGGCCCAAACGCGAAGCCACGCCGCGACGCCGGCACGTTCCACCACTCCACCGCACGCCGCCGTGCGCTGGTGCGGACAGATGTTCAACCACTCCGGCTACGCCCGCCTCTCCCGGGAGGCGGTGGCCGCCCTGATGGACGCGGGCATCCCCGTGACCGCCGATCCGTTGAATCCGGACCCGTCCTGGTTCGAGGGGATCTCCCCGGACGACCGGTCGCGTTGGACCGAACTCCTGCGGCGCGATCCCGTTCCCGGCACGCTCGTGTGCTGTGACATACCCGTGGACGCGACCGGGGCCAACGAACTCTTCGAGCAGATGCGCCAGGCCAATCCCGGATGCGCACGGCGCGTGGGTTGGACCATGTTCGAGTCCGACCGGCTACCCGACGGCTGGGCCCCGGCCCTGAACCGCCTGGACGAGGTCTGGGTGCCGTCGGAATTCAACCGCCGCACCTTCGCCTCCGGCGGGGTGGACGCCTCGCGGATCCACGTGGTCCCGCCCGGCATCGACGTGGAGCGTTTCGCCTCGGCCCGAGCCATGGACATCCACGGTCCCCGTCGCGCGACCACCTTCCTGTCCGTGTTCCAATGGAGTCGTCGCAAGGGATGGGATGTCCTCCTGAAGGCCTGGGCCAAGGCATTCAAGCCCCAGGCCGACGTGCGCCTGGTGCTGCGCTGCCATCCTTTCGGAAACGACCGACGCCCCATGGGAGAGATCTTCCGCCAGTCGCTCGCGGAGCTTGGATTGACGGAATCCGACATGGCTCCCGTGGTCCTGCTGGAGGACTTCGTGGCGGAATCCGACCTGCCTTCGCTGTACGCAGCGGCGGACGTCTTCGTGCTGCCCACTCGCGGCGAAGGCTGGTGCTTCCCCTACCTGGAAGCCATGGCCGCGGGCAAGCCCTGCATCGCCACCGCCTGGGGAGCCTCCGTTGACTTCCTGGATGCGGACTGCTGCTGGCTCGCCTCGGCTGGTCGAACCGAGGAAGTGGACCCTCGGGATCTGCGCGAGAACCGCTACCTCGCCCCCGGACACCGCTGGGCCGATCCCGATCCGGAGGAGATCGCCGGTTTCCTGCGGGAGGCCGCATCCGACGTTCCCTTGCGGTTGCGCAAATCGCAGAACGCCCTGCGGCACGCCGCCAAGTGGAGCCGCCACCGCACCGCGCAGGCCATCGCCGCGCGGCTTTCCGCCCTCAAGGGAAGTCCCGCGCCATCGCACCCCGACCTGTCGCGTTCGATCGAGGCGACTGCCCGGGGAATCCTGCAGCGCTCCTCCGACACGCGCACGCCCCAGCCTTCCCAAGCCTCGGCATCCCCGGAACGCCACCCCGGCCGCGCGCTGGAAGCGACCGCGGCAGGCATCCTGGAACGCGCCGGTCGCGCACGCACCGGTGCGGTGCTCCCTGTGCCGTCCCAGGCACCGGACGCGGCATCCCAGGCTCCCGTCCCCTCCCTTTCGATCCGGTGGGAAGGCTCGCAGCTGGTCCACCACAGCCTGGCCAACGTCAACCGGGAGATCTGCCTGCGCCTGGCCAAGAGCGGACACGATCTGTCATTGATTCCCTTCGAGCCCGACCAGTTCTCGCCCGACGGCGATCCAGACCTGTCCATCCTGGCCACCCTGCGCGACGCCCCGTTGGAAGGCCCCTGCCAGGTGCACGTGCGCCACCAGTGGCCCCCTCGACTGGATGCGCCGGCCGAAGGCCGCTGGGTGGTGATGCAACCTTGGGAGTTCGGCAGTCCTCCGAAGGATTGGCTTCCCGTCTTCCGCGACCGCGTGGACGAGATCTGGTGCTACACGGAATACGTCAAGCGCGTGTACCTGGAGGCGGGTGTTCCGGAGCACAAGCTCGCCGTGGTCCCCTTGGGGGTGGATGTCGACAGATACCGTCCAGGATTGGAGCCGCTCCCGGAACTGCCGCGGGATTTCGCGCGCACCACGTTCCTGTTCGTGGGAGGAACCATCGCCCGCAAGGGATTCGACTGCCTCCTCGACGCCTGGGCACGCGCCTTCACGGCCACCGATCCCGTCCGACTGGTGGTCAAGGGGATGGGAGGCGGCACCTTCTACAAGGGACAGACCGGAGACGCCATGGTCGCCGAGCTCAACGCGTCCGGAAAGGCCGCGCCGGTGGTTCTCTTCGACCGGGAACTGGATCCCAAGGACGTTCCGCGGATCTACGCCTGCGCCGACATCCTGGTGCACCCCTACCGAGGGGAAGGATTCGGACTGCCCATCGCCGAGGCGATGGCCTGCGGCCTGCCCTGCATCGCGACCCGCGGTGGATCGGCGGACGATTTCTGCTCGGAAGCCGAGGCCTGGATGGTCGACGCGGTACGGAAACCCGTTCCCGGCGGGAAGGTGGGCCCCTTCGAGACCGTGTCCGCCCCCTGGTGGCTGGAACCGGACATTCCCGGCCTGGTGCGCGCCCTGCGGGAGGCCCTGTCCGACCCTGCCCTGCGCCGTTCCAAGGGACGCGCCGCCCGGGAGAGGATCGTCGCTGGGTTCACCTGGGACCACGCGGCCCGACGCATGGAGCGACGGCTCGCCGATCTCGCCTCCCGCCCCGCCGCACCGACGGCAAGCGGGGTCCCGAAGACGAAATTCGTCTCCGCGTTGGAAAAGCTTTCCATGCGCATCCGCACCGGTGGCGGACTGGAGGTGCACACCCCCGTCCTTCCCGGCACGGGCGCCGTCTCCGACGACATCTCCACCCTGGATCGGATCCTGGTCCGCGCCGAGGCCGCGGCCGCCCGCAGGGATTTCGCGGAAGCGGAGGACCTGACCCGGCAAGCCGTGGAGGAGCATCCGCACCAGCACATGGCCTGGCTCGCCCGGGCCATGATCCTGCGCGGGCTGGGCAGGTTCCGCAAGGCGGTGGAAGCGGTGGACCGCTCGCTTGCCCTGGAGGAGACCCCCGACGCCCTCCTGGAGGCGCTCCAGATCCACTTGGCCGCGGGCGAGGCCACTGGAGCCCGCAAGCGGGAGAAGGCGCTGAAGGATCGCCACGCCCAGTGGTTGAAGGCGACGCGAGAGGTTTTCCGAGCGCGCGGGCAGACCTGGCCGCTGGATTCCCTGAAGCCCCAGAAGGCCGTTTCCGCCACACGGAAGGGGAAGCGTTGAGGACCGCACTACTTTTCCACGCATGATTCTCACCACCGCGTTGATCACCCTCCTCGGTTCCGTCTTCTCCATCGAAGGAAAGCTGGACATCGCCGCCGGCCCCTCGTTCCATCGTCTGGGACCGCCGGTCGCGGACGTGGACCCGTGGGTCACCGGCTTCAACCTGGACCTGGGAGTGGCGGTCTCCAACGAGGTCGCGCGCTCCAAGGCGCCCAAGCGCTACCGGAAGATGATCCCCAAGAAAGGGGAGATGGTCGTTCGCCCGCTCTGGGTGGCCGTGGTGCCGCGGCAGGTGGTCCTGAGTCCCGGCGGAGACCTTTCCATGTACGGCGCCGTCTGGGAGCTGCTGGGTCTGGGCACCACCCTTCCGCTCTTTCCCGGCTGTGCGCTTTCGGCCAGCGTGGACCTGCCGGAAATCACCTGGCTGCACGTGGGCGGACCGGCCGCCGACGGCCCCGAGAACATTCTCGGGGTGGGGATCTCCCCGGACGCGCATCTGCAGATCGATCCCACCGGCTGGCTACGGCTGGATGCGGGTTGGAGCCACCACGTGGACTACGCGTCCGACGAGTTCCGGATCCAGGGACGCCGCTGGAACCCTTGGAACTGGGGCAGCGCCTACGTGCAACTGCACGTGCGGCCCGGAATCCACATCTGACCCGGAAGCCGCCGCCCTTCGATACACTTCGCTACGCGAAGCACTCAGGGAACGGCGGCTTTCCACGCGCAGCAACCCATCTTCTCAGGATCGACTTGTGAACAATCAGCCGTCCCCTGAGTGCCGCCGTAGGCGGTGTATCGAAGGGCGGCTGATTGCGGATCGACAGATTCCCTTCGGCAGATTCTGTCAGACCATCGCCTTGCGCATCACCACCAGCCCCAGGCTCACGCTCATCTCCGTGATCGCCGAGGCACGCGGTTCGGTTTCCGGATTTCCCCGCGGCGAGCAGATGTCGTTCCACGCCACCTCGTCCACCAGCTCCTTCACCAGACCCACCATCCCGAAATTGTGGCAGGTGAAGTTGGGATCCACCGCCGGATAGCCGTCGGGGCCCACGGTCTGCTGGGCCAGGGCCTGGATCTCCTGGCGCCGGTTGCGGAACATCGCCCCGCCGGGCCAGCTGGGCCAGTATCCGGTTCCCCAATCCTCCAGCACGTACAACCCTCCGGGCTTCAGGTGGTGGGGAAAGAGGTTCAAAAACGAGGTCCGGGCCACGGTTCCGATGTGGGCCGCGTCGTCGATCACGATGTCGAATCCGTCCGGGGCGAACTCGTCGCCGATCCGGTCCAGCAAAGCGGTGTCGTCCTGCGAACCCTGGACGAAATGGGTCCGGTCGGGCATGCGCGAGAGGGGATTGGGGGACAGATCCAGTCCAACGATGGTTCCGTGGGGGAAGTATTCGCTCCACATCGAAAGCGACCCGCCCCGGAACACTCCCATCTCCAGCATCCGGATCGGCTGGTCCCGCAGGGGCTCCAGCAGACGCGCGTAGCGTTCGATGTATCCGGACTGATGCTTGTCGGTATCGTGTTCGGCGGCGATCTGGGCAAGGGTTCTTCGCATGGCGGTTCCGTTCCTTGGCAACGAGGCCTCGGAGACGCCGAGACTCGCATGGCTCCCGCGATCCCGATGGCGGCCTCCTTGGCGGAAACCATAGCATTTCGCGAACCCAATTGTAGAGACGCCCCGGCGGGGCGTCTCTACACAAAAAAGGGTTCGCAAAATGCTATGGTTTCCACCCATGCACAAAGACGCCACCATCGTTCTCCACGCCGGCTACAGTCCGGAACCCACCACCGGTGCCTGCGCCGTGCCCCTCTACCAGACGGCCTCCTACGAGTTCCGCGACGCCGAGCACGCCTCGAACCTGTTTTCCCTGAAGGAATTCGGGAACATCTACACCCGGCTGGGCAACCCCACCACGGACGTGCTGGAAAAGCGTCTGGCCGCCCTGGACGGCGGGGTGGCGGCGCTGGCGACCGCATCCGGACAGGCGGCCATCACCATGGCCATCCTGAACATCGCGCGCGCCGGCGACAACATCGTGTCGACGTCCTACCTGTACGGAGGCACCTACAACCTCTTCAAGTACACCCTCGCGCGATTGGGGATCACCGTCCGGTTCGTGGATCTCTCCAAGCCCGAGCAGGTCACCGCGGCCATCGACGAACGCACCCGCGCCGTGTACATGGAAGCGATCGGCAACCCCAAGAACAACGTGGAGGACTTCCACGCCATCGCGCGCGCCGCCCACGAGAAGGGTGTCGCCTTCATCGTGGACAACACGGTGGCGCCATCGGTGTTCAAGCCGCTGCAAAACGGGGCCGACATCGTCGTCTACTCCCTCACCAAGTACATCGGCGGCCACGGGACCAGCCTGGGCGGCGCCATCGTGGACGGCGGCAAGTTTCCCTGGAACAACGGCCGCTACGACGTGGAGTTCGTGCAACCGGACCCGACCTACCACGGCCTGGTCTACTGGGACGCCTTCGGGCTCCACGACAAGGCCCTGGTGCGCGGCGCGGGCTTCGCATTCAAGGCGCGCCTGCAGCTGATGCGGGACATGGGCTCGTGCATCTCCCCTTTCAACGCCTGGCAGATCCTGCAAGGCCTGGAGACCCTCCCGCTGCGCATGAAGGCCCACTGCGAGAGCGCCTTGAAGATCGCCCAGTTCCTGTCCGGCCATCCCGCGGTGGGCTGGGTGAACTATCCCGGCCTCCCCTCCCACCCCAACCACGAGAACGCCAAGCGATACCTGGACGGCGGATTCGGCGGCATCATCGGATTCGGCGTGAAGGGCGGACGCGAGGCGGGAGCGCGGGTGATCGACCGCGTGCGGCTCTTCACGCACCTGGCCAACATCGGCGACGCCAAATCCCTGATCATCCATCCGGCCAGCACCACCCACAGCCAGCTGTCCGACGCCGAACTCCCCGCCACCGGGGTGACAGCGGACTTCATCCGCCTGTCGGTGGGCCTGGAGTCGGTGGAGGATCTGATCGCCGACCTGGAACAGGCGCTGCAATCGTAGGGACGCCCCGCCCGGGGTCTCTACGATTGCTCAGGGCACCTCGCCGCAGCAGCGGAAGCCCAGGGATTCGTATTTGTTCTGCGCGAAGAAGCTGCGGGTGGTGCGCCCGCAGCGATCCTCGGGACCACCCACGAAGGTGCCCCCCACGGCGATCGGCGTGGAGCCGGCCTTGGTGGAGCTCCATTCCCAGGCGTTGCCCACCAGATGGAACGCGCCCCACCACGAGCGGCAGGCGGGCTTGGCCATGCCCCGCACCAGGGCGTTCTCCACATCCTGGCAATGGCCGGGAATGTAGCGGTCGCCGTAGGGGTAGTTCCAACCCTTGGCCCCGCGGCATGCGGTCTCCAGCTCGGAGGCGGTGCACAGGCGCTTCCCGTCGCGGCGACAGAGGGCGCTGGCCTCCTCCCAGCCCACGTTCGTCCGGGGAAGCCCGGTGGGAGCGTTGGGGTACTCGAAGGCATCCAAACAGAAACTGCCGGAATCGCCCGCCACCAGCACGCGTCGGGGGCCGCAGCGCGATGCGTCCGGATCCACCACGTAGTCCAACCGTTGCGGGGTGGAACGGTTCCCGGCCGTGTCCACCGCCGCGATCCACAGGGTGGCCCGGTCCACGACCCGGATCATGTCGACGCACGAGCGGAGGTGCGCGGTGTCGGGCCCGCACAGCGGCGTCGCCGATCCTTCGTCGGTGAGCACCGCCACCTCCACGGGGGAAGGATGGATGCCCGCGGCGGGATCGGCGAAGGCGTGGGGAGGAAGGGTGTCGCGCCCGGCGCGAGCCAGACGCGCCAACGAATCGGCGCGCAGGGAGTCAAGACGCGCCAGCGAGTCGCGCCGCGCATTGCGCAGGGAATCGGCGAAGCGTCGGAGTTTCCACGCCGCCCAATCCTTGCGAAGGCGCGAGAGGGAATCCAGCACCCGCAGGCTGTCGGCCTGGCGAAGGGAATCGGCGATCCGAAGCGACCGCGAAAGCGAGTCGGCGCGGGCGAGGGAGTCGGCGATCCGAAGCGAGTCCAACCGCGCCAGCGAATCGGCGATGGCGGCGGAATCGTTCCGGGAAGGTCTGCCGTTTCCGGATCCGTCACCTCCGGAAAGGCCGTCGCAACGCCACAGGAGCGCAAGCAGGAGCACCAGCAGCAACGCTGCCACCGCCAGTCGCCGCCGGATCGAGGACTTCTGTTTTTGCGGGTCCGTGTTGGGGTTCCGATCGGTCATGCATCCTCCCGACAAGCCTGGAAGGCGAGGATCGCTTCGCGGGTGCGGGCCACGTCATGCACGCGCAGGATGTCGCATCCGGCCTGGAACGCGGCCAAGGCACCGCCCAGGGATCCAGCCAGGCGATCGGATCCCTCCGGGGCCAGCGGACGGATCCACGATTTGCGCGAAAGCCCCAGGTACCAAGGATAGGCGGGAAACCGTCGACGGAATCGTGCCGTCGCACCCACCAACCGCTGGTTCTCTTCCGCGGTCTTCCCGAACCCCACCCCGGGATCCAGCGCGAGACCCTGGGGATCCAGGCCCGATCGGACCCAGCGCCGGGAGATGTCCTCGAACAGACGCTCGATTTCGCGTTCGAGGTCTTCTTGAGAAGATTCGACCTCCGACAGGGATGGGTTCGCGCGCATGTGCATGGCGCAGGCAGGTATCCAGGCCACTTGCCGGACTTGAGGCAGGGATGGGTTCGCGCGCATGTGCATGGCGCAGGCTCCCGCCCCGTGCGCGCGGCAGAGCTCCAGCATGGCAGGGTCCGCGAGTCCCGAGACGTCGTTCACCGCGCAAGCCCCGGCATCCAACGCCGCCTCCGCGACCGACGTTGTGCGCGTGTCGATGCACACGCGCGCTCCCCGGCGCGCCAGCGAGCGGATCACGGGCTCCACGCGCCGTCGTTCCTCGGAAGGATCCACCGGCTCCGATCCGAGCCGTGTGGATTCCCCGCCCACATCCAGGAGATCGGCGCCTTCCTCGACAAGCTTCATGCCATGGGCGTAGGCCTCGTCGGCGGTGGCATGCTTCCCACCGTCGAAGAACGAATCCGGCGTCGCGTTCACGATGCCCACCAGCAGGGGGAGATTCCCTCCTCCCAGGCTCGCCCCGCGAACACGCCAGATTCTGCCCATCTAGGCCTTCGGCGCCTCGTCGGCGGGCTTTTCCATCCCGGCCAGCGGAAGCGGCTTGGCGAGCGTCCCGGTCTCGAACAGTTCCTTGATGTCGTCCGATTCCAGGCTTTCGTGCTGCAGGAGCGTCTCGGCGAGGAGTTCGATCTCGCGTTTGCGCTCCACCAGGAGCGCGCGCGTGCGGCCGTAGGCCTCGTCGATGAGCCGCCGCACCTCGTTGTCGATCGCCTTGGCGGTTTCCTCGGAGGTTTCGCGCTGGGTGGCGAAATCGCGTCCCAGGAACACCTGCTGCTGGTTGTCCCCGAAGTGCTGGGGACCCAACTTGCTCATCCCGTATTCGCAGACCATCTTGCGGGCGAGCTCCGTGGCGCGCTGGATGTCGTTGGAAGCGCCCGTGGTGATCTCGCCCAGGTAGACCTCCTCGGCCAGCCGACCACCCAGGAGGATGTCCAGCTCGGCTTCCAGGTAGGACTTGGTGACCAGGGAACGGTCGTCCTCGGGAAGGCTCCAGGTGAGTCCCAATGCGCGACCGCGCGGGATGATGGTCACCTTGTGGACGGGATCGGCCAGCGGAGTGAACCACCCCACCACGGCATGTCCCGCCTCGTGCCAGGCCACCACTTTGCGATCCTCGGCGTTGATCATGCGGGAACGGCGTTCGGGGCCCATGTGGACCTTGTCCTTGGACTTCTCGAAATCGTCCATGGTCACCGCTTCGCGCCCCAACCGTGCGGCCAGAAGGGCCGCTTCGTTGCAGAGATTGGCCAGATCCGCGCCGGAGAAGCCAGGAGTGCCGCGGGCGATCTTGGCCAGGTCCACGTCGGAGGAAAGCGGAATCTTGGTGCCGGTGTGCACCTTCAGGATTTCCAGACGCCCCTTCAGATCGGGGGCATCCACCACCACGCGTCGATCGAACCGCCCCGGGCGCAGGAGCGCCGGATCCAGAACGTCCGGACGGTTGGTGGCCGCGACGATGATCACACCTTCGTTGCCGGAGAATCCGTCCATCTCGATGAGAAGCTGGTTGAGGGTCTGCTCGCGCTCGTCATGCCCGCCACCCAGGCCCGTTCCGCGCTGGCGGCCCACGGCGTCGATCTCGTCGATGAAGATCAGGCTGGGCGCGGCCTTCTTGGCCTGTTCGAAGAGATCGCGCACCCGGGAAGCTCCCACGCCCACGAACATCTCCACGAACGACGATCCCGACATGCTGAAGAAGGGAACCTTCGCCTCGCCGGCGACGGCCTTGGCGAGCAGGGTCTTGCCGGTGCCCGGAGGGCCCATCAGGAGCACGCCGCGGGGAATCTTGCCCCCCAGGCGGTCGTACTTGCCCGGATCCTTCAGGAAGTCCACCACTTCCACGAGTTCCGCCTTGGCCTCGTCGCAGCCGGCCACATCGTCGAAGAAGACCTTGGGCACATCCTTGCCCGACAACCGTGCGCGGGACTTCCCGAAGCTGAACAAACCCTTGGGGCCGTTCTGTCCCTGGCGCATGGTGAAGTAGAGCATCCCACCGATCAACAGGATGGGAAGCAGGTACATGAGCAAGGGAAGGAACCATTCGCTCTCCCGCTCCCGCACCTTGACCTGGATCTTGCGTTGCGTGGCCCAGGCCTGGAGGGTGGAATCCTCCAGCGCAAGCACGCGCACGGAAAAGTCCTTGCTCTCCACCTTGGGGAGGAACACCATCCGGTTGTGGGCCGCCTTCCGCTCGGCGGAATCGAGTTCGCGTTGCCCACGCACCTCCACCCCTTCCGTGCTCTTGAGGACGGTGAGGCTTTTCACCTTCTTGGTGCTGTCCCCCATGAGCTCCAGGAACTGGTTGTAGGTGAGCTCGCCACCCGAAGGATCGGAAGGAGAGATCACCTGGGAGATCAAGAACGCCAGGAGGATCAGGATCACGAGAAGTCCGCTGCCCCGGGGCATGCGGAAGGAGGTCTTGTCCGAGTCCCGTTCCGGTTCCCGGTTGTCGTCGCGTTGGTCGGCCATTTGCTTCCAAAGTAGCCATCCCTGCGCGATTCGCCCTCCCCGAGGCGCGACGATGTACTCTTCCGTCCATGACGCTCATCCGCTGGACCCAGCTCGATCCCCCGGAAATCCTCCGATTATTCGCCACCACCACCATCCACGAGAAGCCCCTGGCCTTCCGGGCCCCGGACGGAGGCCATTTCCTGGTCCTGCGCGGCGAACTGGACGACCAAGGCAACGAGAACCTCTGGTGGAGCCTGTGCCTGATCGAATCGGGCGAAGTGGTGGAACTCGCCCGCAACTACGGGGTGGAGGAGATCGACGGCGACGTGGTGGAGGTGTCCTGGGACGGCCTGTTCCCTTCCGAATGGGTGGACAGCTACGCCGCGGGCTTTTCCGACTGGATCCGCATCTCGGTGACGGAAATCCTGGAGAAGTTCGGGGAGACGGTCCAGTTCGAACAGCCCCAGGGCTGGCGGCACCGCTCGGGTGAATTCTACCTGGTGCTCCTGGGCGAGACCGACGAGGAGACCCAGGAGGAGGAGTACGTCTGGTCGCTGGTGCGCGAGCAGGGAGGGGAGTTCGTCGAGGTGGCCGAGTGCCACCCGGGCAACGGATTCGGAGCCGACGAGCTGGAGGAATCCGGAGAGGCCCCGGAGACGGGGGCCCCGGCCATACCTTCCGATGAGGCCTCGCCGTCCCGGGAGGCTGCTCACCAGGACAGCATGGCGGAACCGGAATTGGACGAGGAGGACGAGGAGGCCCTGTTCGACGGCTGGTGGGAGGCCCCCCCCTTCCAATGGGGAGCCCGCATGGCCGTGCACCTTTCCAAGGAGTCCGAGCGGCGATAGCTCCTCCGCTCGCGCCTCCGCGCCCTCGCCTACTGGAGCCAGGTCGGACGCAATTCCTCCAACTTCACCGTCAGGCGATGCCAATCGGCGCGAACACGGGTGTAGCTGCCCGCTTCGTCGCCGTTGCGATCCACCCAATGGTGGAAGTTGGCCACCGTGCTGGATTCCGTGGCGACGTCCGCGTTGTTGTGGTCGGTCACGAGGAATTCTCGGGAGGATTCCTGGTTTGGCGAGAACGAGACGATCCGGTAGCCTTGGGGAATCTGATACAGCAACGCCTCCGGGCTCCATCCTTCGACGGCGGTATGGTCGGGCTTGAGCTCGTAGGCCTTCATGTAGACCCGGCCGTAGATCCCCCGGCCCTGGTCCAGGCGGAGCGTCGCCCGGAGGTTCACCCTGGTGGGATCGTCGTCGTCGGTATCGAAATCCGCGTCCCCTCCGCTGCGCGGAGGAGTGAATTCCGTCGACCCCAGAGCGACGGCTTCGTCCTTGGTCCGCGGCTTCCAGGGGAGCACCGCGACCTCGCCGATCGTGGCGTTGTCGCTTCCCCACCGGATCCGCAGCTTGCAGATGGACTTCTCCACCAGCTCCCTGCCCAACTGGGAGAGGTTGACGGTGGCCATGTAGTGCGTGTTGCGGGCGATGTTGTTCTCGGAGATCGCGTAGGTGCGCTCGGCGGCGTCGACCATAACGACTTCGAGCAGCTTCGAGTTCTTGTCCTTGATGTCCATGTCGAATCCATGCAGGGTGACGGTGGACCAGCTCTTGGGATCGTTCGCCCCGAGATCGATCTGGCCCGGCTCCTCGGCGCAGACCAGGGGCGGAAGGATTTCCCGGTCGATCTGGCACTCGGGACGCGACGAGATGGTCACCTTCCCTCCGGAGACCACACCCGGGATCCCCCCCGGAAGCTCGTAGCAATTGTTCTTCTTGAGCTTCTGGTAGCGGCTCAGGATGGTCGATACCGAACTCTTCGCATGGCGCGCGTAGTTGTCGATGGTGCATCCGGCGTTGGTGAACACCTTGGCGGTGGACCGACCCGCAAGGGTGGCCACGTCGTTGCGGATCGTCTCGTCGACCTGCCCCTGGAGACCGTCGAGCTTGGTGTTGAGTCCCTGGACGGTGGCCTGCCAATCGTTGGAATTGTTGTTGAGGCTCAGCAGTGCGTCCTGGAAGGTCTGCTCGACCTGGTCGACCGGGTCGGTGAACCGTTTCACGCAGGAACTCAGGCCGACGATCAGGAACATGGAGGCGAAGGGCGCCAGGCGCCCCGTCAGTCGTGTGCGGGTCATTGCGGTCTCCGTTCGGATCGAGGGCCGGACAATCCTGCCCTCGTCGCACGAAATCTCCAACAGAAGACGGGATCCGTCAAGATCCGCCGGGAGAACGGGACCTCACATGGACGCGCTGGTCCCGCCCAGGGCAGCCACCGGGGAAGGTGCAGACCGATCACGGCAAGTCCGGCCAACCGATCTTCAGAAGGACTCCACCGGAGGCGGCATAGAGGGTGTCCGCGGTGGCGGCCATGCTCCAGGTGGTGTAGTAATCGCAGACGCTCTCTTCATGGTAGACATCGTAACAGAAATTGACGTCGGTGGTCTTCCAGGAACCCGTGGCGGGATCGTGCATCAATGGAACGGAGTGGTATCTACCTGCGGCGAATAGTCGCCCCCTCCAAGTGGTCATGGCAAAAATATCTCTAGGAACCTTCGAAGCAAAGGAATCAGGAAGAAACAATTTCCATCCAGAATCTTTCAATTCCTTGAAATAGATTCCATTCACATAATGCCCCGACCATACGACCCCATTGAGCAAGGCGAATGCTCGAGGAAAATCAGCATCAATTTTCCCCCATGCAGCAGTATTCACGATCGGATTGACAGCCTTGGTCCAGGCGCTATCCCCCAGCTTCCACTGGTAGATGCCCTTCTCGTAGGTCGCGGCTAGAAGCACGGAATCGAGCCCCAG
>DAOPYN010000020.1:0-63089 GCA_035352895.1 Fibrobacteria bacterium | reverse complement strand
GACAGATTCTGTCTTGGCGCAGTTGATTTGAAGGGTTTTTCAGCGTCCTGTTAGTTGTCTTCGCTTCCAATGACCCGGTAGATGCCTGCGCCAAGCAGACCGCCGATGATCGGGGCGACCCAGAACAGCCAAAGCTGTGAAACCGCCCAGCCGCCGACGAACACGGCGACGCCGGTGCTGCGGGCCGGATTCACCGAGGTGTTGGTCACAGGAATGGAGATCAAGTGGATGAGGGTCAGGCACAAACCGATCGCGATCGGAGCCAGTCCTTGGGGGGCTCGCTTGTCGGTCGCGCCAAGGATGACCACCAGGAAGATTGTGGTCATCGCGATTTCGGTGACCAGGGCCGCAAGCAGGCTGTACCCGCCGGGAGAATGATCGCCGAAGCCGTTGGAGGCGAAGCCTGCGGAGAGCTCGAAACCCGCCTTGCCGCTGGCGATCAGGTACAGGGCCCCTCCCGCCACGATGGCGCCCAGGACCTGGGAAAGGATGTAGGGAAGGAGATCCTTTGCCGGAAAACGTCCGCCCGCCCAGAGGCCTACGGATACGGCAGGATTGAGGTGGCAGCCGGAAATATGGCCGATCGCGAAGGCCATCGTCAGGACGGTCAGGCCAAAGGCCAAGGAAACGCCAAGGAGTCCGATCCCGACATTCGGGAAGGCTGCGGCCAACACGGCACTGCCGCATCCGCCAAGAACCAGCCAGAAAGTCCCCAGGAATTCTGCGCCGTACTTCTTCATCCATCGCTCCTTTTCATTTTGAACCGATTCTCCGGTTCGGGTGGGAATCGAAATGCTTCATCATCCTCGATTGCGGCAGTGATGCCGCATTGAGATCCTGGATGCGCGATCGCCAAGACCTTTCGGAAGTTAGGTTCGGTTCCCTCCCGCGGCAAATCGCTTCCCCGGTAGGCCCGTCCCCGATTTCCTCAAGCAGGATGCACGTCCCAGTGTACGGTCTATCCACCGCGAATCGAATGGGAATCTCATCCTAGATCGCCAGCAAGCGTAAGGGCTTTGAGCAATTAGTTTGCTCTGCGAACACAGCGAAGCGAAATCACGAGGGACAGACGTGGCAACTGGAAATCGGAAAGAGCGTTGACCACGCGGGGAAATCCAGGAATTTGGTGGAAAGCGGCCATACTGATCGTGTCGGTGGTCTACCTCCTGTTTTTCCTGGACGTGTTGGAGATCGTGGAGTTATCCGCCCATGCCTTGAAGTTGGGGATCTACCTGGCTTGCGTGTTCGCAGCGCCGGTGGTCGCGGGAGCATCGATATGGCGCTTGCGTGGCTTTCAGCGATTCGTGGCGCTTCCTGCACTTGCGGTGCTGCTCCTTGCGGTGGTCTGGGGTCCCTTGGGCTATGCCAACCGCATATCGACCTGGCGCACCCGCACCGAGCTGTGGGTCCATGTCCGCACCAGTTCCTTGCGCATCGAGGATCAGTTCCAGGACATCGGGGCATTGGGCTACCGCTCGCGCACCGCGAAGCTGTTCCACCTGGGAGACCTCTTCGCGGTTCCCCTCTCCACTTCGCCCACCCCAAACCCCGGACCCGACTGGAAGGCTACCAATCGCGAAGTCGACTCCATGGGCCACTTCTAGCGAAAAACGGAGACCAGCGGCTCTGAGGTCTTCCTGGAATCGCACGGTCTCCACGGATTTGGTAGGATCCGTTCTCCGGGAGTTCCTTGGGAAATCCCCGGAACGTCTTCCGGTGGAACGCGATCTACCATTCCGGACTGGACTGTGTCGTCGTGTTCGCCAAGGAGGGATCCATGAAGTCCGCACTTGCCGTTTGTCTGGGATTGGGGATGGGGCTTTCGATGTTCGGTTGCGCCGGAGCTTCGCCGAGCTTCCCGGGAGTCCGGGGTTTCCAGAAGGAAAGGTACCTGGGGCGTTGGTTCGAGATCGCCCGGTTGGACTTCCGGTTCGAGCGCGACCTGGACAACACCACCGCCCAATACTCCCTCCGCGACGACGGAACCATCGCCGTACTCAACCAGGGATACAACACCAAGTCTTCGAAGTGGCAGAAGGCCACGGCGAAGGCGCGGTTTCGGGGGGCGGATACCGTCGGCGAGCTGGAGGTTTCCTTCTTCGGGCCCTTCTACTCCCAATACAACGTCCTGGCCCTGGATTCCGCCTACCAGTATGCCTTGGTGGCCGGCAAGGACAACGGCTATCTGTGGATCCTGTCCCGGACGAACGATCTTCCCGCGGAGGTCCGGCATCGGTACCTGGAGATCGCGCACCGCTCCGCCTTCGACACCGGAAAGCTCATCTGGGTGAAGCACGACCGACAGACACCTTGACATACGGCCCCGGGATCTCGTGTCCCGGGAGTGCTAGAATGACACCGCAAGCGCGGCTCGCATCGCGATGCGCGAAAGTCGATGTCCGCAAAAGGGGGGATTCCACCGATGTCCATGACCAAGCTCCACGCCGAACCGATCGACATCCGGTTTTTGTCGGCCATCACTCCTTTGGTCGGGTTCGCGCTGATGATCGCCTCCTTCGTCGCTCCGGGGCTGGTCATGAGGGTCTATGGTCATTGGTTCGGATCCTTCGGGTTCCTGGTCCACGCCTTGTTGGTGTTCGCGATCCTCCGGTTCAACTACGTGCCCTGCCTGTGGATGGTGAGACTCTTCTACCGCAAGGTGCTGTCCCAGGCGTCGGATCATGTGGTGGTGGAGATCGAACGGTTGGACACCTACCACAAGCTCAAGCTGGTTCCCGACGATCTGGGGGTCCTCTTCTGCCAGGACGGCGATGTCTACCTGCGGCGCAACCGGTCACTGTACGTGATGGGGGAATCGGCAAAGCCGAAGAACCTCCGCATCTACCGCCACAAGGGAAGGCCCCGGGGGCTCGTGTGGCATGACGAGATCACCCGGACCGACTTCGTGCTCCGGCCGGTGATCTTCCTGTGGGATTTCACCTTCTACGGCGACTTCAAGCGCCGCGTGGACATCCTGGTGATGACCCTGATGCGGTGGACCCGGGACGGCACTCCCCCCACGGAAATGCCCCGCCCCGACCGTTCCGCCTCCCCAGCCGCCGTCGCGCTGGAGTCCGCGTCTCCATCGGACCGGACCCCCTACGCCGCCCCGGACAGTTTTCGGTAGCGCCTCTTCTGGACCACTAGGGAACGTTGAGCGAGTCTGCGCCGCGAGATGGGGTGGCCAGAGAGAGCTTTGCGAGGCGTCGGAGCCAGTCCTGGAATGTATTCCCCCGATGGAAGGCGATCCATTGGACCTGCGCGATCCCTGCCGTCCCGAACAGCGGGTCGCGCCATCCGGTGCGGTCGGCCAGGGCTTCCGTGGTCAATGTGATGACGGAATCCGTGCCGCGGAGCACCGCCAGGCGGTGCCCATCCCAGGACAGTCCCACCTGCTCCAAGTCCGTGGACAGCGCGAAGCCGGTGACGCGGTAGGGAATGCGGTCCACGCGCAAGACGAAGGTGTCGCATCCCTTCCAGCCGATCTGGATCCCGTTGCCCGACGAATCGCCCCAGTGCAGGGCCGTCATCGGCTGGGTGGAATCCGTCCGACGCAACCGGACGGCCACCGAGAAGCTTCCGGTGTCGCCCAGCGCGAGGGCCGGGAGGTTCGCGGGAATGGATTGGGACGCCCAGGAAACAAGAGAGTCGGCTGGAAGCGAGGGCCAGACACTGGAAGTGTCCGCCGGACGGTCCAGGACCAGGGCGTCTTCCCCCGAAGTGATCCGCAGCCGGGAGGTGCTGGAGCCGGTTCCCACCTGCACGGGGAGGTCGCCCTCGGGAAGCGAAGGCAGTTGGAAATAGCCGTCTCCATCGCATTGGACCGACATCCCCAGCCCAGGAAAGAACAGCCGTTCGCCGGGCGCGTTCTGCAGGAATCCGGAGAGCGCCGCCGTCGGACGGATCGTGTCCACCACCAGGGTGTCCAGGGGGGAGGCCTCCGACCAGGCGGCAAACTGATCCTTGCGGGACAGGATCGACCAATTTCCGGCGGGCAGGGCCAAGCGGACTCGGCCATCCGGTCCGGTCAGGCCTTGGGCGACGCTTCCCGTGTCCGCTGCCCCGGATGTGCGTACTTCCACCCGCGCCAGGGCCACGGGTCGACCCGCGGTGTCGCGCACTTCCAGGGTCAGGGCGTTTCCCGCCTCCGAGCCTGCCGTTCCCGCCTGGGGATTTGTGTCGCAAGCCGCCAGGCCCAAGGCCACGAGGCCCGCCAACGCGATGCGCACGACCATGGCCATGGAATCTACCCTTGCCGGGGCTGGGTTGCCAGCCCCCCGAGAGGGACCAGTTGGAGTCCCAGCTGCACCACCCGGTCGGGACGAAGCGATCTGGTGGAGCGGGTCAGCGCCCGGGACCGGAGGTCCTCGATCATCCCGACCAGGTCCTGGTACACCTCCTGATCGACGGCCAGGACCACCGAAGAGATGTTCCGACGGGAAGTCGGGAGCTTTTCCATCGCTTCCAGCGCCAGAAGGATGGATTGCCGATGGAAGTTCCGCAGCGCCCGGGTCTGCGAGCCTTGGCGATCCCGCACGAAGGGTTCCACGGGCTGCCAGAAACCTTCCGCGTTCTTGGCGATCATGCCCAGGCGTTCCAGGGTCTTCATGGCCGACCGGACCGTGGCGGCTTCCTGGGGCGGGTGGAGCAGAAGGCCAAGCCGGGCCCAGTCGTCTCCGAAGTTCCCGCAGGTCAGGAGCGAGCGGAGGGCCACCTGGATCCAGCGGTCCCAGTAGGTCTCCTGGGTGTCGTCCAGTTCCACCGGGGCCACCCGCCGCAGCTCCTGCATGCGCTCGAAGCAGGCCTGGGCTTCGCGGGCGGTCTTGGATTTGGCGAACAGGACCATGTGGCGGAAGTATTCGGCCTGTTCGCCTCGCAGACCCACCAGGTCGCACACGGGTTGGATGCGGGAGGTGGCCAAGTGCCGCTCTCCCTGGACGATCTTCCCCAGGAGGCTCGGGTCCAAGGCCAGCCGACGCCCCAGCACGGCCATGGTCAAGGAAGGGCGGCGGCACTTCTCCCGTTCGTACCAGGCCGCGAGGAACTCGCGGTACCCCTTCGCCTCCCACAGGAGCGCATCGGAATTTCGTTGCCCCATATGCTGGACAAATTTCGCTTCCTTTTTTGGATCGCGCAGGTCAACTTCCCTGCAACGGCTGGACAATTTGGCCAGGGATTCCGCTGGATCACCGTGTCGGATCGGGCGAAATCCATGGAAACTTTGGAAGGTCGGCGCTGGACAGGCGCCCCTGGAGGAATCCCACATGAAGCCGATCCTTGTCTCCCTCTTGATCCCGCTGTGTTCCGCGTCCGCCTGGATTTCCGGCACCGTGGTGGATCTTTCCGGCAAGCCCGTGCAGGGTGCCGTCGTCGCCTCGTCCAGCGAGAGCGACATCTCCAAGCCCAGCGGAGGGTGGATCCTGGGGCGGTTCGACGGAGTCCATCGGACCGCCGACTACCGTCCAGGACCCACATCGAGTCTGGCGTTCCACAACGGGCGATTGGTGGTGTCCTGGCAATCGCACGACCCGCAGGGCCGCCGGATCCCGACCATCCAGCCCTCGCTCGCACGGCCCCTGGCGGCGCAACCGCGGAGTGCGCAGATGCGGCCCGAGACCCTCCAGGTCTTCTTCAAGGGAAAGCGCTTGGTGTGGTTGCCCCTGACCACTTCGGACACGGATGGAGTGGAGATCCAGATCGACACGAACTGGCAGGACGACCACGGCATCCCCTGGAACGCCAGGGTGCGCTACGGATCCCTGCGCGACGAGCGCGATGGCAAGGTCTACCGCACGGTGAGGATCGGAAACCACACCTGGATGGCCGAGAATCTCTCCTATGGAGGTGCGGTCCCGTATGGAGGCCGGATCCCGGGATGGGCCGCCCAGTTGGATGGATACACCGGGACCCTGGACGGGAACGGGACGCTCCACGATTACGATTCCATCGGGGTCTGCTACGGTGGAAGCGACGTGAATTGTCAGATCTACGGCCGGCTCTATTCGTGGTACGAGGCGGTGGGCGACACCACCCGCAATTCCGCCAAGATCCGCCATTCGGTGCAAGGAGCCTGTCCGTCGGGGTGGCGGGTACCGCATGATTCGGATTGGTACGTCTTCGCGACCTTGACCAACCCGGATACAGCGGATCGATACCACGAGCTTTCCCTGGAAGACGCCATGATCGCACCCATGATCCCGTTGTTGACGTTTGCTGTCCACAACGTGGGGCATGACAGGTTCGGGTTCCGCGCCCTTGCAGGCGGGAAGGGGACCTACGAGGGAACCAACGGTGTGCATTGGGTCAATTCCCTGCGGCTTGGCGCCCCGGTGCAGCCCCGACATTCCACAAAGTGGTCTACCGACAACCTCGAAAAGGTGGGCTTGATGTGGGCGGCGAACTATCCAGGCATCTCCGGGCCTGGCAAGCCCGATCCCGGTCTTCAGATTCCGATCACGGAGGTCCAATCCATCGCGCCCGAGTCCGAGCCGGCCTACTACGGATCCGCAGTCGCCGATTGGGCCCTGGATGCCTTGGCCAGTCTCCGCTGCGTGCAGGGGGATTGAGGGCTGGAGATCACTCGGGCTTGGGAAGGCCCCACTGGTGGGGAGGAGCGAAACGATCCGCATCCCCCCGCAGTGGAATTGGACCCGAAGTCGTACGTGCCGGTACGTCGAGGGTTCCTGTGGGATCGTTGAGCGAGGATGCGCCGCGAGATGGGGGTCAGGGTTTAGTTCTTGTCGAAGGTCGTCACGGCTCCATCCAAATCCGTCCAGGTGCCCTTGAGGCCGGTGGCGGTGAAGGTGCCGTCCAGGGTTGCCTTGCGGCCGTCGCGGACAGTGGCCTGCCACTGGAAGGTGCCGTCCACAGGCTTGGCGTCGCCCTGCCATCCGGAGGGGGAGACCACCGAGAATTCCGTCTTGGAGATGGGGCCGCGGACGAACAGGCGGTAGCCGGAAAGCGACAGGTTGCGGTTGTCGGCGCGTCCCAGGCCGGTGCCCGGATCCACGCGCAGTTCGGTGTGGGCGGTGCCGGTGGAATCGCCGGCCGGCCAAGCGACGTGGTGCACCAGCACCGCGGTGTCGCCCTTGCGCACCAGGGAGTCGCCGTGGCCGTTGGAAAGGCTCAGGGTGGCCACACGGCCGTTGGCCCAGCGGTGCTCGCCTTGGAGGCCCACGATGGCCGTGTCCTTGGGGGTGGCCACCGCGATCAGCCGCACCTGCCGACGCCCACCCAGCAGAGTGTGTTCCGTCATGTTCATCACGATGCGGGCGGTGTCCACCTTGGGGCTCTTCAGGAACGATCCCTCGCCCAGGCCGCGGGCGTGGGCCGCGGTCAGGGTGTCGCCGTTGCGCAGGCGCACCAGGCTCAAGGACGCGACGTTGTTGTCGGCGTCCTCGAAGATCCTGCCGTCGGCTCCGGCGTTGCCGGTAAGAAGGCCCTTGGCCTCGATTCCGGTGCGGGCATCCTGGCGGAGGATCGTCGCCGAGTAGGGCGCATCCACGGGGCCCTTGCCCACGAAGAAGGTGTCGCCGGGAACGTGCAGTTGGGTGCGCTCCAAGAACAGGATCTTGCCTGCGGCATCGGTGTGCCGAATCACGGAAATGGCCGCAGTGGCCCGGATGGCCTCGACGGGGCCCAGGATGTCGCTGGGAACCACCTTGATGGAATCAGTCTTGGTCCAGCCGGCGCCGTTGTCCATTGTTTTGGTGAGCCAACCGGTGGTGGTGTTCAGTGAAGAATCCACCCGGGGCAGGGACAGGGCGCGCGCGGCGAGTCTGGGATTGGCCATGCTGGATCCTCCGGCTGCGGGAAAGGCCGTGGAACTCTCCAGGGCGGCTCCCAGATCGGAGGGGGTGTAGAACTCTCCGATGTCCACTTCCTGGGAGGGGGCGCTCACCCGCGCGGCGGCGAGCTCGGCAGTTGGCAGGGTACCGTTCTGCGTGTCCTCGTCGGTGGCGGTCGCCTGGTTGCAGGCGGTGGTCCACAGGCTGGCGCAGGCCAAGATGGAAAGCGGGGCGAAGCGATGAATGCGCATGGGTTTCCTCCGGTATGGGTGGATGGCCAGAATGGCGTCCTTGGGAGGAAGATGCGAGGTGCGAGCTTGATTGCTGGTATAACTGATTACAGAATCATCGTGTAATGCTGTAAAATTCGGTGGAAAAACTTTTCGTCGTTGACGTTTGATGTGAAAATTGATTACAAAAATGCTGGCAGGTCACCGCGAAATCGCAGGTTGGCGGGCGGCTCCGAGTAGGGCGCGGATGTCGCGAGCCATGGCCTCCATGTCGCCGGATTCCAGGCGGGCCTTCGAGAAGATGGAGCCGCCGAACGCCAAGGCATCGGCGCCCGAACGCACATATTCCCCGGCATTTTCGGCCGACACCCCTCCGCAGGCCAGCAGGCCCACCTGTCCGAAGGGGCCGCGCAGCTCCTTGAAGTAGGCGGGTCCTCCCACCGAGCGGGCGGGGAAGACCTTCACCAGGGCCGCTCCGTGGCTCCAGGCGTTCCAGATCTCCGTGGGGGTGAGCGCACCGGGCAGTGTGGGGATGCCGTTGTGGTTGGCCCAGTCCTGGAGGGCGGGGAAATATCCCGGGCTCACCAGGAAGCGCGCCCCGGCTTCCGCGGCTTCCTGCGCGGCGGCGGGGTCAAGCACGGTACCGGCGCCGATCTGACAGATTCCGTTCAACAGGTCGGACAGGATCCGGATCTGTTCGCAGGCGCCGGGCGTGTTGAGGGTGACCTCCAGGAAGGTGAGGCCGGACAGCCGCACCGCCTGGGCGATCGAAGGGAGGGACGAGACCGGTGCGCCCCGCAGGATCCCGACCACCCGGTCCCGCTGCAAGGTTTCGCGGAAGGACGGGATGGCGGATCCGTGCGTCACGGGTTCAGTCCATCCCCGACGAGACGAGCCGCTCGTAGAACGCCCGGTAGGCGTCGCGTTCGTCGGTCTTGCGCAGGTCCAGGGCGTCCTGCGGATGCTGGTTGAGCTGGCCGGCGATCATGTGGGGGATGATGTAGCCCCATTCCATGGTCTTGCGCAGTTCCAGGTAGTCGTTGGCGATCAGGTCCAGCACCGGGCGGATGTCGAACTTGGGATTCTTCAGGAAACCCAGGAGAAGTTCCAGGGTGCAGTTTCCGGCGGCGCGTCCCATCCCGTAGATGGTGGCGTCCAGGTAGTTCACTCCGTGGATGATCGCCTCGATGGTGTTGGAGTACGCCAGCTGCTGGTTGTTGTGCCCGTGGAAGCCCAGCTCCTTGGTCTTGATGTGCTGCCGGGCGCGGGCCACGAGCTTCTCGATGTCCTCCTGGTACATGGAGCCGAAACTGTCCACCAGGTAGATGACCTTGGCTTGGCTTTCCTTCTCCACCTGGGCGAAGGCCTCGTCCAGTTCGGGGCCCTGGTCGCGGGAGAGGGCCATCAGGTTGATGCAGGTCTCGTATCCCATCTCGTGGAAGCGGTTGGCCAGTGCGATGGCCTTGTCCACGCCCTTGATGTAGCTGGCCACGCGCACCATGTGGAAGGCGGATTCGTGGGCGAAAGGCATCGCGTCCATCTCCACCCGACCCACGTCGGCCATGACGGAAATCTTCGCGCCGTTGGGCACGCCGTCGGTCACCTTGCGGATGTCCGCCTGCGCGCAGAACTTCCAGGGACCGTACTCGGAGGTGGAGAACAGGTTTGGCGAATTGATGTAGCCGATCTCGAAATAATCCACTCCGGCCTTGGAAACCCCTTCGTAGGAGCGCTTGACGAACTCGTGCGTGAACTTGTGCTTGTTGACCAGGCCGCCGTCGCGGATCGTGCAATCGAGGACCTTGATGCTTTCCCTGTACATGAGATTTCCTTGTAATGGGGCGCGGTACGCGCCTCGGCCGGATCCGGATCGAATCACCCGGGAAGAAGGGAAAAGTAAGCACCTGCGGATTCTATCGTTACGGGGAATTCGTCGAATCCGGAGAACTCGATCCATGATCATGAACGTGGTATGGCTGCTGCTCTTTTTCGTTGGTGGACTGCTGGGTCTATGGAAATTCATTTCCACCTCCGACGCCACCATCTTCCCTGCCATGGCCAAGGCCACCTTCGACGGAGCCAAGGGAGGTTTCGAGCTGGCCCTAGGCCTTACCGGAGCCCTGACGCTGTGGATGGGCATCCTGAAAGTGGGCGAGGACGCAGGGGCCATCCGCCTGCTGTCGCGGGTGCTGGCCCCCCTGATGCGGCGCGTGTTCCCTGGGCTTCCCACCGAACACCCCGCCTCCGGCAGCATGGTCTTGAATTTCGCGGCCAACATGCTGGGTTTGGACAACGCCGCCACGCCCGCCGGTCTCAAGGCCATGAAGGAGCTGGAAACCCTCAACCCCAATCCGGGGACCGCCACCGACCACCAGGCCATGTTCATGGTGCTCCACGCGGCGAGCCTCACGCTGTTTCCCGTGAGCGTCATGGCCCTGCGCGCCACCAACAAGGCATCCAATCCCGCCGACATCTTCCTTCCCATCCTGGTGGCCAGCGCGTGTTCGGTCCTGGGAGGGTTCCTCAGCGCCGCCCTGGTGCAGAAGATCCGTCTGCGCGACCCCATCCTGCTGACCTGGCTGGTGGGGGTGTCGGGGCTCCTCGCCTGCATCGTCTCGCTGATCCGCTTCACGCCCATGGGCCTTCTCAACTGGATCGCTTCGGGGGGATCGGCCGTGCTGGAATCGCGCCCCCACCAACAGGTGGAATCCATTTCCACCGCCCTGGGCACGGGACTGATGCTGGCGGCCATCCTCTTTTTCCTGGGGTTGGCCACCGTCCGCAAGATCAACGCCTGGGATGCCTTCTCCGAGGGGGCCAAGGAAGGCTTCAAGACGGCCATCCAGCTGGTGCCGTTCATGGTGGGCATCCTGGTGGCGGTGGGCGTGTTCCGCGCTTCCGGGGGCATGGACATCCTGGTGGCCGGAATCTGGAAGTGCATCAGTTGGACGGGTCTGCCTCCGGAAACCGTGGGCGCCATTCCCACCATGCTCATGAAGCCCCTTTCCGGCGGCGGCGCGCGCGGCATGACGGTGGACGCCATGACCACCTACGGCCCCGACTCCTTCACGGGCAGGCTCTCCTGTCTGCTGCAGGGAAGCACCGACACCACGCTTTACGTGATCGCCCTCTACGCCGGGGCCATCGGCCTCAAGCGCACGCGCCACGTGCTTCCCTGCGCCCTGATCGCCGACATCTGCGGCTTCGTCGGAGCCTTCGTCATGGCGATGCTGTTTTTCAGGTGAAATTGAGGGGGGGGAGGATGCTCGCAATTGAAATCCAAGATCTAATATTCTCCATTCCCGTGGCGACTCCCCGCCTTGAACGGAATCCGAGAGGGGTATGAAGCATGCCAACGGTGGAAATAAATGTGGGAAGACACACTGGTGAATACCAAGCTGGAGACCACCTCACGTTCGGTCATGGGAGCGCAACATATACCGGGACGGTTCTTTCCACCGACTCTGATCACATTGTGAGGGTAGATGTGGATCAGAATGTTTTCGGGAACCTGACCAGTCTTTGGATCAAAAGTAGCCGTTGGGGAGATGCGGCTCACCAGGCGTATTCAGCTGAAGAGGTGCAGCCACCTGCGATGACGAGTTGGGTGATGGCTCTTTAGCGATTTCCCGGAGGCTTTGCCGCTGGTCTACCAGGTCGCCCTGCGGCTGATGGAACGCTAGCTTTCCGCACATGTCCAACAACCTTCGAATCCTTGCCCTGGCCACCGGCAACGCCCACAAGCTGCAGGAATTCTCCGAGATCCTCGCGCCCGCCGGTTGGCAAGTGCGAAGCCTCAAGGAGTGGCTTCCCGCCATTCCCGAGCCCGACGAAACGGAGCCCGATTTCCAGGGGAACGCCCTGTTGAAGGCGCGCTTCGCCTTGGAACATCTGCGCCAGGCGCGTCTGGAAAGCCTGCCCGATGCCCTGGCCGCCGACGATTCGGGCCTTGCCGTGGACGCGCTGGGAGGTGCTCCTGGAGTGGTCTCGGCACGCTACGCGGAGCTTGCCGGACGGGGGTCGGGAGACGCCGCCAACCGCGCGGAACTGTTGCGGAATCTGTCCGGAAAGGGGAGCGACCGCTTCGATGCCGGGTTCGTGTGCGCCATCGCGTTCCTGGAAATCCAGACTGGACGGTTTCTGACCGTGCAAGGGGAGTGCCGCGGGCAGGTGGGGCTGGTGGAACGCGGCGAGGGCGGGTTCGGCTACGACAGCCTGTTCCATCCGCGATTTCCCGATGGCACCGTGGCCCCCACCACCTTCGCCCAGATGACTTCCGAAGCCAAGCACGGCCTGAGCCATCGAGGAGACGCCTTGCAGAAGCTCCTGACGGCGCTTTCCGCGGAATAGACGAACCTTGCCAGGGAGGGAGAGGTCATGAACGTGCTCGTGAAGTATCTGCTCACCGCCGGTGTTGTTGTGGTGGTGTCGGAAGCAGCCAAACGCAGCGATCGTCTGGGTGGGCTCATCGGTGCCTTGCCCATCATGACGGTCCTGACCCTTGTCTGGTTGCATGTGGAAGGACAGTCGGCGGAGAAGATCTCCAACCACGCCTGGTACACCTTCTGGTACGTGCTCCCTTCGCTTCCCATGTTCGTGCTCTTTCCCTGGGCCATGGCCCGTGTGGGATTCTGGGGCGCCATGGGGATGTCGGTGGGGGTCACCGGAATCTCGTTTCTCCTTCTGGCCAGACTGGTGGCCCGTTTCGGGATCCAGCTTTGGTGAGCTGCACAGGCCGTGGTTCGAGTTGATACTTTTGGCCCGACCATGAAAAACCTCACCACGCCACCCGAATCCATGCCCCTCCTGTGCGCGATGCACAAGGCCCTGAGCGAACATCCGGACGCCGACGGCATCCATGTGAGCATCGAGCCGCACGCGCGCGAGATCGACAATCCCGACGGCACGGTTTCCTACATGAAGGCCTTGTGCTGGAACCTCCTGAAGGACGGTCAGGATCTGTCAGATGAGCCGGAGCTGGCGGTGGTCGGCGAGGACCACACCGAGGAATCCATCCTGGCCGACCTGGATCGCTACTTCGCGGGATGCCCGCATCTGGTGGACACCGACATCCTCATCGAAGAAGACCCCGAGTAGCCTAGCCCCGGGGGAACCAGATCTCCAGCTGGGCGAGATCCGCCGCCTCCAGCGCGAGTCCGGAGGCCTTGGCGTTCTCTTCCAGCTGCGCCACGTTGGAGGCACCCACGATCACCGTGGAAATGCCCGGCTTGGTCAGGATCCAGGCCAGCGCCACCTGCGAGGCGGTGCAGCCGTGCTTGGCGGCGATCCCCGCGATCCGGTCCACCTGGTCCAACAGGTCGGGATTGCCCAGGTGGTCCTTCATCCACATGTTCATGGAGGAATCCCCGCCGCGCGCTCCGGTGGGAATCTTGCCCTTCGAATATTTCCCGCTGAGCACGCCCTGGGCCAGTGGCGAGAAGTTGGCGGTGCCCATCCCGAATTCCATGCAGGTGGGCACGATCTCCGCCTCGATGCCGCGTCCCAGCAGGTTGTAGTAGGGCTGGTTCACCACCGGCGCATGCCATCCCCGTGCGCGGCAGAGGGTGTGGGCCTCGCGGATCTGGGCGGCGGTCCATTCGCTGGTGCCCCAATACAGGATCCTGCCCAGGCGGATCAGGTCGTCGAAGGCCTCGCAGGTCTCCGCCAGCGGGGTCTCGGGGTCGAAGCGGTGGGCGTAGAAGAGGTCCACGTACTTGAGGTTCAATCGATCCAGGCTGGCGTCGATGGAATCGAACAGGTGCTTGCGCGAAAGGCCGCGGTCGGTGGGGTGGTCGCTCATGGGCCAGAATGCCTTGGTGGCCAGCACGTATTCGCTGCGCCGGTGCTTGGGCAGGATCTGTCCCAACAGCCGCTCCGCCTCGCCCGCCTTGTAGACGTCGGCGGTGTCGAAGGAATTGATCCCCAGATCGAAGGCCCGCTGGACCAGGGCCTTGGCGGAATCCAGTTCCACCTGGTTTCCGAAGGTGAGCCACGACCCGTAGGTGATTTCCGAGACGACGAGGCCGGTGGCCCCCAATTTCCTGTATTTCATGGAATCCAAGGTATGAAACGGTTCAGACAGCGGCAATGGGACGCGCTGCGCGGGCGCGGCGACGACGATGATGAGGCCGCATCACGGCCGGGTCCAGCGGATGGATTGGTTGCGCGCGGGGTTGCGCAGGATCAGCACGCCGGAACGCAGGCCATCCAGGCGCGCGACATGGATGGCGCCCTGGGGAACGGATCGCGCCAGAATCCGTCCATTGGCGTCCATGATTTCGAAGGGATCGGCGGATTCCATCTGGCCGCCGGAGCGGACGGGAGCCCAGGCGCCACGGATGGAGCGCGGGGTGATTCCCGCGGTGCCCAGGGAATACCACAGACTGTCCAGCAGCGGTCTGGATTCCGGTAGCGTCCAATCCTGGGTCAGTTCCCAGATGATCGCGCCTCCGTACTGGTTGGCGGCGAGCCACCGTCCCTTCTCGGCCACCGAACGGGGATCGTCCCAGGTGAGGTAGCCCTGGGTGGGGTGGGTGGCCCACGGAACGCGGGAGATGGAATCCCAGCGTGTGGTCCAGCCGCCCTGGGCCAACAAGGTGTTCACCGCCTTGTAGGTCTTGGATGTGGCGGTGGTGATCGAGTCGCCCGGTTTGCGCGCCTGGGGAAACAGGAAACCGAAGAAGGGCACGCCCCCCAGGATCTTTTCCTTGGGAACGCCGCGTCCCGCCCAGTAGTCCATGCCGTCGGAGAACGACCAGTCGATGGACCAGTCCATGTGCTTGTAGAGCGGGGAGTTGTAGCGGGCCAGGTCGTCCCAGTTTCCGGTGATGTCGTAGGTCATGTTCCCGAGCCAGTCGATCTTGGAAACGATGCTCTCGATGGGGACCCACCGGCCCGACCAGTTGCTGCACGGAACGGCCATGGAAAGGGATCTGTCCGGGCCCAGGCTGTCGCGCAACTGGATCACCAGCTTGCGCAGCGATCCGGTATCGGCCTTGGTTGGCGGCTCCCAATCGAGGTCGGCACCGTCCAGCTGGTAGTCGCGGATCCAGCGCATCACCTGGGAGCAGAAGTGCGCGCGCAGCGAATCGCGGGCGGAGAAATACGCGAATCCCTCGCTGGAGCCCCCACCGCCCAGCGACACCACCACCTTCACCCCTTGGGCGTGGGCGGTCTTCACCAGGGTATCCAATCGTTTGGCCTTGGTGCCTGAAAGCGTTCCCAGATTGCCCTGGCTGTCGGGGATGGCGAACGACCAGGCCACGTGGGTGACCTTCCCGAAATCCAGTTTCGCGGTGGAGAAGGTGGAATCAGCCCAATCGGGAAAATACCCCACCACCTTCATGGGCGAAGCGGAGGAAAGGGACACCAGGAGAGGAAGGATCGCGAGCATGGGATCAATGTAGGACCAACCGGCAAGGTGATGGAGGCGGATCCCCGCCTTGACCGAATTCCCCACGGGAATCCATCCTTGGATCCATGTGCGGCCGGATGATGGTCAAAGTGAGCGGGAAGGTGTACTTCCACCAGTTCTCCAGCCAGGAAGACAGTTGGGAATTCGTGGTGGCTCCTGACCAATACCAGAACCTTCCCGAGGAATCCGAAGCCCGCGAGGTCGTTCCGACGGATCGGGTCCTGCTTCACCGGGTGCAGGATGGCCGGATCGTTCCCTCGTGGGCCTTCTGGACCCTGGTGCCGCCTTGGATCGAATCTCCCTGCGGGGTGTCCACCGCGACCTCCGGAGGCGAACGCCTGGTTCCGCCCCCGCGGACCCACTTCAACTCCCGGCAAGACACGTTGACAGGATCCGTCGCCTGGCGGAATCTCCTTTCCCGCAACCGCTGCGTGGTGTTCGCCGACTCCTTCCTGGAATGGTCCGACAGCGCCCTCCTTGCGGGTGGCCCAAAGCGGGTGGGAGACTTTTCCCTGGCTTCGGGAGAACCCATGTGCCTGGCCGGAATCTATTCCCCCGTGCGGGTGGGGGATCGCGAGATCCTGACAGTGTCGGTGGTGACCACCGATCCCAACGAGATGCTCCGGACCCTGCCCCACCACCGGATGCCGGCGATCCTTCGCGGAGGAGACCTGAAGCGCTGGATGGATCCACGCGAGACCGCCCCCCGGCTCGCCCTGCATCCCACCGACGACGTGCTGATGCGTTCGCGCATCCGGCCCGTGGGAGCTTCGCGCCGGCGGACGGGTTCGCGGCGGAAGGAAGACGACCTCGCATTGGATCTGGGGTTGGATCGCTAGATTTCCGTCCACCGATCCCGATCCTCCTCGTTTCCCATGGTGAACTGGAATGAATTCTTCCCTCAAGTCCACGATCGCCACCGCCATCGCCATCGTTGCCGACGTGACCGCCGTCGCACAGGCTGGTCCCGCCGTGTTCCTCCGTGGTGATTCCATCGATGTGGCCACCGACCAGGCGGTCTACCGCGTATCCCGCCGCGATTCGGTGGCGGTGCCGTGGCTGGAATCTGACAGGATCCGTCAGATTTGTGGAACGCCCCACTGGGTGGACGCTTCCGGCGGACGTCTCTACGCCTGGGGCGACAAGGGGCTGTGCCTGGCAGGTCCCGCGGGCGTCCGGAAGATCCTCGCGTTCGGATCCGGCGCCGCGGGCATTGTTCAGCGTGTCGAGGTGGACCCCCTGGGAAGGGTGGCGGTGCAGTTCCGCAACGGCCAGTGGCAGACCGCCCAGGACACGGGAGGCGATTTCCGGTCCGGTGCACCGGACACCGTGTCCCGCGATGGGGTTGTTTACAGTCCCGGCGATGGCAACTACTGGCGCGTCCAGGGAAACCTCCTGATTCATCGCAAGGTGGATGGACGTTCGGACTCCGTTTCCCTGCCCTCGGGGATGGATGTGTACGCCTTGGCCCAGGATTCCAGCGGTTGGGTGCTGGTCACCGATTGGATGGACCTGTATGGATCGCGCAAGGGTCGTTGGGCCAAGCTGTCCATTCCGTCCGGCGAAGCGGGGTCTCTACGGCAGATCCTGTCCGATCCTGCCGGAGGGACTTGGGTCCTGACCCAGAGATCCCTGTATCGGTTTCAGGATTCCTCTCTTGTGCGCTTCGCCCAGGCGAGGCCGGGTTCGTCCCCTTGGAATGCCCTCGCGGTGGACAGTTCCGGCGTGCCGTGGGTGGTCACCGAGGCAGGAGATCTTCTCCACCCCCAGGGCGATCGATGGGCGGAAATTCGGGTCTCGCTTCGCAAGCCTCCAGACCCGAAGGTCCGTCTCTGGCGTCACGGAATGCTGCCTGATCTCCTGGAGCCGGTCCTGGTGGCGATTCCCGGGCCTCACGGAGGCTCTGGGCGACGAGTGGTCCGCGGATCCTGCAATGGGAATCCGATTCCCTCTCCCTGGTGAAGCTGCCCTCCGGATTGGACACTTCTCGCGTCGCCAGGATTTCGGTCATGGCCTTGTCGGAAACCGACATCTCCATCCAGACCGATGCCTTGGACCAATGGCGTTGGAACGGAGCCGACTGGAAGCGCGAGACCCCCGTGGCCACCTTCCTGGGAACCGGTGCGATGGACGCTTCGGGAGCATCCTGGATGGGGACCTGGGATGGCCAGGTGTGGAAGGATGCCGGGGGAACTTGGAAACGGGTGGATTCCTCCGAAACCGGTCGTGTGTTCCGGGGAGCGGTGAATGACGCGATGGCTACACCGGGGGGCGACATCTATTTCGCCACCGATTCCGGTCTGGTGGCGAGGATCGCGGGCACGTGGCAGCTCCAGGCCCAGACGCGCAAATGCTGGCGCATCGAACGCGATCCCGACGGTCTGTTGCTGCGCGGCTGCGGGGATCTCTGGGCCATGGGCGATGGCCTAAACTGGTCGGTCCCGGACACTTCCTCTGGTAAGCTGTACCAGGCGATGTTCACCGCCGCGGGCGACTCCACGATGTGGTTCTATCGCGACGGACTGAAAGTCTGGAAGAAGGGACGGCTGGTGGATTTCCCGATCCTGTCCTCGGCTCTGCCGCCGGAGTTCCGGGCATTGAAGTCGCTGGGTGATGGACGCGTCGCCTTCATGGGTCCGGGTTTCTTCGCGGTGCGCGAACCGTTTGCCCTGGACGAGGTTCCGGTTGGGATCGGAGGCGAGTCCGCGCGGGGTCCGGTCCGGGCGTTCCATGCGCGTTGGCGCGGGGGACGCCTGGAACTTTCCGGTCTTCCCTCGGGGATCCCCATCCGCATCGACAGGGTTGGATTGGATGGACGGGCGTGGGGAAGGTCGCTGGTGGTCGCGGATGCATCCGGAAGGGCGGGGTTGGATGGAATGGGGGGGCAGGCGGGGACGATGATCCTTCGTGTGCGGCCAGCAGGTATGGCCCCGTGGTCGACGCGGGTGGTGGCTTTTCCGTGAGGCCAGGCTGGGAGATGCCCATCGTGGATCGGAAACTCCATCGGATGTTTTCCGGAAACCCCAGTAACCTGCACCTCCTCTGGTGCGTCCACCAGCACATGGACACGCAACTTCCCATCCCGTACTGGCTTCCCGTGAACGAACATCTTTCCCTGGGGGCCCAGCCCGACCAGATCGGAATCGATTGGCTGGCCTCGCAGGGGTACACCCTGGTGGTCAACCTCAACACGCCCTCGGCGCGGAACTTCTGGTCCCAGGAGGCCCACAGCGTGCAGAAGGCCGGCATGCTCTACGTGCACTATCCTTTGGACTGCTCCGAGCTCACGCCGGAGAAGTACGAGATTCTTCGCGGGGTCCTGGCCTCGCACGGGAAGGGGAAGGTCTTCCTGCATTGCGCCATGAACGTGAAGAGTTCGGGCATGGCCCATGTCTGGCGGGTCCGGGAGCTCGGGGAGGATCCGCGCGCGGCGCGCGCGAGCCTGGCCGCGACACCGGGACACGAGCCCAAGTGGGAAACATATTGGCAGGAAATGGGAGCAGCCTGATGCAAGATCTTGAAACGGCCTCGGCGGGAAAAAACCGGTTCGACGACCTTGCCCGTCTCTGGGACGTGGCTCCCGTGCACTTGGAACGCACCCGGGACGTGGTCCGCGGCCTGCGGGAAGGTCTGGACCTGGTGGGCATGCGCGCTCTGGAGGTGGGGGCGGGCACGGGGCTTCTCTCCTTCGCGCTTTCAGGGGATCTTGGACGGATCCTGGCGACGGATCCCTCTTCCGGGATGGTGGACGTCCTGGAGGAGAAGATCCGGGAGTCCGGCGTCTCCAATGTCCGCGCCTTGCGCGCCGACGATTCCCTGGCGGGTGTGGAGGGGCCTTTCGACCTGGTCGTGTCGCAGATGGCCCTGCACCACGTCCCGGATGTGGATGCCTTCTTGGCGCGGGCCCGCACCCTGCTGCGTGCCGGTGGGTGGATCGCCATCGCCGACCTGGACACCGAGGATGGATCGTTCCATGGTCCCGAGGTGCGCGATGTGCATCTGGGATTCGATCGCGCGGATCTGGGACGGCGTCTGACGGCTGCCGGATTCGGGGGCGTGCGCGTATCCACCGTGCACACCATGCTGCGCACGGTGGATGGCAAGGCCAGATCGTACCCCATCTTCCTGTGCCTGGCCCAGGTCTCCGGGGCTTGATCAGGGTTTGGTGGAGATCGGCTTTCCCGAATCGGACAGGAAGAACGCCACCAGCTTCACGTCCTCGGTGCCCAGGGCGATCCCGTCGTGGAGGGTGTTCGCCACTTCGGCGAAGGCCTGGCCGGGGATGAATTCGTTGCGCGTCGAATCCTTCAGGACCACCTGGAGCCGGCCCTTGAGGACGTAGGCGAAGCCGGAGCGCGCGTGGCGGTGCCAACCGGTGGACGAGCCCGCCGGGATGGTCACCTCGATCCCCGTCACCTCCGAGGAGCCCGCCGGGAAGACCAGCGGGCCGCCGCCCGCGGTGCGGGAGGTGCGGAGGATCTGTTTGACGGAAACCGTCTTCGAGTAGGCTTCCGGATCCTCCTTGGCGAAAAGGATGGAAGCGGACAGGGAAAGTGCGATCGCGGCGCGGATGGCGAGGGTGTTCATGGTGCGCAGGAACTTGCCAATTTCCGCAGGATCCGGCAAGTGCCGGGGGACCGCTAGATGTAGTTGACCAGGGAGTTCTGGATCACCTTGGCTCCCACCCGCAGGGCGGCGTCGTAGACCGTCTGCCGGTTCTGGTAGGCGCTGACCACCTTCGTGAAGTCGATCTCCTCCACTTCGGAGGACTGCTTGGTCACGACCAGGGCGTCGGATCGGTTCTGGTCCTGGGTGTTCTGGAGCCGGTTGGCCACCGATCCCGCCACCGTCTGCGCCTTCAGCAGCTGTTCCAGGGAGCCCTGCAGGCCGGCCATGGAGCTTTGCACCTTGCCCTGGTCGTTGGTGTGGAGTCCCTGCATGAGGTCCACCAGGGAATCGAAGACGGTGCCGCCCTTTCCGGAATCGCCGAAGGCGGTGGAGGCGGTCACGTTCACCTGCACCGTGTTGTCCTGCTGGACCTCGCGCAGGACCTGTCCCTCCATGTCCTCCTCGCTCTTGCGGATCCAGTCGAACTCCATCCGGATGCCCGCGCCGCCGGCCAGGTTGGTGGCGGCGGCGGTCAGGAACCGGACTTCGCCGGCGCGGTAGTCCACCGTGTAGTCGGTTCCCTCCACCAGCCCGGGGATGGAGAGGGTTCCGGGGAGGATGTCGTAGGCGGCGGGGTTTCCCGTGGTCGTGGCGGAATCCGTCTTGGTGGTGTCGCGCAGCCGCACCGTCGCGGGCACGGCTGCCAGCGAGGTGCCGTTGGCGTTGGCCACGTTCGTCAGGGTGTCGGATCCGTGTTCCAGGGTGAAGGGCGGCTTGTCCGTCTGGTTCCCGCTGAAGATGTACTGTCCGTGCAGCGTGGTGGACGATATGGACAATATCTGGTCGGCGAGCACGCGGACCTCGTTTTTCAGGTAATCGCGCTGGAGGGCGTTGTAGGTGCCGTTGGCGCCCTGGATGGCCAGTTCGTTGGCGCGCTGCATGGAGTCGTTGCCGCTTCGCAGCGCCGTGTCGGCGGTGGAAAGCCACGCCTGGCCGTCCTGCATGTTGCGGTAGTACTGGTCGTAGCGCGAGGTCTGCGAGCGCAGGCGCAACGCCTTGGAGGTGCCCACGGGATCGTCGGAGGGCTGGTTGATGGCTTTCCCCGTCGCGATCTGGGACATGATGTCGTTGAGCCGCACGCCATTGGCCTGGATGCCCTGCTGCACGCTGGTGTTGATCATGGTCGCGGTGATGCGGGTCATGGCGCGTCTCCTTCGATCACTGGATGCTCATCAACGAATCCATCATCTGCGAGACGGTGTTGATGTATTTCGCCGAGGCCTGGTAGCAGTTCTGGAACCTCACCATGTCGGCGAGTTCCTCGTCCATGGAAACCCCGGAAGTCTCGTCGATGCGCTTTTCCAGGTAGGTCTGGAGGTTCACGGACGTTTCCAGGGTGTCTGCGGCCTTCTTCTTCTCCGCGCCAAGCTCTCCCACCATGGTGGAGTAGGAGTCGCCCAGGGTCGCCTGCGGGACTCCCAGCTTGTCCGGGTCGGCCAGCCGGGCCTGCGCGAGCTGCGCGATCTTCAGGGCGTTCTTGCCGTCGCCCTGCCCGTTGTAGTTCTGGACCGTGTAGCGGAAATCCACCGTGATGGCGGTTCCAGGGGGGAGGGTGGCGGGGTGGTTGAAGCGGATCTGGCCCGTGCGGTAGTCCACCGTGTAGTCCTCGCCGGAGCCTTCCGTCAAGGTGAGCGGAGGGGGTCCCACGGTCCGCACGACGACGGAATCCGACGAAAGGTTCCGGTAGTCCGGATTGACCGTGTTGGCCAGGTCGATTGCCGTGCCGGCCGCCGGGACCGCCAGGTTCAGCGGGGCTCCCAGGGATCTGGATGTTCCTCCCGCGCCGGCGGCGATGTTGGACACGTCGGAACGCACGAAGGTGGAGATGCCGATGCTGGTGGCTCCCGTGGCCGCGGGCTCGAAGAAGTCCGTCCCGGTGAGACCCGAGAGGTTGTACCCCTGGCGATGCTGTTCGTTGACGGATTTCGTGATCACCACCGCCAGCTCGTCCAGCGCGGACTGGTAGCGGGGGATGATCTGGTCGCGGGCTTCCATCAGGCTCGCGAGCTTGCCTCCGGGAGGGTCGAAGGGCTGGCGCGTGCTTGAGACCACCAGGCTGGCCTGGCTCATCTCGGTGCCGTCGGAAAGGGAGATCTGGCTTCTCGCGATCTTCAGGGGGTAGTTCCCCGCGGGTCCCACCAGGAGGTTGCCGCCTGAAGTGATCAGGTAGCGTCCCTGGGGATCCTCGTTGTAGGTGACCTCCAGATACTTGGACAGCTCCTTGAATTTCACCTCCCGCTGGTCGCGGGTGTCGTTGGCGCGCAGGTGCTGGCTTCCCAGTTCGGAGTTGGCGATCGCGTCGTTGTCCTCGCTGATCCCCTGGAGGAGCTTGTTGATCTCTCCCACGGCATCCACGATCTCGTCGTTCTTCTGGTTCAGGAGGACGTTGAACTGGCCTCCCAGGTCGTTGAAGCGGCCCGCCAGCGCCATTCCGGAGTCGGCCACGGCCTGTCGCGCGGTACGGTCGGAAGGGTTGTTGGCCAGATCCTGCCAGGATGCCCAGAACTTCTCCATGAAGGTGTTAAGGCCGGAATCGGCGGGTTCCGTCAGGATGTTCTGGATGGCCTGGAGCGATTTGTCCAGCTCCTCGCGACGCCCCCGCTGCGAACTCACCTCCTGCATCTGCCGGTCCAGGAGATCGTCGCGCATGCGCTTGATGTTCACCACGTCCACGCCGAAGCCCATCTGTCCCAGGCCCGAATCCTGCCGGACCCCGGCCTGGAGGTTCAGGCGCTTGCGGGTGTAGCCGTCGGTGTCCGCGTTGGTCACGTTCTGTCCAACGAGGTCCAGGGCCGTCTGCGAGGCCGAAAGGCCCCGGGTTCCCATGTGGATGAGGTCGAAGAGTGACATCAGGCGCTCCAGGCCCGCTGGTAGACGGGGACCGCGGTTCCGGTGGTGCGCCGACCTCCCGCCACGTAGGCGGCCGGGGGGCGGGCGGCGGCGGTCGCTTGGGCGCGCACCAGCTGCAGGCTGGTTTCCGTGATCTTCCAGCCCACCTCCGCCACGCCGCGGACGCGGGAGGCCAGCTGGGCGGCTTCGACGATGGTCGCGCGCAGTTTCCGTCCCCGATCGAGCAGGGCATCCCCTTGGCTTCCCAGGCGATGGGCCAAAAGGTCCAGGCGCGGCGGCGGGTCCGATTCCATGTCCAGGTCGCAGGCGAGATCCATGGTGGTGCGGAGGCGGACGTCCTCGTCCTCGTCGATGCGGATCAGGATCTCCTCCATCGGGGGAAGGAGCGCTTCCGCCCGGTCCAGTCGATTGGCCAGGAGGTGGGCGTGGTGCTCGGAGGCAATACGGATCCAGTCCCGGTTTGCCGATTCCAGCCGTTCCAGGCAGGCTTCCAGGACATCCAGGGCGTGTGGGCGGATCACGATGCACCTCCTTCGAGCTGGTCGCGCTTGGCCATCACCGACTTGACGTAGGAGCGGGTTTCCGCGTAGGGGGGGATGCCGCCGTGGCGTTCGACGGCGCCGGGGCCCGCGTTGTAGGCGGCCAGGGCCAACTCGTCGGATCCGAAGCGTTCGCGCATCCGGGCCAGGTACCGACTGCCACCCAGGATGTTCTGGACCGGATCGCGGGGATCCACGCCCAGTTCCTTGGCGGTGGCGGGCATCAGCTGCATGGGCCCGATGGCGCCCTTCGATGAGACCGCGTCGGTTCTGCCGCGGCTTTCCGTGTGGATCACGGCGCGGATGAGGGATGCGTCCAAACCGGTATCCGTGGAAGCCTGTTGGATCGCCTGGTCGAGGTTCGTCGTCCGGGAAGGAGCGTACGCGCTGGATACCTTGGCCGCATGGGCGGAATCGTTCGCCGGGTCCAGTGCCGAGGGATTCTTGAGAAATTGCGAGTAGAGCACCTTGGCAAGTCCCATGCCGCCTTGGTGGGCCACCTGGTCGGCCATGCCGTCCCAGGCCATGTCCACCATCTGGGTGGTGGAGTCGGGTGTCTCCTGGTCGGTCTCGGAGAGGATGGCGGAGGACTTGCGCATGGACTGGAAGATCTGGCGCATGAAGATCGCCTCGAAATCCTGGGCCGCCTTCCATGCCTTCTTCTCCGTATCCGTGCTGGGTGCCTTCGTCGAGGGCGACAGGGATGGAATGGACATGAGGCCTCCTTGCTTCGGCGGGAACAAAGAGCGAAGCCGGTGCCAAACTTCGTTTCACGCAAGGGAACCGATTCCTGGGGGAGTACGGGGAAAAACTTGCCCTGCGATGGGGGTTGTTGATCCCCCCTCGAAATAACTATCCTACAGGACATACCCCCTGCGCATCCATTGGATGGAGCACTTGTGAAGATTCTCATCGTTGAAGACGATCCTACAAGCACGGTCATTCTGGAAAGGTCCCTTCGGAAGGCCGGTTATGAGACATTGAACGCCAATGACGGGGTGGAGGCGCTGGAGATCCTGAAAAGGCAACCCTGCGACGCCATCGTTTCCGATTGGATGATGCCTCGGATGGACGGGATCGAGCTGGTCCATCGGATCCGCTCCACCATCCAGCCCCTTCCCGTGGTGCTCATCGTGACCTCCCTGGCCATGCCCGAGGCTCGCATGCATGCGTTGCAGGCAGGTGCCGACGACTACCTGGCCAAACCGTTCTCGGTTCCCGAGGTTCTGGAACGTCTGGCCAACTGCCTTGCCCGCCGGCAACAGCCGGAACCGCTGCCCTCGGCCATCCGCCGCGTTCCCCTGGTGATGCCCAGCCAACCTCCTCCCTCGTTCGCCGCGGTGGGCGTCACTGCCAGTACCGGTGGGCCGGAAGCCGTGCGCGAGTTCGTTCGCGGTCTGGGAGATCGCCCCGAGTGCGCCCTGTTCATGGTGCTCCATGGGCCGGCGTGGATGCTGGAAACCTTCGCCAGTCGCTTGCAGCGGGAAACCAAGATCCCCGTGCGATTGGCCGAGGACGCGATGCCTGTGGAGCCCGGACGCATCTATCTGGCTCCGGGGGATTGGCATCTGACCGTGGGGGAGGGGCCAGTCCTCCACCTCAATCGGGAAGCCCCGGAAAACTACATGAGGCCTGCGGCCGATCCACTGTTCCGCAGCTTGGCCTCGGTGTTCCAGCGTCACGCGATCGGAGTGGTCCTCACCGGGATGGGGCGCGATGGAACCCTGGGCGCGTCGGAAATCTCGGCCGTCGGCGGTGTGGTGCTCTGCCAGGACCCTCGGACCGCCGTGGCTCCGTCCATGCCGCAGACGGTGATGAACGCCGGGGTGGCCACCAAGGTGCTTCCGCTCCAGGATCTTGCGGCGGAAGTCCTCCAGCTCGTCGGCGCCGTCCACTCCTGACCTCCCGGGATCTAGCTTTCCGGTCGTGTTGGATCTAGACGCCCTGGAAGCCTTCGTGGCCTCGTGCGAAAGCGGCTCCGTCAGTCGGGCCGCTTCCGGTCTGTTTCGTTCGCAACCGGCCGTGACGCGCCAGATCGCCGCTTTGGAAGAGTCCCTGGGAGAAATCCTCCTGGAACGCACCTCCAGGGGGGTTCGACCCACCGCGGCGGGATCCCGGGTCCTGCCTCTGGCGCGGGCGCTCCTGCGCGATGCCAAGGCGCTGCGCGAGGCGGCCAAGGAGGGCGAGGGTCCCTCCGGGGTCCTGCGCATCGCCGCCAGCGACACCGTGGCCCAGTACTGGCTGTCTCCCAAATTGGGTGAATTCTGCCGCGAACATCCCCGGGTGCGGCTCCAGTTGGATCTGGCCAGCTCCCCGGAAATCGCCCATCGGGTGGCCCAGGGGTTGTCGGACGTGGGATTCGTCCTGCTTCCGCTCAAGCATCCGTCTCTGGTGGGGCGCACCGTGCTTTCCTACCATCATGTGGCGGCTTTTCCCGCGACGGCTTCCGGCGTGCAGTCCTCCGAGGTCACCCAGGAGGAGCTGGCGGGCTTTCCGTTGGTGCTCCTGGGGCGCCACACCCACTCCCGCCAACTCATCGAGGAGGGATTCCGCAGCCGTGGCTTGTGGCCGGACCGGATCGTGGAGGTGGGGAACGTCTCGGTCCAGAAGGAACTGGTGCGCTCGGGTCTGGGCGTGGGCGTGCTCCCCGACTACGCCCGTCGGCCCGACGACGGATTGGTCTACCGGCCCATCCACGGGGCGTCGCGACGCGAGATCGCGGTGGTCACCCACAAGACGGATTTCGCCGCGGGCCCGGCCGAGCGCTTCGTGCGCGGGCTGCTCGAAGCCCTCTCCGCGAACCCTTGATTCCCGGGACGGCCAGGCGGATCGCGGAACGGATCCTGTTTCCACGCATCCGGACGGATTCCGGTTCCCTCCGGAAAGCCCTGTGCGACCGGACGATCCTTGTCACCGGAGCGAGCTTCGGGATCGGCGAGGCCCTGGTGGATCTCCTGGCGCCCTCCGGAGCGCGTCTGCTCCTGGTGGCCCGCACCGCCGACAAGCTCCGGGAGGTGTGCCGTCGCGCCCAGGGACAGGGGGCCAAGGCCATGGCGATCGCCGCCGATCTCCGGTCGGAATCCGGCATGGAGTCCGTTCTGGCCTGGTTGGACGCCGCTCCCGCCGCTCCCGACGTCGTGGTCCACAACGCGGGGAAATCCATCCACCGCACCCTCGTCGATTCCCGCGATCGCGCCCACGATTTCCAGCGCACCATGGCCATCAATTTCTTCGCGCCGGTCCGTCTGACCTTGCATCTCCAGAAGTCGCTGCGCGAGCGCCGTGGGCAGGTGGTGGGCGTGTCGGCCGCCAACGTGCTGCTGCCCGCCATGGGGGGGTGGGCTGCCTACCAGTCCTCCAAGACCGCCTTCGACCAGTGGATGGCCTGTGCCCGGCAGGAATGGGAGCCGGAAGGCGTGCGGTTTTCCATGGTCTATCTTCCTCTGGTGCGGACGCGGATGCTCGCCTCCAACCCGCTCCACACCCATGCTCCCGCCATGGATGCCTCCCAGGCCGCCACCCGCATCGCGCGGCTTCTGGTGAGGGGCCATGGCGATTGGTCGCCGTGGTGGCTGCCGTCCGCCTCGAGGATCGCACGCATCCTCCCCCGGAGTTGGTGGAGGCGCCTGGGATGATCCGCTCCCTGACCGCTCTTCGCGGATGTGGCTTGCTGACCGCCCACGGGCTGTGGCGTTTCGCCCAGGCGCTGGCGTGGGAGGGGCCCAATGCGTCGGCCCTCCTGGGCTTTCGTGCGCGTTTGACTCCCCGACGTCCGGGTCTCTGCGACGGTGTGGAGTCCCTGACCTGGCGGGAGCTCCACCGCCGCGTGCAATGCCTGGCGGGGGTTCTGGCGCAAACGCACGGGATCGGTTCCGGCGATCGCGTCGCCCTCGTCGCCCGTCGGGGGATCCCCTTCGTGGAGGCCTTCTACGCCCTGTGCCGCCTGGGCGCGCATGTGACGGTGCTCGATCCGGATGCGGGCGCCCTCCGGCGAAGCCGGGTGCTGATCCGGGATCGCTTCCGGGCGGTGCTGCGCGAATCGGAGTTCCGTCCGGAGGGTCGCGATTCCTTCGGAGGGATGGACGTGTCCTTGGAGGCGGCACGCGAGGCCGCCGCTTCCCGTGCGCCGGCCTTCCTGGGGCCCCGCGGAGGTGGACGGATTTCGGTTCTTACCGGAGGGACCACGGGCGAGCCCCGGGTCGCCCAACGCTCCAGCTCGCCGGTGGCCGTGGCGCGGCCCTTCCTTGGACTGCTTTCGCGGGTGGATCTCCACGCGTGCCGGGAATTGGCGGTCTGCTCGCCGGTGCACCACGGGTTCGGTCTGTCGGCGCTTCTGATCGGGACCTTCCTGGGGCCGCGGATCCACGTCTGGGACCGCTGGTGCACCGAATTCGCGTCCGACAGAATCCGTTGCTGCGCGGTCGACACCGTGGCTGCGGTTCCCCAGATGCTGTCGCGGATCCTGGACGCGGACGGTTTTTCGTTGCGGGGCGTGCGCCGGTTCCTGTGCGGTGGCGCCCGCTTGGACCCCGCCCTGGCGCGGCGCGGCCTGGAGGCCATGGACGGCGCCCTCCACAACCTGTACGGAAGTTCCGAGGCGGGGTTCTCCATCCTGGCACTTCCGGAAGATCTCGAGGAATGTCCGGACACCTTGGGAAGGGCGCTCCCCGGCGTTTCCGTGCGCATCCTGGATCCGGAGGGGGGCCAGGTCCCCTTCCCCGGTGTGGGGGAGATCGCCGTGGAAAGCAGCTGGGCGATGGAATCGACGGCGGGTCGCACCTGTCGCACGGGAGACCTCGGACGCATGGATCCCCAGGGGCGTTTCTTTCTGGTGGGGCGGGTGGACGACATGTTGGTTTCCGGAGGGGAGAACGTGTATCCCTCCGACGTGGAGGATGCGGTCCTTGCCCACCCGGATGTGCGCGAAGCCGTGGCCTGGCCCGTGGAGGATCCCGACTTCGGGGAGCGTCTGGCCATGGCCGTCGTGGTCGTGGGACGGGAACTGACCGAGGATGCCATCCGGGAATGGCTTCGACCCAGGCTCGCCCGCTACCAGATGCCCGCAAGGATCCTGGTGCTGGGATCCCTGCCTTGGACGGCGGCGGGGAAGCCGGACCGGAAGGCCTTGGAGGGAAGGCTCAAGGAGCCGTGATCGCTCCGTACGGAGCGATGGCTGGGGTGCTGGCAAATTGCAGCGAGAAGATCTTGAGCGTGCCGCTGATCGTGGCGACGGTATCGCTGACCGACTCGACCGAGAACAGGATGCCGTTCCCGCGTCGCAGGATCTCGGAACGTGCGGTGAGGGGACGATCGGCCGGTGCGGACCAGGCGGGATAGCTGAATTGGTCCAGCTGAAGGCTCGTCATGCCGGAGGCAAGGACACCGTCGGGAAGCTGGTACTGCAGGCAGATGCCCTTGTTGCAGGCGGTGCTGTAGACGGGATCCATCGATCCCACCTTGAGGATCACCTTGGTGGAGGCCGTGGCGAGTCCGGAAGCATCGAATTTGAAGTCCATGGTCTGCACCGAGTCCATGTCGATGCCCCAGTTTCCGCGGTTGGGTCCCAGCGAATCGATGGCGCCTCCGATCTTCAAGCCGACTCCGACGCTGGGGTATTTCCCCTTCAAGGTGTACTTGAGGTTGAGCCCGGTCAGACCGCTGGTGGCCAGTTCCTTGGAAAACTCCAGAGCGGAGCCAGTGGTCGCCCATCCGAAGCCCAGAACGCGGATGTTCTTCAGTTTCAGGGTGTATTCGGCATTGTCGGCGTATTGCGCCTGCGGATCGTCGTCGGCGAAATCGATCTGGTTGCGGATGGCCAGGTTGACGTCGATCTTGGGGCCCCAGGTCTTGCTCCGGCGCGCCTGGATCCAAAACACGGTGGATTTGGAGATCCAGATCGTGTTCGATGTGAGCTTCACCAGCTTCGAGGAGTCCGGTCCCCACCAGAGCGTGGCGGAATCCGGTGCTTGCACCACATCGGCGAACGGGGCGACGAATTGACCATAGCGGTAGAGGATTCCTGGAACGAGCGTCGGATCGAAAGCGACCTGCACGGGAGGGGTTTCCTTGGCAGGCTCCTCCTCGATGGTCACGTTGGGGTCGCAGGATGCCACAAAGGCGAAGGCCAGAGGGAGGATCCAGAGGTGGCGGTTACGGAGAAACATCGGATTCGACTCCAGGCTGTGGAGGGGATGGGCTGGGCGTTCCCCTGCGGCATATCACACCACCCCGAAATTTACCTCACGGGAGGCGCGATCCGCAAGTCGGGAGCCGTCCTGAACGTTGGAGGACGATTTCCGGCGGATGCCTACGGGTCAGCGATTCCTACGACCATCACCCCACGATCGTGAGGCCCGCCGCCGCCGCCACCAGGCGTTTGGTCTCGGAGGCGAACTTCACGTCCAGACGCGCCGCGGCGCCGCTGCCGTGGATCTTCTCCACGCGGCCCATCCCGAACTTGGGATGGCGCACGCGCATGCCCACCTGGTAGGAGCCACCCGCGGCCTGGTTCTCCGATTCGTAGTCGGGGAAGGGTTCCGGGCGCGAGGCTTGCTGGTCGGAGTTCCAGGTGGAGGTCCGGCCGGAGGGCAATCCCACCGCGGGTCCTCCGGTGGTGATCCCCCGGGAGGTGCGCGGTGGGGGAGCGTCGCTGCGGGACTGGCTGCGCAGGGATCCGGGAGGGAAGGCGGGACGGCGGGCCTGGGGGCGGAACCCGCCTCCGAAGCCTCCGGAGAAGCTTCCCTGGCGGTCGGGACGGTCCGGATCGGATCCGGAGATCACCTTCCTGCCGGCTCCCTCGTACTCCAGCACGTCCTGGTCGATCTCGTCCAGGAACCGGCTGGGGATGCAGGCGTCGCGGATGCCGAAGCGGGTCCGCACGCGGGTCGAAAACAGGTGCAGTTTCTGTCTGGCACGGGTGGAGCCCACGTAGAACAGGCGCCGCTCCTCTTCCAGGGCCTCCGCGCCGCCGTCGGTGCGCAGCATGGGAAACAGCCCCTCGTCGCAGCCGGCCAGGCAGACCAGGTCGTATTCCAGACCCTTGGAGGTGTGCAGGGTCATCAGCACCACGGAGTTGTCGTCGGGATTCTTGGTGTCGGCGTCGGAAACCAGCGCGACTTCCTCCAGGAATCCCTTCAGGCCACCCTCGGGATTGCGCTCGGCGAAGGCCGCCGCCGCGGACACGAGTTCCTGCAGGTTGGAAAGCCGTTCCTTGGCCTCGTCGGTGTCCTCGGCTTCCAGCGAGGCCTCCAGGCCGGAATCCACGATGGCCCGCTCCACGATCTCGGCGAGAGCCACCTCCTCCTTCATGGCCCACTGCCATTTGCGCAGGATTTCGCCCATGCCCGTGGCCTTGGAGCCGCGCACCCCTTCCGGCGGTTCGCCGCACAGGGCCTCGATCAGATCCCCGCCGTGGCGCTGGTCGGCCTGGGCGCGGTAGAGCTCCAGCGTCTTCTCGCCGATGCCGCGTCGGGGGGCCTGCACGGCCCGTTCCAAGGCGCGGAAATCCTTGGGGTTCACCAGGAGCCGCAGCCAGGCGATGGCGTTCTTCACCTCGGTGCGGTCGTAGAACCGCGTCCCGCCGATCATCACGTAGGGGACGCCTTCGCGGCGCATGCCTTCTTCCACCGCCCGCGACTGGCTGTTGGTGCGGTAGAGCACCGCGGCGGACTTGCCGGCGGCCAGCGCGTCGCGCACCAGCTGGGCGCAGCGGCGGCCTTCGGAGATCTCGTCCTCCTCGGTCCACAGAGACACCTTCTCGCCGGCTTCGGCGGCCGTCCAGAGGGTCTTTTCCTTGCGCCCCTTGTTGTTCTTGATGACGCTGCCCGCCACCTTCAGGATGTTGGCCGTGCTGCGGTAGTTCTGTTCCAGCTTCACCACATGGGCGCCGGGGTAGTCCTTCTCGAAGTCCAGGATGTTCTGGATGTCGGCCCCGCGCCAGGAATAGATGGACTGGTCGTCGTCGCCCACCACCATGATCCGCCCATGGGTGGCCAGGCGCTTGACGATCTGGTACTGGACGCTGTTGGTGTCCTGGTACTCGTCGATGAGGATGTACCCGAACCGTTTGCGCCAGGCCTCCTCGCGCTCGGGAAAGCGCCGGAACAGGTCCAGCGTGTTCAGGAGCAGGTCGTCGAAGTCCATGGCGTCGGCGGCCTTGAGCGCCTTCTGGTAGTGGTCCATCACCTTCGCGGCGTTCTTGCTGACCGGATCGAAGGCGGCGGCCAGATGCTCGGGGCCCTCGTCGCGGTTCTTTGCGCTTGAGATGATGCGACGGAAAACGTCCGGAGTGGGGGTCTTGATGGAGAGCTTGTCGCAGGCCTCCACGATCACCTTGCGCTGGTCGTCGTCGTCGTAGATGGTGAACGCGTCGCCGTAGCCCAGGTGGCCTCCGTCGCGGCGCAGGATCCTGGCGCAGATGCCGTGGAACGTGCCCATCCACTCGGGCGCGGAGGTACCCATGAGCTTTTCGGCGCGCTCGCGCATCTCGCGGGCGGCCTTGTTCGTGAAGGTGAGGGCCACGATCTCCCAGGGCTTGCGTCCCAGTCCGCTGATCAACCAGGCGATCTTCCAGGTGAGCACGCGGGTCTTGCCAGATCCGGCTCCCGCGAGGATCAGCTGGGGGCGGTCGTTGACGAGGACGGCTTCCGCCTGCGCCGGGTTGAGCTCGGCGCGGACGCGTTCTTCGAGGGTCATGGATTCTCCTAGGTATCGGCCTGGGAGGCGGCGATGACCTGTTCGATGGTGGTGAGGCCCTGGAGGGCTTTCTCGAGGCCGTCACGGCGAAGGGTGATCATCCCCTTGGTCTTGGCGTAGGCCTTGATGACGTCCGAGCTCTCGCGGGCCAGGACCATTCCGCGCACGTTCTCGTCCGGGGCCATGAGCTCGAAGATGCCCATGCGACCCCGGTAGCCGGAGCCCTGGCAGTTCCTGCAGCCCTTGCCCACGAAGAACCTCGTGCCGGGGCGGATGCCGATGCGGATGAGGGTGTCGTCGGGGTAGATCTTTTCTTCGCGGCACTTGGGGCAGATCCGGCGCACCAGGCGCTGCGCCAGGATTCCCTTCACGCAGGAGGCCACCAGGAAGGGCTCCAGGCCCATGTCCAGAAGACGCGTGAAGGCGCCGGGAGAGTCGTTGGTGTGCAGCGTGGAAAACACCAGGTGACCGGTCAGGGCGGCTTGCACGGCCATCTCGGCGGTTTCCTTGTCGCGCATCTCACCGAGCATGATGATGTCCGGGTCCTGGCGGAGGATGGACCGGATACCGGCGGCGAAGGTGAAGCCGGCCGCGTTGTTGATCTGGCCCTGGCTGACTCCGGGAATGTTCATTTCCACGGGGTCTTCCATGGTCACGATGTTGACTTCCGGAGTGAGGACCTTGCGGATGCAGGAATACAGGGTGGAGGATTTTCCCGATCCCGTGGGGCCCGTGACGAGGATGATCCCGTCGGGCATGTTGATCATCTCTTCGAAGGTCTCGTACATCCGCGGGGCCATGCCCATCTTCTCCAGCGGGATGTTGTTGGCGTTCGGATCGAGGATTCGCATCACGATCTTTTCCGCGACGCCGCGCTGGCGGAGCATGGTGGGGAAGGAGCTGACGCGAAGGTCCACTTCCTTGCCGTTGTGCTTGATCGTGAAGCGTCCGTCCAGGGGGCGGCGCTTTTCCGCGATGTCCATGCTGGCCAGCACCTTCAGGCGCGAGATGATCTGGTTCATCAGCTTGGCGGGGATCTGGGGTTTCTCCACCAGGTCGCCGTCGATGCGGTAGCGAAGCCTCAGGTGGGTTTCCTGCGGCTCCAGATGGATGTCCGAGGCGCCGGAGGAGATGGCTTCGTTGATGATGATGTTCACGATCTTGACGACCTGCCGACCTTCCTCGTCGGCGAGCTGTTCCTCCTCGACCTGGTTCTTGACGACTTCCAGTTCCTTGTCGTCGCCCTGCAGGCCAGCGAACATCTCCTGCAGGTTCCCCGTGCTGGCCGCCGAGTAGATCTTGTCGATCGCCGAAAGGATCTCCTTTTCGGTGGCGAGCATGGGCTCGACTTCGTGCCCGGTCTTGAACTTGATGTGGTCCAGGGTCCGCAGGTTGGACGGATCGGCCATGGCCACCGTCAGCACGTTGTCGCGCTCGAAGATGGGGACCACCTTGTAGGAGCGGGCCATCTCCTGGGGAACCAGCTTCACGATGGCCGGGTCCAGGTTGATGTTGTCCAGGATCACCCGCTGCACGTCGATCTGCGCGGAGATCACGTCGAGAAGCTTGTTCTCGTCGATGAAGCCCTTCTCCACCAGGACCTTGCCCAACTGCTTGCCGGAGCGCTTCTGCTCCTCCAGGGCAGCCCCGATCTGGGCGTCGGTCATGAAGCCCTGGTCCACCAAAATCTCGCCCAGGCGCTTGCGCTGCCCGGTCAGTTCCAGCTGCAGGCCCAGGACGCTTTCCAGCGTGTCCTGGGTGATGTGCCCCATCTGGACAAGAACCGTCCCCAGGCTGGTGCCGGTCCGCTTGTGTTCCTCCATGGCCTGGTCGAGCACGGCCTGGTTGATCATCCCTTGGGCGAGGAGGATTTCTCCGATTTTCTTGCGGCGACGTCTCTGGGCCATGGAGTTCCGTAGTGTGAGGTATAGGGAAGTTTAGCCATCCGAAGGCGCGACGCCCAGACTGCATCGACCTATCGGGTCAAACGTGGTCCCAGGCGCGCGAGGGCAAGGACTCGATTCTACCGTTTTCGGACACCCACACGCCCGAACCGGTTTCGATCCTGCCGATCCGCGAAACCCCTTGGGGAAGGGGTGCCTGCGGATCCACGCAAAGCAGAAGGGAATGGTCTTCCCCGCCATGGAGGATCCATTCCATCGGGTCGAAGCCAAGTCGTTGTCCCAATGCGATTTGCATGGGGTCCGGCGTCAGATGCGCCAGGTCCAGGATCAGCCGCACTCCGCTGGATCGAGCGAGGTGTTCGCATTCCGAGGACAGCCCGTCCGACAGGTCGATTCCCGCGTGGACCGCCTGCCGGAATGCGGCTGGGAGATCCATGCCCACGGGCCGGGGGCGTCGATGGACCTCCACCAGACGACAAAACGCCTCTTCGCGGTCGAGTCCGTTGTGGAGGGCGGCCAGACCCGATGCGGAAAGCCCGAGCGACCCCAGGACCACCAATTGGTCGCCGGCGCGTGCGCCGGATCGCAACCAGGGACGCGCATCGTGGAGTTCGCCCCACAGGGCCAGGCTCACGAATCCCTTGTCCCGGCACCGCACGGTGTCTCCACCCACCAGGTGCACTCCGGTGGCCTGGCATGCCTCCAAGGCGCCTTCGCAAAGCTCCTGGAACACGGAATCCGACCAATCCCGTCCCATCCCCACCGACCACACCGCATGGAGCGGGCGCCCACCGGTGCAGACGATGTCCGCCACGTTGGCCACCACGCACTTGTACCCCACGTCGCGGGGGCTGGACCAATCCCAGCGGAAATGCACATCCTCGGCCAGCGCGTCGCAGCAGAACAGGCCTCGCTCGCCCACCCAGGCGGCATCGTCGCCCACGCCCCGGCCATCGGTGGTCCAGGGGAACGATCGCGCGATGCGGTGGAACTCCGCGCTGTCGCGGTGGTTCACGACGGCTCCGCGGCGGTGCGGTCCAGGGGTTCGGCGACGACCACCCATTTCACGCCGCGAAACCGCAGGTAGCAGAGGGTGGCACCTTCTCCGGCCAGTCCCGCTAGCCTGCGCATCATCTGGTCCGGGACCACGGCCACGCCGCGTTTCTTCACCGCCGCGCAGGAGCGTCCCGCCTCCCGGAACAAGGCTTCTTCCGCTCCGGCCTTCAGCGGAGCATGGGCCAGCACCCGGTAGGATTTCACCAGGCGGCTGTCCACCGCCGTTCCGGTGAGCCAGGCCATGGAATTGTCCAGCAGCGAAAGCCCCCGCTCGCGCCCCCAGGCGGCGAACAGGTGGCTGCGCACCAAGGCCTTCACGGGTTCGTGGATCCACGCTCCGGGAGATTCGGCCGGGTCCTCGGAAAAGGCGTCCTGCGCGTCGGCGACGGTGGATGCGTAGCTCTCCCAGAGTCCGTCGCGAAATTCCGCCACAGAGAGCGCTCCCGGACGCGCCAGGTCGCCGGTCCACAGCACCAGCTCGCGCAGTTCGTCGTGGACCCCCAGGTACTGGTGCTCCCCCGGGATCTCCAGGAACCCCACGGGGGCGGCGGTCGGGAGCTTCACTGCCCCCCGCGGAAAGCGCTCGGCGATCTTCCGGATGCCGTCGGAATCCGGTGACAGTCCCTTGTCGTCCCATCGATCTTCGCCTTGTTCGCGCCCCTTGGCGCGACGATCGGGGTCCAGGTGGAATGCGTCGGTGGCCAGGGGGGTGGCGAATCCCGGCAAGAAGGATGTCTGCCAGGAGGCCGGGGCCAGCCCGCGAACGGACAGATTGTGTCTGGAAAGTTCCACCGCCACGGGGTCGGCGTCCACCAGGTGCACGTCCATTCCCTGCCCGGCGAACACGGCCGCGTCTCCTCCCAGTCCGCAGCAGAGGTCGGCCACCGAGCGCACTCCGGCCTGGAACATGCGCTGGGCCTTGTAGACGGCCACTTCGGGGCCCGAGGCCTGTTCGGACAGTTTCCGGGTGAACAGCATGGCGAGCGCCTGGGGGCCGAACTTGCGCGAAAAGCGGCGGCGCAGGACCACCTGCTCCTGGATCAGGGTGCTCTGCGCGGGCGTGGCGAGCTTGCGCAGGCCCTGGACGGAGCGCAACGGGTCGTCGGGGCCTTCCAGGGTCCAGCGGGCCAACAGGGCCGCGCCCTCCCCCCGCAGGTAGTCGAGATCGGAGAGGTCCAAGACCTTCTCAGTCGTTGGGGTTGAAGTTCTGGAGGCTGGTCATCATCAGGGCGATGAACACCATGAAGCCTCCGGCGAACATCATCTGGCGCTTCAACGGAAGGGTGCGGGGCGGCAGATGGTGGACCTCGGCGGTGTCCCGCACGGCCCAGGCCGCGACGATGGGTCCGGAATCCGTGGCCGCTGGAGCCGGTGCCACCGTCTTGGTGGCGGTCGCTGGAGCCTTCGCGGTGTCGGTCAGGGGCGCGACCACCGCGCGGGCGGCCACGGCGCGGCCGGTGTCCGGGGCGGAATGGCTGCGCAGACCGCTCTTGGACCCGACGGGAGCCGAGACCAAGGCGAATGCGACCCCCAGGGCGGCTATCACCCGGCCAACGCCTTCTTCAGGAGGTCGTTGACCACGGCGGGGTTGGCCTTGCCCTTGGTTTCCCTCATGACCTGCCCCACGAAGAACCCGAAGAGCTTGTCCTTGCCGCTGCGGAAGTCCGCCAGTTCCTTGGGATTGGCGGCGATCACCGCGGCGATGGCCGCGTCGATCGCACCGGTGTCGGTGACCTGGCGCAGCCCCTTCTCGTCGATGATCAGGTCCGGGGTCTTGCCGGATTCCGACATCTCCGAGAAGATCTCCTTGGCGATCTTGCCGTTGATGGTCTTGTCCTCGATGCGCGCGATCAGTTGGGCGATGTGGGCCGGCCCGAAGGCCAGGTCCTGGATGGACTTCCCGCTTTCCTTGAGAACGCGCAGGACCTCGCCCATGAACCAGTTGGAGGCCTGCTTGGCGGGGCTTCCGGCCTTCAGGATCCCTTCGTACCAGTCGGCCAGGGCCTTGTCGGCGGTGATCACGCGGGCGTCGTATTCGGGCAGGCCCAGCGTGTCCACGTAGCGGCGCACGCGTGCTTCGGGGAGTTCGGGCATTTCGGCGCGGACCTTCTCCACCATCGCCTCGCTCACCGAGAGCGGGACCAGGTCGGGCTCCGGGAAGTAGCGGTAGTCGTGGGCGTCCTCCTTGGAGCGCAGGCTGCGCGTGGTGCCGCGGGCCACGTCGAAGGCGCGGGTCTCCTGCACGATGTGGCCACCGTTGTCCAAGATCTCCGCCTGGCGGACGATCTCGATCTGGATGGCCTTCTCGATGTTGGAGAACGAGTTCATGTTCTTGAGCTCCACGCGGGTGCCCAGGGGGGAGTTCTCGTCCTTGCGCAGGCTCACGTTGGCGTCGCAGCGGAAGTTGCCTTCCTCCATGTTGCCGTCGCACACTCCCAGGTACTCCACGATCTGCTTGAGTCGCTGCAGGTACAGGATGGCTTCGGGAATGGAGCGCATGTCGGGGCCGGTCACCACCTCGCACAACGGTGTCCCGCAACGGTTGGCGTCGAACAGGGAATCCGGACCGCGGTCGTGGATGAGCTTGCCCGCGTCCTCTTCCATGTGGATGCGCACGATCTCCACGTGGCGGTCGATGCCTTCGCCCGCAAGGTGCATGTGGCCGCCCACGCAGATGGGGCGGTCGTAGATGGGCATGCCACCGGTCTGGGTGATCTGGTAGCCCTTGGGGAGGTCGGGGTAGAAGTAGTTCTTGCGGGTGAACAGCGCATTGTGGTCGATGCGGCATCCCAGCGCGAGTCCCAGGCGGATGGCGTATTCCACGGCCTGCGCGTTGGGGACCGGCAGGGTTCCGGGCATGCCCAGGCAGACCGGGCAGGTGTGCATGTTGGGCTCTTCGCCGAAGGAACGTTCGCAACCGCAGAAAAGCTTGGTGCGGGTGGACAGCTGGGCGTGGACTTCGAGTCCGATGACAAGGGAGTAGGCCATTTCCGGAAAGATAGACGCCCAAGGTGCCTTGGAGGGATCGAGTGGTCGGACCCCCGGAAGGGACGCTACCTTGTGTCCATGCGCCGTGCCTGGCCGATGGCGGCCCTCCTTCTGGTTTCCTGCGCGCCCTCCCTTGCGCCCACCGTGCGGGGGAGCGCTTCGCCCGTACCACCCGTGCGGGTGGCGGTGTTCCCCTTCCTGGACCAGCGCCAGACCCGCGACGGGGAACTGTCCGACGACGCCGCCCTGGTGGTGCGCGAGGCGGTGATCGGAGAGCTGGCGCGCCGTGGTTGCCCTCTGGCCTCGCTGGCCAGACTGGATTCCCTGGTGGCGCAGAGCGGATCGGCGGGGGATTTCGCCTGGGGCGAGGTGGCCCGCCTGGGACAGAAAGTGGGAGCCGACCTCAGCCTGGTGGGCCGCATCCACAAGTACCGGCGCGGATCGCGGCTGGGGCCCAGCACCGTGGTGGCGGTGCGGCTGGACCTGGTGGATCCCGACGGCCGCACGGCCTGGACCCTCAAGCACCAGGAAACGGCCGCCCAGGAGGATCCGGCCGTGCTCGCCCGCGACGTGGCTCGCAAGCTCTCCGACTCCATGGTCGCCGTCTGGGGTGGCTGCCCGGAAAAGCCGCAGTAGGGGTTATTGTAGGTTTGCTCGAAATCTGTCCCTCTCGATCGATGAAACCTCCTCCGAGGCCATTTCCCATGCGAAGCTCCCTCTCCCCATTCCTTGCGGTCTCGTTGCTGCTTGCGGCCTCCCTCCATGCCCAGACAGGTTCCATCCTCACCTACGTGGTTCCTCCGGGTGGCGAAGGGGCCGCCTCGGTGGCGCTGGGTGTGGCCATTCCCGGCGGGCCGTCGTCCATGGAGATCAATCCCGCCTTGTTGGCCTGGGAAGGAGCGCGGACTTCGTCGGTGGTCCAGTATTCGTGGTCGCAAATGGATCTTCTGACCTTCACGAACCGGTCGGATCTCCACCAGGAGATCCGGTCCTTCGGGATCCGCTATCCGTTCAAGCCGGGAACGGACCTGGCCTTGGGGTATTCGTGGAACCACATGGAATTTGGACGCACCACTTATAGCGCCCCGGGTGTTCCCGAGCAGGATATTCACTCCGACGAGACGGTCCATCACTTCGTTCTCTCCGGAAGGCTGGGAGGCATCGCTTCTGTCGGAGTTGGGTACAAATCCGCCGATTCCAGGTTGGCCCCAGGGATGATCGTCGCTCCAGGGGATACCATCCGAGGTACCGCAAGCGCAGACAGTTGGGATGTGGGCCTGATGATGGCGCCTCGATGGCGGATTCCCACCACTGCGGTGCGCGTGGGACCCTCGCTGGGGGTGTCGTGGATCAACGTGGACGAAGACCAGATGGTCAATTACGGGACCGATGAGCACGACGCCATCCCGCATGTACGGCGATGGGGGACCGGGTTGACCGTCTTCATGCCGGACCTGGTTTCCGTGGATCTGTTCCTGGAAGACGAGACCGACGTGAGCCCCGACTATCCGCAGGAGACGCAGCGCTACCAGGGATGGAGCCTGGACGTTCTGGGACTGTTCAAGATTTCGTCGGCCGACCTGACCGATCCCGGCGGCGCACGTCGCGAAACCCACGAATCCTACCAGGCGACCTTCGACCTCAAGCAGATCTGGCGTCTGCGCGGACGCCTGGAATCCGGCGACTGGACGAGTCTTCCTTCCGACCGGGCCAAGGACTACCCTTTGCCCACTTGGGACATCCTGGGCGCCAAGGTGAGCCCCAACCTCCGGCTCACCTACACGAAGATGCATGTCCGCGGCTGGGAGTACCGAGGGGCCTCCTCCGCCAACGACGGCCAGGAACGGATCGGCTGGGCGATCTACCTCTGATGGGGAGGCTGCTTGCTAAAAATCGCGGTAATTGAGAGTCTCATTGACAATTACCACGGCTTTTGGGTAGTTTCCTTCGTAAGGTGAAGCTTCGGAATGCATCGCGGACCTTGGAAGAACTGGGGAAGTTCTTCCCGATTGTCGCCTTGACGGGGCCGCGTCAGGTGGGGAAGACCACATTGGCACGGCTGCAGTTTCCGCACAAGCCGTATGTCTCCTTGGAAAACCCCGACCTGAGGGAGCAAGCGCAGACCGATCCTCGTGGATTCCTGGTGCGGTATCCGGAGGGAGTGATCCTGGACGAGATCCAGCGCGTGCCGGAATTGTTCTCCTACCTGCAGCAGGTGGTGGACGAGGACCGAAGACCTGGACGGTTCGTCCTGACGGGCTCCCAGCAGTTCGGGTTGCGCAGCAAGATCTCCCAATCGCTGGCGGGTCGCGTGGGACTGGTCCATCTGCTGCCGTTCACCACCTCGGAATGGCATGGGACCGACCTGCCAAATCTTGACGACCTGTTGTTCCAGGGCTTGTTCCCGCCTGTCCTGGACCGCGGGATCCCACCGCAGGTCTGGTTTCCCCAGTACGTGGCCACCTACGTGGAGCGGGACGTGCGCGAGATCCTTCCCATCAAGGATCTGGGCGCCTTTTCCCGCTTCGTGCGCCTGTGCGCCGCGCGTGCGGGACAACTTTTGAACTTGTCCTCGTTGGCGGCGGATTGCGGCATCACGCACAACACCGCGAAATCCTGGATCGATGTGTTGGAGGCGTCCTACCTGGTCGTGCAGTTGCGGCCATGGTTCGAGAACTTCGGCAAGCGACTGGTCAAGACGCCCAAGCTCTACCTGACCGACACGGGTCTGTTGTGCTGGTTGTTGCGGATCGAATCCGCCGAGCAGCTGGCCATCCATGCCCAGCGGGGGGCGATCTTCGAGAATTGGGTGGTGATGGAATCGCTCAAGCGGCTGCGCAACCGGGGAGCGGAGGCCAACCTGTATTTCTGGCGCGACCAGGCAGGGCACGAGATCGACCTCCTCGAGGTCGAGGGGGATCGATTCCACGCCATGGAAGTCAAATCCGGCGCGACGGTGCCCAAGGACGCGTTCAAGGGTCTGAAGTACTTCCATGAATTGTCGGGCGATCGTCTGTCTAGAAGCACCCTGATCCACGGTGGCGAAGGCTCCTACGAACAATCGGGAACCCAGGTCCGGACGTGGAAGGACGTGGCGACCAGCGATCTTCCGCGCTGACCCCACGAGGTGGGTACGACCCACAAGGAAGATGCTTAGGCTACCGACGGCCAGGAACGGATCGGCTGGGCGATCCGCCTCTGATGGGGAAAGCGCTTGCAGGGAATCGTGGAAATTGAGGGTTCAAGTTTGATTGAGACCCGAAACGAATATCCTTGCGAAGCGTCTTTTTCAGCATCCTGCGATGCTGTCTTGAGGCCCGAAGTTTCGAAGCGATTTCGAGTCATTGACCGCAATTCTGGGCGTTTCTAAGTTTGGCCCACTTTTGTGGGTAGGGGTTACGGTGAAGTCTTCGCTGGCCCTTGCTCAGTCCCGGCTATTCCCCGCCCCGTAAACTGCAAGGCGGTGGAAAGTTTTCGCTTCGGAGAAGCCATGTCTTTCCTGTTGCTTGCGCTCGCTACCCTGTTTTCTTCCACGGAATTGGTGAAAGGATTTGATCGCACCCTCCCCGGTGATCAGAGGTTGTTTCTTGCGCCATCGGGGTATGTGATCGCACTCCAGAGAACTGGTGGCTTGCCTGCCACAGGTGCGCCTACGGTTCCGGCACGTTTTTCCACGGCAGGTGAGGTGGTCTTGGGTGGGATTCACCCTTGGAACACCGCTGACAGCACCTGGGCGGCTCCCATCGTGAAGGGGGGGCAGACGATCCTGAGAATTCGATCCTACGGCAGGAACAAGGGGTTCTTCGGGGGAGGCGACTCCATGACTCTGGACCAAGGGTTGATCATGCCCACTTGGACCGGGGACACCTTGCTGTACTTGACCAATGGACGACTGATAGAGCTGTACCGGGCCAACGGATGGTTCCAGAAGACCGACAGTGGTGGATCCTGGCTTGGACTCCAAGGATGGAAGCAAGGGAATCGTTGGCTGGGATTGGTGTGGGACGCCAATCAGGTGAAGGCAAGGATTCCTTCAAAGTCAACCGGCAAGGATACCTTGTTGCGCTCATCCGCTTCGGGGACCACCTCCGCTGGATTGTGGAAGGATGGCACCGGATGGAAGCTGGTGCGCGTATACGGAGCTAACAAGGTCGAATGGGGCAACGGCATCACGGATTCCGTGCCTGGGCCATCCGGTGTGGTGCTTCAGGATGCCCTGGATGGGGCAGTGTTGTTCTGGCAAGCAACCACGGGTGACCTGTGGCGCTTGCGGCCAGGCTCGCGGCAACGGCTGGTCACAGCTGCGGGCGGCCTCTACCCTGCGGGTGGTGGCAATCCCAACTGGCTGGTGCTGGGTGGGAACCTGGCTTCCGGTGTAAACTTGAAGACGACGGGCGTGGTCCACTTGGGGGACTTCCACCAATCCTCGGGCGCGGGAATCGCGACCCTGCGTGTGGATCCAATGATTTGGTCCCCAGTGGTGGGCCCCTCGTTGAAAATCACGGCAAGCCTTTTGGGCCAAGGGGATCTTGGATGGACCATGACGGTCCGTGGGCCGAATGGATTCAACAGCCAAATTGCCAGTGGAACGGGTTCGCCCACGGGATTCCTGTCCCAAACCTGGAATGGAGGGACGGCCGCCAACGGGAAATACCGGCTGATCCTGCAGGTTGTCCAATCCACCGATACCGCGATCGATAGCGTTGGATTCGAGCTGGACAAGACTCCTCCCGCGGCGGTTGCCACCTGGACAGGATCCGGCCCGATCGGTCCCGGCCACACCTGGACCTGGAATTTGGCTGGCGTCGTCGACGACCAGGACACCACAAGAACTGCCTTGGTCAAGCTGTGGCTCCAGGAGAAAACCACCGGGCGAGTGATCCGTTGGAGCCTGGACCCCCGAAAGGTGCAGGGACGGAAGTGGACTTTCGATGGTCGCGATCCCGATGGTGCATGGATCCCGGAGGGGGATTGGCGGGTCAAGTGGCTGGCCATCGATACGGCGGGGAACAAATCGGACACCGTGCGTGGGACAGGCCTGACGGATTCGCTTCTGCGGATCCGACGCGCGGGCCCTTCCTTGATCGCCAAGTTCTCTCCCCTTCTGGTGCCTGCCGGAGAGGCGGTCGAAGGTTGGCTGGATGTGGACATTTCCGGGAGCCCAAATGCCTCGGTACAATTGGCCATCCTCAATCCCTTGGGAACGAAGATCGATTCCTTGAGCGCGACCTTGAATGCTTTGGGAAAAACGACGGTTCGACGCCTGGTGAAGTCGGCCAGCTTGCCCTCCGGTGAGCAGTCCTGGAAAGTTCGGGGCTACGAGGCCGGTTGGTTGAGCACCGCATCGGCGGTGTTCTTTGTGGGCAAGCTTCTGCCCTCCATCACCTCACCCACGGATGCCGAGGTGGTGTTCGCCAGCGGATTGCGCGAAGTCCGCGGAATTGCCCCGGATCCGGATCCCTCCGGGACTTCGGATGCCATCTACCGGGTGGCTCTCCATTCTGGAAATTGGGTCGCCCAGACCGTTCCCACCTGGCAGGATCTGGGAAGGAGTGGAGCGCTGCTCCTTCCCGTGACGGCAGGCACTTCCGCGACTGGTGCGGTGACCGCCAGGAATCGATCAGCGTTCGATCTGGTGGGGGTACCAGGTTCCATCGGCCAAGCGAATCGACTTGGCACCGACGAAGTGTTGGCCGTGCTGGATGCGTCCAAGCTGACGGATTCCGTTTACACCCTCTCCCTTTGGGTTGGTAAGGGGGATTCCGTCAAAGTGGCCACCAGGAAGATTCGGGTGCAGCGCACTCGGGACTCGGTGGGAACCAAATTGTTCCTCACCTTGCTGCGGCCGTCGACCCCAACGATCGATCGACGGGACACAGATACACTGAACGACCTTCTCAAGGTGGTTGCTTCGGTGGAGCCCGTGTCTGGAGCGGACATCGAATGGCAGGTGTGGGCCAAGAACGGCTCCGAGGTGGCACAGCCGGTTTGGAAGAAAACCGCATCCACCACCAGCGGCCGGGACACCTTGGTGTTTTTAGGGAAGAACCAGGACAACCAGTGGATCCAGGGGGATTTCACCATCCTGGCCGTGGCGAAGTCCGGCTCCGTTCGTCTGGAGTCCCAGATGGTGGGAAGCGTGAACGCTCCTCTTGCGGTGGCCGCGGATTCCACCCTGGTGGTGGATCCGGATACCCTTGATCTGGGACTGGCTGATCTCGGATGGACCTTGCCCAAGATCCGTGGCTCCATCAAGCTGGATGCGCCGGAGCAGGTGCGCATCGTGGTGACGGATTCCGCCGGCTCGGTGGTGAACCTTCTTCCCGGTAACACGGACCTGCGCCAAATCCTGAGCTGGGATGGCTCCGACTCGAACGGGGTGCGTCGCGTGGATCCCAATGGATCGGACCGCTGGTTTGTCCTTGGGCTGGAGGTCCTGCGCAATGACGCTTGGGTCCTCCTGGACCGTGACACCGTTCAGATTGTCCGCACTCCGGCCTCTTTGATTACCGATACCGGGGCCTATGTGCAGGGGGCCAACCAGGATTCCTTGCGGATCGCTGACCTCATCAGTGATGTGCGGATCCGTGCTCGTTTGGAAGGACCCTTGGCCTACTACCCGGATGCGGATGTTCGATTCCGGTTGCTCCCCGAAGGAAAACAAACCGCTCGATTGTTCCTTCCTGTGGACTACCAGGTGGAATGGGCAAAGGCGTACAACAGCATTGCAGGATTCCAGAACTATTCGGGGACATGGATTGCCGAGGGATTCTACTGGTCCTGGTACCACTTCAAGAAGCGGACAACCACAATTAATCCCGCGGCAGAAAATATTCCGTTTTGGTTCTTTCTTCATCCTGGAATGACAGGGATTGGTAGTCGCGGAGAAACGATTCGAAGCCCTGATTCACTAGCATCCTTCACAAAGACGGAAAAAATTGGCACTCCGCTCGTTTTCAAGCAGTCTGGGGTAAAGGAAAACATTGAGTTCGAGGCAGAAGGCGGTGTCTATAGCTTCGATGCTTCCAAATTTTTTGGTGATGGGGTCAATCGAGAGTTCCTAAATCGCAGTGGCGACAAATTTTATGCAACAAATATCGGTTATTCCGGGTTCTTGGGAGAATCTCCCCTTCTCCAGTCCATGCGGGGAACTGTGGGTCGGTACAATCTGATTAAGGCTTCCGTATCCAATCCCGTCTTCTGCGTTGATGAAGGGCCTTATGATCTGGCACCCGATTGGAGCAAAGGGTTGCGGGGAATGATCTCCCCAATCGTTGCTTGGGAAGATAACCTTTTTGTGAAAATGCAGGCCCGCGGCAATGTGGAATTGCTTCGAAAGGTGGATTCAATCGCAGCTCGCGGGTATTATTGTCAGCGTGCCACAGGGGATAATACCATTACCAACCAGCGCCGCGATACAACCGTGACTAGAAGTATTTGGGATCCCGTCGTGGCGGCGCAGGATTCGTTGCAGAAAATATCTTTAAAGAAAACTATTGATTCCTTGGTAGCTGAAAGAATTAAGCCATCTGAAGCTCTTGACTCAGCTTATCGAATGGAACGGAAGCATCTGATCGTTTCGAAGGTTGAAATCCTTGCTTACTTGGCATCGCGGGATTCGATTCCTCTCGCGCAGCCAAATTTACAAGAATACCTGGATACTGCTGCTGGCGTTTTGAGAAATGCTCAGTGGTTCAGTAACCTGAATACCAGTTCCGATTTCAAGCTTCATCGCAACTATATCAGTGTCACGGATGACGGTCATTTTCATTTGACTCCCGATGATTGGAGTCAAAGGTTCTATGTCCTTCCTGCTGGATATGGCAAGCTCGGGGCTGATACATCCGGGAAGCTTCTGTATGCCACCCAAATGAATGCAACGACAACTGTAAATCGGGGATGGGATTGGGCTGGTGGTTCGGTGTATTCGCGGACTAATGTTGGGGACGATAGGATGATTCCGGCTTATGGAGAAACGGGGAAGAAATGGGAACAGAGGCCTGCGGATAATAACTGGTTCTTCACCATATCCAATGAGTGGTTTAGTAATGACAACAAAGGATATGAATTCGCGGATTTGACAAAAGATATTTATTGGTCTGGGGATTACCACAGTAGAGCAAGCTGGGTTGGAGATTTGAATAATCTTGGGGTTCGAAATACCTGGGCTTATTCCGTGCCTCCTCGCATTAACTGGATGCACCCCTGGTTTTATTTGAACGATCCCACCGTCACGGTGGTGAAGCGCACTTTGTTTGCTGACACCGGTTTGGTGGATCCTATTGAAGATGGACTCCGATGGGATGTGCAATCGTCCCGCAAGACGATTGGCGGCTATTCCTCGTTTGGAGGGTACAAAGCTGGCCAATTGGGGTGGTGGTACAAGCCATCTCCGATTGCTTGGGTGGATAAATTGGATACTGCGCTAATCGTGAATGGTCAGGTCGTTTCCAGGACTTGGCCGGTCAACAAGTCCGGCGATACCCTCACGGAAGTGGACTTCATCCAAAACTGGGGAACCCATGGAGGCCCCGGGACCAGGGATGAGAAGGATCAATTGACAGACAGTGCAAGGAAGCACTGGGCTAACCATGATCTGGTCTTCAAGCCGAGGTTGCGCGTGGATGACCGCACTTTCGGAGTGGTTTGGGATACCACTCCGGCTCCCTGGCCCAATGTTGCGCTCGACCTGCGTGCCCATCTGGATCGCGCCAACCTTCAGGATGTCCGATTGGTGCTCGATAGCGCACACTTCGGTCGTACATGGTCCATTGCACCTGCCAAGGTGGGAGCGGATTCGCTTTGGAAGCCAGGCAAACCCATTCCAACGGATTCGCTGGTCATCACCGTCCGCGACCTGTTCCCGGAATTGCCAGACGAACGTTGGGCAGGATCCGTCGCAGGACGATCGAGCCATCGACTGTACTCGTTTGTCAAAGCCGCGACGCTGACCTGGAATGTGCAGCCACTGGACAACTTGGGACGATTCCTCGAAGGCCAGCAGATCATTTCGTGGAGGTTGGATACCACCCAGCGCGACACCCTCCGTTGGAAGAGCGTCTGGAACAATCGCGACACCATGGTTGTGGCTGCCAAGCCCCGCCTGATCGCGCGCTACGCCTACCAGCCAACCAGACAGGAATTGTGGTCGTCGGCGTCTGATTCGCTCCTGAAGGGGCGTGGTGGCTGGGTCCACCTCTCCCAGAATTTCGGAAACCGCGTGGGAGGTTATGAGCCTTGGCGCAACGGGATCGCCCTCATGCCGGTTGCGGTTGGAGCCGCGAATCTGGCGTCCGTTCCTTGCTACAAACCCAGTGTCGCTTCGGCGTTTGTTCGGGCCAGGAACGATGTATCCGGGCGTTGCACGGACTCCGTGGTCCTGAATCCCAACCTTCTTGCGACTACCGGCGACAAGGCACGATGGACTGTGGAGCTGTTCTACCCGGATGGTCAAACGCCCAACCGGGACTTCGTGCTGCGTGGAAATCCGTCACTCCAAGACGTCGCACTTGGACTGGCGGCTTCGCAATCCAGCCAGCGGTGGGTGCGCCTGGAAGGAGCGCTGCCCAATCGGCTGGTATCAAAGGCCGGGCGTGGACTCAAGATCCTCTCCTGGAAGGCCTTCGGTGTCCAGGATACCGAATGGGTCCGGTTGGCTCCTCCCAAGCAGCTCACCGATTCGATGGACCTCTGGACAGGCATCCGGCGGCCTGGAGAACAACCTGACCAATGGCAAATCGATTCCACCTCGGATGTTGTCTGGTGGAATATCACCGGACGTTCCGGGAAGGCATCCTTCGTGGTGCGAATCACCGCCAAGGACACCCTTTCGGGTACCATCGAGAATGTCTGGATGCGGAAGGATTTCGTGATCGGAACTCCTCGCTCGAAGGATTCCTTGACACTTTCCGATGCCTACCATCGTGCTGAACTGAAGATTCCTGCGGATCCCACCAACACCGACAACCGACCCGTGGTCCTGCACACGCTGGCAGGAGCGGATCTGGATGATCTTCCGGTTCCCGGCTTGAAGCCTCTGGGTCCGGTCATTTCGATGTCACCCAGCGGGATGGGCTTCTCCAAGCCTGCATCCTTGTATTACACCCTGACCCTGCGGGAAATCCTTTCCCGGATGGGCACCATCCTTCCGGATTCGGCGCAGACCGTTACCCTGGCCCAGATCCAAGCATGCACCACTTGGGTGCGACAGAATCTGGCCATTTGGATCCTGTCCGATTCCAAGGCCATGGAGAAAGTCCCCACCTCCTTTGTGTTGAACCGCTCCAGCTCCGGGAATACGGGGTCGGCGGACTTCGACAAGGTTCTGCTGGTGGGACTTGTTCCTCACTTCTCCACCGCGATGGTCCTGGTTGGAGATCTCTCCAAGAACCTCGCACCCCGTTGGGTTTCCGCTACCTTGGTGGGTGGACGCTTGCAACTGTCACTCGATGGTAGGACTCGTCGCCAACTGATTGGTTGGACCCTACCCCAAGTGGAAATCCGAATCCAGCCGGTGGGAACGCAGGACTCCTTGCCCGCCTCTCTGACCAGATGGCTCCTGAATCCAAGGTCAACCGGGAAGTTCGATTCGTCGATCGTTCTGGATTCCACCGTGATCAAGGCCATTCTGGCTGGCCAAGTCCAGTTGCGTGCTCGATTCGTGGATGCATTTGCTTCTGCGGTCATCCTGCCCAGCGCACCGGATCGCATCCCTGGCTTCGATCGATTCTCCTTCGAACCCAGGAAGCTGAGCTCAAGCTGTTCCTCCAAGGGACTCCTCGCCTGGTACTCGGATGCGGCAGGAGCTGCCAAAATCCGGATTCTCTCTTCCACCGGGGTCCTGGTGGACAAATTCGATACCCCAGTGATGGAAGGAGTCAATTCCTATCCATGGGGATCCTGTCCTGCTGGAGTCAGCCTAGCCAAAGGCATCTACCGGGCCGAAATCCGTGCAGCGAGTGTGTCGGGAGTCGTCTCGACCGCGCCCGCGAAGGTCGTTTGGATCGGAATCGATACCGCAGCTCCGGAACTTGTGCTGCAAAGCCTGGCACCCAGCGTGGTGGGTCTTTCCGATACCGCCGCGGGACTACTCCGATGGAAGGTTCTGGCTCTGGGATTGAAGAGCCGAATCCTGAAAATTTCCGCAACGCGATCGAACGATTTCCTGGAAACCGCAACGGCCCAAAAGTGGACGGGAACCAGCCAGGTCCTTGGCTCGGACTCCGTCGTGGTGGAGGGTCAGTGGAATCTCTACGCCGATGGTGCCGTGGCACGTACGGGAGATTGGATGTTCTATGCACAAGTGGATTCGTTGGGAAGCCAGTCCGCCCGTTTCCGGGTCGTCAAGGATTCCATCGAAGCTTCGTTGGCCTTGTCCGATACCGTTCTGCCAAAGTCCCAGGCTCGCGAGCTGGGTGTCCGGCTGTGGGTGAAGGATTCCGCGATCGTTTCTGCTTGGATCCGCACCTCTGGTGGGAAGTTGATTCCCCTTGTGGGCACTCCCCTGGTCCCGTCCAAGAAGGTCGAATCCCTTTCCGCCACCTGGACGCTTCCGGCCGATAGTCTGGACCTGGGCCAGAATTCTGTCTGTGCTCTGATCCAAGGAAGTCTTGGCGGTGTACGGTCGATTTGCCGCAACGTTCGCCTTCAGGACCTGGGCCCTGGTGTGAGCATCACCCGTGCCGTTCCGGGAGATAGTCTCTGGGTGGGATGGCCGGATGTGGTCCTTGCCAAGAGCAACAAGCGAATGGATCGAGTGGTTGTCGAGGGCTTCTCGCAGCGTGCGGGACGTGCCTTGGTTTCTGTTCGGCACAAGGGACGCGTACTGCTTGAGGATACCCTGAGTCTGCAGCCTGGTTCCTTCCATTGGACCTGGAAGCCTGTGGCGAGCGATACCCGCTTGTTCCAGGACTACGCCGATGTGAGGATCTCTTCGCTGGGAAGCCAGGGCCAGGTGCTGGACACTCAGATGGTGGTCAAGCCTCTGATCGTGACCGTGCCCAAGGCATTGATCCTTCCTGGACGTAAGGATCCAACCTACGTCCGTCGCATCCAGGATTTCTTGTTCACGCGAGGCATCGATGCCCGTATCGCGGACACCACTCTGGTTCTCCAATTCTTGGATGCCTCCACGAAGGGGGCGCTGGTTCTTCTGGACAGCGCTTTGCCTCCCTCGCTCTGGAAAGGCAAGGACGAATCTCCGCTGTTCCGCTGGACACAAAGTGGCGGTAATCTGGTGTTCGCAGGCGCTCCTGCGTTCTCCGCTCGCTTGAATTCTGCAGGCACCATCGTGCGCGCGGATTCCACTGATGTCCTGCGTGCACGGATCTATGGCCTCCCGCAGACACCTTCCACCACGAAGGACTACAACGCCTATCTGTGGTTCGGTAAAGGAATCCGGGTTCAGCCCTTGCGTGCGGATTCGGTGGATTCCTGGACGGTCCGCGCCTGGCCTGTGCAAGTGCGCGACACCATGCGCACACCGTTGAAGATGGCTTGGTTCGATTCTGCCTCGATCCCCGTCGATTGGGGAATGCTGGCTCGCAAATTCGACACCACTCTTCTGGCCAACGGAACGAAGAAGATTGACACCGTGAGGGTGGGATCCTTCCTGTACTTCCCGGCTGGTCGTCTCCGCAATGGCACCCTCCTGGAAATCCCGGATGTGCGCAGCACCTCCGATGCGGATCGAGCGGCGGCCTACATTTACAACGCCTTGTTCGTTCCGGATCAGATCCTTCGCAAGGAAGATGTCACGGTCCTCGTGCAAACACATGGAGCACGCACGGTGGGATGGAAGCCGATCCCAGGCGATTCGTTGACCGTGAAGGTCTCTCTGCGATTCCGTGCAGGTGGGATCGTCGACAGTCTGGACTCCACCAAGGTCCATGCGAGTCTGGCGGGATGTGCTCCCGCCAACTGGTTGGTCAAGCCCCTCCGGGGAGGGACCACTTCCGTGGGCACCCTCCGGTGTGTGCTTCCCGATTCGGCTCATTTCGGTTTGCGCAATGGCCAAGTGTCGGTGGACAGCTTCAAGATCGTGCTGCCCACAGGAGATACCCTGAAGGAGCCAGATTTGCGGAACAACCTGCTGACCTTCCAGGTGGATGTGGGGGATACCGCTCATCCACGGCTCCGTTGGACGGATAGCGTGGTTTCTTCGCCTGATGGCCTCATTCTCGCCCGTCCAGCACGGCCAGGCGTGGAATTGCCGGTGAATGCTTTGGCAGGCTCTACCCACAAACAGCCCGACTGGACTGCGCTGTGGAGGAATGCGGCCAGCAAGACCGGTGATGCCATCCAGAAGGACTCCCTGACCAATCATGACGTTGGGGATTCGGTCCACCTAAGTTGGAAGGCGCAGATTCCGGATCTGGCGTCGAACGCTTCTGTTCGATGGGTCTCCTTGAAGGCACGGGACCGCTACGGCAACCAGGACAGCATCTGGTTGGGTGTTGGGATCGATGCCGTGGCGCCTCAAATCCTTTCCATCCAGGGACGTGCCCCCGGTGGCCAAACCATTGAACCTGACCTGGATACCTCCTCTGGTGACACCGTGTACACCTTCCATCCCACGGCGACGCAATTGGATCCAGCCACGAAGAAGTTCATGGTGGAGATCCATGCAAAGGATTCCGCTGGACTGGACAGCCTTACGGCAAAGGTTCCAGAATCCGAGGTTTGGGCTTTGTACCGAGGCTCCAAGGATTCCGTGGTCAGCGCCAAGGTTCTACCGCTGGACATCGACAGTACCGACAAGCCGTTCCAGTTGGTGGTGCGTGATCTGGCGGGCAACGAGCAGAAATTGAAGTTCCTGGTTCTCTCTGACCGAACCGCACCGTGGCTCACCGTCCATCAGGTTCGCAAGCCAGATGGCAATGGCTGGCTGGTTTGGCCGACCATGATCGATTCTTTCCAACGTGAAATGCGTGGCGTAAGGGATTCTGCGGATTCCGTGATCCGTAAAGTGGCGTTTTTGGTGAACAACGGAAAGCGTCTGATGACGCCGACCAGCCGGGACACCAACAATCCCTACCATTCGGAGCCGCGCGCCAAACTGCTCGCCTATTCCGGCCAGTCCAAGGAACAACTGGTGACCATTCGGCTAGGGGATACCCTCGACTTGGATGTTGGGGCTCAAGACGACGGCTTGGTTGTGGCGCGACGAATCCAGCTGGATGGGCGCGAGTTGGATTCCTCAGCCTTCCCGCACCTGGATTCTCTGCTGGCCAGACACAGTGCGGAAAAGCTGGTCCGATTCGTGGCCACCAAGCGCAAGCAGAAGCTGGTGGTGTGGGCGAAGGACTGGGTGGGGAACGAGGATTCCCTGGTCGTTTGGTTTGTCGATTCGCTCCCAGACCTCCAGGTGGTCGATCCGCAGAATGATCACCACGTGGGCCAAGATGTGGGCGAGGTCTACATGCGCCAAACTCTGGTGACCCGTGCAGATGGATCCCAGACGCCGCGCACGCATTGGTTGGTCCACTCTTGGAATCCGCTGCCTGCTGGCCAATCCTGGTCCCCCCCCTTGCGTCTGTATGTGGATTCGGATGGAGACAGCACTACCGGTGACACCGCAAGCGCAATTCGTGGTGCGGATCGCGCGCTGGAATTGATTTCGGGTGACGGCAGCGACACTGCGAAGGGTGCTCACGCGATTCCCTATTCCTTCCAGAGCGGGGTTTGGACAGCCGTGGGGGATACCCTCCATGAAGGTGGTTCGGCCGCCAATGGAATGATCCACTTCGGGAATCACCCTGACGATCCGCGTACGGTCCAGGTGGGAACAGGAACCCAAATCCTGCCCAGCCTTAGACAAGCTCCCGCGAATCTGGGTGTCTGGGAAATCGGTTGGGATCTGTTCGGAACTGGTGATCAGCTTCACCAACTTCGTTGGGGCATCGTCTCGACTGGCGGTGGAGACACTGTGATTGACACCGCGACCCATCGCTTGCGCTTGTTCGATCCGTATGGCTTCCGACCCGTGGTGGTTGATGGCGACGTGTCGGAATGGCGCGACATGGATGTCGCCCAAATGCGCGTTTGGACTGGAACCAAGGTTTCCAATGGTCAATTGCGGGTGAAGATCGCCGTGGCCAATGATACCGGTGTTCCCGTCAAGGGCGGATTCGAGCTTCGCTACTACTTCAAGGGAGCCCCCGGAACCGTGGCTTCCCTGGATCCGACTGGACAGGTGCAAGCCTTCTCGGGCAAGATCACAGTGGGGCAGCCGGTCCGAGTGCCGGGTGGTCCTAAGAACCCGGATTCCCTCCTTTGGTCAGTTTCCGTCAAGTGTGCAAATTGCTCGTTCAATTCGCAGGGTACGCCTTGGGGAGTCGGTACACTGGTCCTCACAGGGCCATCGTCCAAGTCCATCATCACAACGCTTGGGGATGACTGGAGCTACCAGTCGGATACCGCCTCTACGCTCAATCCCCATGTTCCTGCATGGCTTAGCGGTGGCGTTTTGGCTTGGGGTGTCACTCCTCCGGTTCGCACGCTCAAGATGCCGCAGGTCTGGATCGAGGATTTGGGCACGGGTCCGTGGCTGACGGGCCAGGGGCGCTCGGTGAGAGCCGGCTGGGTGGATCCGGAGCAGGAGCCCAATCTGGTCGCCAACTGGTTCTTGGATGGAACTCCCATTGCGGTGGCTTCCAACAGAATCCTTGATATTCCTGTTCGCGACAGTGGGGTGGTTCACCTCCGGTTGCGGGTGGAGGATCCCCAGGATCCAGGTCGTCTGGCGACCATCGACGAATTCTGGCGGATCCAAAGCCTGCCGGATTCCTTGAACTGGAATCCCTTGGACTCCATGTGGATCCTGGACAAGAACGATGCTCGTTGGACTCTGTCTGATCGTTGGGGCGACAACCTGAGTTCGGATCCACTTCCAACGCCCACGATGGATACCATTGCGATGGTCACGGCAGATGGCATTTGCGAAGGTGCATTGAAACCGGTGGTGGGTTCCAGTCTCCTTCGGATCCCGTTCTCGAGGCGACATTTCCTGGGGATGCGAATCGATGCCCTCCAGTCGCAAGTGGACATGAATCGCTTCACTCACTTGGAGTTCTGGGTGGCGACAACACGCACTTGGACTGGATCCAACCATTCACAGGAAATCCCTGTCCGGTTCTGGCTTACCAAGCAGGAACGCTACGGCACTGGTGATCGCAATGGCGAGTTGCGAGGGTTTGAGGAAGACTTCCAACTGCTCCAGACCTACCTGCCATCCGGAAGACTTTCCGGTCGGTGGCAGAAGGTTCTGGTGCCACTCTCTGAGTTGATCCAGACTCCCTACAATCCACAGAACTCTCAAAACCAGTACTGGTTCCTGAAGTTCATGCTGGATCATCCGTGGGCTGCGAACAAGGAGATCGATACCGCAAGGCGTGCAGATCTCCTTTTGGATGGCATTCGGTTGGTGAAGTTGGCTCCGTCCAGCGCGATCAGGACCACCCGACGGACAGAGATGTCGGTCGCTGGTTATTCTGGGGCTGTCGACGATCCTAGCCAGGATGAATGGATTCTTAACGCAAGGCTGATTCATGCGGGATCCTCGAGAATCACCTCCGAGAGACTTCGAATCAACACCTTCTACAAGGAGCCGGAGTCAAAATACGATGGAGTGACGATGCCCTCGCAGGCGTGCAATGACCTGAATCAGTGGACAGGAACCGACGAGTCAGTAGCCGGCGGTCCATTCTGCCTATCCGGTCTGGGCTCCATGGAGTCGAGTCCGATGGATTTGCCAGATCCCTTCCTAGAAACTTGGTCGGCTCGATTCTCATGGGCAGGAAGTGATACCCTTCCCACTGGGAAGGGCGTCTCTCTGTTCCTGTATCATCCGGTGAAGGAGGTCTTGCGTTCCAACGATTGGACGAACCCAGAGACTTACTATCAGACAAGTTTCCCATCGCCATACAACACCACCCCATTCATCTTGGACCAATTGACGGTTTCTGTACTGGATGATCAAGGGGTCGCAAGAAGGGTGTGGGGACGCGCTCTTCCGGGCGAGTTCCAGGACACAATCCAGTACTGGAATCCGATTCCATTGGTGATGCCTCGTGACACTCTCGCGAGTGCTTCCACCTGGGTTTCCGGTCGGTGTTGGGTGGATACCACCACGACGCCCACTCCTCCCACTCGGATCGATTCCGGCTACAGCACTCGACCGGGGCATGTAGCGGATTTGACGCCCACGGGCAGAGGAATTGTGCAGAGAGATTCGGTGTTTGTCCAAGGACAACCCGGAGTCCGGGTGGTGCAAAACAATCCCGACTTCCAAGTTGCGGCAAATTTTGTCTGGGATACGGTGTGGACGCATCGCTCGGAATTCCGGATGGATGTGCGGCTTTCGGATGCCTACCGCCAGTCGGGAGCATGGCCGGGAGAGGTCATGCTGGCTTTCTTCGATGGTTCTTCCTGGCGACCCCTCACGCCGTCCTCGGTTTCCGTGGTTGGTGCGGTGGGGGCCTGGAAAACCCTTTCGTTCCGCTATGATCCGTCTTGGACTCAGGTGGGCAAGTCGTTCCAGGTGATGGTGCTGTTCAACGGTCACCTGCCAGGAACTTCCCAAGGAGAAGTGGTCTACGGAGCTATGGGGGTGTATCCGCTTCCCTTGGCCACCGATACCACCACGACTCCGCCGAATCCACCACCTGCCACTGGGACCACGGTGACTTTGGATCAGCCAAGTCAAATACAGGCACCTGCTGGAATTTCCTGGGTGGCCGACCAGAACGCTGGTCATGTTGGCTTGGCAACCACACCACCTCAAAGCGGCGGGGAAATGTTCCAGGTGGCGATCCCTTGGGATACCGCCTGGGCTAACCGCCGCTACATCGAGATGGACGTGATGGTGGAGAACATGAGCTGGGTTGGCGGAGCCAACTTGGTGGCGATCCAATCCGAATCCAGCCGTTGGTGGGATGATCTCGGAACGGTTGCACTGCCTTCACAAGGAACGTGGTCCCGGTTGCGTTGGTCCATCGACGGTTCCCGGTATGCACCGGGATATCCTGTCATCCTCAAGTTCTTCACTCAGCTGAACTCTCCTTCCGCTGGGAAGATCCACATTTCTCGTCTTTCTGGTGAAACCCCATGATGAACCGAACTCTTTCCTCCACCTGGCGATCGTTGACCTGGCTGGCCTTGTTGCCGGTTCTTTCGCTCGCCGGAATCTCGCGCCACAACGAACAGGGATTGTCGCCTACCCACACGTACAAGCGTTCGGGGCCGGGTGGGGTGATCTCCAACCTCAATGGCAACCTGGTGGTGACTTCCAATGCTGGGCAGTTCTCTGGAGCCCCGCTGGGGATCTCCCTATCCAGGACTTGGAACAGCCACTGGCGCGATCCGCTGTTCGTGGACCAGTACGACATGGATCCATCGGGGATCGATTTCAAGAATACCCGCAAGCCCAGTTACAGTGATCGGGACTTCAGTTATGTCGGTCCTCAGAGTGTGGGGGGGATCGGGACTCGTCGCATGTATCGCTACGACCAGCCGGATTTTGTTCCCAACGGTTGGGCGTTTGCGAGTGCGGTGGGTGTCCAGATGCTTCAGCCGATCGTTCACGAAGAAGTGTTTCGGTTGATGAACAACCAGTACAATGGGAATCTTCAGAAACTTGTCGAGCGACTCCAATTCGAGAAAGCGCTTTCCGATAAATTGGGAAAGAGCTTCACCCCGACGGATTTGACACCGGAGGAGAAGGAGATGCTTGCCAATCTCCACCTGGCTGGAGCCGCTGTCCAGGGGGCCTTTTATCTCGCGCAAGGTGGAATGGATGATCTGCGTACGATGCAGGAATGCGTGCAGAGCATGGCCGGAGGAAAGTCGGCTTCTGGGGATTGCGGCGACGCCATGCTCAATTTCGCCAGGGTCTCTGCCTCGGTAGCTCCTTTTGAATGGGGATCGAGCGCAGCAAGTGTCATCTCCTACGGTCAAATGGGCTATCACTTAGCCAAGGGTGACGCCGATGCCGAGGACATGGGATGGTTCATGGCACACCAAATCGCCCAGGGAATCGTTTCCTCAATCGTCGGTGGAGGAATGGCAGGAGGTTTAGCCGGAGTCGCAGTGGGAGCGGCGATTCAGATGACCCGTCTGTATGTGGCCATGGTCCAAGAGATGGATAAGTCGTTCGATGTTGGAAGTGTACATGTCCAACCTTGGGCGCTTGGTGTCAATGGTCGATTGGGGATCCTTGGGGTGAACCACGAGAACGAGCGAAACCGTGGAAATGGTCGATTCAAAGTGCAGTGGTCTGACGTCATGGGCATGAAGTTCGAAGGCTCTTTGCACCCAATGCCTGACATGCAGTTGGTGGGAAGCGATGGCGGGGCGACTCGATTCATTCTATCCGACGAGGACCCGATCATCAAGGATGGCTGGGAATGGTATCCCTACGTCAGTCTTTCCGGTGCCGATCAGCGAGTCGTCTACTACGCACGGACTCCTGGCGTTCCTAAGGTGGTCGATCTCGGGACAGGCTCGGATCCGACTGCCTTCTTCTCGAAATACAATGAGCTGCAAGCTGCGGATTCCGGGTTCTACCTGGTCAAGGAGCCAAATGGTGAACGGACGGAATATGGTCGGGGAGGACGAAAAGGCGTACAGTTCGGCGAATCCGGATACCACACCTACTGGGCAGTTCCCACCCGGATCACCCATCCTGCGGGCGATACGATTGAAATGGTTCGTGATGCCAGTCAGAACTTGCAGCGAGTCTTCGATGTCCGGACCGGACGAGGGTTTGAGGTTCAAAATCTGTCGCAGACAATCCAGCAGGTGGTTGGGAAAGTCTGGGATTCCGCAACAGTACGATCCAGTACCCCCAGCGTTCGCAAGGTCGTTGACACTGTCGTCTACGGTCTATCAGAACAAAATTTCCGCGCCTATCCATCCAAAATCCAGGGGTACATCACCCAACCAGTGCAGGTTGTGTCCTGGGAGGCGAAGCGAGTTAGTGCGAGCCAGGTGGATACCACTCGATTCGACTATCGGGACGGAGACCTGTCCACCATCCAATATGCCAATGGAAGCCGCACGGAATACCAGTACCCCAGCAACAGACAGTCCGCTCTGGATGGATTTGTGCTTTCGGATGCCGAGTACCCGGATGCTTCCGATCGTTCGAAATCCACCCAGCATGTCTACGACTACCACGGCTGGAGCGTGAATGAGCATCCTGCTTTAAAAACTTCTGTGACCACCATCTTGACCCAACCCAACCACATCCCTGGCGATGTGGCGGTTCGCAAGAGTGAGATCACCGATTGGTACACCTTCGCTCCCATGATCGCTGCGATCAACGTCAATCGGAAGCTGGCAGGATACGTGGGACGGACCACGGTCATTTCCAATGGAAAATTGGCTGAGGTCGACAAACTCCAAGACAGCCTGGAGTACCGCACCACCCGCTTCCAGCTTGTGCGTGAGATCCATGGCGTCGGCAGTTCGTCGATGAGCCGCACCCAATGGGTGTACGTGGGAGATCGACCGCAAGGCAAGATCGAATCGCGTGGCTACGGCCAGATATTCGATCCGCGAGTCACATTGTGGGAATACGACCAAAACGGAAGCGTGATCAAGGAAACCACCTGCCCGCGAGGCCTGCTGGGTTCCTTGGAGCAGAAATTGACGAACCTTCCTATCGGAGGTGTGTTCAAGGTGACCTGCCCGGAAGTTTCCACTTCACATGGTGTCCGGCACATCGAAGATGGCGAGTTCTGGAAGATCCGCAAGGATACCGTGCGAACGGATTCAGCGAAGGCGTGGACCGATGTCGCGGAACGCAACGCCAATTTCAGTCCCTTTGCGCAGTACAGGATCGGATTGGAGACCTCCAAGCGGACCTGGCGGACCAACGCCCAAGGAGGCGACAGCACCCTGATCGCGGACAGCACCGAGTACGAGGATTGGAGGCCTGGGGTCAATGCGCCTGCCTGGACTCGTAAGCTCCGCACTCGTTCCTACGAGCCTGGTAGGGTCTCTGGCGAAACCTGGCCAGAAATGGAACGGCTGGGGTATGCAGATGCCGATCGTCGCCCAGATATGCCGGTGCGAACCTGGACACGTTTGAGTGCGGACAGCGCCCGTCTCATCGAAACTGTCTTGGATCCTTCCTACAAGATGTTCCCGGTCACGGTCAAGAGTTACCCCAAGGCCACCACCATGGGTGGCGCGGGGACCGGGGCGGCACTTTCCACCACCCGGACCTATGACCTGGAACGTGGATGGGTTCTGTCAGAAACTGTTCAAGGAAAGCGGACGACCACCACCACCTATGACGCGATAGGGCGGACGCTGACCAAGACGGCTCCTGATGGGGGAGTAACCCGCACCGAGTACGTGGATCGACTCCAGGATTTGGCAAGTTGGCGAAACGCGGGAAGCGTGCCGGGATACGGGACGATGTATCCGAACCAGAGGACATTGGCGGTTCGTGAGACGGACCCCAAAGGATTGACCACCGAAGCTCGTTTCGATGGATTGGGACGCTTGGTGGCGGTTCGTCGCCTCGCGACGACCGCACCCGTTTCCACCACTGACACCGCGCTCCAGCAGACCACCCTGATGAGCTACAACATCTTCGACAAGCTTCAGTGGAAGCGAGATGCAGATGGTCGGGAAGAATTCAATGACTTTGATCTGGCGGGGAGGTTGATCGCTTCCAGGCGGTACGTGAGCCCGGCTACTGGAGCCTTGGGGCTCGCCTGGGAATCGAGCTACTCCTGGGATGACAGCGCCAAGACCTTGGTGGAGAGGGATGCTTCCGGAACCAAGACCAAGTTCTCCTGGGATGGGTATGGTCGGGACACCTTGATCGAGCGCGACTCCGCTCTGCTTCCCTTGAATTATGGTGGGGAGCGCTCTGCGGGTGTGGCCACTGTCGCTTCCTCCGGGAGGATCCAGGTTCGCCAGCAATATGCGAACACCGGTGAGGTGCTGAGCATCACCGATCCAAAGGGCCTGGTTGAGACTCGCAAGTACGACAACCGGGGACGGCTCCTGGAGACCAGATACCCCGACGATCTCCGACATGGGGTGGGGTACGATCTTGCCGGTAGGGTGGTGCAGGATACACTGGCTCCCCTGTCCCAGCCTTCGAACCGAACGGTGAAGACCGTCACCTACGACGCGGTGGACAGGGTACTTCAGGAGTCTTACGGCTCCGGGGCTCGTGAGAACACCACCTACGCTTGGGATCAGTATGGAGCGGACAAGGATTCCGGTCAGCTGATGGCGGTCACCCGTGGAACGGGGATGGTGGCCAAGTACAGCTACGACCTCAATGGTCGTCGGTTGGGTCGGAACCTGGAAAATCCGTCGATCGGATACTCCCTGGGGTCCGCTTCCACCTACGATGTCGCCGGGGCCTTGGTGAATCAAACGATCCCGGGTGGGGCAAGATCGTCCTTCGACTACGACGCCTTCCGTCGATTGGGTTCGATTTCGATGGTGCAGGGATCCGATTCCATCGCGGTCCTGAACAACGCCAAGTACCTCCGCAATGACCTGGTGGACGGCTTCCGATTGGGAGCACGGATGTCGGCGAAGTTCGGTTATGAGGCGCAGCGGCCATTCCTGAACCAAAACCTGATCCGGAGGCACCCCCTCTCCAGTCCTGGAACGGTCCAGGACACCTTGATGCTGCAGCGCCTGGAATGGGATGCATCCGGCAATGTGACCGGAATGCGCCGTTCCATGGGAGACACCTTGGTGTACCGTCACGACCGCTTGGGTCAGTTGCGCATCACCGGTAGGGTGGGCGGCATGGATTCTGTGTGGTACGACGCCAACGGAAACCGCACCCGGCATCGATTCACCTTGGACGGCACGGCGGCGGACAGCTTCGCATACGCCTCCAATCGTGTGACCTGGGAACGTTCCGCCCGGAACGGCCATACCATTTTCCGGCATGATGCCTTGGGCAACCTTTCCCTGGAAGCCAGCTTCGCGGGAGCCTCCGACACCACTGATCTTGCAAAGGCCTGGAGGATCGTGGAGCGGAAGTTCAATCGGAGGAACGAGCTGGAACGGGTGGTGGTCCGTGATCGTCGCCTGAAGGATTCCACCGTCTGGGCATACGACTACGACGAAGGCGGAAACCGAGTCGCCAAGCGGTACGCCGCGCGGATGGACACCACGCAGTGGAAGCTCGAGCGCAAGTACTTCTACGACGGCGTGAATGTTGTTGCCGACTCGGGTCGCGGGGATTCCAGCTGGACTTGGCATGCTTTCCAGGGCTACCAGCGCCTGGCGGTTGCCGACAAGCCGGGCACCGCCTTGCGGGTCAGATACCTGCTCAACGATAACCTGGGCACGCCCAGCCTTGTTGTGGACGACACCGGACGGGTTCTGGCCAAGTACGCCCGAGACCCATGGGGCAACCTGGAAACCTCCTGGGAATCCATTCCCCTCAAGTGGCAGTTCACAGGTAAGGAAAACGACCCGGAGGTGGGCGGCAACGTCTTCTACTTCAACGCAAGATTCTACGACGCCGAACGAGGAAGCTTTATCGGAAGGGATCCGAAACTCCAATTCTGGACACCGTATAGCTACGTCGGAAATGCGCCACTGGTGGGCGTGGATCCGACGGGATTGTCTACTCGATTAAATGACGATAGGTCCTATGATTGTCTCGATGACGGTAGTGACGAATGGTTTAAGGTTGGTGCAGGTGGTGATGTTATTCAAAGAAATGTGCAAAAGCTCACGAATGAAGATTATGCTGTCAGGGGCGGGTCAGGCGAATTGTCTGTTGCTGGACTAAATAGCGTGCTTGAATCTGAGTACAATAGATATGTTGATGTGCCTCATAATTTAAATACTGAGCTTGGACTTGGATTCAAAGATATGCTCTGGCTGGCCGATTCGCCGTTTGGCGAAAATTCAAAAGGAATGAACGAAAAGACGCATATGATTTATGGAGGGAAATGGTTTAGCTCAGATGAAGTTAATTATCTTGCAGCTGGCGTTTTAATGAGATGGAATGAGCGTGTTGATGCGCACTGGATGATTGGTGCGATCGCTGATGGTAAATTGAGGCGTGGCTATCCTTTGACGGCGGGAACAATAATGTGGGCTCTGATAGGTTATAATTATAAGGCATATCCTTCATCCGGCCAGAATGCATGGATTCGCCCTCCTGAAACAAAGTATATTCCGAGTTTTCTTGTTATCAACAAAGCGGAGTCTAATTTAAAATGATACCGTTAATTGCACTTCGGATAGTCTTGCTGCTGATTTCGATCATGCTAAGCTTTTTAAGCGTTTTTTCTCCTTGGGTTGGTGATAGAAGTCGTTGGTTTTTTTATGCATGTATTGGATTTGCTGTTTTTGTGGCATTTGAGCTAGTTGTCGTCGTATTCAAGAAAATCAACCCAATGAAGAGGGTTTATGTTGCCTGCTTTGCTATTCTGTTTGGCTTGGAGTTTTTTAGTGGATCATTTTTGAAAATGGGGCTCAAATTTTCGCTATGGCTGCGGTCAGATGAAATTCGTGCAGTGTCGAATGTTGTACGCTCCCAAGGTGCAGAAAAAATCCTTATACATCTAGGTGAAGTCTCCGTCGAAGGACAGTCTTGTAAAAATCGCCAAAGATTACTTTCAGACAGAGTCCTATCTGGACAATGTGCTGAATTTGAATCAGAGCGCTTTTTGAATATGCTGCGCGGGATATCGGCCAATTATCATCATGGCTGGATAATTACAGAAGGATCATCGGTTTATATAGAAGTGCCTGGGACTGTTTTTCGCGGACTACTTGTTGCGGATTGCTTGTCAGATCGAAATTTGAAAAACCGAGGGGCAGAGTTTAATCATTGGAGTTCATTTTCAACCGGACTTTTTTTCAGTTATTAAATCCATTGCTTGCAAAGCTTGCTATCATTCCCAATAGCCGCTCTTGATTGCGCCGCCGCTTTGGGCGGTCGCAATTGAAGGCAT